>CAYLPQ010000150.1:0-1535 GCA_964385605.1 uncultured Oscillospiraceae bacterium | reverse complement strand
TTATTGATGCGGTCATTGCGTTTCCGCCATTATGCATAGTAATTGAATTAACAGGAGCCAGTACACCCTTTTCAGGATACTTTGTTACAGTTTCAACAATTACATCTGCAACTAAAATTCCAACACATGCAACTTTCTTCATGGCAGAAGTCTCCTTGCAACAACCTTAGGCCATACAAGCTCCTGTGTAAAGCCTTCTGCATAGCCAACACCACACTGAAGTCCGCGAAATCTTGAGCAAACACGCACAAATTCTGCAAAATCTATGTGGTCATGGTCACGCATCCATTTAAGCTGACTTTCGTGACATTCAAGCATTTCTATTTTAAGCTCGATTTCATCAGTTATATCTACATATTCTGTAGGATTAAAATTCATGCCTGCAAGATTGTCCATATAGAAAATAGGAACAACTGCAGCTTTACCACCTGTACCGTACTGTGGAACACTTGCGGCAAATGATGCATCAAAAACAAGCTTTGAAACAGCTAAGTGGTCAGGCATATAGTCTGTAGGACTGTGAGTGATTATGAAATCAGGCTGAACCTTTCTTATTAATTCCATAACCTTATCACGCTGAGCTATATCACATCCGTTGGGGAGCAAATCGCCGATATCAAGGCTTACAACCTCAATTCCTGCAAGAGCACCTGCTCTTTTTGCCTCTTTTGCTCTCATATCACGAAGCTCATCAGGTTTAATAATTTCGTGTCCCATATTTCCGTTTGCAACATGGCAGACGGTAACTTTATCACCGCGTTTAACACATTTTGCAAGTGTTCCGCAACAAGAAATTTCAATGTCATCAGGATGACAACCGATTGCAAGAACATTCATAGTTTATTACCTCCGTTAATATTGACTTTGTCATACTTTTATTATACAATTAAGTTAATGATATGTATTTAACAATAATTTCGTAAAATTTATCATTTTGTTCGCGGAGGGCACTATGTTTGAAACACAAGGTATAAAATATGAAATTGAAATAGCTGGTTTTAACAGTATTTACTATTTTGAATTTGGAAAAGATTTTTCTCACGCTCCTGAAAAACATAATTTCTGGGAGATGGTTTATGTGGACAGCGGAAGTGTTAATGCCATCACAAATGGGGTAGGCTGCACTTTAGAGCAGGGACAGGCTATTTTCCACGAACCTATGGAAATCCATGCACATATATCGGATAACCATGTGCCCAATAATATGCTTGTTATATCCTTTACTTGTGAAAGCGATGCAATGAAGTTTTTTAGAAGTAAAACCTTTACTCTTGATAAAACAGGAAAAACTCTCCTTTCTCTTTTTCTTGAAGAGGCTAAAAATGCGCTCGGTAAAATACCAAATGATTATGAAAATAAAGATAATCTGAAATTTACAGCAGATGCCTTTGGTTCAAGCCAGCTTTTACAATGCTATTTCACAGAATTCCTTATACGCCTCATACGCAACGGAAGTATATTAAGTGAAAATGTTGTTGTAAGTAAAAAAACAAGAAGCCTTGCAAATAATTCCTTAAGTGAGCTTATATGTGAGT
>CAYLPQ010000149.1:0-1592 GCA_964385605.1 uncultured Oscillospiraceae bacterium | reverse complement strand
TTATGCGGCTTTCAGGATTTTTCTGTTTCAGCCTTGTTCTCTCTGTATCTAATTTTTGAGATGTGTTTTATATTGTTGAAAACACCCTGACAGCATTGACAAATTAAAACTATTCAGATATAATATATTTATGAGTTAGCAAAGACTAATTCGCTTTGGAGGGTGGTATTATGCGTGATTTTAAGAATTTAAGCAAGATACATTTTGATAATCAGGCGGCTGTATATGATGAAACAAATACAATATATTATTCCAAGCTTCCCAAAAAGAGTTGCGTAGATGTTACCAAAAAATTGAAGGGTATTAAGTACGATAGATTGCTCGACGTAGGCTGCGGAACAGGATATTTAATTGACCTGTTAAAGAAACAAAAGAATGCAGTATATCACGGAATTGATATATCTCCCAAAATGCTTGAAATGGCAAAAATGAAATTTGATAATACTGTAGTGCTGACGGAAGGCTCAGCAGATAGTCTGCCATATACCGATGAACAGTTCGATGTTGTTACTTGCGTGCAGAGCTTTCATCATTATCCCGAACCTGAAAAATCCATACAAGAAGCATACAGAGTTCTAAAAAAAGGCGGATTATACATAATTTCGGATACGGGTTGTAATAACATTTTCAGATTTCTTTCAAGCTTTATGTTTCGCCATTTTGCTAAGGGCGGAGATTATGCGGCATACTCAATTAAAGATATACAAAAAATTATGAAATCGGCAGGCTTTAAGATTGAAAAGGCTGAAATGATTTCAAGAATGGTATTTACCGTGATAGGAATTAAGGAGTAAGGATTATGGAAAGAGAGATAGATGATGCTGTGATTATTTCTGCCGTTGAAAAACACGGATACAGTATTGAAAAAATGTAGTCTGAGGAAAATCTATGAGAACTTATGCAAAAAATCACAATTTCACAACCGAAAATGAAGTCTTTCCCGGCATACAAATTATTTACCACAACATACATCAAAAGACTGCCGAACTAAAGAGAAGCATAAGGAAAAATTCCTTTAATATTATCCATTGTCGAGAGGGGCGAATGGAATGCCGTGCAGGTGATGACTTTTGCTATGTTTCACCAGGTGATTTGCTTATTGTCAGAGTAACAGAGCTTGATAACAAGGCTCATTTTCCACTTGGACATTATCACGGCATTACGATACATATTGATGTGGACAAGGCTCCCAAGTGCCTGTCTTGCTTTCTTCGTGATGTGAATGTTATGCCAACCGCTATTATAGAAAGATTTTGCAGGGATAAGGCATACTTTATTTCAAGGTCAAATCAGTCCTTTGAGCATATATATTCAGAACTTTATACAGTGCCAAAGGAAATTCAGCAAGGCTATTTTAAAATAAAGATTTTGGAGCTTTTATTATTTTTAAGTGTGTTTGAAAATGATGATGAATCAGAAACAAGGCTTATTCCGCCGCATCAGGTTAAGCTTGCAAAGGAGGTTTGCAAGCTTCTCACAGATAATATGAATGAGCGTGTAACTCTTGAACAGGCTTCGGAAATTATGGGAACCTCTGCTACCAATATAAAAACGGCGGTAAAGGCAGTTTATGGCGTTCCCTTCTATTCCTT
>CAYLPQ010000148.1:0-1614 GCA_964385605.1 uncultured Oscillospiraceae bacterium | reverse complement strand
TGCAGCTTGCCGGAGTTGATCTGAGTGTGCCTGCCCTTTCTCTGTTGGAAGGTCAGAAGCGACCCGTATCCGATATTGAACTGAATGCACTGGCAGACATTCTGAATGTGTCCGTTGACTGGCTGCTGGGTAGAGAATAAAAAATACCGTCTGCATGAGTGTTGATGCTCACGCAGGCGGGTTGAGTTTCGGATTATTATCCCAAATGGCTCCCAACAAATTGTATTGTCAAAAGCAGCATTTACGTGTAGAATAAGAATACCAGGCAGAGAAAATGTACGACTACTCTACATAAGGAGGATTATATGAAAACTTTTCGTGAGCTTTACTTTAGAGGCGATTCCGCTCAGCTACAGAATTTTACAAGCGAAATAAGAAAGTATACTACCTCAGAGTGGGAATATGGTCGCGAGGACAGATACAGTTCATCTTGGATCTATTTCGATTATTTAGGAAACAAGGTAGATAATGCTCGTGTATGTATTTCAACAGGAAAATATGTCCTGCAAGGTGAACTGAAAGTCACAAACATCGTGCCTCTTGAAAAGAATCAGCTTAGCATTGAGGAATACAATGCAGTGCTCCAAAAGTTCTACGAAGACATCATCGTCCCTTATAAAGCATCTAATCATGAAATAAGTATTACCGAACCAAGTGCAGATGAGTTCGATCCAAGGACAGTAATATCAAGTAAAGCTCTTAAAAAGTTGGAAGCGTTTTGTAATGGCGCAAATAAATCCACAGGATCTTCGCATCCGTCTGATCAAGAGCGTTGGTTTGATTTTATTTGCCAAACCGTAGATGACGGTATGATGTTTGACTATTCAACCTTAGCTGACTTTTTGCAGGATGAATCTTACTGGGGAAAGAAGGATCCAGGATTTCTGGGTGTTATGGGTTCATTTGCATGGGATGAAGATCATGCATATCAACTCGCGTCAGAATATGAGAATGCCTGCATGTTACTGCAATACTACAAGAAAACACGAGGATAATGTGTATGTTTGATATTATTCTGACGATTGTAAGTGCCATATGCACAGTAGTATCTCTTATTGGTGCGTATAAGTCCATTAAGTACTATAAAAAGAGCAAGCAACTAACGGTGTATGCAAACACAAATGTATCTTTAGTTGAAGTGCAGAAGATTATTGCGACCTTCACAGAAATCCTTAAATTAGCAAACACAGCTAGATCACAACGGGGCACTAATCTTGCAAAACAGTTAGCTACACACGGTGAAGGCATCCGAGATTCTATCAATGTGCTTCGGGAGAAGCTCTCGGTTGAGGATTTTAAATTAATAGAGGGACAGCTTTCTTCTCGGGAGATAAAGGTTGAAGCTTACATAGACTCGTTTATTTCTGGCGACATTCTTACCGAAGGGAAACTCGCAATCGATTATAAGTTTAACCTTTGTCAACAAAAGTTCTACAACATCCAACAAATCTTGAAAAAGCGATTAGAAGAAGTCGAAGAAAAACTCTCTTAATTGAATATATAAAATGAGGTGCCATCGATTGATGGCACCTCATTAGTTTGCTTAAGTAGTTTCACCTTTCTTTCCTTCCGTCTGTTCCGCTTCTTGCATTGCTTTCCATTCTTGGAACTGCC
>CAYLPQ010000147.1:0-1641 GCA_964385605.1 uncultured Oscillospiraceae bacterium | reverse complement strand
ATGCAGACCCGATATTTTTATACAGCAAAAAACTCCTGCAATCCATATTCAGATTGCAGGAGTAGTATTTTATATGAGAACCTTATTCAGCAGCTTCGTCAACAGCTTCTTCAACTGCATCATCTGCTTCTACAGCTTCTTCTTCAGCATATTCCTCATCCTGAGCATCTTCTTCAAGAAGAGCACGGATCGAAAGCGAAACACGCTTCTTTTCAATGTCAATTTCAACAATCTTAGCCTGTACAGACTGGCCAATTTCAAGAGCTTCATTTACATTACCGACTCTCTTGTTAGAAACCTGTGAGATGTGGATAAGACCGTCGATGCCTTCAATGATGTTTGCAAAAGCGCCGAAAGGTGTAATAGAAACAACGGTTGCGTCTACAACATCATCAACAGCAAACTTGTTTTCAAAGATAACCCAAGGATTATCCTCAGCCTTCTTATATCCGAGAGAAATTCTGTTCTTTTCAACATCAAGATCCTTGATATAAACTTCAAGAACATCTCCTACCTTGACAACCTCCTCGGGATGACGGATTCTGCCCCAGGAAAGCTCTGAGATATGAACCATACCGTCTGTGCCGCCGAGATTTACAAAAGCGCCGTAGCTTGTGATGGATTTAACCTCACCCTTATAAACCTTGCCAACTTCAGCCGTTGCCCAGAATGCAGCCTTTTCAGCATTCTTCTTTTCTCTTTCTGCAGCTTTGATAGAGCCTACAGCTCTGTTTCTCTGCTCATTGATTTCAATAACCTTGAGCTCAACCTTCTTCTTGAGAAGAGTTTCAAGATTAGCTTCTCTGGAAAGACCAGACTGCGAAGCAGGAACAAATACCCTAACTCCCTGACATGAAACAACAAGTCCGCCTTTTACAACGTTCTGCACAATACCCTCAATAGCCTCGCCGTCATCATAGGACTTGGCAATTTTTTCCATACCGAGAGCAGCGTCAACCTTCTTCTTCGAAAGTGTTGCGATGCCTTCTGCATCATTGATTTTGATAACAACAAGGTCAATTTCGTCGCCAACCTTAACAACATCACAGGGCTTGAGCGAGGAATCATCAGTCAACTCGTCAAAAGGAATATATCCTGTGTGCTTGGTTCCGACATCAACAATAACTTCATTTGAGTTAATTGCTGCAACAATACCTTTTACCCTTTCACCTGTATGTATTTTTTTGAAGGACTGCTCCAAAGCCTCTTCAAAATTAATGTCTTCATCAAATGTGTTTTTGAGTTCAGCCATTTTTGTTTGTACCTCCTTAATTATGTAAGCCGGTGTTGAAGCTCCGGCTGTAATACCTATTTTACGGTATTTTTCAAGGTTAAGTGTTTCGAGAGCCGCAGCATTTTCGATATGAAATGTATCACAGTTCGGACTGCATACATTACAAAGCTTAACAGTATTCGAGCTATGTTTGCCACCAACGACAATCATCGCATCACTCTGTTTCGAAAGCTCACAGGCCTGAGCCTGCCGGTCAGCTGTGGCACTGCAGATGGTGCAAAAAATCTCCGCATCCTTGCAGTAGTTTTTAATAAGTTCCGTACACCTATCCCATAATATAATATTATAAGTTGTTTTGCAAGATATATTCTTAACTACATATCCATGCGTGAGAGGGCAAAATAATA
>CAYLPQ010000146.1:0-1698 GCA_964385605.1 uncultured Oscillospiraceae bacterium | reverse complement strand
ACTAACATGCGGGAGGTAATGAATATGAAAAATTTACTTTTAATAGGCGACTCAATCCGTCTCGGTTATGATAAATCAGTAAAGAAAACTCTTGAGGGAAAGGCAAATGTATTCTTCCCCGAGGAAAACTGCCGTTTTGCATCATATGTTCTTCGGTATTTTCACGAATATCTTGAACAGACAAATGCAGATATTGATGTTATTCACTGGAACACAGGTCTGTGGGACTGTCTTCGCCTTTTTGAGGAAGAGCCCCATACTCCAATTGAGGTGTATGCTTATTACATAGACCGTATCTGTGTCAGAATAAAAAAGCTTTGCCCTGATGCAAAGGTTATATTTGCTACTAATACAAGTGTGATTTCAGAAGAAATGGGAAAAGACTTCAAGCGCTATAATGAAGAAATTGAAGCATATAACAAAGCAGCAGTGGACGTTGTGAAAAAGTACGGCTTTGAGGTTAACGATTTGTATGCTGTATCCACAGCACTTCCCAATGAGGCACACTCCGACCCGGTGCATTACTACACAACTATGGGAACAGAAGCCTTTACAAATCAGGTGCTTTCAGTTGTTGCTCCTTATCTTGATATTAAAGAAGAACTTAATTATATAGAAGAAATGTATACCGATAAACCTATTGGCATATAAAAGTAGGGAACGGGCTTGCTCGTTCCGTTTTTTCGGCAGGAGCAAGCCCCTGTCCTACATTGCACAAATTGTTTGTCCGTTCTGAAGCATTTTTCCCTATTCACAACCAAAGGAGGTATAAAGAAACTCGGTTTCTCTATACCCCCCTTTTTTATCGTTCTTTAATTCTGTATTATTTTAAATTCCGTTTAAAATCTGAAATCTCTTATTCCATTCTGTATTTTTTCAAGATTATCTTTGCATATCTCTTTTACTCTTGCTTTGGGAATATTCTCAAGCTCTGCCTGGATAAGCGCCTCACCGATTTTCTTTGTGTCTTCAGATGCGTAATCCATAAGAAATTCTTTCAATGTCATCAGCGCATTGGGGTGACAGCAGTTCTGAATCTGTCCCGATTTACAAAGCGACATGAATCTGTCGCCTGTTCTGCCCTCGCGGTAACATGCAGTACAGAAAGAGGGAATATAGCCGATTTCCATCAGCCACTTCACAACCTCGTCAAGAGTTCTTGTGTCGGATACGTCAAACTGTTCACTGTCGTGTGGACGTTCTTCCTCTGTGTAACCGCCTACAGATGTTCTCGAAGCTCCGCTTATCTGCGATACTCCAAGGCGGATAACCTTTTCACGTACAGCCTGACTTTCACGGGTTGAGATAATCATACCGGTATAGGGTGTAGAAATTCTTATCAATGCGCAAATCTTTGCAAAGGTATCGTCATCAATACCATTATCAAATACGTCGGGGTCAATGTCGTCGGCGCGCTTGATTCTCGGCACACTGATTGTGTGGGGGCCTACACCGTGTACAGCCTCAAGATGTTCTGCGTGCATCAGAAGACCTGCAAATTCGTACTTGTAAAGCTCAAGCCCGAACAACACCCCCAGACCAACGTCGTCAATTCCGCCCTCCATAGCTCTGTCCATAGCCTCTGTATGATAAGCATAATCGTGCTTGGGACCCGTGGGGTGCAGCTTGAGATAGCTTTCCTTATGGTAGGTTTCCTGGCACAGGATATATGTGCCGGTACCTGCATCCTTAGGCTTG
>CAYLPQ010000145.1:0-1779 GCA_964385605.1 uncultured Oscillospiraceae bacterium | reverse complement strand
AATCTGTCACACTCACAGCCTACTTTACAGTCGGGGCTTCCACAACCGTACTTTTCCCCTCTGTCAAAGTAAAGCTCACTACAGGGACCGCAGGGACCCTGACCAATTTCCCAGAAGTTGTCCTCTTTACCCATTCTTGAAATATGAGAGGGATCAACACCAACTTCCTTTGTCCAGATTTCGATAGTTTCATCGTCATCCTCATACACAGTGATGTAAACTCTGTCCTCGGGAAGACCGAGGTCCTTTGTTACGAACTCCCATGCCCACGCAGTAGCCTCGTGCTTGAAGTAATCACCAAATGAGAAGTTACCAAGCATTTCAAAGAACGTACCGTGGCGCGCAGTAATACCAACACGTTCAATATCGGGAGTTCTGATACACTTCTGACAAGTGGTAACTCTCTTTCTGGGAGGGATTTCCTTTCCGGTGAAGTACGGCTTAAGAGGTGCCATACCTGCATTTATAAGAAGCAGACTGTTGTCATTCTGCGGAACAAGGGGGAATGACGGCAGTCTCAAATGTCCTTTACTTTCAAAAAATTTCAAATATCTTTCGCGGATTTCATTAAGCCCTAATTTTTCCATGTGTAAACACTCCTTTACAAAATAATATTATACCTTTTTTTGCCGTTGTTGTCAACATTTTAAAGGGTATTTAATAAAGAAAAAGAAACCTGCTTTCACAGATTCCTCCTTTATTAAAAACATTTGCCATCCTTACAGTCCTTTGCTGTTCCGTTTCTGTAGCAAAGCTCGTTTTCACACTGACCGCTTTCCATAAACTGTTTCAGGTTGGAAAGTGTTGTTTCTGCAATATTTCCGAGAGCCTCCGCCGTAAGAAATGCCTGGTGTGACGTTACGATAACATTGGGCATTGAGATAAGCCGTGCAAGAATATCATCTTCAAGAATATGACCCGAAAAGTCCTCAAAGAAAAGCTCCGACTCCTCCTCATACACATCAAGGCATGCCGCACCAACTTTTCGTGATTTGATTCCCTCCAAAAGCGCCTGTGTGTCAACAAGAGCCCCGCGGGAGGTATTTATGATAACAACACCCTTTTTACATTTTTCGATAGATGCTTCGTCAATGATATGATATGTTTCCTCCGTCAGCGGACAGTGGAGGGAAATTACGTCACTTTCCCGGAACATTTGGTCCATTGAAACGTACTTCACCCCTTCTTCCATAAGGTCATCAGCAGGGAATTTGTCAAAAGCAAGAACATTCATACCGAAGCCGCGGCAGATATTGATAAAGGCTCTGCCTATCTTACCCGTACCGACTACACCTACAGTTTTCCCGTACAGGTCAAACCCCGTAAGATTATTTAAACTGAAATTAAAGTCACGGGTACGGATATAAGCCTTGTGAATACGTCTTATAGATGTAAGCAAAAGTGCGATTGCGTGCTCTGCAACTGCATAGGGAGAATATGCAGGCACCCTTAACACGTGGATTTTGCCGAAAGCATATTTCATATCCACGTTGTTAAACCCGGCACATCGGAGGGCAATTATTTTCACCCCAAATTGGCACAGGCGGTCTATTACGGTAGCATTTACCGCATCATTGACAAAGACACATACCGCGTCAAAGCCCTTTGCAAGACTTGCTGTGTCTTCGTTAAGCTTTGTTTCATAAAATGTTATTTCCGTACCATAATGACTGTTTACCTTTTCAAAGGATTCCTTATCATACGGTTTTGTATCAAAAAAAGCTATTTTCATAGTAATCTCCATTCTGCCGCAAAAGCGTCAGCACAAATAGAAATGAA
>CAYLPQ010000144.1:0-1817 GCA_964385605.1 uncultured Oscillospiraceae bacterium | reverse complement strand
ATGAATTTTATCATCAACAAGGTGATGGAGTTTTAAGAAGTACATATAACCAACAGTTACACGGTGATCGAAAGGCTCGCCTGTTCTTCCGTCGTAAAGAACTGTCTTACCATCATAAACCTCGCCCTTAAGGTCTTTCAATTTGATTTCCTTAAGCTCAAGCTCAGCTTCAAGCTTTTCAACTTCTTCAGCAGTAAGCTTTGATTTTTTCTTATCAAAATCTTTTTTGAGTTTTTCATATTCAGCTTTTGCAGCTTCGTATTCAGGAAGCTTCTCTTCGTTATATCCTATATGCTCACCTTCAGGTAACACAAGGTTTGCCTGCTCAAAGCAATCTACGATATCATTTTCCACAGCACCATCAAATGCAGGTGTTGCTATTTTCCAGCCAAGCGTCTTTGCAGCCATACCCAAGTGAACTTCAAGCACCTGACCGATATTCATACGAGAAGGAACGCCGAGAGGGTTGAGCACGATATCAAGCGGTCTTCCGTCAGGCAAATAAGGCATATCCTCTTCAGGAAGCACTCTTGAAATAACACCCTTGTTACCGTGACGACCTGCCATCTTATCACCGACAGAAATTTTCCTCTTTTGAGCAATATGGATTCTTACAATCATATTTACGCCAGGAGACATTTCGTCACCATTTTCTCTTGTGAATACATTTACTTCAACAATTGTACCACATTCACCATGAGGAACACGAAGCGAAGTATCACGAACTTCTCTTGCTTTCTCACCGAAAATTGCACGAAGAAGTCTTTCTTCGCTGGTGAGCTCTGTTTCACCCTTAGGAGAAACCTTACCTACAAGCACATCGCCCGGTTTAACTTCAGCACCTATGCGGATAATACCTCTTTCGTCAAGGTCCTTGAGCGCGTCCTCGCCGACATTCGGAATATCTCTTGTGATTTCTTCCGGCCCGAGCTTTGTATCTCTTGCTTCGATTTCATATTTTTCTATATGGATAGATGTATAAACATCATCTCTTACAAGTCTTTCGTTAATGAGAACAGCGTCCTCGTAGTTGTAACCTTCCCATGTCATAAAGCCGATGAGAGCATTCTGACCGAGAGCAGTTTCACCCTTATCTGTTGAAGGACCGTCTGCAATAACTGTTTTTCCTTTTATAACCTCGTCACCTTTTTTAACAACAGGTCTCTGGTTAATACAGGTAGACTGGTTTGAACGCTTGAACTTAATGAGCTCGTAAACTCTCTGTTCATTTGAATCTTTTATATTTACAACAACATTATCTGCACTTACTGACGCAACAACACCGTCAACATCAGCAACTACAACAACACCCGAGTCAACAGCTGCCTTATATTCCATACCTGTTCCGACAATCGGGCTGTCCGGCTTTAAGAGCGGTACTGCCTGACGCTGCATGTTTGAACCCATGAGCGCACGGTTAGCGTCGTCGTTTTCCAAGAACGGAATCATCGCAGTAGCAACAGATACAAGCTGCTTCGGAGAAACATCGACATAGTCAACCTTGTCTCTGTTTACCTCTAAAATCTGATCCCTGTATCTGGCTGTAACCTTTTCGTTTTTGAAAAAGCCGTCTTCAACAGGCTCGGTAGCCTGTGCAACGATGTAGTTATCTTCTACATCAGCTGTCATATATTCTATTTCATCAGTGATTTTTCTTGTTTTCTTGTCAACTCTTCTGTAAGGGGATTCCATAAATCCGTATTTGTTTATTTTCGCATATGTTGACAAACAGTTGATAAGACCGATGTTCGGGCCTTCAGGAGTTTCGATAGGACACATTCTTCCGTAATGTGAATAGTGAACATCTCGAACTTCAA
>CAYLPQ010000143.1:0-1917 GCA_964385605.1 uncultured Oscillospiraceae bacterium | reverse complement strand
TGTAACAGATGGCAAGATATACCGGTGCAGTTTGCAGACTTTGCCGCCGCGAAGGCCAGAAGCTTTTCTTAAAGGGCGAACGCTGCTATTCTGACAAATGTTCCGTAGGCATCCGCGGTTATGCACCCGGACAGCACGGACAGGGTAGAAAGAAATTATCTGAATATGGCTTACAGTTACGCGCAAAGCAGACTGCAAGACGTTTTTACGGTGTTCAGGAAAAACAGTTCCATCATTACTTTGAGATTGCTGAAAGAAAGCAGGGTATCACAGGTGATAACCTTCTCCGCATTCTTGAGAGCCGTCTTGATAATGTAGTTTACAGAGCAGGCTTTGCTTCTTCCAGAGCGGAAGCTAGACAGCTTGTTGGTCACGGCCATTTTGAAGTTGACGGTCACCGTGTTGATATTGCTTCTTACTTGCTCAAAGCAGGCGAGACAGTATCTATTTGTGAGAAGAGCCGTCAGAGCGAAAAGATTAAGGCTGTTGTAGAAGCTAACTCTGCAAGACCTGTTCCCACTTGGTTAGATATCAACCGTGAGCAGTTATCTGTTAAGGTTGTTAACCTTCCCGAGCGTGAGCAGATTGAAGCACCTGTTCAGGAACAGCTTATCGTAGAATTCTATTCTAAGTAATCTGATTAGTAACCTAAATATCTACCGTGTCTGGATATTTAGAGTAAAAATATTAAGCACGGAGAAACGGAGCTTTTAAATGATAGAAATTGAAAAGCCCAGAATTGAAACTCTCGAGTTGTCTGATGACGGTAAATACGGCAAATTCGTAATGGAGCCGCTTGAGAGAGGATATGCTACTACACTTGGTAACAGTATGAGAAGAGTTCTTCTTTCCATACTCCCCGGTGTTGCAGTTACCTCTGTTAAGATTGACGGTGTTCTTCACGAATTTACCACAATTCCCGGAGTAAAAGAAGACGTTACAGAGATTATCCTTAATCTTAAAGGTCTTATTGCAAAGCTTCACTCTAAAACAGAGAAGAAGGTTTACATTGAAGCAGAAGGTCCTTGTGATGTAACAGCTGCTTTTATTAAGGCTGATTCAGAGGTTGAGATTCTTAATACCGATATGCATATTGCAACTCTTGACGAGGGTGCATCTCTTAATATGGAGATTACTCTTGATAAGGGCAGAGGCTATGTTTCTGCAGAGCAGAACAAGTTGTCTCAGAACGTTATCGGTGTTATTCCAGTTGACTCAATTTATACACCTATATTAAAAGCAAACTTTTCAGTAGACAATACCCGTGTAGGCGACGTTACCGATAAGGGTAAGCTTACTTTAGAGGTATGGACTGATGGCTCAATGGCAGCAGATGCTGCAGTATCAATGTCTGCAAAGATTTTGATTGAACATTTTGAGCTTTTCCTTAATCTTTCTGAGGGCGTTAGCGAAACAGAAAGCATTATGTCTGAAAAGAGCGAAAACGCCAAGGAAAAGGTTTTAGACCTTACAATTGATGAGCTTGACTTATCAGTTCGTAGCTTTAACTGCCTTAAGCGTGCAGGTATTAACACAGTTGAGGACCTTATCGGCAAATCTGAAGAAGATATGATGAAGGTAAGGAACCTCGGTCATAAGTCTCTTGAAGAGGTTATAGCAAAGCTGGCTTCGTTCGGCTTTACCCTCAAAAAAGAGGAAGAATAAGGAGTGAATATAAATGCCAGGAACCCGTAAACTCGGAAGAACTAGCGACCATAGAACTGCTATGCTCAGAGCGATGGTAACATATTTGCTTGAAAACGGCAAAATTGAGACCACCGTAACCAGAGCTAAAGAAGTTAGAGCTATGGCTGAGAAATATATTACACTCGCTAAGGATAACAGCCTTAACAACAAGCGTCAGGCATTAGCTTTCATTACTAAGGAAGATGTTGTTGCAAAACTTTTCAACGAAAT
>CAYLPQ010000142.1:0-1921 GCA_964385605.1 uncultured Oscillospiraceae bacterium | reverse complement strand
AAACAGGGCTGTAGTCAACCCGATTTAAAAAATCGTTTTGCTACAGCCCCTTTTTATTATACAACAAGGAAAAACTTAAGAACGAACAGTAGTGAAATTATGTATGTAAGCACCGAGACTTCTTTTGGCTTTCCCGATAACAGCTTGATGACCGTATAGGAAATAAGTGCAAGCCCTATTGCATGGCCTATTGAACCGGAAACAGGCATTGTTATGAGCATTATTGCAGCGGGAAGAACCTGGTCTATATCGTTCCAGTCAATGTTTTTAAGACCGGAAATCATCAGAATACCAACATATATAAGAGCTGATGATGTAGCCGCTGCCGGAATAAGCGCCGCTATAGGTGCAATGAAGATACAAGCAAGGAACAGTATACCTGTCGTAAGTGATGTGAGACCTGTTCTGCCGCCTTGTTCGATACCTGCCGAAGACTCAACAAATGTCGTCACTGTGGATGTGCCTGTACAAGCACCGGCGATAGTTCCCACAGCATCAGACATAAGAGCTTCCCTCATATTTGGCATATTGCCGTTTTCATCAAGCATTCCTCCGCGGGAAGCTGCACCGACAAAAGTGCCTATAGTGTCAAACATATCTATCATACAGAAAGTAATAACAAGTGTAATAACCGTAAACCAACCCATCTGCATAAGAGTAGAAAAATCAAACTTGAAAAGTGTTGTTTCTGCCATATCCGCAAAGGGAGGAAGGAAAGTTGCAGTTTTGAGCGATGCAAAGGGATTTTCCTTAAAGAGGATTGCCTGTCCTGCCCAGTATACAATACTTGCACAAAGCATTCCGATAAGAACAGAACCTTTTACTTTTTTCTTGTCGAGGATAATTATTATAAACAATCCTATAAACATAGTGACAACAGTAAGAACCATTGCAGGATAATTATCTCCGAGCTTTCCCTGAATAACGGAAGGTGTGAGAGAACCGAAAAAGTCTTTCAAAACATAGAAAGGAGTGCCTTCTGAATTGTAGATGCCTGCATTTGAGCCTAGTCCGATGTTCATAAGCATCATACCGATAGCAGGCGAGATGCTCATACGGATACCCTCGGGAATAGCATTGACTATCTTTTCTCTTACAGAAAGAACTGAAAGGATAATGAATACAACACCCTCAATCAGAATAATACAAAGTGCAGCATGGAAAGACTGAATATATGAAGTGCCGGTAAGAGCTACAATATTTCCCACAACAACTGCGAAGAAGTTGTTAAGACCCATTCCCGGTGCAAGTGCAAAAGGCTTGTTGGCAAGAAATGCCATACAAAACATCGCTATTGCCGATGCAATACAGGTGGAAAGGAAAATTCCGTTCCAGAGTGCGCTTCCGCCGTCATTGCCGAAGTTGGTGAGAATATTGGGATTCAGAGCAATGATATATGCCATTGTCATAAAGGTTGTTATGCCTGCCAGAATTTCAGTGCGGATATTGGTTCCGTTTTTCTTTAATTTGAAAATTTTTTCCATATGTATAATCCTCCAAAGTAAAAAATATGCTATTTCAAACAACAAGTGAATTATAGCATACTACCTCGGAATTTGTAAATATAATTTCCCAAATTTTTCTTTACATAAAAATTTCCTTGTTAGCACACAATAGGACTGTAAATCAAAACAAAAGGAGCAACTCATATATGAAAGCAACAGGAATTGTAAGAAGAATTGACGACCTCGGTCGTGTGGTTATACCCAAGGAAATCCGCCGTACAATGCGTATTCGCGAGGGAGACCCACTTTGTACCTTGTTGCTACATACCCTCAAACCCGCATTATTACTGGGTTTGTCGGCATTTTCTCAAACGCCCGTATTGGGGTCACAAACGAGTTTTAAGACACTTTTGGGGTAATTTAGAGTAATTATAAGCCTCAGAAATTAAAACCAGTTTAAAAGGCGAATTTTTGCT
>CAYLPQ010000141.1:0-1943 GCA_964385605.1 uncultured Oscillospiraceae bacterium | reverse complement strand
GTGCATCAATATCATCAATGATTGCTTCTGCGTTATGGGCAACCTCTGCAACTCGACGCATTTCGGTATTAACTGCCGTCAGCTTATTTGTGCCGGATTTGATCTTTGCTGTAGAAGTGTCCATTTTCTTGCGAAGGGAATCGTATTTGCTCATATGTAAATCCCTCCTTACAGAAGCTTAGCGCTATAAACCCACATATGGGGTGTTGGCACTTTGCGTCTTTGGCTTTCGATAGTGCATTGCCCCGGAAGAGGCTTACCTGAGCCGATGGGGCGAACAGTTTTCGCTCCGCAGTATTTACAATAGAACATTTGATGTCTATATCTTTTAGATGGAGGGGGAATTGCCATATTTTTCAACTCCTTTATATCAATTAACTTCTTCTATGTACCCATGGGGGATTATATTTGTTTTGTAAATATGACTCAAAATATGCATTTAAGCCGCTTGGCTCAATAGCAATCGCACAAAAAGAAATGCTCTTTTTATTGTCATTCAAAATATAGTTCTGAAAATCCGCCAGTTTTGACTTTGTTTTCTTGCTTTTTTTCACGAGGTGGGCTCGCAGTCGGCTATATGCCTTTGCAGATTTGCCGATATATAAAAGATCGCCAGTATCACTAAACAAAAAATAGAGGCATTCTCCTTTAGGTATTTCATTCCTGTGGCTTTCCAAGATAGGATCCACTATTTCTGCCCATTTCCCCTTGGTAATTGTATCAGGAATGCTAATTGTTATTTTGTTTCTCTTGCAATGCTTATAGTATAAGTCTGCAGTTTTCTGTAATTCCACGATTGTGGAGTGCTTGACTTTTATACTCATCGGATTCCTCCTCATCATCTTGACTTACAGTTGCTGCAAATACTCTAAATACGCATTTTTTCAAAGGTTACGTTTCATAATTCATTTGCATTTTCTGAATTGCTGATTTTATTTCTTCAACAAAATCCTTTGGTGAAACTACCTTCACCCAAGCACCTTGGCTCAACATCCACATCTTAATTCCGTCGCCGTAGACCTCGGCTTCGATAAGATACTTATTGCCGCCAAGTCGCTCAATGATCTTCGCCGTGGGTAGCTTGTCCAACACAGCCTGCACAGAGGGGCCACTAAACTCAAAGCGAATCGTCCGCAGCTTACCAGGCCACATAAAAAGACTTCTCTTGCGCAGAAGACCTTCGTCAAAGTCCGGTGCATCATAGGCATCATACTTCTTTCTGTGAATTGTGATCTGTTTGATGCGGTCAATGCGGAAGTAGTAGGGCTTTTCGGTCTTACCCTCGGTGAGAAATGCAATCAGATAAAAGTAGTAATCAGCAAACATAACTGTGGCAGGGCGCAGACGGTGTGTAACCCATTTGCGATCCATTCGATAATACTCGATGCTGATTTCTTTGCGCTCTGTAATGCAGTTTACAAGTTTCCAAAGGTTGTCCTGTACGCTTTCGCAATCGTGATTGACTTCGGGATAGTGGTACAGTTCCTTGCGAATCAGCTCGTTCATCTTGGGACGATCTTCCGGCGTGGTGAACTTTTTCAGTTTATCAACCAAGGTCAAAAGCTCCATTTTGGAAAAAGCTCTTGCACCGATCATTACCTCGACCAACGAGAACAGTTCCTTGTTAGAAAGAAACTCATCCATATAAAGGCGGTAGCATTTGTCGCTATAGGAATACTGAAGTTCCGTGTTGCCTACAAGCTCTCTGTGATCTGCAAGAAAGTTCTTCAGTTCATTGATGCTGCGGGTAATGCTCTTGGTTGATACGTTATATTCATTCGCCAGTTCTTGAATAGAGAGGTCTTCACCTCGCAATCCACGAAAGAAAATTTCAAGAACTCGGTACTGCTTTGTATTTTCCATGTCTATCCCTCCAATCTCTTGTAGATTTATTATAGGAAATCAATGAGACACATGGTTGTCTACATAAAAAATTACGATTG
>CAYLPQ010000140.1:0-1957 GCA_964385605.1 uncultured Oscillospiraceae bacterium | reverse complement strand
AGAGAAATAACCTCGTCCATAATGCTCTTGGGAACTTCCTCGTAATGTGAGGGGCTCATAGAATAGCTACCACGACCCTGTGTATTACTACGAAGGTCTGTTGCATAGCCGAACATTTCAGAAAGCGGAACGTAAGCGCCGATTGCCTGGCTGCCGTTTCTTGCTTCCATACCCTGGATCTGACCACGGCGTGAAGAAAGGTCACCAATTACGTCGCCCATGTATTCCTCGGGAACATTTACGTCAACCTGCATGATTGGTTCTTTAAGAACGGGGTCAGCCTTTCTGCAAGCTTCCTTGAATGCCATAGAAGCGGCAATCTTGAACGCCATTTCAGAAGAGTCAACTTCGTGGTAAGAACCATCGTAAAGTGTTACACGAACGTCAACAACGTTGTAACCTGCAAGTACACCTGACTGCATAGCGCCCTGAATACCCTGGTCAACAGCGGGAATGTATTCCTTGGGAATAGCACCGCCGACAATCTTGTTAACGAATTCGTAACCTGCACCTGCTTCAAGGGGTTCAAGAGTAATCTTAACGTGACCGTACTGACCCTTACCACCACTCTGACGAGCGTACTTGTGATCCTGATCAACTGTCTTACGGATTGTTTCACGGTAAGATACCTGAGGCTTACCAACATTAGCCTCTACCTTGAATTCACGAAGAAGACGGTCAACTATGATTTCAAGATGGAGTTCACCCATACCAGCGATAATTGTCTGACCTGTTTCTTCATCTGTATAAGTCTTGAATGTGGGATCTTCTTCTGCAAGCTTTGCAAGAGCGATACCCATCTTTTCCTGACCTGCTTTAGTCTTAGGCTCGATTGCTACACGGATAACGGGTTCAGGGAATTCCATTGATTCGAGAATGATAGGTGCATTATCTGCACAAAGGGTGTCACCTGTACCTGTATTCTTAAGACCAACTGCTGCAGCGATATCACCGCTGTAAACAACTTCTATATCCTTACGTGAGTTCGCGTGCATCTGAAGGATACGACCAAGTCTTTCCTTAGAATCTCTTGAACTGTTAAGAACGTAAGAACCTGTTTCAATCTTACCTGAGTAAACTCTGAAGAAGCAAAGCTTACCAACAAACGGGTCTGTCATAACCTTGAATGCAAGGGCACTGAAAGGACCGTTATCGTCTGCAGGACGCTCTTCCTCTGCATCTGTCTTGGGGTTAACACCCTTAATTGCAGGGATATCAAGAGGAGAGGGCATATAGTCAACAACTGCGTCAAGAAGCTTCTGAACGCCCTTGTTTCTATATGAAGTACCGCAGCATACGGGAATCATTGTTACATTGATTGTAGCTGTGCGGATACCCTTCTTGATTTCCTCGATTGTGAGTTCTTCACCTTCGAGGTACTTCATCATAAGTTCTTCGTCTGTTTCAGCAACGTGCTCTACGAGTTCAGCTCTGTACTGCTGTGCAAGTTCGAGCATATCTGCAGGAATTTCTTCCTGACGGATATCCTTACCAAGGTTATCGTAGTAAACGTATGCTTTCATTTCAACAAGGTCAATAAGACCCTTGAAATCGTCTTCCTTACCAATAGGAAGCTGAATCGGAACTGCATTACACTGTAAGCGGTCCTTCATCATTTTTACAACATTATAGAAATCTGCACCGAGGATGTCCATCTTATTTACATAAGCCATTCTGGGTACATTATACTTATCTGCCTGTCTCCAAACAGTTTCACTCTGAGGCTCAACGCCGCCCTTCGCACAGAATACTGTTACAGAGCCGTCAAGTACACGAAGTGAACGTTCAACTTCAACTGTGAAGTCAACGTGACCGGGTGTATCGATGATGTTGATTCTGTGATCGTTCCAGTGAGCTGTTGTAGCAGCGGAAGTGATAGTAATACCTCTTTCCTGTTCCTGCTCCATCCAGTCCATTGTAGCGCTACCGTCATGAGTTTCACCGATTTTGTAGTTTA
>CAYLPQ010000139.1:0-1964 GCA_964385605.1 uncultured Oscillospiraceae bacterium | reverse complement strand
ATGATACTGCACATAACGTAAAAGTGGGACATTTTTATTTGTGAATAAATTTGAAAAATTTCCAAATAATACTTGACATTGGACATTAGTAGTGGTACATTATTGTTAGCACTCAAACAAAGTGAGTGCTAACAAAGGAAAAGGGGTGAGCATATGGAGCTTTCAGACAGAAAAAAAGCGATACTTCAGGCAATAATTGAAGATTACATTCAGGCGGCGGAGCCCGTAGGCTCACGTAACATTGCAAAAAACCACGACCTTGGTTTGAGCGCGGCTACAATCCGTAACGAAATGGCAGATCTGGAGGAAATGGGCTATCTTGACAAGCCTCACACTTCGGCAGGCAGAATTCCGTCGGAAATGGGTTACAGATTTTACGTTGACTCGCTGATGCACCGTTATAGCCTGACTATTGACGAGATTTCTACCCTTCAACGGAGTATGGACAGAAAATACAGCCAGCTTGAAAACGTAGTTTCCGAAATTTCGGACATTATTTCGCGGGCGACCAACTATCCTGCTATTGTAGAGCTTCCCATGGCAAACAAAAGCAGACTTCGCAATCTTAAAATGATGCTTATTGAACAGGGCTCTGTTATGATTGTGGTAGTTACAGATGCAGGTGTTGTTCGTAACAAGCACGTAAATGTCAGCAGTGATATTGATTATGAAGTAATTGATTCTATTTCAGAGTTCTTGTCGGGACAGCTTACAGGACTTTCGGCAGATGATTTTACTGCGGCACGGCTTATGCTTATATATGAAGCAATGGCTTCTTATGGCGATTTTTTAAGAACGGTTGTGGAGTTTGTTCTTGAATGTCTTATGGGCGCACAAAGCAGGGTTTATGTAGGTGGCGCGTCAAATATTCTCAACAATCCGGAATTTGAAAATATTGAAAGGGCAAAGGAATTTCTCTCATTTATTGACAGCCGTGAAAATGTGTCAAATATGCTTCATCTTCTGGGAGATGGCGGTGAGGAAAGCATTAGTATCAAAATCGGCAGTGAAAACGGTGTTGAAGCAATGCGTGATACAAGCCTGATTGTGGCAAATTACAGTGTGGGAGATAAGCTTCACGGTAAAATCGGCATTATCGGACCGAAACGAATGAATTATGCAAGAGTGGTTTCATCCCTTGAGCTGATAAATGATAAATTGAGCGAAATCCTGGGAAGAATGCTTTACGGTGATAACGAGGAAGGATGATATAAATGGCAGCAAAGAAAAAAACAGAAGAGAAAGAAATAAAAACTCCTGTTGAAGAGGTAGCAGAAGAAACAACGCAGGAGGTTAACGAATTTGAACAAAAGTGGCAGGATGTAAATGAAAAATATCTTCGCACTCTTGCCGAATATGATAACTACCGCAAGCGTACTATAAAAGAGAAGGAAAGCATCTATCCCGAAGCAAAAGCTACTGTGGTTGAAAAGTTTCTTCCTGTTATAGATAATTTTCAGAGAGCTATTGATTCTGCTGAAAACAAGGACGCATTTTATGAAGGGGTTGTGATGCTTAAAAAGCAGATAGACGAGGTGCTCGCTTCTCTTGGTGTTGAAGAAATCAAAGCCGTAGGAGAAGAGTTTAATCCCGAGCTTCATAATGCGGTAATGCACGTTGAAGATGAGCAGGCAGGCGAAAATATAATCGTGGAAGAATTTCAGAAAGGCTACCGCATCGGTGACCGAGTGGTAAGACACAGTATGGTTAAGGTGGCAAACTAAAAGCGGCTGACAAGGTCAGCCTTTCGAAGCGAAAAGTTTCTGCGAAAATATTTCGCTTCGAGCAAGGGGCTTACGCTCGCGCGGCACTCACCGTGCCAGCCCCGTTAAGGAGTCAAAAACGAGGTACACGCCCCCGTTTTTGACGGAATTTATTGTTAAGGGGCATCCCCTTAACAATCCCCGTAGATTTATAAAATTTTTTAATATATTTGGAGGTAAAAACAATGGCAAAAATTATTG
>CAYLPQ010000138.1:0-2077 GCA_964385605.1 uncultured Oscillospiraceae bacterium | reverse complement strand
ACTGTCAATAGTAAGGCTATGCACGATGGCGAAATTTATTCCCAGGGTAAGAGAGTGAGCTTTGAAAAAGGTGAAAGAGTAGGCGGAAACATTGTTTATAACGAGGCAAGCCGCTCTTTTGCAAAGAAAAACCGTGAGGGGTACAGGCTAATACAGACAATGGCGAAGGACCTTGGGATGAAGGTTAAGTTTGTTGTCGGTTTAACAGATGCAGAAGGGAATGTTCTTGATGGTGTTATAACAAGCGAGGGAATATTCATTAACACGGAGTCAGAGAATCCCACAAGGTTTGCGGCAACACACGAATTCAGCCACAGAATGAAGCAGGCAGGCGGCAAGGCATGGCAGAGGTATCAGGACTATGTTATAGGTCACCTTAAGGAAACGGGTGAGTATCAGGCAAAGTATGATGCAAAGAAAGGTTTTTATGCAGAGAATGAGATTGATGAAGAAATCGCAGCGGATTATATCGGTGAATTGTTCTCTGACGTGAAGGAGCTTGCAGATTTCATCCGTGAGAGCAGACAAACTGCGTTCAGTGTTCGTAATGTGTGGTACAAGGCTCTTGATGCCCTTGGTCTTTCTGACGAAAAGAAAAAAGCACAGCGCATGTGGGCGAGTGCTTACAGAGAGACTATGAAGAATAAGGATGCTAAGTATGAGGATGGTGCGAAGTTTAGTATACAGAGAATCGTCGGAGAAAACGGCGATTACGGAATAGGTGTATATCTTGATACAGACATATTTTCAGATATTCCTACAAGGGACTGGGGAAAAGTTGTTGAATCATACGTAGAAAATAATCTTGCCGGAAAAGAAGTGATGGCTTATACTGATGACGGTGCTCCAGAAATTTTACAATTTGCAAAAAAAGAAGACCGTGTATTAAAAGATGGTGCAAAAAATAGCCGTGCTGTTATAGGTAAATTTTCAAGAATAAAAGGGAATACGCAATCGTTGGCTGTTATACATATTCATGAAATAGCTTCTGTGGCTAAAAACTCTGATCCTCATAGTGAAGAACACAATCATCAGTGGCTGGATGAAAATGGTTGGGATTTTAAGAAAGCCTATATACAAGATATAAAAGGAAATATCTGGGAAACTACACTGAATATTGCGAATGCCCGCGACGGAAGAAGAATATTATATGGATTATCAAATACAAAAAGAATCGACGTGGGCGACGTGTCCTCAACCAAACAGGAAGGGACTCGCACACAAACCGTCGATTCTAGTAAAATGGTATCACAAAATGAGTCTGGTGTCAATAAAAAATCCGTAGCAGGTACCCGAGTGGTGGACAATCCCTCCGTCAGCGATGCTGACACCTCCCTTTACACAAGGGAGGCTTTGGATGTGCGGAATGAGACGGCAGAAGCAGGTGTAAAGTATAAGTATGCAGGAAAGACAAAGAATGGCATCAAGAAATATGTTACAGATTTTCCTGCTGATATGGATGCAAAGACCCGTGAAAAAGTCTTTAAAGAAAGAATTGCCACAATATTTAATCTTGGGGCAGTAAAACTGAATACTGACACCAAAAAGATACAGATTGAAGGAGACAGGTTTACTGCACAGAAAAACTTACACGGTGATGAAATAGCATCTGAAAAAGAAAGACAAGCAAAGATAAATTCGTTGTACGATATTGCAGAGATTTTGAGTGATTCTGAATTTGTAGGAAAAGGAATAGAGGAAAGCTATAAGGATCCTACAGTGAAACCTAAAAACCAAGCTCATAAAGATGTGAAATACTGGTATAAATTTAAAAACACCATCTCAATGGACGGTGTAATATATGATGTTGTCTTTAATATTCGCGATAAGGGAAAACAACAGTATCAGTATTTAATTGAATTCCATGAAAAAAATGGAGACAACTCGAATCAGCCATACGGTTCAAAGAACCTCCGACGAACACTAGACGAGTTGTCTCCCACTGACAGTATATCAAAAGATAAAGGAACTGTCAATAGTAAGGATATGCGGGATAGTGAAATTTATTCGGGTGGAAAGAAGGTAAGTTTTGAAAAAGGTGAAAGAGTAGGCGGAAACATTGTTTATAACGAGGCAA
>CAYLPQ010000137.1:0-2120 GCA_964385605.1 uncultured Oscillospiraceae bacterium | reverse complement strand
GTGCATCAATATCATCAATGATTGCTTCTGCGTTATGGGCAACCTCTGCAACTCGGCGCATTTCGGTATTGACTGCTGTCAGCTTATTTGTACCGGATTTGATCTTGGCTGTAGAGGTGTCCATTTTCTTGCGAAGGGAATCGTATTTACTCATATGTAAATCCCTCCTTACAGAAGCTTTGCGCTGTAAACCCACATATGGGGCGTTGGTACTTTGCGTCTTTGGCTTTCGATAGTACACTGTCCCGGAAGAGGTTTGCCGGAACCGATAGGGCGAACAGTCTTCGCACCGCAGTATTTACAATAGAACATTTGATGTCTATATCTTTTGGATGGAGGCGGGATTGCCATATTGTCAACTCCTTGCATTATAGTTAATTAATTTTACGATTATTAGGGCACCACCAAGAAGAAGGGTGATTGCCCTGTGTGTAGTAAACAGATGGAAAATTCTGCTTAATAAGCCCATCGACTACGCTACGCAGGTTTTGGGAGCCGTTGGTACACAAATTAATAATCGCATAGGGGGATAGTGCGTCGATTCGTTGAATTAAATCAGCAGTACAACCATTGCTCATACACTTCATCCAATTCTGATCTCGCATAGCCCGGTTGGCTGTATTTTTAGCACCAGATAATGCGTTACCCAAACTGCATTGATATTGAACAGCATTAACAAAGACTACTGCATGAACTCCGTGGCGAATATTCTTGTAGATGTTTGATTTCCTAATCAATTTAAAGAAATATTCATCGAAGAATTTGCCGGTATTTCCCTGCGCAGGCCCTAATGGTGATCCGCAATGTTTGCAATACTCGTCAATATGTGGACTCTCGAGAATTATTACTATAGGTGATTTAGGACGTCTGCATTGGCAAGATGCTTTAGTCCCTTGAAAATAGTCGATGTTGTACTTTATCGTTCTTTCCCTAACAGACGTATACATTCCGTTTCTGAACACACCACATATTTGATCGTGACAAGGTAAACTGTTTAGTGGGATGTGGCCGGTTGTGGCAACAAAATTGAATGTATTAGAAATGTAATTAACCATTTTCATTTGCCCTAAAATCTGAATATAGGCAATACATTTTTGACACATCTTCTGCGATTTCGCCAACAAAGTCTCTTGGAAAAACAACTTTTACCCAAGCACCCTGGCTCAGCAGCCACATCTTAATTCCGTCGCCGTAGACTTCCGCCTCGATGAGATACTTATTTCCACCAAGCCGTTCAATGATCTTTGCTGTCGGCAGTTTGTCTAATACCGCCTGTACAGAGGGGCCGCTAAACTCAAATCGAATCGTCCGCAGCTTACCGGGCCACATAAAAAGACTTCTCTTACGCAGAAGACCCTCGTCAAAGTCCGGTGCATCAAAGGCATCAAACTTCTTTCGGTGAATTGTGATCTGCTTGATTCGGTCGATGCGGAAATAGTAGGGCTTTTCAGTCTTACCTTCAGTGAGAAATGCAATCAGATAAAAGTAGTAATCAGCAAACATAACCGTAGCAGGGCGTAGGCGATGCGTAACCCATTTTCGATCCATGCGATAATACTCGATACTGATTTCCTTATGCTCTGTAATGCAGTTTACAAGTTTCCAAAGGTTGTCTTGTACGCTTTCACAATCGTGATTGACTTCGGGATAGTGGTACAGTTCCTTGCGAATCAGCTCGTTCATCTTGGGACGATCTTCCGGCGTGGTGAACTTTTTCAGTTTATCAACCAAAGTCAAAAGCTCCATTTTGGAAAAAGCTCTTGCACCGATCATTACCTCAACCAACGAGAACAGTTCCTTGTTAGAAAGGAACTCGTCCATATAAAGGCGGTAGCATTTGTCACTATAGGAATACTGAAGTTCCGTGTTACCTACAAGCTCTCTGTGATCCGCAAGGAAGTTCTTCAGTTCATTAATGCTGCGGGTAATGCTCTTGGTTGATACGTTATATTCATTCGCCAGTTCTTGAATAGAGAGGTCTTCACCTCGCAATCCACGAAAGAAAATTTCAAGAACTCGGTACTGCTTTGTATTTTCCATGTCTATCCCTCCAATCTTTTGTAGTTTTATTATAGGAAATCAATGAGACACATGGTTGTCTACATAAAAAATTACGATTG
>CAYLPQ010000136.1:0-2256 GCA_964385605.1 uncultured Oscillospiraceae bacterium | reverse complement strand
AAGAAGAAAATGACGACATTGTAAAAAGCGGAAGAACACATCTTCAGGACGCTACGCCTGTTAAATTTTCTCAGGAAATCAGCGGATGGAGAAATATGATTGAAAAAACAAAGGGAATGCTTGAGCTTTCACTCGGCGGTCTTAAAGAGCTTGCACTCGGAGGAACAGCAGTAGGAACAGGGCTTAATGCGCACAAGGATTTCGGTCCCGAGGTTGCTAAGGCTGTAAGTGAGCTTACAGGAAAAGAGTTCAAAACAGCAGGCAACAAATTCCATGCGCTTACTTCAAAGGATGAGCTTGTATTTGCTCATGGTGCGTTAAAAGCATTGGCTGCAAACCTTATGAAGATTGCAAACGATGTAAGATGGCTTGCAAGCGGTCCAAGATGCGGTCTTGGTGAAATCTTTATCCCTGAAAATGAGCCGGGAAGCTCAATTATGCCGGGTAAAGTAAATCCGACGCAGTGCGAATCTATGACAATGGTGTGCGTTCAGGTTATCGCAAACGATGTTGCTGTTGGTATGGCTGCGTCACAGGGTAACTTTGAGCTTAATGTGTTTATGCCTGTATGTATATATAATTTTCTTCAGTCAGTTCGTTTGCTTGCAGACGGAATCGTGTCATTCAACGATAACTGCGTTGTGGGAATAAAAGCAAACAGAGAAAAAATGGCGCACAATCTCCACAATTCTCTTATGCTTGTTACTGCGCTCAATCCTTATATCGGATATGACAACGCGGCAAAAACAGCAAAAAAAGCTTATAAAGAAAATATTTCTCTGAAAGAAGCTTGTGTTGAACTCGGATTCTTGACAGCAGAAAAGTTTGATGAAGTATTCCACCCGGAAGAAATGGTTTAATTTTGTAAAAATTCAGTTTTTTAATATATTAATGAAAGGAATGATAATAAAATGGTTTTCAGTTATTATCCCGGATGTACACTAAAAACCAAGGCTAAAGAGCTTGATGATTATGCAAGAAAAGCGGCTGAAGCATTAGGTATCACAATGGAAGAAATTCCTGACTGGCAGTGCTGCGGCGGTGTATATTCAACAGCGTCTGATGAAATTGCGTCGAAGCTTTCGTCAGTCCGTGCTCTTATGAGCGCAAGAGACAAAGGTCAGGACCTTCTTACCTTGTGTTCAGCCTGTCACAATGTTTTGAAAAGAGTAAACAATGAAATCGCAACAAATGAGGATATGTGTTTAAGAGCAAACAACTATCTTAAGCCTGAAACACCTTACATGGGCGAAACAAATGTTATTCACTATCTCGAAATGCTTCGTGACAAAGTTGGCTTTGACGAGCTTAAAAAGAAAGTTACAAATCCTTTAAAGGACAGAAAAATTGCAGCTTACTACGGATGTCTTCTTTTAAGACCCGGTAAGGTTATGCAGTTTGACAATCCTGAAAATCCTACAATTATTGAGGATTTTATAAAGGCAATAGGAGCAACACCTGTTATTTTCCCATACCGTAACGAATGCTGCGGTGGATATATGGCTATGGAAAATGAAAATCTTGCAAAGAAAAAGGTAGATGTAATTTTAGAATCAGCAACCGAGATGGGCGCTGAAGCTATAATCACAGCCTGTCCTCTTTGTATGTATAATCTTGACGCCAACGCAACAGCCAACAAGCTTCCTATTTATTATTTCACCGAGCTTCTTGCAGAAGCCCTCGGCGTAAAGTAGGGGAGGAGACAAAATGCAGGAATTTAAAATTGAAACAAAAGAGAATTTAAAAAGAATGAGCGGCGTTGAACCGAAGAAGTGTATGAAATGCGGTAAATGTTCAGGTGCCTGCCCGGCATATGACGAAATGGAATACCATCCGCATCAGTTCGTTTCTATGGTTGAAAAAGGTCAGATAGAAAAGCTTATGAAATCAAACGCAATCTGGAATTGCCTTTCATGCATGGCTTGTATCGAAAGATGTCCGCGAGATGTTCAGCCGGGTAAATTGGTTGAAGCAGTAAGACTTGCAGTTGTAAGACAGCAGGGGCTTAACCATATGAAGCCCGAGGATGTACCTGAAAAGCTTAATGAGAAATTACCTCAGCAGGCTATCGTAAGTGCATTTCGAAAATATGTTAAGTAAAGGAAGTGAGATAATTGCAGAAAATTGGTGTATTTGTATGTCATTGCGGAACCAACATTGCCGCTACGGTAGATGTAAAGGCTGTTGTTGAAGCAATAAGAAAAGAACCGGGCGTTGTATATGCTGAAGATTATCAGTATATGTGTTCAGAAGCCG
>CAYLPQ010000135.1:0-2263 GCA_964385605.1 uncultured Oscillospiraceae bacterium | reverse complement strand
TGCCTGCGGGAGCAGAAATAACAACCTTCTTAGCACCTGCATCGATGTGAGCCTGTGACTTTTCCTTTGAGCAATAGAAACCTGTGCACTCAAGAACAACGTCTACATCAAGAGCGCCCCAGGGGCATTCCTTTGCATCCTTAATAGCATAGATTTTGATTTCCTTACCGTCAACCTTGATGCTGTTTTCGCCAGCTTCAACTGTGTGACCGTCGTATCTACCCTGTGAAGAGTCATACTTAAGAAGGTGTGCAAGCATCTTTGCCTCTGTAAGATCGTTGATAGCAACAATCTCGTAACCTTCTGCACCGAACATCTGACGGAATGCGAGACGTCCGATACGACCAAAACCGTTAATTGCAACTTTTACTGCCATTTTAAAACATCCTTTCGTGTTTAAAAAATATATAAATAATAAAATTATTTAAAACCTTAAATTAGTTCCATCTTCTCAATAACAGGTGTCACACGGGGAGTCTGTCCGTCCCAGCCGACAGGTGTATCTGCTATTTCGTCGACAATTTCAATACCCTTTGTAACCTTGCCGAATGCAGCATAGCTTCCGTCAAGATGAGGTGCGTCTTCATGCATAATGAAGAACTGACTTGATGCGCTGTTGGGCATAGCACTGCGTGCCATTGAAATAACACCACGAGTATGCTTCAAAGGATTATTAAATCCGTTTGTAAGGAATTCGCCCTTAATTGTCTTATCGCTGCCACCCATTCCGTTACCGAGAGGGTCGCCACCCTGAATCATAAATCCTTTTATAATTCTGTGGAAAGTAAGACCGTTATAAAAGCCCTGCTCTACGAGTGATTTGAAATTAGAAACGGTCTCGGGAGCAATTTCCGGATAAAGTTCCAGTTCGATTTCTCCGCCGCCGTTCATAGTGATTTTTATATTGATGTTTTCTGCCATTGGAATTATCTCCTTTTGCATATCGGTATTATTATATCGTTTTATGTCTTTCAATGCAAGTATTTTTTTACTTTTTTGTTATTATTTCATTACCTTCGGCATCATATCCAAAATTGTTTTCACGAACAGTTAAAAATTCGTCATAATTAGCAATAACATACGAGCCACCTGCGATATCCTTCGGTGTTCCCGGCATAGTGATTGTTGTTATATTTCCTACCCCTATATCAAGGAGCTGTGTGCCGCACTGAACCATATCATCGACTGACATTGAGGTTTCCATGTTATCCGCCAGAATTGAGTAAATTTCGTCAATTTCTCCGATGTATTTGAGTTTAAGCTTCTGTTCTATAAGCGCATGGATGAAATCTTGCTGAACCTTGATTCTGTCAAGGTCACCGCGCTTATACCTGCGGAATCTTACAAGCTGTTCGGACTTGTTACCGTCAAGAATCTGCTTCCCTTTTTTGAGATTGATATAAAGGTCCTGCGCAGGGTCTTGATAATACATATTCTGCGGAACATCAAATTCAACACCGCCAAGTTCGTCAATACAGTCGTTAAAAGCTTTAATATTGAACTTTACGAAATGATGAATCGGGATTCCTGTAATCTCTTTAGTTACTAAAATAGCTGCCTCGGTTCCGTACTGCTCTCCCTTTCTCAGTCCAACGGCGTGAACTTCTGTTATTTTTCTGCTTCTGCCGTTATACTTAACAAGGGTATCTCGCGGAATACTCATAACAGTTGCCCTTCCGTTTTCCGGATCAATCTGCGCGAGCATCATAACATCCGTTCGTAATCCATCCTTATCGGTACCCATAATAAGGATGTTACACTTTTCTTTCGAGATTTCAACCTGTTCCAGAGTGCCGGGAGATAAGAGATCCATAATGTCGCTGTTTGGAGTCGTATAAAGTTTTGCACAGTAAATACCACTGACAGAAGCGAAAACCATAACAAGCGAAATAAGTATTGTCTTCAAGGTCTTTAAAACCCTATTCTTTTTTCTGTAATTGTTATTTTGTCTTTTCATTATATATAACCTCACTGTAAGAAAGTGCCTGTCCATAGTTATCCGTATAAATTGTACCACAAAACCTAATTAAAGTCAACGGATATAGCAAAGTTACAGAATTTTATTAGCAAAGTTTATATTTTATTCATATATTGTATCATATGCAATCCGTAATAATACAATCAACAAAAAAGAAAAATTATTTTTTAAAAAAGCCTTGACAATCTGGAAGTCATTTGTTATAATAACTAACGTTGTCAGCACTGTTGACAGCCAAATGGGAGCATAGCTCAGCTGGGAGAGCATCTGCCTTACAAGCAGAGG
>CAYLPQ010000134.1:0-2287 GCA_964385605.1 uncultured Oscillospiraceae bacterium | reverse complement strand
TTGCATCACTTATTTTTTTATCACTAAAATGCTGAACTGTCGCAGGCACACCCGCCATAACTCCGGTGGAGAATATAGTTCCTGCGGCAACATCTGCATATCGGGACAAAATACCTCTGGTTACTTTGTTCAAAGCTTCTTTATCACTTAATCCGCTTGCAATAAGTGATTTATATTCTGTGTTCAGCTTGCTTAAATCCTGTGCTATTAAATAGTCGGCAACATCGTTTGTAGCCTCTGTGGAAAGCTCTCCAATAAGTTCCGTTTTAATGTTATTTGCAAAATACTTCCACGCACTTTCTGTCAATTCTTTTTTGTTAAATAAAGCTTCAAAGCCTCTGCTCTCAAACACCCACTCTGCAGTTCCTGCAACAGCACCAATGCCAAGTGCCTGCGCATCTGTAAGACCTCTTTCTTTTGCATCAATAACAGTGTCAATAGCTGCACCCGAACTCATTATCAAAGTCGACAATTTAGTACCACCACCTGCCGCAATAGCCGCAACATTATCGACAGTATTCATTCCATGACGGTAAAAGAATTTTCCGACTTCGTTGTCAATATTATTTTCCACTGCTCCCCTTGCTGTAGCAACAGCTCTCTGACCTGCATAAAGAGAAGAATTTGGATCTATTTTTCCATCTTCAGCATAATCCGCTGCCATCAGCATACCACCTGATAAATTAATAGGTACTTTAGCAAGTGCACTAAAAACAGAAGCGCCCACAGGATCATCTTTTGCTGCTCTTATCATCCGTTCCCTTTCAGCAGCTATTCTTCTCTCACGTAATTCCGGAGATATAAGATTAAGATATTCCATAGCCTTGTCCTCGCCTTGAGTTTCCCAAAGAGCATTGAAAATCTGTTTTTCCACATCAGTAACATAAGTATACCTGATTTCGTCTTTTGTTCCATGATATACCATGTTCCAGTTTCTTTCAAAAACAAGGGCATCCTTATCTCCGTTAATAAGATTATATATATGCTTGTTCTCATCCCCTTTGGCTAGACTCTGTGTAGGAGCAACACCATTTTCATTTATCGTCATCTCTGTTATATATGATACTGGTTTTTTTACATATTCGCCATATTTTGCAATGTCTACAGTCTTTCTTACCTCCTCCTCGGTTTCTCTTGCTCTTGCATCATCATACAGCTCTTTCCACGTTATGTTATATCCGTCAGCAGTAGTATAAGCAACTGGATTTTCCTTATCCTTCAGACGAGGCTCTATCTCTTTTGACGACATCGAATATACTAATCTTTCGTTAACTTTGGAAATAAGGGCATTATAATTGCCTTCTACAGAGCTGAATAAACCTCCGTACTTCTTCAAAAACGCATTCGGAGTTTCTCCGTAATCAGGTGTTCCTTCTGCTTCCAATGCATCCGCTATTTCTATTTTGTTATTTATTCCTCTGTATTCGCCTCTCAATTGTTCATATTCTTTTTTCATCCCCTCAAGCACTTCGGGAGATGCAGTAGCTATTCTTTTTTTTTCTATCTGGAACTTTCTTTTATAATAGTCCTCAATCCCTATTTTCCCGTTACTGCAATCTTTTTCAAGAATATTCAGTTCGTTTGTGAGCTCATCATATCCCATTGCATAGTAAGGGTCATCTGTTTTTCGTCTGGCATCGACGTATTTGAAATAATTATCAATATCATTATTCGCTTCCTGTAAATCTGCAAATCTTTTTACATCTGCTTCACTTTTAAACTTCACATCTCCTTCAGGCGTGGTCTCAATCGAAAAATCATTATTAAACGGACCCGACATTTTATTAAAGGCGCTTTGAGCTCTATTGATAATATAATCCTCCCGATTTAGGAGCTTGTTATATACTGTGTCTATAAGCGACTTCCCTTCCGTCCGTTTTTCAATCTCTTTAAATAGCTGTTTTCCAGCAGTTGTTGTTTTGCTTTTCGCAGACGTAGTATTACTTGATTTTTTCACATCTTTTTCGGTGCTTTTCTCCGCTTGCTTCTCTTTCGCCTTTTCCGACACATACGACACATTGCCCAGATTTTTAGCAGTTAATTTCATCTGCTCCTCAATAGTCAGTTTTTTTCTCGGTCCTGCCACCTTAATCAACTCCTTTTTCAAACAGGGGGTGTAAAAAATTCAGTTTACACCCCCTGCTCTCAATATTTTCCCGCTGCCATATAAGCTTCATCAAAGCTTGAATACAATCCCGTAGCATAGAGTGTTATCGCTTTTTCAAATCTTGTATTCATAGCATCCCTGTCATTCAATTCCTTTGTATAATCAAACTGTTTCTCATTC
>CAYLPQ010000133.1:0-2346 GCA_964385605.1 uncultured Oscillospiraceae bacterium | reverse complement strand
TCATGCGAGAAAGGCGGGCAAAGAAACAGGAGAAATAACCGTGTTTGAGCTATACCATTTTTACGATTACTGCGAAGAGCATGATATAGACATAATCCCGTATTTCAACGCCCCCAGTGAGGGTGCTACAATACGGGACGGAGATTATTATGCTATTTTCCTGGACGTTGCAAAGATTAAATCCACGCGGCTACTGAAGGGCGTGTGCTGCCACGAAACCGGCCATGCGGCAACCGGAGCGTTGCACAAAGTAAGCAGCCCCTACGAGCTTGTGGAGCGCAGTGAATACCGTGCAAATCGTTGGGTGGCTCAAAATTATTTAACGGTAGAACATTTTCGGGAAGCTTTTGCCGCGGGCTATACAGAACTCTGGCAGCTTTCGGACTACTTCGATATCCCGGAAGATTTAGTAAAAACCGCTCTGTCTTACTGGATAAACAGACAGGGCGTAGATTTTAATGCGGAGGTTTTTTGAAATGGCAAACTATACGACGAACACAAGCGATAAATCCAAGAAAAAAGCAATCAAGCTGCTTTTGCTCGGTGGTGTGGGCCTTCATCTGTTCTATGTCGGGCGGGTCAAAGCGGGAATATTCCGCATGGTATTTTCTTTGCTCTTTTGGAGTTTGATTATGAATGGTTTCAGTACGGGAGAAACTGCACTGATTGTATCCGGTATCGGATTCTTAGTAGCCGTTAATCTACTTGACCTTATCAAATTAGGTCTAGGCACGTTTAAGGATAATGTTGGTGACAATCTGAGAGCATAAAAAAATGTCCCCGGCAGAGCCGGAGGCAAGAGAGGAAGTGAACACATGGAAGTCCTAAAACACCCAAATTATCCATGGGCGGCAGAGAAAATCAACGCCGTTATTTACGCCCGGTATTCTAGCCACTCCCAAGGAGAGCAATCCATTGAGGGCCAGCTCGAAAAGGCCTATGCCTACGCGGCGGCAAAGGGCTACCGTGTTGTACATGAGTATATTGATCGGGCGCAGTCTGGTAGGACTGATAAGCGTGATGAATTCCAGCAAATGCTAAAAGACACTGCAAAGAAACAGTTCCAGGTTATTATCCTGTGGAAAGTAGACCGCTTTGGCCGCAACCGTGAAGAAATCGCCCTCAACAAAATCAAGTGTAAGAAAAACGGCGTGCGGGTTGAATATGTCGCTGAGAACATCCCGGACAGCCCGGAGGGCGTTATTCTCGAAAGTGTCCTTGAGGGCATCGCAGAGTATTACAGTCTGCAGCTTTCTCAGAACGTTCGCAGAGGTCAAGCGGTTAGCGTCCAGAAGTGCCAATCCGTTGGAGGTGTGCGCCCACTGGGCTACCTCACTGACAAAAACAAGAAATACGTCATTGATCCTAAAACTGCACCAACGGTCAAGCTGATTTTCTCAATGTATGCGGAGGGCGCTACGGTCACAGAGATAACTAACCATCTCAACAGCCAGGGCCTCACCACTGTTAAGGGTAAGCCTTTTAGCAAGAATAGCCTATATTCCATACTCAACAACGAAAAGTATACCGGCGTGTATATCCATAACGGAATACGCACAGAGGGCGGTATGCCGCAAATCATAGAGCCAGAACTTTTCCAAAAGGTGCAGGAACTTATGAAGATCAATAAACGCGCCCCATCCCATAAATGGAGCCATGCAGATTATATCCTAACTGATAAGCTGTTCTGTGGAAAGTGTGGAACGGCCATGGTAGGGGAGTGCGGAACGAGCAAAAGCGGGGCAACGTATAACTACTATATCTGTTCCAAGCGAAAGCGGTTTAAGGCCTGCGACAAAAAAGCGGTGCGTCAGGACTGGATTGAGGGTATCGTGCTTCGAGAGATCAAAAAGATCCTTGCCAACGATGAACTCTTAGAATTTATTGCCGATAATACATACCGGTACTACATGGAACAGAACGCAGCGGAAGAAGAATTAAGAATCATCCGGGATAAACTCAAAGATGTGGAGCTGGGTATCAGTAACATCGTAAAGGCCATCGAAGCCGGTATGTTTAATCCGGCGCTGACAAAGAGAATGAACGAACTGGAAGAGCAGCGGGAATCTCTCCTAAAAGCGTCTGCTGAGATTGAAATTACACAAACCTTTGAGCTTACAAAGGAATTGATTTTGTATATCCTCCAGGGATACCGAAAGCTGGATCTCACTAAAATAGAATATCAAAAGCGTTTGGTGGCTACTTTCGTCAATTCGATATACCTTTACGATGATAAAATCATACTGACGTTTAATTATTCCGGCGACAGCCGCACTGTTACACTGGCTGAAATTGACGCTGTAACAGAAGGTGAGGTGTTCGGCTACTGTGCGCCATGGTCTGCCA
>CAYLPQ010000132.1:0-2348 GCA_964385605.1 uncultured Oscillospiraceae bacterium | reverse complement strand
CAGTACGGGCTTGAGAATTTCCGAATTAAAATATGTAACTTGCGAAGCCGTGAACGCAGGACAAGCGACAATAAACTGTAAGGGCAAAATACGGCAAGTATTTTTACCGAAACAGCTATGCAAAATGTTAAAATCATATATAAAACAACAGAAAATAAAAAGCGGCTCGGTGTTCATAACACGAAACGGTAAACCGCTTGACCGTAGTACAGTTTGGAAAATGCTCAAAGGCTTATGTGAGAGTGCCAATGTAGCAAGAAGTAAAGTCTTTCCCCATAATTTTCGTCATCTTTTTGCGAAAACCTTTTATTCACTTCAAAAAGACATTGTAAGACTTGCAGACATCTTGGGACATTCAAGCGTAGAAACTACCCGTATCTATACAATGGAAAGCGGCACAGAACACATAAAGCTAATGCAAAAGCTCGGTTTATTGCGGTGTTGAAAACTTTTTCGAAAAAATCTCACAAAACCCCTTGACAAACACCGTATGATGGTGAGGAAATTCAGGTTAGTGTTACCGCTGCAGAGAATTATGCTGTTAATACTATATATGTGAATGGTGAAGAGATTCCCGGTGACAGTTTTATAGTTACCGAAGATTCAAAGGTTACTATGGATGTTGCAGATCTCAGCACAGATATTACTGCTGTGACCAATGATCCCGAATTTGTTGGTGTAGATATAGCAATTCTTAGTGGAACTGTGTCAGATGGTTGTGAATCATCTGCAAGATATATAAGATATTGGAGGCAAGATATCCCTGAGGAGGTATTTACGACAGACGTAGAAGTGGGAACCGGTGAATATAATGCTGTTGTTGGTCCTCTTGAAGAAAACACAACATATTGTTATCAGATGACAGAATGCGGTGAAGTAAAAAGCTTTTCAACACTTCAAGCCCAGTATGCATCCGAGGATGCGTCTGAGGCAAGTATAACCTCTACAAGCTGTGAACTTCTTGATGCAGAATATGTATTTACCATAGAATCTGCACAGGCTCTTGAAACTGAAATGCTTGCAATTGGATTATATAATTCTGATGATAAGCTTATTGCGGTGAAGTTACTTGAGTGCGATGGAAATACAATTTATACACACGGCTTTTCAAACACACTTAATGTATGCTATGCAAAAGTATTTGTGTGGAGAGGTAAGGATTCACTTTATCCACTGGGCTCCTGCGAATTAGTTGAAATACCATAAATGAAAACTATAACAAAAGGGATAGAACCGAAAAAGTTCTATCCCTTTAAACTTATATTATAATTTAATTACGGCTGTTTACCGATGTATGCTAAGATACCGCCGTCAACGTAGAGAACGTGACCGTTTACAAAGTTTGAAGCATCGGAAGCTAAGAACACTGCAGGTCCCATTAAATCTTCAGGATCTCCCCATCTTTCAGCAGGTGTTTTAGCAAGGATGAAGCTGTCGAATGGATGTCTTGAACCGTCAGCCTGTTTTTCTCTAAGTGGTGCAGTCTGAGGTGTTGCAATGTATCCGGGTCCAATACCATTACACTGAATGTTCTGGGAACCGTATTCTGAGCAGATGTTTCTTGTGAGCATTTTGAGACCGCCCTTAGCAGCTGCATAAGCGGAAACTGTTTCTCTTCCGAGTTCACTCATCATTGAACAAATGTTAATGATTTTTCCGTGACCTTTTTTAATCATGGAAGGAATAACTGCTTTTGACATAATGAAAGGAGCATTAAGGTCAACGTCAATAACCTGTCTGAATTCTGCAGCTGACATTTCTGTCATAGGAATTCTCTTGATGATACCTGCGTTGTTAACTAAGATATCAATAACGCCCACTTCTTTTTCAATTGTAGCAACTAATTCTGCTACAGCAGCTTCATCTGTAACGTCGCAAACATAGCCTTTGGCATCGATGCCTGCTTCTTTGTATGCAGCCATACCTTTTTCAACGAGCTCCTGTTTAATGTCGTTGAAAACAATTTTAGCACCTGCTTTTGCAAAACCTGATGCAATTGCAAAACCGATACCGTAGGAAGCACCTGTAACAAGTGCAACTTTTCCGTCAAGACGGAAACTATTCATATCAAACATTTTATTTACCTCCGTTTTATATTAAGATTATCTTAAATCTTTTGTTTCAATGTGGTCCATATCGGTGAATTCCTGGTTTTCGCCGCACATAGCCCAGATAAATGAATAAGCTTTTGTACCAACACCTGAGTGGATTGACCAGCTTGGGCTGATAACTGCTTCTTCGTTGTGCATGATGATGTGTCTTGTCTGTGTGGGTTCGCCCATCATATGGAATACAACGTCGTTGTCTTCCATATCAAGATACATATAAACTTCCATTCTTCTGTCATG
>CAYLPQ010000131.1:0-2372 GCA_964385605.1 uncultured Oscillospiraceae bacterium | reverse complement strand
ATTCATTTAACCACTACGCTTACGGCTCTGTTGCTGACTGGCTTTACGGAGATGCGGCAGGTATCAAGATTGATGAAAGCAAACCAGGTTTTGAACACATAATTTTTGAACCTCTTACAGATGACAGACTTGACTTTGTAAAGGCGTCTATCGAATCAAGACACGGTGCTGTTAAATCTGAATGGAAAAAGGAAAACGGCAAAGTTGCATATTCTTTCACAGTCCCCGAAGGCTGTACAGCAACGGTTGTTTTAAACGGTAAAAAAACAGAAATCGGTGCAGGTGAATATACATTTTAAGAAGATACCAAAAGAGCAATGTATTACAAGAGTACATTGCTCTTTGTAGAATTTGTTTACAAAACCAAACCAAGGAGAACATCATGAAATACCCAAAGTTAAAGAATACTTTTGCATGTAATCTGCTTTTGTTTCTACCGATATTACCACCATTCATCTTTATAACAATAGCAGCAATTCTTGATAATATTTTTGGTATAAGTAAATATGATTTTATAATTTTAACGGCATTTTTTATTACAGGAATTTTCACTTTGATATATATTTTTAAAAACATATATCTTTTTCTACAGATTGAAGTGTTATCCATACTTATTAACAACTGGAAAAAAGACCGGTTATGGTTCGAAACATCATGCAACGGGTATGACAGGAAATCTGCAGAAAAAATCATTTTAAAAAGAGCTAAACATTGTGGAAAGATAAAGCAACCTGTTCAGTCAAATGTAACCCCTGTTTTTATACGCTACAAAAGATGTTATTCATGTATGCAAACTACGGCAGCAAAAGAAAAAATCACACTGCTTTACAGCGTAAATCATCTTGACAATGATACATATAAAAGTATTCTTAATTCAGCCAATCTCTGTTCTAAAGCCGTTCAATGCAAAAAAGAAGATATAAAATTTATTGATAAAACTCAAAGAAAAGCACCTATTGTAACTGCTGTTGCAGTAATTATACTTGCTGATTCTGCTTCTGCTGAAATTCCCGAACTTACAAGAAAATTGACTAATGAAAAGCAAAACAAGCTTATAGTTCCAGCTGTTGTTGATTTCTCTGTAAACAGATACTACTTCAACCCCTCAAAAGAACCTTATGAGTCAGCATTTATGAGTGTTCCTGCAAGAAACCTTGCAAGAAAAATGATTATCAAAACATTGTTTGCAGGGAAAATTCCTTACAAAAACAATAAAAACCTAACCACATTTGAACACAAAGGTATTGATATGGAAATGCCTCTTTGGACTTACATAAAAAAAGAAATAATAAATACAAAAGCTTCAGAAAAGTATATTGAAAATATAGCAAAAAAACTTAATGACGGCGATATATTTATGGATGATGAAAACACTATTTTCTGTAAAATCGGTAATAGAACAGCTGTAATTACAACTGAAATAAACGAAGATGATAATTCCGTATATGATGTATTAGTGCCTGACATCTGGATATATCCGAAAACATACCAAATGTCAAAATCCGCACAAGCTATGGTAAAAGATAAAATTAAGAAATATATGAAAGAAAAATCTTTAAATTACAAAATTATATGAAAAATCACCGCAGTTACTTTTTACAGTAACTGCGGTGATGACTTATTTCTGATTCACGTTAATTATGCATTACTTAAAATATTTAACAGCAGATGTAAACATACCGATATTGAAATCGCCGTCAACATTCTTATAAAGTCCGTTGCCGATACGCTCGGAGTGACCCATTTTACCAAGAACTCTGCCGTCGGGGGATGTGATACCCTCAATAGCACATACTGAGTTATTGGGATTGAAATGAATGTCTGTTGTGGGATTACCGTTAAGGTCAACATACTGTGTTGCAATCTGACCGTTAGCAGCAAGCACCTTAACAAGCTCGTCAGAGCAAAGGAATCTGCCTTCACCGTGAGAAATGGGTACTGTGTAAACATCGCCTACATTTGTTTCCATAAGCCAAGGAGATTTATTGGATGCAATTCTTGTGCGTACAAGTCTTGACTGATGTCTGCCGATTGTGTTGTATGTAAGAGTGGGACATGATGCATCAGTATCAATAATCTCACCGTAAGGAACAAGACCTAACTTGATAAGAGCCTGGAAGCCGTTACAGATACCTGCCATAAGACCGTCACGGTTTTTGAGAAGCTCGTGAACCTGCTCTTTGATTGCCGCATTACGGAAGAATGCAGTAATGAATTTACCTGAACCGTCTGGCTCATCACCGCCGGAGAAACCGCCGGGAATAAAGATAATCTGTGAATCCTTAACCTTGTTTGCGAATGCATCAACAGATTCTGAAATAGCCGAAGCTGAAAGGTTCTTTATAACAAAGATTTCGGGATCTGCACCTGCT
>CAYLPQ010000130.1:0-2384 GCA_964385605.1 uncultured Oscillospiraceae bacterium | reverse complement strand
TACCATAAAACGCAGAAAAAGCCCAGACTTTTCTGGACTTTTTCGACAGTCTGAGGTTGCAAGCAATGCTTGCAACCTTTCTTTTATTTAACCCACATACCGCCATTTTCTGCGCTGTAACGGATTTTCTCTATAAGTTCAATTGTCTTTTTGGAGTCATCGGGATGGTTAACAATGTTCTCATCATTATTAAGAAGCAAGTTAACAAAATACTCAATCTCGCATTGAATTGATGAAGCTGTTGACGTTATCTCAACAGGATGAGGAGCGCTGTCCTCATAAAGGGTTACCTTGTCAATGCCATCAAACTCAATAAGTGCATTCTCAAACACAATTTTGTAAGGCGTTGAGAACGGGAAGCTCTGGGGAAGACTCCAGTCACCTTTGATATTTACAAAAGCATCACCGTATTTAAATACAGTAGTGACAACGTCACATTCTGTGTGATTCTTATTGCTTACAGAGCTGATTTCGTCAGGCATACCGAAAAGATACTGTACAAAGTCAACATCATGGATGTGCATATCGAATATAACACCGCCGTCCTGGGCTGTCTTGCCCATTTTCCATAAAGGAGTCTGTGAAAGGCGCTGAAACTCTGCACTTATAAGCTTACCATATTTTCCGCTGTCAACAATTGCTTTAAGGAAGTCATATTGCTTGCTGAAACGCACACAGTGACCAACCATAAATCTGCCCCTGGAATCTGCGGCAGATTTCATCATTTTTGCACATTCCTCACTTGAAAGTGCCATAGGTTTTTCAACAAGCACGTTAATTCCCTTACCCAAAGCCTTTATAACCGCATCCTTATGTAAGAAAGTAGGAAGACAAATGTCGATAAGGTCAAGGTCTTCCTTTTCAATCATTTCGTCAATATCAACATAGCAGTTGTCTATTTTCGGAAGTGGAGCATCGTTTTCGTCAGAGATATTAATTTTTATCTCCTTATTGAAATTCTCTTTATTAATATCGCACAGTGCAACAAGTTTTACAGGAATACCTTTCTTTTCAAGATTGTCATATGCACGTCTGTGCGAGCCGGATACACCACCGCATCCCCAAAGCCCGACTTTTATCATTTTCATTCTCCTTTACAGTAATTCTTTTCGTATAGTCGCTGCATCCTTAATACTCAAATATGAGGGAGCGACGTCAAACACTGTTTTGCAACCTGCAATTCCCTCTTTATTCATTCTGTAAGCAGCACGGGCATAGGCAGTTATTACAGATGCTGTAAATTCGGGGTTTGAGTCAAGCTTAAGGCTATATTCAATGATATGCTTATTGCCGCCCCCTGTCTTGCCACTACGGATTACAAATCCGCCGTGAGGAATACCGCTGTGGTCGCGCTGAAGCTCCTCTTTAGTGATGAAATGTACTGTCGTATCGTAATCTGCAAAGTAGTTAGGCATAGTCTTAATTTCATTTTCTATGCGTTCTTTATCGGCACCCTCCTCTGCAACTACAAAACATTCTCTTGTATGCTTTTCTCTCGTTGTAAGAGTTGGTTCAACACCGCTTCTTACTGCGTCAAGGGCGCTTTCAACGGGAATTGTATACTGCTTTGCATCCAGAACACCATCAATTCTTCTGATTGCGTCTGAATGCCCCTGACTTACACCCTTTCCCCAGAAGGTATATGCAGAACCCTCGGGAAGAATTGCCTCACCGTAAAGTCTGTTAATAGAAAACATACCCGGATCCCAGCCGACGGAAATTATTGCAGTTTTTCCGGTTTCTTTTGCCGCTTTATCAACATTTTCGAAATGCTCCGGGATTTTTGCGTGAGTGTCAAAGCTGTCTATTACATTAAACATCTTTGCAAGTGCAGGTGTCTGTACGGGAAGGTCAGTAGCACTTCCACCACAAAGAATCATAACATCTATATCGTTAATATATTTTTCAGCATCCTCGGCTTTTAAAACCTTTGCTGTGGGGGTGTTAATCTTAACTCCTGCAGGGTCGCGTCTTGAAAAAACTGCTACAAGCTCCATATCGCTATTCTGCTTAATAGCCGCCTCTACCCCTCTTCCAAGATTACCGTAGCCGTATATACCTATTCTGATGCTCATATTTATCGCCGTCCTCGTAAAAGATGTGTTTTATTATATCACAATTTTTATAAAAAGCAACACTTTTGACCATTTTTTATTTTCAACTGATTAATTTTTATAGAATACGGATTTTTCGGTGGAAAATCAGTAAAATATACACGGTCGGAAAATCAAACGGCAAAAATCGACACCTATAAAAAGGCTCCCTTGTGTAAAGGGAGCTGTCAACGGAGTTGACTGAGGGATTGCTTGACTTCATTATCAATAAATATACATACTCCCTCAAAGTTTTTGTTTATATCAAGATTTGATATTCTTATAACTTTT
>CAYLPQ010000129.1:0-2466 GCA_964385605.1 uncultured Oscillospiraceae bacterium | reverse complement strand
GTGCAACTCTTGAAGATGCCAACATGGAAGTTCTTCCTGCAACAGTTTTACGTCAAGCACTTGAGGTTATCTGCCGCCTTGTTGCAACAGGCAGCTTCATCCGCAGATATGGCGAATATATTGAAGACGGTACTCCTCTTGAAGGCGGCTATGTTGAATGTACATTCAAAAACGACGAAAAGGGGGATCCTCTCGTAACTGGCGAAGGTCTTGCGGCTCTCGGAGTTATGAGTCCCGAAATGTTTGAAAGCATGAAGGAGCAGACTCTTAAAATCACAAAGATTGTAGCTGATGACCTTAAGTCAATCGGTCTTGACCTTTGGGATATTAAGTTTGAGTTCGGTTACAACAACGGCGAAGTTATTCTTATTGACGAAATTGCTTCAGGTAATATGCGTGTTTATAAGGATGGCAAGATTGTTGAACCGGTAGAGTTAACAAAGCTCATTCTCAACAGATAATTAAAATTTAAAGTCAACGTAAGGACAGTTAAACTTTGGTTTTAACTGTCCTTTTTAATATCAAAAATTCACCTCACGGCATACACTAATACGGGAGGTGAATATTATGACTAATTGTGGTTGCGGTTGCAGAAACAACTGCACAGCTCTTGCAGTTATAGCCAGCATTATTATCGGTGTTATTACAACGGTACTGCGTATTACTGCGGTTATAACAGTAACACCTGCATTCCTGTGGGTACTGTTCGGTATAGCGGTTGTATATCTTCTTATATCACTGATTGCTGCTCCTCTTATCAGATCTACCGGAGTAAGAGGTTGTGTATGTACTATACTTCCTCTTCTGCTTCTGGGAATCCTGGGAACAGTGTTGACTGCTGTAATTCTTCTTGGAATAACATTTGCTGCAACAAGCATTGCCGGCGCTATTATAACCGGTTTACTGCTTTTATTTTTCTCGCTTATTATAACTTCTACAGCATGCCTTGTTAAGTGTACTGTAGGTTGTCAGGGAACTGACAATATCCTTTAAAAACATCAGAGGTGTAAAAAAGGTTAACCTTGGGGGTGTTTCTCTAAGGGATGTTTAGTGAAACACTTGTAACGGTGCGGAAGTTGGGTGAACAGTTTAGGCTGTTCACCCTTTTCCTTTGCACTAAATTGGGACTACACTTCCTATATGAGTGAAGTATATGTCTATTCGCTGAGTTGCGCTTTTAGACCGTTTTTCACTTCGTTCGTGTATGACGATTTTGGATACAAAGGTCAATAAGATCTCAGGTGTCAGTTCTTTGATGTGAACATACTTCTTAACCAGTGCAATGAACTTGTCCGTATTTGTTGCCGCAGATTTAATCGTTTCGATTTCATCTTCCAACTCATTCTTATGCTTTTTGAGTCTTCCAAGCTCTGCTGATTTTGCCGATAATTCTTTTCGGCTTTCGGCAGAGGTTTTTTGATTTATGAATTCTACAAACTCTTTAGTCTTTGTTCTGGCATAGTATGTAATTCTCCTGATTTCTTCAAGGATAATTTCATCCAGAACAACCTCTCGTATTGAATGAGGTGTACACTGTTCCTCACCTCTATGTTTTCGATATCTGCTACAGATGAAGTTGAATGCTTCAGGCTTTATTGTTTTGCCTCTGACAAAGTAGAGCTTTTGTCCGCAATCTGCACAGTGCAGAAGTCCGCTATACTTATTAATTCCGTCCATAGAATCTCTTCTGCGCTTACCTTCACAAGCTCTGCGAACGATTTCCCAGGTATCCATATCAATGATTGCTTCATGAGTTCCTTCAACCCGAAGCCATTCTTCTTCAGGTCTTTTAATTCTGCGCTTGTTCTTGTATGAAACAGTTGTCCCTTTGAGGTTTATTGTATTTCCGATGTAAACCTCGTTATCAAGAATATCAGCCACAGTCCTGCCATTCCATCCGTATGGATCGGTTACATCTGTAACAGCACCATACTTGCCCGTTTTCTCATAGCTATACATCGAAGGCTTGAGAATTTTTCTTTCTTTTAGGATATGAGCAATGTATGTAGGTCCAAGTCCGCTTGCACATAACCTGTAGATTTCCCTTACTACCGGTGCAGTTTCTTCATCAATTACAAGTTTAATAGATTTCTTGGAATCTATTGGTGTACTTTCATCTTTTTTGTAACCATAGGGCACTTGTGAGCTTACTCGTTCACCATGCTCTGCTTTGGCTCTAAAGACTGCACGAACCTTCTTCGATGTTTCCTTGGGATGCCATTCATTAAACAGATTTACAATCGGCACCATATCATTACTCTCAACATTATTGGAATCATATTTATCTTGCACGGCAATGTAACGAACATTGTATTTTGGAAAGATGACGTCTGTGTACATGTTCTTGTTTATGTTGTGTATCATAAATTATTTTATTGTGATTCGCTCTTCGGTATCGGCATACTTATCGTTAAGCTTTCCGTTTAGTGTTTTGGTTATATACTCAGTAAGTATCTGATAATCGGA
>CAYLPQ010000128.1:0-2539 GCA_964385605.1 uncultured Oscillospiraceae bacterium | reverse complement strand
ATACATCTTCCGGAGAACAAAGACCAACCTTTATGGAATCAAAGTCGTTGAACTGAATTGAATTTTCGGGATTTACCACCTGTGATGTGGTGCTTTTATTTATACTGATATCTGCTCCCATTTATCATCATCCTTTACTTTTTTTAAAAACAAGTTTCCGTTATTTATTAATCAAGGTCATCTAAGATATCGTCGATACTTTCGTTATCATCAGAAAAATCGTCGTTTTCTTCATTTTCATTTTCATTTTCAAATGCGTCATCTTCCATAACTTCAATATCGTCAATAATATCTGTATCATCTTCATCAGCCTCATCGCCTGCAGTGATTGTGTCAAGCATATCATCCTCACTCTTAATCGGTTTTGCGAGCAATCTTGGCTCGTCATCCTGATCGTATGTGTCTTTTAAGCTGATTTCGTTTTCTTCCTTATCATAAACCTTGATATTAAGTCCCAATGACTGTAATTCCTTGATAAGAACCTTAAATGATTCCGGAATACCCGGCTTAGGAATATTAACACCTTTAACAATAGATTCATAGGTTTTTACTCTTCCGACAATATCATCGGATTTAACTGTGAGTATTTCCTGCAAGGTATATGCAGCACCGTAAGCTTCAAGCGCCCAAACTTCCATTTCACCGAATCTCTGTCCACCAAACTGAGCTTTACCACCGAGTGGCTGCTGAGTTACAAGTGAATAAGGACCTGTGGATCTTGCGTGAATCTTATCATCAACAAGGTGGTGAAGCTTGAGGAAGTACATATATCCTACTGTTACACGGTTATCAAACGGTTCACCTGTTCTTCCATCATAAAGAACTGTCTTACCGTCATAAACTTCGCCTTTAAGCTCTTTGAGTTGTATTTCTTTAAGCTCAAGCTCAGCTTCAAGCTTTTCAAGCTCTTTTGCATCAAGTTTTGATTTTTTCTTTTTCAAATCTTTCTGCATTTTTTCATACTCAGCTTTTGCAGCCTCATACGCAGGAAGTTTTTCTTCATTATATCCTATATGCTCGCCTTCAGGCAACATAAGATTCGCCTGTTCAAAGCAATCAACGATATCACTTTCCACAGCACCGTCAAAAGCAGGTGTTGCGATTTTCCAGCCAAGTGTTTTTGCAGCCATACCAAGATGAACTTCAAGTACCTGACCGATATTCATACGAGACGGAACGCCAAGAGGATTAAGCACGATATCAAGCGGTCTTCCGTCCGGCAAGTATGGCATATCTTCTTCAGGAAGTACCCTTGAAATAACACCCTTATTACCATGACGACCAGCCATCTTATCTCCGACAGAGATTTTTCTCTTCTGAGCAATATGAATTCTTACAATCATATTTACACCCGGAGACATTTCATCGCCGTTTTCTCTTGTGAATACATTAACTTCAACTATTGTTCCACATTCACCATGAGGAACACGGAGAGATGTATCACGAACTTCTCTTGCCTTTTCGCCGAAAATAGCACGGAGAAGTCTTTCTTCGCTGGTGAGTTCTGTTTCGCCCTTTGGAGAAACCTTACCAACAAGCACATCGCCCGGTTTTACTTCTGCACCTATACGGATAATACCCCTTTCGTCAAGGTCCTTAAGTGCATCTTCACCCACATTCGGAATATCTCTTGTGATTTCTTCAGGTCCGAGCTTTGTATCTCTAGCTTCAATTTCGTATTTTTCTATATGGATAGATGTGTAAACATCATCTCTTACAAGTCTTTCGTTGATAAGAACAGCGTCCTCGTAGTTGTAACCTTCCCAGGTCATAAAGCCGATAAGAGCATTCTGACCGAGTGCAGTTTCACCCTTGTCTGTTGAAGGACCGTCAGCAATAACAGTTTTTCCTTTAACAACTTTTTCACCTTTCTTAACAACAGGTCTCTGGTTTATACATGTTGACTGGTTTGAACGCTTGAACTTAATGAGCTCATAAACTCTCTGTTCATTAGAACCGTCTATATTAACAACAACGCTGTCTGCACTTACAGATTCAACAACACCGTCAACATCTGCAACTACAACAACACCTGAGTCAACAGCAGCTTTATATTCCATACCTGTTCCGACAATCGGGCTGTCCGGCTTAAGAAGCGGAACTGCCTGACGCTGCATGTTTGATCCCATGAGCGCACGGTTAGCATCGTCGTTTTCCAAGAACGGAATCATCGCAGTAGCAACAGACACGAGCTGTTTCGGAGATACATCGACATAGTCAACCTTGTCGCTGTTTACCTCTAAAATCTGTTCTCTGTATCTTGCTGTAACCTTTTCATTTTTGAAAAAGCCGTTTTCAACAGGCTCTGTCGCCTGAGCAACAATGTAGTTATCTTCTACATCTGCTGTCATATATTCTATTTCATCTGTAATTTTCTTTGTTTTCTGGTCAACTCTTCTGTAAGGTGATTCCATAAAACCGTATTTGTTTATCTTTGCATAGGTTGACAAACAGTTGATAAGACCGATATTCGGACCTTCAGGTGTTTCGATAGGACACATTCTTCCGTAATGTGAATAGTGAACATCTCGAACTTCAA
>CAYLPQ010000127.1:1051-2558 GCA_964385605.1 uncultured Oscillospiraceae bacterium | reverse complement strand
GTCGTTTTCAGGCTGGAGGCGGAAATGGCCATTTTCCTTGAAATAACGTTTGACGGTCGCCTCGTCTTCGACAAGCGCAACGACAATTTCTCCGTTATTGGCGCTGGGCTGCTTGCGCACGACGATATAGTCATCGTTAAATATTCCGGCTTGAATCATGCTGTCGCCGCGGACACGCAGAATAAAATGCTCCCCGTCTCCGACGAAATCAGCAGGAAGTGCCATCAGCTCTTCTGTGTTTTCTTCTGCCAGAATCGGCAGGCCGGCAGCGACGCGCCCGACGACAGGAATGCGGCAGACCTGACTGTCATCCGCATATTCCTGCTCCCGATTCAGTATGCCCATGGCGCGAGGTTTCATGGCATCTCTGTGAAGCAGGCCTTTTTTTTCTAGGCGCATCAAATGGCCGTGAACAGTGGAAGTGGATTTGAGGCCAACGGCTTCGCCGATTTCGCGGACAGAAGGAGCATAGCCACGGGAACGGATCTCCTCCTGAATATAGGCAAGGATTCTTTCCTGAGTATCGCCTCTTGGTTTCTTCTCGGCCATAGACTCACGCCTTTCTTATTGATGCGTTCATTATACCATATTATCTTTACGAAAATCAATATAAATCAAACATATGTTCTCATATTCTGCTTGATGATTCGGCATTTGCTGTGCTATAATGGCAACAGTAGATGGGGAAGGGGATGAAAAGGGATGATCAAGCAATGCGTTCTGTATGAACGGGAATGCATAGAGTGCGGCGAGTGTAATCTTTGCGATCTGGATCCGTCCAAGATTTGTGATAACTGCAAAAAATGCATCGGCTTGAGCGGCGATACGGAATATCGCGCAATTAAAGTTGATGGTGTGATCGGCGAGGATATGGATCCATCTGAGTATATTGATCTTTAAAGTTCGCCTCTGCACACCCAAAACAGAATATTGAAAGGCGCTGCCTATGGCTTTTTAGCCATTTTGAGGCAGCGCCTTTGAGTTTGGGTTTATTCATCTGAAGGCGTGTGCGCATCATCGCGGAGCACGGTTTTCTGTGCAGCGATCCTGCGATGGTCTTCGGCGATTGCTGCGTAATGCTTACGCGTCGTATTGACATCAGAATGACCGAGGACGTCTGCCACGAGATAAATGTCTCCGGTTTCGCGATAAAGATTTGTGCCGAATGTGCTGCGTAGCTTATGCGGGCTGATCTTCTTTTTAAGAGGCGCAGCAACGGAGGCATATTTCTTGACCATGTTTTCAACTGCGCGCTGCGTAATTCTTCTGCGCTGGATAGATAGGAAAAAGGCGTTTTCATGACCGGGAAGCGCATCTGTTCCGGTACGTTCTGTCAGATAATCCTTGAGTGCGTCAGCGACTTCATCGGACAGGTACAGGATCACTTCCTTCAGCGCCTGGCCCTTTCCTTCCGTCTGTTCCGCCACCACAGAAGGCGCCGTTCTCACGTAACAGATATACGCTCCGACCAGGAAAATCAGAACGAAGGGAATATCCAGCATGATCA
>CAYLPQ010000127.1:0-1041 GCA_964385605.1 uncultured Oscillospiraceae bacterium | reverse complement strand
AAAAGCATTCTGCTCAAAATCAAAATCATCGATATTCAGTCCGACGCACTCACTGATACGGATGCCGGTGCCCAGAAACAACGATAACATGGCCAGATCGCGTTTGCGCGTAATATTGTGAAATCTCTGATATGTCTTAGGGAGAGCCTGTCCGTTTTCGGCTGCATCAAGAATTCTCGCAACCTCGTCAATATCAAGTCGGATAATAGCGCGTTCATGAAGCTTAGGTAACGGAACAAGTGCAGCAGTGTTGCCATCGATCAGACCGTTTGCAAACAGATACTTGTAGAACGCGCGCAGAGAAGCGTATTTGCGCTTGATGCCGTATTCGTTATTCGTGATTTCTTTTGAAGATATCTGTCCGTCATCAAGCGCTTCGTTTTTTACATATAACGAAAGATAACGCGCATATCGCTCCAAATCCTGCTTAGTCACGCTTCTGATGTCTTCAATTGTGAAATCGACAATTGGTTTGCCGGAGAACTTTGGGAGCTCTTCGGTCAGATACTGAAAAAAGAGTTTAAGGTCGTATGCGTAACTAAGACGCGTCAATGGGCTGGTCAACTGCTCAATGGCAAGAAAATAATCCGAACAGATATCCGGAAGCTCCTTGAGCAACTCACGCAGCCGACGGGTACGGTTCAGCTGGTTGCTGGTGTGATAATCGTTTGCCATGGACTCTCCTTGTCGCAAGACTTCGCAAAACCTGAGTTTTGCGAAGTCTTGGGGATATTCCCCTATGGCCTTGAATCGATCCAATCTGATGATCCACGGCCGCTCATTTATTCTTATGATCGCGGATCTGGCCGGTCGCCAGTTCGTCGCAGCGGTTGTTCCATTGGTTATCTGCGTGCCCCTTGACCTTGATGATTGTCACATTATGCGGCTGCATGACAGTCAGCAGCCATTTCCAAAGATCCTGGTTTTCAACGGGCTTTTTTGCGGCATTTTTCCATCCATTGCGCTGCCATCCATCGATCCACCTTTGAGAAAACGCATTAACCAGATAAGCGGAGTCCGAATACAGCGTGACATTGCACG
>CAYLPQ010000126.1:0-2647 GCA_964385605.1 uncultured Oscillospiraceae bacterium | reverse complement strand
CCTCTGCTTGTAAGGCAGATGCTCTCCCAGCTGAGCTATGCTCCCATTTGGCTGTTGTCAGTGCCGACAACGTTGATTATTATAACAAAAGGTTTTTTGTTTGTCAATACTTTTTTGAAAATATTTTAACAAAAATTAAAAAAAGTAATTTGGTATATTTTATAATCGCAAAAAACAGACAAAATGTAAACAAATTCTTAACTTTATGCCAGAATTGGCAATACTTTTTTTTATTCGTTGACTTGAAGCAAATTTTGTGGTAAAATCTACAAGGATAATATGTAATATCTTGTGGCAATGTAAGTATAGCGAGGTTTTATAGTATGCGAAGAAAAAATAAAAAGAAAAAAGTAATCTTTACCATAATGAATACAATTTTGATTTCACTGCTTTCAATATGTGCAATTGCAGGCGGTATTTACTGTGCGAGAATCTATACAACACCGTACAGTAATGAACTGGTAGAGTCTTTTGGCGAAGATACTCTTGAAACTGTTTCCATAAAAAAGGAAAAGTACAATATCCTGATAACAGGCACTGATAAGAGCGGTATGCTTACAGACGTGTTGATGCTGGCGCAGATTGATCCTGTAAATAACAAGGCTGTTGTTATGAGTATTCCCAGAGATACCTGGATAAAATACAGAGGCAGAAGCAGTAAGATTACTGAAGTATATTCAGCTTTCTATAATAAAAAGGAAAAAACAGGTATAGAAGATACAATTCTAGCGGTAAGAGAACTTACTGATGTTCCGATTCATCATTTTGTTAAAGTAGATACCAAAGCATTCAGACAGTGCATAGATGAGCTTGGTGGTGTAGATTTTGATGTTCCGCAGAATATGAGATATAATGACCCTGCACAGGATTTGTACATTAATCTGAAAAAGGGACAGCAGCATCTTGATGGTGATAAGGCTGAACAGCTTGTGCGTTTCAGACATTACCCCAATGGTGACATAGGAAGAATACAGGTGCAGCAGGATTTCCTTCATGCTTTGGCAGAACAGAAGCTTAAGCCAAAGTATGTGGGAAAAATTGATGATATATATTCTATAGTTATAAAAAATGTAGAAACATCTATGAGTCCCGATGACTTCGTGGAATGCGGTACGCAGCTTCTGGAGATAGGAACAGAAAATATCCGGACAATAACACTTCCTCACGCATTTGTTGACGGAGCATCTTATGTTAAACCGGTATCGGCAGAAATAGCAAATACAAGAAGAAGTGAGTTCGGCTACACTATTGTAAAGTTCAACCTGGATGGAAAAGTAGTTTCAAAGAAGTATTTAAATAGTGGTGATACTCTTGAAAAGGAAGATTTTCCGAAAGTGACAGAGAAAGTCGGTTACGAAATTAGCTGGAATCCTGGCACAGGTGCAGAAATACCTACGGATGAAGATATGACCGTGACCGGAACTTATGTAAAGAAAAACTGATAAAAGTGCAGAAAAAAACTAAAAAAAATACTTGCAATAGAGTAGGTAAAACGATATAATAGTATCGATATGAAATTCTCGCATAGAAAGGTAGATATTATGAGCGAAAATATCAATGTCAGAATAACTATGCAGGGTGGCGGGGAGATAGAGCTTGAGCTTTATCCGGAAATTGCACCCGTAACAGTGGCAAACTTTAAAAAACTTGTGGAAGAGGGATTTTATAACGGTCTTACTTTCCACAGAATTATAAAGGGATTTATGATTCAGGGCGGTGACCCTCTCGGTAACGGAATGGGTGGCAGTGATGAAAAAATTGTGGGTGAATTTGCCATCAACGGTTTTAACAACACTCTCCGTCATACAAGAGGGGTTATCTCTATGGCAAGGAGTCAGAATCCCAACAGCGCATCAAGTCAGTTTTTTATTATGCATGAGGATGCTCCCCATCTTGACGGAAGCTACGCGGCTTTCGGTAAGGTAACAAAGGGAATAGAAATTGTGGATGAGATTGCAGATACTCCTGTTGGCTTTGACGGTCAGTCGCCTGTGGTTACTCCTGTGATTGAATCTATGGTGATTTTATAACGGCTAATAATAATTTTTATTATTTATAAATTTTTTAAACACGAAAGGATGTTTTAAAATGGCAGTAAAAGTTGCAATTAACGGTTTCGGCCGTATCGGACGTCTTGCATTCCGTCAGATGTTCGGCGCAGAAGGTTATGAGGTAGTAGCAATCAACGATCTTACAGATCCTAAAATGCTTGCACACCTTCTTAAGTATGACTCTTCTCAGGGTAGATACGATGGCCATACAGTAGTAGCAGGTGAAGACAGCATCACAGTTGATGGTAAGGAAATCAAGATTTATGCTATAAAGGATGCTAAAGAATGCCCCTGGGGTGCTCTTAACGTAGATGTTGTACTTGAGTGTACAGGTTTCTACTGCTCAAAGGAAAAGTCACAGGCTCACATCGATGCAGGTGCAAAGAAGGTTGTTATTTCTGCTCCTGCAGGTAACGATCTTAAGACTATCGTGTTCAGTGTAAACGAAGATACACTTACAAAGGATGATGCAATCATTTCCGCAGCATCTTGTACAACAAACTGTCTTGCTCCTATGGCAAAGGCTCTTAACGATTATGCTCCCATTCAGTCAGGTATTATGGCTACAATCCATGCTTACACAGGTGACCAGATGA
>CAYLPQ010000125.1:0-3165 GCA_964385605.1 uncultured Oscillospiraceae bacterium | reverse complement strand
TACAATGCTTTGCAAGCTCGTTTGCATCTGCTGTATTTAAGTATCTTGCAGGGATAATAACATCTGTATCTACATTATCGGGATATTTAAAAACTTTTCCTTTTGTATTCATATTACATTTCCTCCTTTGGTGCTGTAATATAGCCTGTAAGCGCACTTGCGGCAGCAGTTAATGGACTTGCAAGATACACTTCGCTTTCAACATGACCCATTCTGCCGACAAAGTTTCGGTTTGTAGTTGCAATACATTTTTCGCCTGCGGCAAGAATTCCCATATATCCGCCAAGACAAGGACCACAGGTAGGTGTTGATACAACTGCACCGGCATCTATAAATGCTGTTACATAACCTTTTTCTACGCACTCACGGTAAATCTGCATTGTTGCAGGAATGATAATACATCTCACACCGTCTGCAACCTTATTGCCATTTAATACTTTATACGCTGCTTCCATATCTTCCATGCGACCATTGGTACAGCTACCGATAACAACCTGATCAACTTTAATATCAGAAAGCTCTTTGGCAGGCTTTGTATTTTCAGGAAGATGCGGGCAGCTTACAATGGGTACTAATTCAGAAAGATTAACTTCAATTACTTCGTCATATTCAGCATCTTCGTCTGCCTGATATACAATCGGAGGTCTTTCGCATCTACCTTGTAAATAATCCATTGTTACTCTGTCAACAGGGAAAATGCCGTTTTTAGCACCTGCTTCAATTGCCATATTACAGATACAAAGTCTGTCATCCATAGAAAGCGTTTTAACACCTTCGCCTGTAAATTCCATACTGCGATAAAGTGCACCATCAACACCAATTTTGCCGATAATATATAAAATTACATCTTTACCGCTACAATTTGAGGGAAGTTTGCCTGTAAGGTTAAATTTCATTGCTGAAGGAACCTTAAACCAGGCTGTACCTGTTGCCATACCTGCCGCCATATCGGTACTCCCCACGCCTGTCGAGAAGCTACCCAATGCTCCATAGGTACAGGTATGGCTGTCTGCACCGATAATGCAGTCCCCGGCGGTTACAACGCCCTGTTCGGGAAGAAGAGCGTGTTCGATACCCATTTTACCAACATCATAAAAGTGGCTGATACAGTGAGAGCAGGAAAACTCGCGGCACTTCTTTGACTGTTCTGCCGCTTTGATATCCTTGTTCGGAACGAAGTGGTCTAAAACCACGGCAATTTTATCTTTGTCAAATACTTTTTCAAATCCCGCTTTTTTGAACTCGTTAATTGCAACGGGAGTTGTAATATCGTTTCCAAGAACAATATCAAGCTTTGCCGAGATAAGCTGACCTGCCACAACGCTTTCAAGCCCTGCATGGTCTGCTAAAATCTTTTGTGTCATTGTCATTCCCATTACTTTACATCTCCTTTTTTCATATTGGCAAATGCACTGAAAAGTGCTTTTGTACTTGCTGTTATAACGTCTGTATCTGTTCCTGCACCCCAGAAATATGTTCCGTCTTCGTTTTGAAGTCCGATGTAGGATGCGGCAACACTTCGTGAGCCGTCTCCCTGCATACTGTGCTGAGTAAATACCTGCAAGGTGTAATGCTCTCCCGTAAACTCGCAAAGCGCATTGTTTATAGCACTGAGAGAACCGTTACCTTCGGCTTCCATTTCGGTCTGGGCACCATCTTTTTTGAATGTAACATTGATTTTCACAACATCATTTTCACGCATAAAATCAAAATCTGTAACTTCAATACCTGAGTCAAGGTTCAAATAGTTTGTCTCAAAGATATTAAGAACTTCATCGGGTTTTAATTCCTTATGCTCGTGGTCTGAAACACCTTTACACAAATAACTGAAATGCTCACGCATTTTCGGAGGAAGATTATATCCGTAGGATTGTTCAAGCAGATATCCGATACCGCCTTTGCCTGACTGTGAATTAACTCTGATAACATCTGCATCATAGGTTCTTCCAATGTCTTTCGGATCAATCGGTATGTAAGGCACATTCCAAACATGTTGCTTGTTTTTACTTCTGTATTTCATCCCCTTTGCAATAGCATCCTGATGACTTCCTGAAAAAGCCGCAAACACAAGTGCGCCTGCATAAGGTGCTCTCTCATAGACGTGCATACGAGTACAACTTTCATACTTCTCAACAAGATAATTCATATTTGAAAGGTCAAGCTTTGGATCAACACCGTGAGAATACATATTCATCGCAAGTGTGATAATATCCACATTTCCTGTCCTTTCGCCATTACCGAAAAGTGTTCCTTCAACTCTGTCTGCTCCTGCCAAGAGTGCAAGTTCTGTATCAGCGACACCCGTTCCTCTGTCATTGTGAGGGTGAAGAGAAATCGTTACAAACTCACGGTATTTCAGGTTTTCGTGCATATACTGAACTTGAGAAGCATATACATGAGGCATACTCATTTCAACCGTAACAGGAAGATTGATAATGACATTATTATCTTCGCTCGGTTCCAGCACGTCAAGTACCGCATTGCAAACTTCCAATGCATACTCGGGCTCTGTTCCTGTAAAGGATTCAGGAGAATATTCGAAACGGAAGTTGCCTTCGTATTCACTTGCAAGCTTTTTAACAAGCTTTGCTCCGTCAACGGCAATCTGTTTGATTTCTTCTTTTGATTTCTTGAACACCTGCTCACGTTGTGCTACGCTTGTGGAGTTATAAAAGTGAATAATCGCACTCGGAGCGCCTTTACAAGCATCAAAGGTTTTTCTGATGATATGTTCACGACACTGTGTAAGCACCTGAACAGTCACATCATCGGGAATCATATTGTTATCAATAAGAGTTCTCAAAAACTCGTATTCCGTTTCTGATGCCGCAGGGAAACCCACCTCAATTTCCTTAAAACCAACTTCAAGCAAAACCTTATAATATTCAAGCTTTTCTTCCAAACTCATTGGAATGATGAGTGCCTGATTTCCATCACGCATATCAACACTACACCATACAGGCGCATTTTCTACATGATCTTTTTCAACCCATTTGTTATATTTTTTGTCTACTGGGAAATATCCCACTTTGTATTTAGTTGCATCCATTTCTCACACCTCCGCTACCGTATCTATCTCTACCAACACATTTTTAGGTAATTCGGCCGCCGCTACACAGCTTCTTGCAGGTTTTGATACAAAGTATTTTTCATATACTGCATTAA
>CAYLPQ010000124.1:0-3341 GCA_964385605.1 uncultured Oscillospiraceae bacterium | reverse complement strand
CTCGCTATGTTTTTACGAGAAATGTAGAGTCAATCGAGAGTAATAACATTTTTGACGAAAAATACTATGTCCTAGATACAGAAGAAAAAAAAGTTTATGATTCGTGTAACTCTGTTGATGAATTAAAAGAATTAGTAGAAAGGCTAGAAATAGAAATTCCTAACAAGTGGTATAGAACATCACCTGATCCAAATTTTAGCAAGTGACAGTGGTGCTCTTGCACAAGGAGGAACTATTCTATCTCCGTTAATAAATATGAATGGAATGCCAACAATAGACGAAGAATGGGATAGACAAGCTCGATGGGCTGGCATTAAATACTATTACGATAGAAATAATAAATGGTGGGTTTATTATGCGTTGTATGGTGGCAGACCTAAATGCTGATATAGAAAGGATGTAGATTAAATGAAAAGAAATATATGCTTCGTATTAATCTTTGTTATGTTAGGAGTATTTTTCTTTACTTCTTGTAATTCCACAAGTGATAAAAAAACAGAAGATTATTTATATAAAATAAATTCCATAATAAAAGAAATGGATTTTCATACAGCTAAGGCAGAAGATAATAAAATTATATTGTATGACACTAAACAAGAAATGATAAAAGAAATACCATTTGAAAATTATGATGATAGTATAAAATTCATTTATGCACGCAAAGAGAATTCTACTATATATTTTGTATTAAGCGGTTCTGTAGATGATGAGCAAGGGGTTATGTTTGTAAATGATGGTTCAGATGGTTTTTTAGACGGAATTAAGACAATTAATCGAATTGGTGGTAATTCATATCGATATAGTACAAATTAGAAAGTCGCGTGACAGTGGGGACGTACATTAATTGTCAACTTTCTTTCCCATTTCCCTAAAGCACAATGCCGTCGGAGAGGACAGAAAGCTACACCTATACTCCTAACGGAAATCTTAGAAAGCCGTTTAGGGACGTACATTATTTGTCACATATTTTGGTAGCATTTATCCCGCTGTGGCTTAAAAACAAAAGCTTGTTTTGTGCAAAAAGTACATAAAACAAGCTTTTGTTTTATGCAATCATACAAATTTATAAAAAACTCCAATTTTTTTGTAAATAATACTTGAAATTCCTTTAAATATGGTATACAATGGTCGAGCTGTGACATGACAGACGATGAAGCGGGAGGTTGCTACCGCAAAGGTAGGTTTTTCCGTGGAGAATGTCCGACTCCTGAAGTCGGGCGCCAGTCACTGTACAACATGATAAAGCTTTGCGCATCTGCGCCCATCTTCATGTAGTACCCGGAGTCTAGCTCTGGGTTTTAATATGGCAAAGGGTGAAACACCCGGCGCCGTGTACAGTCCGTCGCATGAGTCAGCGAATACTATTTTTTAGGAGGCTTAGCAATGGCAGCAAAGCAGAAAATCAGAATCAGGGTAAAGGCATATGACCACGTTCTTCTTGATCAGTCCGCAGAAAAAATTGTGGATACTGCCAAGAGAACAGGAAGCACAGTTTCAGGTCCTATTCCGCTTCCCACAGAGAAAGAGATTGTTACAATCCTTCGTGCAGTTCATAAGTATAAGGACAGCCGTGAGCAGTTCGAACAGAGAACTCACAAGAGACTTATCGACATTCTCAATCCTACCCCCAAGACCATGGAAGCTCTCGGTAAGCTTGACGTGCCCGCAGGTGTAAGCGTTGACATTAAGCTTATTGATAAGAGCGGAAGGTAATGTTGGCGAAAGTCAACCAATAACCAATTAAGGAGGAACAAATCATGCAGAAAGCAATTATCGGTAAGAAAATCGGTATGACTCAGATTTTCGATGCTGAAGGCAAGGTAGTACCGGTTACTGTTATAGAAGCCGGCCCCTGCAACGTAATCCAGAGAAAAACTGTCGAAACAGACGGTTATGAAGCTGTTCAGCTTGGCTTTGGAGAAGTAAAAGAAAAGCACATGACAAAGGCTCTCAAGGGTCACTTCGCAAAGAGTGGCATAGCAATCAAGAAGGTTCTTAAGGAATTCCGTCTTGATGAAATTAATCTTAACGTTGGTGATGAAGTTAAGGCAGACGTTTTCGCAGAAGGCGAAAGAGTTGACGTAACAGGCATCAGCAAGGGTAAAGGTTATGCCGGTACAGTTAAGAGATGGGGCACGCACCGTGGACCCATGACTCACGGTAGTGGTTATCACAGAGGACCTGGTTCAATGGGTGGATGTTCATCACCGTCTCGTGTTTTCAAAGGCAAGAAGCTTGCAGGACATTTGGGTTGTGAAAAGGTTACAGTTCAGAATCTTGACGTTGTTAAGGTTGATATGGACAGAAACCTCATTCTTGTTAAGGGTGCAATTCCTGGACCCAAGGGCGGCATAGTAACTATCAAGAATACAGTAAAGGCGTAAGCCATACGGAAAGGAGATGCTATAAATGCCTACAGCGGTATTATATAATATGCAGGGCGCAAAGATTGGCGATGTAGAACTTAATGCAGAGCTTTTCGGCGCAGAAGTTAATAAGGCAGTTCTTCACGAAACTGTAGTTAACTACCTTGCAAATCAGAGACAGGGTACACAGAGTACCAAAACCCGCACGGAAGTTGCCGGCGGTGGCGCGAAGCCTTTCAGACAGAAAGGTACTGGTCGTGCAAGACAGGGTAGTACACGTGCTCCTCAGTGGATTAAGGGTGGTGTAGCTCTCGGCCCCAAGCCCAGAGATTACTCTTATACAATCAATAAGAAGGTTAAGAAGCTTGCTATGGTAAGTGCTCTCAGCGTAAAGGCTGCTGACGAGAACGTAATGGTAATCGATAACCTTACTATGGATGAAATCAAAACAAAAGCAGTTGCTGATATGCTCAAGGCTATGGGTGTAGAAGGCAAGGCGCTTATCGTTACAAACGAAATGGAAAAGAACGTTTACCTTTCAGCAAGAAACATTGCTGGTGTTAAGGCTTCATATGTTGGAATGCTTAACGTATACGACGTTCTCAACCACGACAAGTTCATCGTAGCGAAGGACGCCGTGGCAAAACTTGAGGAGGTGTATGCATAATGATGTCTTATGAAATCATTAAGAAGCCTATTATAACTGAAAATTCTATGGATCAGATGGCTGACAAGAAGTATACCTTCGAGGTTGCTAAGGATGCCAACAAAATAGAAATCAAAAAAGCAGTTGAAGAAATTTTCGGCGTAAAAGTTGAAAAGGTAACAACTATGAGAGTTCTCGGCAAGGTTAAGAGAATGGGCGCTAACAGCGGTAAGAGACCTGACTGGAAGAAAGCCATCGTTAAGCTTACAGAGAGCAGTAAGACAATCGAGTTCTTCGATGGATTGATGTAAAGGAGTGAAAACAAATGG
>CAYLPQ010000123.1:0-3346 GCA_964385605.1 uncultured Oscillospiraceae bacterium | reverse complement strand
TGGTCAAACAAAATGTAGACCCAAATCTTTATATTGCAAAAAAGCCTGTGGAACCGCAAAAACCAAGCTTTGAAAAACCCACTCAAGACTTCTGGTCAGGCATAGCTGGTGTATTGGGAGGGCTTCTTCTTATTTTCTGTCTTTTTGAAGTTCCGGAAGCGAGCATTGTCTGCATTCTTGGTTTAATATTTTTTTGGGGGATTGCCTTCCGGCGTCTTAAAGATTATTATTTTTATTGTCAAAGTAAGCGCGAGCGGTATAAATCATCATTAACAGCATACGAAAATGCCTTAAAAAACTATCCGCTTTTGCAAGCAAGGCTCCGAGCTAAATTTGAATTAGAAAATGAAAAACAAGAAGAAATTTATAAGCAGAAATTAGTCGAAGCCGAACAAAATTTTAAAAAGGCTAAAGAAAAAGCAGAATCAGAATACGCCTCCAGCCTTGACAGCTACAATCAGCAAATGGCTTACTATAATCAAACCAATGAACATATGAAAAAGCTTGAAACTATTTACACAAACGTACTGCAGGAGCATCACAAAATATTAGAAAAAACCAGAGCTGCTCTTGCCGAACACTACAGTTCCAATATTATTTATCCTAAATATCAATACTTTATTGCTGTAGCCTCAATATGCGAGTACCTTTCCAGCGGAAGATGTGATTCTCTCGAAGGTCCTGACGGTGCTTACAACATCTATGAGTCTGAACTGAGACAGAATTTGATAATCAACCAATTAGCATCCGTTTTGGGTGATGTAAATCAAATTAAAACAAATCAATATCTTCTTTATCAAGAATTAACCGATGCCGGAAACACTGTTAAATCTCTTTCTTCATCAATAAGTTCTGCTCCTATAGAGCAAAAAGATACCGTATACAACAATTACCTTGAATCGGTAAATAAGCTCATAACAAGTTAACTAATGGTTTTCACAAAAAGAACTCCAGAAGCAATGCTTCTGGAGTTCTTTTTTGGCATGCATTTTCAATATGTCTGATTATATTTCGAATACCTTCTGCGGATAGTTAGTAAGATTCTCACAGCCATCCTTTGTAACTCTGATTACGTCCTCCATACGAAGACCTTTCTTAAGGTTGCCGTTACCAAGGAAAATATCACAGCAGAATGTCATATTCTCTTTAAGAATCCACTCCGAATTATTTTCAACCCAGGGAGCTTCACCCTCCATAAGGCCGTTACCGTGGCAAGGACCATAAAGGAGCCAGTCGCCATAGCCTGCTTCAGTAATATTCTTCTCATAAAGACGGGCAAGCTCGCCTGCACAAAGACCGTCACGGATATTGTTGAACACTGTATTCTGTCCGATATAGCCTGCAGCGATAAGTTTCTTTTCTTCTTCAGAAGCTTTGCCGAAAATGACCGGTCTGCCAATCGATGATGCGTAACCCTCGTAACGAGCACCAATCTGCAGGAATGTGAAATCACCGGGCTGAATTACTTTCTGTCTTGCACGGCTTATTGCCTGGTCACTGCCTGCACCTGTAAGAACCCAGAGCGGATAGCTTTCTCTCTCTGCACCAAGTTCATGCATTTTGCCGAGTGCAACACCTACAACCTGCGTTTCTGTCATACCGGGATGGATATTTTCAAGAACATAGTCAAACGTCTTTCTAGTGATTTCTGCCGCTTTACGCATACACTTAAGCTCATTTTCCGTCTTAATCATACGAAGGTCGTTAAGGAGGTAGTCACCCTTGATGATGTTCTTTTCCTCGAAAACTTCCTTGAGGGCAGAGTATACACCGATTGTCATAAGGGGATAACCTGCAACGTAAATCTTTTCGGGAATATCTTTTCCGAGCATTTCCTCAAAAAGTCCTCTGAATGTGTCGAGGGGCTTTCCGGGATATTCAGGCTCTGAAGATTCGCGGAAAGCTTTGAGAAGTCTTACCTCGGGGATTCTTGTACGGTCGCTTGCATATGTAAAGCTTTCGGGGCCGATAAGGAGCTTCGGCTCACCCTCCTGCGCAACAAGCACACCGGCTGTTTCAAATGAAGGCCAGTAGTCTGAAAGGTATCTTACATACTGAGGCTCTGCCTCATTACCGTAAGCAAGAAACAGCTCAATTCCGTCCTGCTTCATCTTCTCCTGAAGCTTTTTTATTCTTAATTTGAATTCTTCATTGGGTATCATTATTCTTTCCATAGTTATCATCCTTTCTTGTAGGGGCGATTCACGAATCGCCCGCATTTTAATCATTCCTTACCGCAAAGGAAATTAGCTGAATTATCAATAAGCATCTTGTCTATATCTTCCTGACTTATACCCTCTTCAAGCATTACGGGCACAAGGTTACGGAGAAGATGGTCGTATCCCCATCCGCCGTATGAACGCAGAAGTGTCTTAAGACATACGTCACAGCTTAAAAGAATCCGGTCACGGTATCCTTCTTCAATAAGTCTCTTGAGAAGTCTTATTCTCTCAACATCGCTAATGAAAAGACCGTAACCGCTGTTGCGCGCATCTTTATCAACGTAGTACTCCTTACCGAAGTTGTCAAACTCTACATACACACCTTTTTCCAGAAGTCCGTGAATGTAATCAATCTTACCCTCAACGTCGATATGCGAAATACAGATTTTCTCTGGAGCAACACCCTCTGAAAGGAGAATATCTGCCGCCTCCAAACCGTTTTCTGTCCAGGGGTTAATATGTACGTTAATTGCTACACCCGTCTTCTTCTGTGCGATACCTGCGGCACGGAGAACGCGTCTCTCATTCTCGTTAAACACTTCGCTGATACCTATTTCGCCGATGATTCCTGCCTTAATATCGGTTCCGTCAAGTCCAACCTCGACTTCCTTTACCATAGTATCGGCAATTTCTTCAAGAGACATTTTCTCAAGCTCGGAAGGATGTGTGGAATACACATAATAACCTGCACCTGCGATAATGTTAACACCTGTGTTTTCAGAAATTTTCTTAAGAGCTTGGGGGTCACGTCCGATACCCTTTGTAGTGGCATCTACAATAGTCTGACCGCCTGCCTTTTTGAAATATGTAAGCTCTGTCTGCTGTGTTTCAAAATCCAGCATTGTAAGATTGTCCTTAAGAGCATAAGGGTCGCGGTTAAGAACACCCAGGTTCTCTATTGCAACCTTTACATTCTCTGAATTGTCAAAATCCTTGATTTCCCTCGGTGTATAAAATGCCGAAATGTCAATAAAAACGTGTTCGTGGGGACTTGTCACTCCAAGGTCTTCTCTTGAAAGAGGTCCCGTTACACTTTGTACTTTCATAAAATCATCCTCCTTAATTACTATGGTAGTGTCAAATTGACACCCCGTTTTTATATTTTAACTACTGTTAAAACCTTG
>CAYLPQ010000122.1:0-3375 GCA_964385605.1 uncultured Oscillospiraceae bacterium | reverse complement strand
CAAAAATTAATGCACATCTGACAAATCCACATGCACATCCCCATCATAATTATAGCGGTGTTATAAAGCTTAATCATGGCGCTGTTCTCCTTTCTCAAATCAATTACCTATCGTTTAGGTTGGTAATATCATAACACTATTTACCTACCTTGTCAATAGGCAAATGGAAATTTTTTTAAGTTTGTTGTTTCGCGCCTGATAACGTCCGGAAAAATATAACCCACAATAAAATAGAGCAGGCAAGCGGCACTGTATGCTATAAAGTAAATCCTGAATTTTTCTCTAATCTTTTTCTTAATCAAATCTTTTATATATTTCCATAACTTTTTTGTATTCTTTATATTTCTATATTCTCTTGGCATAAAAAATCCCCCTACGGTAGTTTATTACATTCTACCATAGGGGTCCTATTTTTCTATTATCCATCTTTCCCGGACATATTCAAAGCGAGGTTTCTTTTACGCAAATTCAAAAAGATTTAAGTCCAAAAATCTGTACTTCAAAAATTGAGGTTCGGGTTACTGCCTTTCGGCTATACTTATACCTGCAATACCTAAAACAACTTCATTGGCAACGGCTTCTATCTTGATATTTGCAAGCTCTTTTTCGGGGTCAATTAAGATTTTTTGCACCGTAGCATGGTTGAAATTGTTGAAGTAGAAAATTTCTCCCTCGGTAGTCAATGCAGATGTAAGCCAGTCGTCGATACTTATGGGATAAACAAGCGCTTTGTGTGTTGATGTTCCGTCAGCATAGGTAATGGTTATGCGTGCATTCTCTATATGTGAGTGCAGGCAGCAGGTGCTTGCAACAAAGAGAACCGCAACCTCCTGACCTTTTCCGCTGATGGGAATTGTAATGCTTGTGGGAAATGTTTCAAATATTGAAACACAAGCCAGATTTTCGTTTTCTGCAGGTGTCGCAAAAGGTATGCCCGATGGTGATTGAACTGTGCCGCCCGAATTTCTGAAGAAAGTATCATCAACATACACAACATTTCTTCCGTACTGATTCCAGTTATGTGAATAACGACCGTTCTGGAACATTCCCATAGAAAATCCTTCAGATCTGGGATGTATGTAAGCCTGGTTATGAACTTCCGTCATACTGCAGTTGAAGTATTCGGACATATCTACAGGCACAAAGGGCTTATCCTCAAGCACAGAGGGTTCTTCATCCTCGTTGATAATCTCATAGACTACGGCAATCCATGCATCATATTCTCCGGATACTGTACGGAGGAAAAGAGTGTAATCGTCGGCAATATCCTTTGCCTTTGCATAAACCTTGTTGCCAACAACACTGATGTCCTCAAGTGCTTCAGATACGTCAAATACATCAATGAGCTTCGCATCTTTGATTTCAAAAGCGAGCTTATTTCCTGCAAGAACACTTTCGGGGAATGTAACCGTGGGAACAGGGCTTCTGCCGTGCATTACACGAAGCTGGAATCTGCCTGCTTTATCCACTTCAATCATAATAAAGCTGTTGTTGGGAGCGGCTACGATTTTATAATCAACAGGCGCACCGTCAAGTAAAATTGCCTCAATTCCTGCAGAACGCATAGGAATTCTTATGAGCTGCTTTTCCGCTCTGTCGCAGTGAATATTAAGGGATTCCTGATTGCCTTTTCTGTTATAATGAAGCAAAGTCTTCCGTCAGAGCCGGGTGTTACAATATTCTTTATGTGATTTTCGGTAAATTTAAGTGTTCTGTATGCTTTGAAATCATCAATCATTTCAGAATCCATTACATGGTATACAGTAGCAAGCTCTACAGAGGGGTGTATCAGGCAGTTTCCTATTATATCAAGAGATTCTGCTATAACACCTTTGTTTGCAATCCATAATTTCTCGTTCAGCGCCTTTTTGATTTTTTCTGAACACTTTTCAAAAACTGTACCATCTTTACCGATTTTCTTTGCAATCTTTGACAAAACAAGATTTGCGCGGTAGTTATATGCGGTTGACTGGGCACAGCCTGCACCGTTATAGTTATGACCGTCCGAAATCCATGTGTTAAGGATGTTCTGATACAAACCGATGTCATTCGGGTCATACATTCTTCTTTCCCACTCTACCATGGAGGCAAGGTCATCGTAAAATTTTTCCGCAGTTTCAAGGTCGCCCGACCACTCTATGTAATAGAGCATCATATCAAGGGCGCATTCCTGCATATTGTACGGACCGTAGCGAGGTACATCTTCTTCAATGAAATGGGTGGGGATTCTGCCGTTAAATATGTATGTTTGTTTTTCTTGCATTGGGGTATATTCTATGCTATAATAAAATAAAAAGGCGGTGTTTCTATGCCGATAGTTCTTCTCACAGCACTAGGAGTAGGCGGCGCTACACTTATCGGTTCCGTTATTGGCTTTGCGTTCAGAAAAATTTCACATAGATTTACTGACATTATCCTGTCGTTTGCGGCAGGTGTTATGCTTTGCGCGGCAGTATTCGGTCTGATTTCCCCCTCCCTTGAGGACGGCGGTAAATTTTCCGTATTTGTTACAATAGCAGGTGTTTTCTGCGGCGCACTGCTTCTGAACGTTCTTGACAAATTAGTTCCTCATCTTCATACTCTGTCAGGAAAAGAACAGGAAGCTCACGGAAAGCAGAACGAAAAGCTGGGGAAGGTTCTCCTTTTTGTTATGGCAATCGCCATACATAATCTGCCAGAGGGTATTGCCGCAGGAGTAGGCTTCGGCACAGGAAACAATGATAAGGCAATGGTCATTGCTATGGGTATTGCTCTGCAGAACATTCCCGAGGGTATGGTTATCATTGCGCCTATGCTTGCCGCAGGTATGAGTAAGAGTCGTACACTTATAATTGCCGCATTTACCGGTGTGGTTGAAGTTATCGGAACATTCCTGGGATATTTTGCAGTGAGTATATCCTCGGCAATTCTTCCATTTGCACTTGCTTTTGCAGGCGGTACAATGCTTTATGTAATCAGTGACGAAATGATTCCCGAAACCCATGCCCATGGAAGTGAAAGAGGCGCAACCTACGCACTTCTGGTCGGATTTTGTTTAATGCTAATAATGGATTTCTATTTAGGATAGAATATATATATGATTTTGAAAGGAGGCAGATTTTATGAAGTACGTATGCGACGTTTGCGGTTATGTATATGACGAAGCCATCGGCGATCCCGATAACGGTGTTGCTCCCGGAACAGCATGGGAGGATGTGCCGGAAGATTGGGTTTGCCCTCTTTGCGGTGTAGGCAAAGACCAGTTTTCAGAAGAATAAAACTGCATCAGTTTCGCAGTAAGCAATACGTTTACTGCGAAACACTATTTTTTTATACGGAGTTGATAACGTGAAAGAATTAAAAACAATAAATGAAGAAAAATTTCCATAACAAATA
>CAYLPQ010000121.1:0-3608 GCA_964385605.1 uncultured Oscillospiraceae bacterium | reverse complement strand
TACCACATAATTTCGATTATGTGGTTTTTTTGTTTTTCAGCAACGTAAAAGTCCCAACATTTGTATCTGTGCTCTATGAATATCTCCTGATTCCATAGTGTAAATTCTCGTCGTGTTAATGCTTGAATGTCCCAATATATCTGCAAGTCTCACAATATCTTTTTGCATTGAATAATAAGTTCTTGCAAAAAGATGCCTGAGATTGTGAGGAAAAACCTTTTTTCTTTCTACATTTGCAACATTACACAACTTTTTCATTTCGTGAAAAATGTTACTGCGATCAAGGGGAGTTCCGTTTTTTGTAACAAAAATGCTTCCTGTTAAAATTTTTCTTTCCTTTATATACATATTAAGCATTCTGCAAAGCTTTTCCGGAAGAATTACTATCCGCATTTTTCCTTTGCAGTTTATTAATGCCTCTTTTTTTCTGATAGCTTCAACAGTTATAAATTTAAGCTCTGATACACGAATCCCTGTAGAACAGACCGTCTGCATCAAAAGATACAGCCGTTTGTTCTTTTTCTTTTTTGCAGCGTCCAGGAGCCGCACATATTCCGTCCTTGAAAGTTCCCTTTCCTTTTGCACAAATATTTGTTTCTGAATTTTGAGCATTTTTGTTTTAAACTCATGCCACCCGCGGAATTCAAAAAAGCTGTTTAACGACGACAAAATTGAGTTTACACTCGATGGAGAATATTTTTCCACAAGCTCACTTTTATAAAGTAACACCAGTGATTTTGTCAAAGTCCTTTCTCCGCACCATTGTGCAAATGTTTTTACATCATGCAAATACTTGTTTGTTGTTGCTGCTGACTTTTCTTCATTTTGTAGAAACTGTCTGTAATCCAAATTTGCCTTGTCAATAGTTTTGTTCAATAAAAATCATCTCCTTTCCTGTATTGTATCACCAAAAGCCGTTTTTACCACACAAAAGTTCTATTTTTTTGCCTGTCCGCATAAATATAAAAGAGCTTACTTTTTATAAGGAGGTTTTTATATGCAGGCAGAATATTCAAATACTCACAAAAATGGCTTTATCATAGCACCTGAACCCACTTCCGGAATCAGTGCATCAAAACCCCGCAAAAAACACATACTCATATCAGACAGCATATCCGCTTTCAGGGAGAAAATTTCGGTTTTAGTCGCAAACTGTGTTTCCTATGCCAAAGCTTCTTTCAGAGTTCTTTTCACAAAGCTTCTTTCCACGGCTTTGGCTGCGAGCTGTGTTTTTTCTTTGTTTCATATTTTCACATTCGGGACAGGAGTATATCTTGAAAACCACGAGCTCGGCATTGTACATAGCAAACAGGATTATTACTCTGCTCTTTCTATGGCAACCAATACTGCAAAAAATTCAGGGACTGTCTTTTCTGTAGAGGATATAAAAATTTGTTCGGTTTTTACATTAAGAGGAAATATTGAGTCTGCAGAAGTCCTACGTGACAATCTCCTTCTTGCCGACAGCGACTTTGTTTCCGGTTGCGAATTGTATTGCGATGGCACCCGTATTTTCACCGCACCCGATGAAAGCACCGCAAAAGCTGCTGTCAGCGGATATATTTCTTCATTCTCTATGGAAGGCAACGCAGAAATTGCGGCTAATTTGTCATATAAAACCTGCGTGGTTCCAAAAACTATTGTATCAGACAGAGAGGAATGCGTGCGTCTCCTTTCTGAAAACGGCAATATAAATGTTGTCAGTGTAGTAAACTCCACTTCTTCTGAAGTTATTCCCTTTGAAACACAAACCGAAAGCGACAGTAGCCTGTATATAGGTGAATCTGTTACCGTTAAAGAGGGAAAAGAAGGAAATATGCAGATTTCCCGCGAAACCGTGTACGAGAACGGCGCTGAAAAATCAGAGCGAATAACCTCGCAGAAAATTGTAATAGAACCCGTAACACAAGTTGTCAGGGTAGGAACAAAGCGAAAAAACGTGCTTGAAAGCGGTCTCTTTTACCCTTTAAAAGGAACTTTATCCTCCCCCTTCGGTTCCCGTTGGGGACGTATGCACGAGGGAATAGACCTCGCTGTTCCCGAAGGTACCCCTGTTAAAGCTGCAGAATGCGGTACAGTATCATATGTAAGTGAAAATGCCGGAGGATACGGCAAATTCATACGCATTGACCACGGTTACGGAATTGAAACCTCATATGCTCATCTGAGCGACATTCAGGTTGCTGACGGGCAAACGGTTTCCGCCGGAACTGTTATTGCTTTAAGTGGAAACACAGGAAGATCAACAGGGCCTCACCTTCACTTTGAAATAACTGAAAACGGAACCCCTGTTGACCCTCTGGCTCACCTCAAGAACTGACAACAAGCTGTCAGTTCCTGGGTCCGATTTTACGTATTTTCTTTGTGTTTTTATCAACACATACAATAACGTAGCCGTTTTTATATTCACACATATCGGCAAACATTGAAAAGGGATTTTCAGATTCATTGTCACACCTTAATGCCAAAGCACCGCATTCTTCATTTTCTCCCGCCCAGTAATGCCCGAACTGTCTGTAGTTACGATATACATTTTTATGACTTAACATATATCGCAGTTCCTCACATAGTCCGGCATAGCTCTTCTGGGTAATTTTTTTCCAGTCAATTCCCTCCGCTTCGAAAGGAAGCTTTTCCTTTTCTTCCCCCGGAGTAGGCACAATGCTTTCCGCATATGCACCCATCATAATCTGCCTTCCGCTCTGTGTAATGAGAATTCCGTTATGCCTTGTGGTATCAATCTGACGATTTATTTTTCCCTCTACGAGATTACCTATTTTTTCTGCTTCTTCCCTTCCCACAAGCCAAGCTTTCATCCCGCCGATTATTCCCTGCACTTCAATTTCAACACTGTTATCCGATACTCTTGCCTGTCCTCTGCCCATATCAGCAAGGGGTGTCAGTTCAATTGTCTTTTTCATAAAATCATTCCTTTCTCTAAATATTATGAAATTTTGGAAAATATATTATTATTTTGTGAACTTTTGGTTTTTTCGGAAATTTTTCCAAATTAGATATTGAATTTTATTTTTTATGTGATATTATATATATCTAGGCATTTAATATGTTTATTATTTTTTAGGAGGTAATATATATGACAATCAGACCGCTTGGCGACAAAGTCGTTATAAAAATGGTAGAAACTGAAGAAACCACAAAAAGCGGAATCGTGCTTCCCGGCACTGCTAAAGAGAAGCCTCAGTATGCAGAGGTTGTTGCAGTTGGTCCCGGTGGCATCATTGACGGAAAAGATGTTAAGATGGAAGTCAAGGTTGGCGACAAAGTGCTTCTTTCAAAATATGCAGGCACAGAAGTTAAGCTTGACGGCTGTGAATACACAATTCTCCGTCAGAGTGAGATTCTCGCAATTTTAGACTAATTTATTAGGAGTGATTATCAATGGCAAAGGATATTTTATTCGGCGAAGATGCCCGCAAGGCGCTTGAAAGCGGTGTAAACCAGCTTGCCAATACTGTTAAAGTAACACTGGGACCCAAGGGTAGAAACGTAGTTCTTGACAAGAAGTTCGGCGCTCCCCTTATCACAAACGACGGTGTTACAATTGCAAAGGAAATTGAGCTTGAGGATCCCTTTGAAAATATGGGTGC
>CAYLPQ010000120.1:0-3825 GCA_964385605.1 uncultured Oscillospiraceae bacterium | reverse complement strand
GTTTTTTGTCGCCATATTAAATACCTCCAATAAAAAACCCCGAACTATGTCGGGGCAATAAAACTATTTTGTTTTGTCGTGTAGCCAGTCAGAAAACCTGTATCCATCCTGGAATCCTTCTTTGTAGCAGGATTCTGCGAGTAGCTTAATATCATCAATTAAGACAGGGTCGCTCACTTTGGATTCAATTACTTCGATGAAGTACTTTACTTTTCCTCCATAAGTTGTCAGGTTTTCTTCATAATCTTCAAACTTTTTGATGTTCATAGCATAATCTCCTTTTTGAGGTGATTATACCACTTCTGTAGCTGTAAGTGTGCCAGTATCGTCTACTGTGATTTTGAAACGTGTGCCGGATGGTGAAGTGAGGATAATACCAGTGCCTTCCACCGTACCGGCAAACCATGCGTTACCCGACCAGTCTAAGGTATGGGCGTTGGAACGTTTGGTGGTGAATGTACCATTCCCAACTATGTGAGCGTAGGTGCTGGTGTTGTCTTCGATGTTATATTTACCTTGGACGTGCTGGTAATTTCCGCTGGCTACTGTTTCATAACCTTCTGCATGGCTGTGATTGCCGCTGGCTGCCGAGTAGCGACCCTCCGCGTGGCTATAGTCACCGTTTGCCCAAGTGTTGTCCCCCTCTGCGTGGGAACTTTCACCCTTTGCTCTAGTGTAGGACCCTTCGGCGTGGGATGCATAACCGCTTGCTCCTGTGTGGCTACCTTCTGCATGGGAAAAGTCATTGCTGGCTACTGCATCAATACCTTCGGCATGGGACGCCTGACCAGTGGCACTCGTACGCCATCCCTCTGCATGCGAATATCGGCCGCGCGCTGTTGTATCAGAGCCTTCTTCTATAGACTTATCCCCCGTGCCCGCAGAAATGCTTGGCTTGTCTGGTATCTCCTGCCAGCCTATCTGCACATTTCCATTAACATCAGGCGTAATGCCATTAATCTTTTTAACACATTTGTTAAGCAACGCCTGAATTGCTTTTAATGCGGTTTTAATTGCTTCTAACATTAGGCATCACCATCCTTATGCTGACCAAGGAAGTTGTGACATCTCTATTTCGTTATTACTATTGTGATAAAGCATGAAAATACCGGTACCAATATTAGCCGAAAAAATGAAATAGTCATATTCCGATTCCGTCATTGGACCGATTGCAAAACTCCACCAGTTTCCCGCAGAGAAAAGCGTGCCTTCCACAACGATTTTGACATTCGCAACACCATTACCAGTTACTAACGCTTCGTAGATTTCTTCGTACGTTTTATCGCACGTAACTGTTACTCCATCCGCCGTCGTATACACAATCTCAATCGCTTCCGCACCGCCACCGCCATACGGTGCTAATTTAGCTGTCCCGCCATCTACGACTACTGTGTATGTGCCATCTGGCACTTCGGTTAAAACTTCCAGTTCTGTTATGCTTCTTAAATTGTCTGCCATGGTATTATCCTCCTTACCATAATAAAATGTCGCCGTTTTCATCGGTTAAAATTAACCCATTATCCGTTACCGCTGATACCATATCCAGTTCCAGTAAAAGGTCTATCGTATCTCCTGTTGTGATATCAGAGCCACCACCTAAAGTGAGATTATCTACGTACCGTTTCGGTACTGCATCACCGTCTTCTGACGGGTCTGCTAAGTTGCGGACAGCAGTAGTGGTAGGTGTTATTTCGATTGCTGGGTTATAGTTTTCTTTATCGCCTGCATACAGCGAAAGAGTTTCTTCATTTGCTTCTACACCAGAAGATTTACCATCCAGTTCCGCAGAGATACCAGCACAACCACCGCCTGCATATATCCAGTCTTCATCTGCTATAATCATGATGGTAGGTTTTACAGTGATATACAGGTCACCGTATTCCGCATCTTTCATAATCGCTGGGATGCCAAGCGTTTTGGCTGCCTCAATATCTTCTTCCGTCTGGTCTACTCCAATAAACATCTTGACGAAATCATTGTCTTCGTACTGACCTATAGAAAGTTTTCCACCCTTTATGATTACATTTCCTTCAATGTCACCACCCGTTTTAGGATAGTAGTCTTCCAGGCGTGTGTAGTCTACTTCTCCAGTGTCGCCCTTGTCACCTTTTTCGCCTTTTTCACCTTTAAATTCACCACTTGCTTTTGCTTTTTCCAATGCAGTTTCAATAGTTTCGTCAATGTCCCTCATTGCCTTTTCGCCAGAATCCCATGCAGCCTTGGCCGCTGCGGCACTGTCTGCTGCAGCCGTGGCAGAATCTTCGGCATTGGTTTCATGTGTCTTCGCTGCACTGGCACTATTCGCCGCTTCAGTGGCTTTTTCGGCTGCAGTATTTGCGTATTCCTCCGCTTTCTGCTCACTTGCAGCGGCGTTATCAGCAGAGGTCTTGGAAGAACTGGAGTAAGAGCTTGCGTTATTTTTTGCAGCTTCTGCGATTTCTGCATTTTGCTGCGCAGCGGAAGCCAGTTCTCTAAGAGAAGCCATAACAGCTGAGGACAGCATAGAGTCGGTAATGGAACCGTCCTTTATGGTTAAGGTAATAACATTATCATTTACGGTTGCCTGGATTGTATCGCTTGATACAACCTCATTTATGGTTATGAAATCTCCCAGTGGGATACTTTGAGTTGTTCCGTCTGCAAGTTCTAAGTCAATCGACTGGGTTTCTGAATTGTAGCTAAAATTCACCGCTACTTTTTCAAGGGCTGTATCGAATTTATACACCGTTCCACCCTGAGTAGTGAAAGTAAAACCACCCGTTGTTTTGTTAAAACTTACAGAATTTATTAAGGATGAAAGTTCACTTTTTTCAGCCTTATCGTCTAAAAGGTCATCTACGTTTTCCTTTGTATACCGATTATCAATCAGTACCTTTACGCTGTCCAAAATTTCCTGCACGGTTACTCCGGTAACCCCTGTGAGGTTTCCGCCGATGCTTGCTGCGCCTTCTGTGCTTTCCAAAAGATCTATGATGCTGTTTATTGTACCCATGGCAATCATTGTTTTTGGGATGTAGTCAAAATACTTCTTCAGGTCTTCGGCTGTCATCCCGTCACTGGATGGCGTGTTTGAAAGATCCGCAATTTTTTTGCCATTAAAATTGGCTTCTTTAAATTTATAATCAGATAAACCCATGTGTTCTCCTTTCTACTTTCGGTATTCGTTGCCTACAGTGTATTTTGTTTTGGCAAACAGTACCGAAAATGGCTGCGGTTTCGAATTTTCAAACCGGAACTGAATGTGTAAAAGCTTTTTCCCTTTGAATTTTCCGCCAATCAAAGTCGGTGTCGCGTCGGTCCGGAAGGTAAAGTCCTCAAAGTCCAGGTCTTCAAAGTCGAAATAATTTGCTGAAGAGTCGTAATCAAAAATAATTTGCCAGAGCCCGTCAATGTTGGCCCATACTCTGCAGCCGGTATGTGGGAAGGCGTTCAATGCTACCGCAAGATGTTTGAACGTCTTTTTTAGTTCGCTGTGGTCCGTGCTTGAACCGGTATAAATTTCTGCAGTCTCCCAATAACACGGAAAGGACTCCTTTGTTGTTATCTGGGCGCCGTCAATTTCTATAGTGTTTTCAGTTATCTTTCCGTCATCTGTAAAGCCTCCGAGGTCGGAGTTGTAAAAGCGCTTTATTTTCCCGTCTTCAGTTCCAAAGAACAGCCGGCCGTCTATGACGTCCATGAGTCTTGCGCCAATTCCGGTCCAGAGATAGCATTCGTACTGACGGGTTGAGTATGGCGCATTTCTTTCGTAGCTTGCCTGGGCAGTGTCAAGGATGTATACTTTGTCTCCAACTGCCAGCAAGTAAAAGTCGTCATAGCCGCAGG
>CAYLPQ010000119.1:0-4034 GCA_964385605.1 uncultured Oscillospiraceae bacterium | reverse complement strand
ATACCATAAAACGCAGAAAAAGCCCAGACTTTTCTGGACTTTTTCGACAGTCTGAGAAGAATGCCGTCGGCATTCTTCTTTTTTTATTCAATTACTTCTGATACTGTGTCCAGTCAGTTCCTGACTGCATTTCAGTCCAGGCCTCATATACGTTATTTTTCTTTGTGTATACATGAGAGTTTGTAGCTTCCTGAACAGGAAGATAATACCAGTCATTAGGATTATTATCCGCCCACTCAATCATGTCTTCATGAAGGTCATCTTCATTTTCGGGATTACGGTTAAGAATTCTGTTAATAAGAGTCATTGTTTCAGCTCTTGTAATAAGTCTGTCAGGTCTGAAAGTCTCATCCTCATAACCCTTAATCCAACCTCTTCCTGCAGCTTCACGAATATAACCCTCTGCCCAATGACCGCTGATGTCGGAGAAGTTATCTGTTATTACATAGTCAGTATCATCAAATCTTGCACAGATTGTTGCAAATTCAGCACGGGTAATGTAATCATTGGGAACAAACTCTGTCAATGTTCTTCCTTCTATGATACCGAGCTTTTCAAGTGTTGATACAGCCATATTATACCATTCGCCATCACTCACATCTGTGAAAACGTTAGCTGATGCAAGATTTTCTTCTCTTACATCTTCCTTGAGAAGTCTGAAGAAAATTGCTGCAACTTCTGCTCTTGTAATATTATTCTGGGGACGAACCGTACCGTCCGGGTAACCGATTACATATGCAAAGTGGTCTTCACCATTAAGTCCGTCAGGAGTAGGATAATTTCCACCTGCAATACCGTTATCTTCAACCCATTTAGCATAAAGAACAATATCTTTAGTTATTGTTACTGATTCTGCACTGATTGTACATTCTTTGTCAAGATACCAACCCTCGAATACATATCCTTCTTTTACGGGAACTTTGTTTACAATTACAACTTCATTCTTGTCATAATTTTCGGAGGATATATCCGAACCACCACCAGTATCAAATGAAAGAGTATATTCAGGTTCTACCACTGTTACACCGCCACCACCGGGAGTGCTGGGAGGACGTATTGTAGACTTGACATTTACTATCTCAACAGGATATGTCTCAATGTAAGTTCCGTCGTTACGGACAAGCTGAATATATCCCGGATAACGATTAGCTTTTTCAGAGTTATAGCTTACATAGATTTTACCGTTTTCCTTGGAATAAGTAACATCGGCATTTTCTGTACCATCTTCATTATAAACTTTCAAATCAAGCCAGTCAGAGCCGAGTGAAAGAAATTCGGCATTAACATCTATGCCGTAACGATCAAGGTTTTCCACATTAAGAGCAGCAGAATTGCCGTTCCTTACAGTAATTCTGTTTTCATTCTCTTCAACACCGGCTTTAAGAGTTGTTGCCTTGTTACCGGCTACAGAAAGCTGTGTATGCTGTCTGAGGAAAAGGTTAAACCAGATATTAAGCATACCGTAGCTGTCAGCTTTGCTTGAATCCATTGTTTCAAACATAATCTGAAACGCGCCCTTATCATCTGCAACTTCAGGATTACCGAAAAGCATCTTAATATCTGCCTTTGTTTCATCAGTAACTGACGATGCATTGTAAGCCTTTACAATTGTACTCTTAAAGAAATCAAAGATTGCTTTTTCTGTATCTTCACCGTAATTTTTCTTAACAAGTTCACCAAACTCGTTCTTTACAGTCACAAAGTTATTGTTTACATAACCGATAAGAACGGTCATAATATTATCTGTAGCAAGTTCAGTTGTAAGAGCCTTACCGTACATAACAGCGATAAGCTTCTTACCCTCATCATCACCGAGGAATCCTGTGTCAAAAGCATTTCTCATATCAGTATCATTCGCCCGGAAGAAAATCTGATAAAGAGCCTTTGTGCCATGAAGCATATATTCTGTCTTCTTTTCATCTGAAAGGGCATAAGCATCAAGAGTAGCTCTGTGATGAGAAATTGTAACACCAATCTGATATGTGTAGTCATCGAGCTTTGCAAGAGAATCACGAAGGCCGAGACCTTCAACATCATACTCGGGTGCAAGATGTTTGTCTGAAAATTCCTCTTTAACATCAAGCTGTGCCGCTGTAAGAGAAGCATCATCTGTCTTGAAAATATCAAGCATCTTGAGGTAGTTTATAACATTACCTTCACGGCTACCGATGCCGTCGCTGTCACGAGTAAGAACTCTTCCACAGTAATCAGCCCACTTATCTACACCAGTAAAATCAGTATCAAATGCAACTGTTGAAGCATTGAGCACATTCTGCTGTGCCACTCTGTCCTCATAATCCCACATTGCATTGTTTGAGTCTGCGGAATCATCATTCAATTCCTTAAGCATATCTTCCATGCTCTGAAAATACTTGATACCCTCATACCTTGTGTCTTCAGCAGAAGCAACAAAAACAAAGCATGAAACAAGCATTACTGCAGAAACAACGATGCTCAAAATACGTTTTACCATAATAAATCCCTTCCTTTTATGTAAAAATAATTTTACGCATACATACACATTGAAATCATACCATATTTTTTCATCAATTTCAAGCACAATTTTCTTTTTTTTGAAAAGAATAAAATTGACTTCGCCAATTTTACGTTCGCTTCGCCCACTTTTTAAGGTAAATTTTGTTGTTACAAGCAATAGCTGACGCAATTTCCCGTGTAATAAAACAGAAAGCTTAATCCGCTGAATTGCCGGATTAAGCTTTCCGAAATTTCTGTTATCTTATATTTTTATACATAGGTCCGTAGGTCTGACAAGCTCTGTAGTCCTGTCCCTCCTTATCCATACCAAATGCGTTCCAACTTGCAGGACGTAAGATTTTCTCCTCGGGAACGTTGTGCATACATACGGGGATACGAAGAATTGAACAAAGAGTAATAAGGTCTGCACCGATATGACCGTAGCTGATTGCGCCGTGGTTAGCGCCCCAGTTGTTCATAACGTCGTACGCTGTCTTGAATGCACCCTCCCCTGTACATCTGGGAGCAAACCATGTGCATGGCCATGTGTAGTCAGTTCTCTTCCAGAGAATGTCAGAAACCTCATCGGGGAGATTTACTGTCCAGCCTTCTGCAATCTGAAGCACAGGACCAAGTCCTTTTACAAGGTTAAGTCTTATCATTGTAGCAGGCATTTCGCTTCTTGTGAGGAATCTTGATGAAAATCCACCGCCGCGAAAATAACCGAGGTCAGCCATATTCCATGTAGTAGATGCCATTACCGTATCCATATCAGCCTCTGTCATTTCGTACCAGGGTTTCATTGTGGGATTGCCGTCAGCATCCTTAACCTCACCGCAGGCATCAAGACAGCACGCACCTGAATTGATAAGGTGGATGAAGCCGTCTGCTTCCTTTGCCTTGCCGGTAATATCATAGTTTGCCGCTTTCTTAACTGCATCTGTACTCCAGTAAGTTCTTACGTCGGCAAACATCTGCGCTCTGTTAGTCAGAAGCTTACCGAAGAGCATACCGAGACCGTTAAGAACGTCATTCTCTGTTGCGAGAATGTAGGGTTCTCTCGCACCGTTCCAGTCAAATGAAGTGTTAAGCATTGCTTCGGGGAAATCGCAGTTCGGGTAGAAGTCAGTCCACTGTCTCTGCCCCTGGAATCCTGCCGCGATTGCATTGTGACCAACGCGCTCTTCCTCACAGCCCTCGGGAAGATTTTCGTTGCCGTTCATAAGGTCCTTGATGATACACATCATCTTAACAACAAACTCGAACTGTTCTTCCTTTTCCTTATCACTTATCTGAAGCTCAACGGGATTTTTGTCAAAGCCCATTGTGCATTTTTCCTTTGCCCACTTAAGAGCCTTGTCAAATTCAGCCTTGTCATAGATGCCCTCTGTCATTCGTCTGATGATTTCAACCTCGTCAACAGACTCAACACGCATACCGAGATATTCTTCGATAAACGCAGGGTCTATGATAGAACCGCCGATACCCATACATACAGAACCAATCTGCAGATATGACTTACCGCGCATTGTAGCTGCCGCAACAGCCGCACGTGCAAA
>CAYLPQ010000118.1:0-4042 GCA_964385605.1 uncultured Oscillospiraceae bacterium | reverse complement strand
CCCCTCAAGATTGAGGGGTAAGGGGTGTTGAAGTGTTTAAAAAACACTTTTTTGTGTGTCTATTGTCGCTGCAGAAAGGAGGACAACGATGGAAAGAAAAGTGATAAATGGGGAGGTGAGAATATGTATAATATCTTCGACATAAAGGATAAATGGGATCCGGATGTTAATTCCGGAAGTGTGCTGGTAAAGTCCGGAAGAGAAGTCATAACTCCCATACTTTGCGGTAGCCTTAAGGACATTACAAAGACACTTTCATCAGCAGCAGTTCGTTGTACAACTGCTGACTACGAAGATGCAATGACCTTTGTAAATAAAGCATATAATTGTATCTTGACACAAGAATATCTGGATTGTCCTGATAATGATGTTGCCATACTGTATTTTGAAGTAGAGAATCACAATGAAGTAGATAGCTGTGTAAAAGGAAGTGACAATTGTCTTGTGAATGGTTATGCAGCGGCAATAGAATCTTTGTCAGCAGTAGCGGATTTCGAGTATGTAGTGGCTGCAATAAAAATTGAACTGAAGAATCGGCTGGAAGGAAAGAATGACTTTAAAATGTTTTAAAAAATGTATAATACATTTTTTCTGTAGGTTTCTGTACCTATAGAAAAAACAAAATATTTTGAAGGAGGAATTTTTATTCAGTGGTTAAGTGTTCCAGCCTTCATAAGAGTTAGCGATGAAGATTCGGGGGATGGTGTTAAGGTTTCAGTAATAGAAAAAAGAATAAACCTTCCCCCGATAGACAATGAAGAAAATGTTGAAGTAATACGGGGGAGTCCTGGATGTAAATACATTAAGGATATAGCATCACAGGACTTTTTGCCCCCGAAGGGAAACATCGACCTTTATTGTTCCAGTACCGGAAGCGGTAAATCAAGCCGACTCTTAAAGGATGGATTAAAGGATGCCATAGAGAAAAACTACAGGATATTACATCTCGTTCACAGAAGAAGCATTTTTGAGCAGGTAGTAAATGAATTATCCAAAAAAAATATTTCTGTGTCATATGACGACGGAGTATACACCTTTGGTAATATTACAGTAACTACTTATCAAAAGCTGCATCGTGAATTTGAAAAGAAGCTTCGCAATAATGAGTATTATGGCAATACTTTTTTATTCGGGTATAATTACCGATTGATATCCTGTGACGAAATCCATATGGCGCTTGAAGATTCGCAGTTTTGTCAGGCGGCAAATGAAAGTGTTGACTACCTTTTCGACTTTTTTAAAAGACGTGTATCGTATATATTCATGAGTGCTACAATGAATGGTATTGACAGAATAATATACGATAAAGCTTGTGAAAAGCTAAAGTCGGACTTTAACCTCATAAAGCCTTGCTATTCGCAACTTACATATTTTCCTGCGAAAATCATTCCGTTCTTTCGTAAGTACATAATAGAGAAGGATTACTCAAACTATTATGTACGTTATATGAAAGAAATAGAAGAAGTTGAAATTCTTTATAATAGGCTTCCTGAAGGAAGAAAGCTTATGGTTTTTGTTTCATCCAAGGAGGTAGGTAAAGCACTGGAAGAAAAGCTTGAAGATTCTGCATTTGTATTTGCAGAAACAGAAAGTGAAAAGCTTTCAGAAAATGCCAGAGCAGAATTGGAAAGGATAAATTCCAACGAAATGTTTGATTGCAAGTGCCTCATTTGCACTAAGGTAATTGATGCAGGTGTAAATATAAAGGATGATGCTTTAAAGGACATAGTAATTGCCTGCGAAGAAGGGCAGAATGAATTTATACAGATAGTAGGTCGCAAGCGTGATTTTAATAAGTCGCAAATTAATCTTTATGTAATGGCACGTTCAAAGCAGTATTTCCTGACAAGAGTTCATAACTGTAATGAAAAGATAAGAGCATTAAATGAGATATCAAGGTGTAATATATGCCGTGAAAAGAATAAGAATGCTGACTGTGAAAAATGCAGTAAAAATGTTCTTAAAAAGTATTTTTCAGACAGTAAGGCACTTAAGCTTTTAGATGGCTTGTTTAAGTATGACGGAAGAAATATTGTTGTTAATAAGATGAGCGAGATAAAGCTGAAAATCACAGCAGATTACTATGATGAGCTTATATCAGATTTTGATACTTATGGAGAGAAGGCATTTATTATTAAACAGCTTTCCTGGATGGGTATTGAAAATCAATATGACGACAATAATTACTTTCTAAGCAAGAATATTCCCCTTACAGAAGATGATTTAACTGAATTTCTCGAAGAATATGTAGGAACTGTTATGGATGATAGCGAGCAGATTGATTTCAGAGAGGAATTTGAGGAAATTACCGTTAAGCTAAAGCTTTATTCAAGACGAAGTGAAAATACTATAGGAATAAGCAAAATAAATCAGATTCTAGGGGAAAAGGATTTACCTTACATAGTTAAGTCAAGTTCTGTTAAGGGGGTGACCTCTTGGGAGGTTTGCAGATGTAATCGTAAAAATATCAAAGAAAGGGATGATGCAGAATGAATAAGCAGCAGATGAAACTGACTAATTTTTGCAAAGAGTTTGATGTGCCACGCACAACGGCGCTAAAGTGGGTGCATTCAAAGGGATTTCCTGCATATAACCTTTGCGGACATTGGTATGTTGATTTATCAGCCTATTATGAATGGCGAAAGAAGCAGCATATTCAATCATATAAATATGCTTGAATGATTATGTTAAAAAACTATCAGGAACAGTATGTGCAAAACCAAATGCACATACTGTTCCTGAAGAAAGGAGAGAAATTACTTGAAAAAGAGGGCAGACGGAAGATATTGTAAGCAGGTAATGATTGGATATAAACCTGATGGAACCAGGAAAATGAAGACTGTTTATGGAACAACGATTAGGGAAGTTGAGAAGAAAGAACGAGAAGCTAAAAGCTTGATTGAACAGGGGATAAACATATGCAAAGATGTGACGGTTTCACAGTGGGCCGATGAATGGATTAAGACCTATAAAAACAATGTGTCTTATTACACTTTTAGAAGATACCAGAGTATTATAAGTATACACATAAAACCCAATATAGGTAATATGAAACTCGGTAGTGTGAAACTTTGCCATATTCAAAGCATTATAAACAAAATGGATGATTATTCTGAAAGCAGTGTAAAGAAATTACGTGACACGCTTCATCAAATGTATGTTGCAGCAATAGCAAATGAATTGGCAATAAAAGACCCGACAGTAGGACTCATATTAAATAGGAAAGAACAAACGGTAAGAAGTATTTTAAGTGAAGAAGAAATTTCAAATATAAGAGAACTTCGTTTTGTATCGGATTGTGCTACTTTCGTTATAACTCTCCTCTATACCGGATTAAGAAGGGGAGAGATAGCTGCACTGACTTGGGAAGATATAGATTTTGAAAATAATATCATAAAGGTAAATAAAGCTATTGTATTTAAAAATAATCGTCCTATAGCGAGTTCTCCAAAAACAAAAAATAGCATCAGAGAAATTCCGATGCTTGACATATTGAGGGAAGAACTTATAAAGTATAAAGAAAAGTACATAGAGAAACATGGCAAAAATATAACTTCAAAGGTTGTATTTCTGAATAATCTTGGTGAACCTCATACAGAAAGCTCAGTCAATAAGTTCTGGAAAAGATTCCTGAGAGAATATAACGAACATTATGGTACTGATGTAAAATTCGGTATGCATCAGTTCAGGCATACCTTTTGCACCATGTTATACAATGCTGATGTAGACATAAAAACAGCGCAGGCGGTGTTAGGTCATTCGGACGTTTCTGTGACGCTCAGCATATACACGCATCTTGCTGAAAAACAGAAAAAGCGCAGCATTGATAAGCTGAATGATTATGTCAAAAATGAGGTAAAAACAGATAATAACATTTCATAATAGTCAGCAAAATGTTAGTCAGATGTTAGTCAAAATGTTAGTCAAACCCGAAAAACACAAAATTTTTAGAATATAGAAAAACCGCTTAACCCTATTGGTTAAGCGGTTCAGACTGTCGAAGAACCCGACTTTGCTTTAGGCAAAAATCGGGTTCTTCTTC
>CAYLPQ010000117.1:0-4072 GCA_964385605.1 uncultured Oscillospiraceae bacterium | reverse complement strand
AGAGCATTTTTATTAAACGCACAAATACGTTACATTGATGTAATTTCCTATAAGGCAAGCAAAAGGACAAGGTTTTAAGTAGAAAACCTTGTCCTTGTCATTATCTTACTTCTTCACAACACCAAGACTTACTTTCTCACCGTTGATATTCCATTCCTTACTGTTATCACAGGAAGAATCAAACTCAATGGAAAGAGCAAGAACATCATTTTTGATTTCTTCGGCATTTCTTTCCATAATAGCCTTGATTTTATCATTGCCGCTTACATATACGTCAATATTATCCATAACCTCAAAGCCGGAATCCTTACGCATTGTCTGAAGCTTACTGATAATTTCTCTTACGAAACCTTCTTCGATAAGTTCGTCTGACAGACGTGTATCAAGTACAACAGTTACACCGAAATCGCTTTCAGATGCAAAGCCTTCAACCTGTGCTGATTCGATAAGAAGGTCATCCTTTTCAAGAGTGATTGTACTGCCGTCTATATCAAATTTAATTGCACCGTTTGCTTCAAGCTCATCCATAGCATCATTTCCATTCACATTTGCAAGATACTCGCGGATACCACCAAGGAACTTACCGTACTTGGGACCTACAGTCTTAAGCTGGGGCTTGAAGTTATATGTTGTACACTCACGAACATTATCCGTAAATTCAACAGTCTTTACATTAAGCTCGTCAGCAATAATTTCTGTATAGAACTCATCAAGAGCATTATCACTCTTCACAAACATCTTACCGATAGGCTGACGGTTTTTGATATTAGAAGCATTTCTTGCGCTTCTTCCGAGAACAACAACCTTGAGAACCTCTTCCATACATGCTTCAAGATTTGCATCAATCTTGCTTTCGTCACATTCTGGATAATCGCAAAGATGTATACTTACAGGAGCATCCTTATCAATACTGCAAACAAGGTTGCGATAGATTTCCTCTGACATAAAGGGAATCATAGGAGCTGTAACCTTTGCAAGAGTTACAAGTGCAGTATAAAGGGTCATATAAGCATTAATCTTATCCTGGGTCATTTCCTTACCCCAGAAGCGCTCACGGCTACGACGTACATACCAGTTACTGAGTTCATCAGTAAACTCCTGAATTACACGTGCACTTTCAGTAATCTTATAATCAGAAAGATTATTATCAACAGTCTTAATAAGTGTGTTAAGCTTGGAAATGAGCCACTTATCCATTACTGACAGTTTATCGTAATCAAGAGTGTACTTTGTAGCATCAAACTCGTCAATATTAGCATAAAGCACAAAGAACGCATAAGTATTCCAGAGTGTACCCATAAACTTGCGCTGACCTTCTGCAACGGCACCGTCGTGGAATCTGTTAGGAAGCCACGGAGCACTGTTCACATAGAAGTACCATCTGATTGCATCTGCGCCGTGACGTGCAAGTGCATCAAAGGGGTCAACCGCATTACCTTTGGACTTGGACATTTTCTGACCGTTTTCGTCCTGAACATGACCGAGAACGATTACGTTCTTATAAGGTGCTTCGTTAAATATGAGTGTTGAAATAGCAAGAAGTGAATAGAACCAACCTCTTGTCTGGTCAACAGCCTCACTGATGAAGTTAGCAGGGAAATTCTCCTTGAAAATCTCCTCATTTTCAAAGGGATAATGCCACTGTGCAAAAGGCATTGCGCCGGAGTCAAACCAACAGTCTATAACTTCTTTGGTACGGTGCATTTCCTTACCACACTGGGGACATTTGATTGTAACTGCATCGATGTAAGGACGATGAAGCTCAATCTCGTCGGGACAGTTATCCGACATTTCCTTAAGCTCTGCAATTGAGCCTATTGAGTGCATATGACCACATTCGCACACCCAAATATTAAGAGGAGTACCCCAGTAACGGTCACGGCTCACACCCCAGTCCTGAACGTTCTTCAGCCAGTCACCAAAGCGGCCTTTACCGATACTTTCGGGAATCCAGTTAATTGTCTCGTTATTCTTTATAAGGTCTTCACGCACAGCGGTCATCTTTATAAACCATGACTCACGTGCGTAATAAATAAGAGGAGTGTCACATCTCCAGCAGAAAGGATATGAATGTTCAAACGGAAGAGCTGCATAAAGAAGTCCTTTTTCGCCAAGTGCCTTGAATACTTCCTTATCAGCATCCTTACAGAACATACCTGCCCAGGGTGTTTCCGCTGTCATTTCACCCTTTGCGTCAACCATCTGCACAAAAGGAAGGTCGTACGTTCTTCCTACACGTGAGTCATCCTCACCAAATGCAGGAGCTATATGAACTATACCTGTACCGTCTGTAAGAGTTACATAGCTGTCACACACAACGTAGTAAGCCTTCTTGTCGGGATTTGCGAAATCAAAGAGAGGCTCATACTCTTTGTATTCGAGGTCTTTACCTGTATATTCCTCAACAACCTCATATTCACCCTCTATAACGGAAGAAACAAGAGCTTCTGCAAGGATATAAATATTGCCCTCGTTATTGATTTTCACATATTTTTCAACGGGGTTTACACAAAGTGCAACGTTGGAAGGAAGTGTCCAGGGAGTTGTCGTCCATGCAAGGAAATACTCATTTTCTGTACCCTTAACCTTGAATTTAGCAATAGCACTCTTTTCCTTAACATCTTTGTAGCCCTGTGCAACCTCGTGGCTTGAAAGCGGAGTTCCGCAACGGGGGCAGTAAGGAACAATTTTGTAACCTTTATAAAGAAGGTCTTTGTCCCAGATTTGTTTAAGAGCCCACCACTCTGACTCGATAAAGTTATTGTCATAGGTTACATAAGGGTCATCCATATCAGCCCAGAAACCAACTGTCTGTGAGAAATCCTCCCACATTCCCTTATACTTCCATACACTTTCCTTACACTTTGTAATGAAAGGCTCAAGACCGTACTGTTCAATCTGCTCCTTACCGTCAAGACCGAGAAGCTTTTCTACCTCAAGCTCAACAGGAAGACCGTGAGTATCCCATCCAGCCTTACGTGTAACCTTGTATCCTTTCATAGTGCGGTAACGGGGAATCATATCCTTGATAACACGTGTAAGAACGTGACCGATATGAGGCTTTCCGTTAGCTGTGGGAGGTCCGTCATAGAAAGTATAACTTTCACAGCCCAAGCGGTTTTCAATACTCTTCTCGAATATCTTATTTTCGCGCCAGAACTCCCCTATCTTTTTTTCTCTGTCAATGAAATTGAGATTAGTGTCAACCTTGTTGTACATAAATCTTCCTCCATAATAAAAAATAAAAGCAGCGTGACGCTGCACCTTGTCGCACACTTATTAAGTGTGAACACAGTTCATGCGTCTTGATTTACGTAATTTTCATACGATAAAAAAGCTTTGTCCGCACGCTAACAGACAAAGCAAATTCAAATCCTGATTAGCATACCATCATATGCGTCCCCTTAACGGAGAGACTACCCGTCACAGCTTAATCGCCAAAGCTTTCAGCTATGAAGCTCGGAAGTGATATTCACCGACGTTACTACGCACCGGGCTCACACCGTCCCCGATTCGCTAATGCAGTTCACTGCCGGTTACTGTCTTCGTCACAGCTTTTATATGTACCTACCGATTTATTATATAACTCCTTTTTCAAATTGTCAACTGTTTTGTAATTATTGTTGACATAATTTTTCCACTATGGTAGAATTCAATTAGTATACAGGAGGTTGATATTATGGTAAAACACGTTATTATCTGGACATTAAAGGAAGAATATTCCGATGCGGAAAAGGCAAAAATCAAAGCTGATATGAAAGCATCTCTTGAAGCGCTTAAAGGTGTCATCCCCGGGCTTATTGACATCAAGCTTTATACAGAGCCACTCCCCTCTTCAAAAAATGCGGAGGTGCTTCTTGACACAACATTTGAGAGCGAGGAAGCTCTTAAGAACTATTCAGTTCATCCAGTTCATGTTGAAGCCGCAAATACAAAGGTGCGTCCCTTCGTCAGTGGCAGAAGCTGTATGGACTATGAAATCTGATTTTTTCTGTATTAATTTTATTAACAATCTTTTAAAAAAGTGTGACTAATATCACACTTCAACACCCCCTACCCCCTCATTCTTTGA
>CAYLPQ010000116.1:0-4117 GCA_964385605.1 uncultured Oscillospiraceae bacterium | reverse complement strand
AAAATGAAAGGAAAAACAAAAAGAATTATCAGTGCGATTCTCACATTAACAACACTTTTGGTGTTATGTAGTTGTAAAAAAGAAAACGGAGAAAAAGAAAGCGGGGCTGTAAACAGCGTAAAATGGATTACTCCATACACAACACCAAAGGATCACAGCATGGTGTTAAAAGCAGTAAATGAAAAAATCAAAGAAAAAACAGGACTAACTCTTGATTTAACGGTAATTGATACCGGTGCATTTGGAGAAAAAATGAATCTTATGATTTCTTCAAATGAAAATTTTGATGTATGTTTTACATCAAACTGGCTCAATGATTATGTTTCAAATGTAAAGAAAAAAGCATATCTTCAGCTTGATGACTATATTGAAAAAATGCCTACACTCAAAAATGCAGTTCCCGATTATGTATGGGAAACATCAAGAACTGATGGCGGAATTTATGCGGTTCCAAATCTTCAGATTATGGCACAGCAGATTGTTATGAATTTAAGACCTGATTTAGTTGAAAAATATAATATTGATGTTTCTTCAATTAAGGAATTTAAGGATTTAACTCCTGTTCTTGCAACAATAAAAGAAAACGAACCAAATGTTATTCCTTATAATCCTTCCTGGACTGTTCTTGGTACAGATTATGAAGGATTTTCAGGCCAGATTTTTTTGGACAGAGACGGAAAGGAAGGCCCGAAAGCTGTATATGAAATCGAAGAATACAGAGAATTTCTTGACTTGATGCACGAATGGTATAAAAAGGGTTACATTGCAGCCGATGTTTTAACAAGTTCAGGCGTAAGTGCAGAGCTTTTTGCGGCTTCTCCGAACAACTATAATCCTTCAGTAGACGGAAATGAGCTTGCAAGCTACGGTTATGTACACAAGAGAGCACAGTTATCAGAGCCATTTGTACCGGCAACTGCAGGTCAGGGAACTATGAATGCAGTAAATGCAAATTCAAAAAATCCTGAAAATGCTCTGAAAATGATTGAGCTTCTTTATACAGATAAAGATGTATATAATATGCTTTTATTCGGAATTGAAGGTACACATTACGAAAAAATTTCGGATAAAACTGTAAAAAGACTTAATGATGAGTATAAGTTTACATCAGGATGGTTATTTGGAAATCAGTTTAATGCATACTTAAATGAAAATCAGGATGACGATATCTGGGAGGTAACAGAAAAACTTAATAACGAAGCGAAAAAATCTCAATATCTCGGTTTCAGCTTTGATATAGCAAATGTAAAAAATGAGATTGCTTCTGTAAGTGCAGTTCAGTCTGAATATGAAAACTTCTTAAACTACGGTGTTGAAGATCCTGCAAAGCATTGGGATTCATATGTACAGAAGCTTAAAAATGCAGGTATAGACAGAATAAAGGATGAATTTTCAAGACAGCTTGATGAATGGAAAAAGAGCAAATAACACGGAGGTTTTTTATGAAAAAAAGAATTTACAGCAGTATTTTATTTCTGATAATATTATTTTCACTTTTTGTTATGCCAACAACCGTTATGGCTTCTGAAAGTGCAAAAACAGTTTTTTATGTTGCTCCCGACGGAAGCAATGACAACCCCGGTACATTTGAAGCACCGTTTGCAGATATCATCGGTGCAAGAGATGCTATCCGTGAGCTTAAAGCGCAGAGTGGTCTTCCGGAAGGTGGAATTACCGTTTATTTAAGAGGCGGAGAATATATTTCAAGAGAAGAAATACTTTTTGAAGAGCAGGATTCCGGAACGGAAGAAAGTCCGATAATGTATAAAGCTTATAACAACGAAGAAGTTGTTTTAAACGGTGGCGTAAAAATAAACGGTAAGGATTTTGTACCTGTTACTGATATTGATATGCTCGGAAGACTTGATGAAAAGGTAAGAAAAAAAGTATTATGCGTTGATTTATACAAGTATGTTGACGAGCTTCCAAGGTCTATGGGATGTGCAAACTATGGTGTTTCAGCCAACGGAGATGGCGATGCCAGATATGCAATCCCCGATATGGAGGTATTCGTTGGCGAAGAAAAATATGTTACTGCGAGATACCCTGATGTAGGTGATGACGGAAAACAGCAATTTCTGCAAATATCCTCTATAGTATCTGCTAAAACAACTGAAAAGGGACCTGTATTTACTTATAATGATACCACTCCTTCAACCTGGGCAGAAAGCGATAATATCTGGATGACAGGTGATTTTCCTTCAACCTGGGGAAGATTTTCAAGTGTTATTGAGCTTGATGCTTCAAAAAGTGAGGTTTCTGTTGTTCATATTCCAAGCTACACTGCACGTGTAGGCAACCGTTTTTGCTTTACAAATGTTTTTGAAGAGCTTGATAAACCGGGAGAATATTATATAGATTACAACACAGGAATGTTATATATCTATCCTAAGTCAAGCATAAGACAGGCGGAAGTAGGTCTTACATATTACAGCGGTGAAGGCAGACACGGTGCTTTAATAAAAATGATGAATGCGTCTTATATAACCTTAAGCGGTATTGATATTACACTTTGCCGTAACAGCGGTATATTTATGCGTGGCGGAAAAAACAACCTTATCATAAACTGTGAGGTTACAAATATTGGTATGACAGGAATAGGTATCGGTACTATAAACTTTTCAGAGGATGGACGCACGATAAGAGGCTGGGGTCTCATATACGGTACTCCACCGTATCAGTTCGGGACCGATCTGGGAAAAGTGATATCAAAAGAGGATTATGAAAAGATAGCGGGCTACAATCACGGTGTTGTAAACTGTTCTATCAGAAATACAGGCTTTGACGGCGTAGATATGAGTGGCGGAGACAGAGTTGATCTGGAGCCGTGTAATTACTATCTTTACAACTCTGAAATTATAAATACAGGCAGAATTGCTGTTTCTGCAAAAGGCTGTGGTCTTTATGTAGGTCATAATACTATAAGAAGAACACCGTTGGTTGCAGTTGAAATCGGAGGCAATGATACGATAGTAGAATATAATGATATTTCCGAAGCTGTCTGGGAAGGTAACGATCTGGGTGCAATATACTCAAGTGCTTACGATGCTGTAGCACATTGCGGAACAGAGGTGAGATATAATTATATTCATAATATGTCAAGAGATTTGTCAGAGGGAGACCAGTATTCAGGTCATGCCGGTGTCGGCTTCAGAATGGGCGTTTATATGGACTATTCCTGCAACTTTATAAAGGTACATCACAACATTTTCGAAAATATTCCTTTCGGAACCTTCGGACTCGGAAGTGAATTTAATGTTTATGACAATGTTTTTGTTGATGTAGATAATCCTATAAACATAAGATACGAGGCATATATAAACAATTGGGAAAAATTAGAGGAAGCTGAAGCAGTAAGAGAACTGAATTATTTAAAAAACAGTGAAGCCTGGCAAGAAAAATACCCTGAGGCTTTTGAATACGTAAGCTGGCTTGAAAGCGTTGACAAAAACACAAGAATACATCCGAGAAATGATTATATCGGAAATCTTATGGTTTATAATACAATTAAAAACAAATACAAGGAAGGCGGATTTGTTCTTGATTGCACAACAACAACAGAACAAAACCTTACTGTTGAAAATAATCAGTATGTTATTTCAGACCCCGGCTTTGTTGATTTCAAGAGTGGAAACTTTGATTTTAAAGCGGATTCAAAGGCAGTTGTGCAAAATCCTGAGCTTGGAAAAATTGAACATTCAAAAATGGGAAGAAATAAAGATCTTTTCTCAGAAAAAGTAGCAAACAGCGTTGTACTTATGGTTGGTCAGCAGGATGCTCTTACCTTTGGAACATCTGCTATGGTAGACAGCTCAAACGCAAATGTTACTCCTGTAATTTTAGATTCAAGAACACTTGTTCCCGTAAGATTTATTTCTGAAGCCTTTGGATGCGAAGTGGGCTGGGATGCAGATACTCAGACTGTTACAATTTCTAAAGACGGCAGAGTAGTTACAATGCAAATCGGAAGCAAGACAATAACTGTTGACGGAACTTCTAAGGAAATTGATGTTCCTGCACAGATAATTGAGGGAAGAACAATGGTTCCTTTAAGAGCACTAACAGAAGCTTTAGGCAAGGAAGTATTCTGGGACGACAGAGGACTTATTGTTATAAG
>CAYLPQ010000115.1:0-4181 GCA_964385605.1 uncultured Oscillospiraceae bacterium | reverse complement strand
CTATCGTTTTGGCGGAAGTTTGCATGTTATGCATGACGAAGGCTTCTATATCAACTTCCATCAGCTTCGTTTGATGGAGGACGTTCTGCAGGATGTAATGGAAATCTGCCCGAAAGCATATTATATCCTGGTAGCAAACCCGGTACAGGCAGGTGTAACATATCTGCAGCGTAAGTATAAGGATGCAAAAATTGTTGGTATGTGCCACGGCTTTAACGGCGTGTACAGAATCACCGATGCAATGGGGCTTGACCGCAAGGGTGTGTCCTTTGAAATTGCAGGTGTTAACCACTTCATCTGGATGACGAGCTTCCGTTATCAAGGCCAGGATGCGTACCCGATGCTTGACAAATGGATTGAAGATCATAACGGCCTGATTGCAGAAGGGGAAGCGTTTGAAAGATTTAGATTTAACGCAGACGAAATCAGCAGAAAAGCAGTTGACCAGTACAAGAAGTTCGGTATGTTCCCCATCGGCGACACACCCAGTTCCGGCGGTGGCGCATGGGGTTGGGAATATCATACCGATGCGGAAATGGAAAAATATTATCAGTGCGAACCGTATGACTGGTATCAGAAGCTCTTGAAGATGCACAGCACCTTTGCAGATCGCTTGAACAATGTTGTAAATGATAAGACCCAGAAGGTAAGTGATATCTTCTCCATCGACGCATCTCCCGAGCCGATGATTCCCTTGATGGAAGGTCTTGCTTATGATACAGACACGAAAGTTGTGGTAAACATCTTAAACGATGGCGGCTACATGAAAGGACTTCCCACAGACTACGAAGTTGAAATTGCAGCACGTGTGGATAAAAACGGTATTCATCCGATTCATAACGAAGGACTGCCCAAACCGCTTATGTCACACCTCTTGCGTGATAGAATTGCACCTGTGGAAATGGAGCTTGCAGCATTTGAAAATCATAGCCGTGACCTTTTGGTAGATCTGATTATGATGGATCCCTGGACAAAAACAAAAGCGCAGGCTGAAAAGCTGGTTCAGGACATCTTCGATCTTCCCATCAACCACGAGATGAAGGAATATTATAAATAAAATAAGCAGCAAAAAAACAATAACACGAGGTGAGCATATTGAAAACAATTCGATTTGGTATTATCGGATGCGGTTTAATGGGGAAAGAGTTTGTAGGCGCCGTCGGCAGATGGTCACATCTTAACGAAATTTCAGCGAAGCCCGAAATTATAGCAATTTGTGATACTAACGAATCAGCGCTTGACTGGTTTAAAGACAGAGTGTCAACCATTCAATATATCTATAATGACTATAAAGAGCTTCTTGCAAATGAAGAAATTGATGCTGTATATTGTGCAGTTCCGCATGTGCTGCACGAAAAGATTTATGTTGATATCATTGAGTCCGGCAAACATTTTATGGGCGAAAAACCTTTTGGAATGGATATGGAGCAGAATAAAAAGATTATTGAGGCAATCCAAAGACATCCTGAAAGTGTTGTTCGTTGTACAAGTGAGTTTCCGTTTTATCCGGCATGTCAGATGCTGATTGATTATGTGAAACAAGGAAAAACAGGAAGAGTACTTGAAGTGCGCTCAGGATTTTGTCACTCCAGTGATATGAACCCTGAAAAGCCGATCAACTGGAAACGTGTAAAAGAAATGAACGGTGAATATGGTTGTATGGGTGATTTAGGTATTCACACGCAACACGTTCCATTCAGACTCGGCTGGATTCCTGAAAACGTTTACGCTAAGCTTTCAAACTATATTACCGAAAGACCTGACGGTAAAGGCGGCACTGCAAAATGCGAAACTTGGGATAATGCAATTTTAGTTTGTGATACAAAAGATGCAGCAGGAAATAGCTTCCCGATCATATTTGAAATGAAACGTATGCAACCCGGTGCAACTGACGACTGGTATCTTGAAGTGTATGGCATGGATATGTCTGTTAAGTTTTCGACCTCTGACCCTAATGCATTCTACTTTACTGAAGCAATCGGTTCAGAGCAAGCATGGGCGAGACTTAATGTTGGAAACAAACCGCAGTTTGATACAGCAACGGGAGCTATTTTTGAATTCGGTTTTGCTGATGCAATACTTCAGATGTGGGCATCTTTTATCAATGAAATTGAGGGAAAAGAAGTTAAATTCGGATGTTTCAAACCGGATGAAACAATTATTTCTCATAAATTGCATACTGCAGCTCTTTGTTCTGATAAGGATAAAACCGCAATTAAACTTTGATTGTTAGAAAGGATATAAAAAATATGTTAAAGAATATCAAACGTTCTTTAAAGGATCTTTTAGGTGCCGAATATATGGAGGCTGTGAAATCGGTCGCTGTACAGATTAACGGCATGGACGAAAAAGAGGTAGATTTTCTCATCAATGAGCAGGTAGAATTTTTGCCTGATGACTATATTGCGCGCATGAACGACATGGCGAAAAAGACAGGCGAAACAGTTGTTGCCGCCTTTTCCGATACCATGGAGGGTGCTCCTACAGAAGCATACCGCAAAGCTACACACCTGGGCGCAGCACCCATCGGTGGCGTAGGCTGCACACGTATCGGTCAGGACGGACGCGCATACTTAACGGCCAAGAGTGAACACTACCACACATCTTTAGGCCATAATTTCCCCGGCTATAAGCTGATTACCAACGCAAGAAAGCTTGGTATTTTAAATGCAACCCATAACAATACCAGAGGCTATATTACACGTCTTGCAGAACGTCGTATCGTTGCAGCGGCGAACGGTATCGGTGACGGTGCGGAACTGGATGCAGTCTTGGCATCCAAAGAACCCCGTGTTTTAAACCGCATTATTAACTTAGAAACAGGTAGCCTTGCAGTAGAAGCAGGTATTAAGATGATGCTTTCCAGATTCTATCGTCTCGATAGCACATATGATGCACCTGCATACGAAGGCAAAATCCCTGTATTCCTTGTTATGGAAGACAACAAGGAAGGGTTTACTGCAAACTATCACGGTACAACCATTTTTGCACAGACACTTCGCGGCATGTGGCCCACATTTTATGAAAAGTGTGAAGCAAACGAGCTGTATCGTGTAGTCAGCGTTAAGAAAAATGACATTGCGGACTTTGCAGAAAAAATTAAGAAATACAATACCGGTAAGTATAAAACCGCAGGCTTCCTCCATGAAATTATTCTCATGAATTACAGCGGTATTCGCTTGACAGTAGAATTTTTGCAGGAAGCATACAAACTTTGCCATGCCAATGATACATTCACATTGTGTGACGAAATTCAGTCCTGTATGTGGTATGACGGCATGTTCCTGTTCCGTCAGTACGGACTGGATTCGGATTTTGTTGTAATCGGTAAAGGCTTCCCCGGCGGCGAATATCCTGCAAGTAAGATTATTACTACATATGAAACAGATAATCTCAATCAGTTTGGTGCATTGGTCACAAACGGACAGGAAGAACTCGCTAGCCTTGCATATCTGATTACCATGGAATTTTCTGCGGCAAACGGCGCCGAGATTACCAAAATGGGCGAAAAAATCGAAGAGGGCGTGGATGCACTTTCCAAGGAATTCCCTGACCTTATCGATAAAGCAGATGGACTTGGCCATTTAGCAGCCATCCACTTCCGCTCTGTAGAAAAGGCAGCAGAATTTACAAAACTGATTAACAAAAAATGTGTTGATATCAGTGCTCAGCTGTACAAGGCAGACTGCCCGCCCGGCGCACTGTTAAAACCGCCGCTTATTGCAAACGAAGTTGTTTTGGAAGTGATGCTTTCCAAAATTCGTGAATGCTTGTGCGAATTATCATAATTTGATATTTCTTTGCCTGTAAAAATCCCCTTAGTGTAGATGTTTGATACACTAAGGGGATTTTTTTGCTTATTTTTTTATCATATCTAATATTTTATCTGCTGAAACATATATGGTTGTGCTTTGAGGTTTCTTTGATTTACCTACACATTGAACAAAAACACCAACAAGCTTTATCTGTGAATTGTTTAAGAAAATTGGAGAGTCTGAGAAACCTTCTTCTGCAATGTTTTTTGCATTTATATTTACAGTAAGGTATTTTTAAAAATCATAACTATTCATTTGCTGAACATCCTTTCTACACTTTTATCAATGTATCGGTTAAAAATTGTTATTACCTTGACCGAAAGTATTTCGGTGTAGAGATTACAGATAAATTCGCAGACTTGACTA
>CAYLPQ010000114.1:0-4305 GCA_964385605.1 uncultured Oscillospiraceae bacterium | reverse complement strand
CGGCTGTTGCAACAGGTGTTAAGAGAAGTGACTCTAACAACATCGTATTCACATATCAGGGTGACGGTGACCTTGCTGCTATCGGTACTGCAGAAACAGTTCACTCTGCAGCACGTGGCGAAAACATCACTGTAGTTTTCGTAAACAATGCAATCTACGGTATGACGGGCGGTCAGATGGCTCCCACAACACTTCCCGGACAGAAGACACAGACTTCTCCCTACGGACGTGACGTTGAAAAGGTTGGCTATCCCGTAAAGGTTTGTGAGATGCTCTCAAATGTTGACGGTGCTACATATCTTGAAAGAGTTGCAGTAAATAACGTTGCTAACGTTAAAAAGGCTAAAGCCGCTATCAAGAAGGCTTTCCAGAATCAGATTGAGGGCAAAGGCTTCTCACTTGTAGAGGTGCTTTCAACCTGTCCTACAAACTGGGGCCTCGCTCCCGATAAGGCTATCGGCTGGCTTGAAGAAAATATGCTTCCTTACTACCCCTTGGGAGTATATAAGGATAAGTATGCGGAGGAGAAATAATTATGAATAAGGAAATATTGATTGCCGGTTTCGGCGGACAGGGAATTCTCTTTTCAGGAAAATTTCTTGCATACGAAGGTCTTATCGACGGTAAAGAGGTAAGCTGGCTTCCCTCATACGGCCCGGAAATGCGTGGCGGTACAGCAAACTGCAGTATCATTATCAGTGACAGCGCAGTAGGCTCACCCATCGTATCAAATCCCGACATACTTATCGCGATGAACCTTCCTTCACTTGATAAGTATGAAAATGAAACAAGAAAAGGCGGACAGATTTTTGTTGACAGCTCACTTATCGACAGAAAGGTAGAGCGCGACGATGTAGAAACATACTGCATTCCCGCAACAAAGATGGCTTCCGACGAGGGTCTCACAGGTCTTGCAAATATGATTATTATCGGTCATATGATTGCAAAGAGCGGCATCATTCCCCAGGAAAACATTGAAAAAGCAATGCAGAAGGTTGTACCCGCTACAAAGCAGAATATGTTCGACCTTAATATGAAAGCCGTACAACTCGGCTACAATTACGAAGCTTAAAAATTAACAAACAAATATGTAAAATGGAGGTATTAGCTATGAATACACAGATTAAGGATATCGGAATGCGTCTTCAGTCACTTCGTGAGGATTTTGAGATTAGTATTGAAGAAATGGCAGAAAAACTCGGTGAAAACGTAGAAATTTACAAAAAATATGAAAATGGCGAGATGGACTTCTCTTTCAGCTTTATTTATAACGCGGCAGAAGTACTCGGCGTAGACGTGCTCGACCTGATTAGTGGTGACCAGCCGACACTTTCTATGTGTAGCATGGTTAAAAAGGGTCAGGGTTACAGTGTCAAGCGCGAACATGAATATGACTACAAGCACCTTGCCTATACCTTTCGTAATAAGAAAGCAGAGCCGTTCCTGGTTACAATTAACCCCGATAAAACAGCTCCCGTGCTTCATGGTCACGAAGGTCAGGAATTCAACTATGTAATTTCAGGCAAAATGAAGCTGTATATTGGCGACATTTGCTACGAGCTTGAAGAGGGTGACAGTGTTTACTTCGATTCAAGTGTTCCCCATGCCGAGCAGGCAGACGGTGACGAACCGGCACAGTTTATTGCCGTAGTGGTAAAGTAATTAAAACTTGTGGGAATTGATTCCCATTAAATTATTGTAATCAGAAATGGAGGTGTTGCCGTTATGGCAATATATGAAAAATTCGTCGGTGCTACAAGAGATGATTTCCTTTCTCTTAAGGACGCACAGACTAACTACACACTTAAATACCGCGATGATTTTAACTTCGCATACGACGTAATAGATGTACTCGGTACAGAAAAGCCCGATAAGCTTGCTATGGTATGGCTTTCAGCGGACAAGAGTGAGGAAAAGAGATTTACTTTCCGTGATATGATGCTTGCGTCAAACAAAGCAGCGAACTATTTTAAGTATATGGGCATCAAAAAGGGTGATACAGTAATGCTTACCCTCAAGAGAAGCTATTACTTCTGGTTCTGTATCCTCGGTCTTCACAAAATAGGTGCAGTTGTTGTTCAGGCAACAGATATGCTTAAGGGTAAGGACTATGTTTACCGCTGTAACGTAGGTAATATCAAAGCGGCAGTTATCACAGGCGATGGTCAGGCAACAGAATACTTTGACGAAATGCAGTCTGAATATGACCATCCTATCCTTAAGTTTGTTACAAAGCATAAAAATGCAGGTGAAGGCTGGATAGATTTCGAAGCAGGCTTCGAAATGGCAAGTGATCAGTGGCAGAGACCGTCAGGTGACGAGGATACAAATGTGAATGATACAATGCTTATGGCATTTTCATCAGGTACAACAGGCTATCCCAAAATCATCACACACAACTTCAAGTACCCTCTTGGTCATATAATGACAGGTGTATTCTGGCACAGAGTTGTGGACGGCGGACTTCACTTCACAATTTCCGATACAGGCTGGCTTAAGTCCCTCTGGGGTAAAATCTATGGTCAGTGGTTCGGTGAGTCAGCAGTGCTTGTCTATGACTTTGACAAGTTTGACGGTGCAGATATTCTGGGAGTTCTTGAAAAGTACAAGGTCACTACCTTCTGCGTACCGCCTACAATGTACAGAATGATGCTTCTTAACAATGTTAAAAAGTATGACCTTTCATCACTTGTTCATTGCTGTACGGCAGGTGAAGCACTCAATCCCGAAATCTACAATAAATGGCTTGAAGCTACAGGGCTTAAAATCTACGAGGGCTTCGGTCAGACAGAGACAACTCTCTGTATCGCAACAATCTATCCTTGGACAGAACCCGTTCCTGGTGCAATCGGTCTTCCCGTTCCCGGATTTGACGTACATATTCTTGACTCTGAAGATAAGTCTTGCCCCCGGGGTACAACAGGTGAAATCTCTATCCGTGTCTTGAGTCGTGACAGAAAAGCCTGTGGTCTTCTTGATACATACAACTTCAGCAATGAAGATACAAAGAAAGCTATGCACGATGGCTTCTATCACACAGGTGATACTGCGTACCGTGACGAAAGAGGTCTCTTCCGCTATGTAGGCAGAAACGATGACGTTATCAAGTCTTCAGGTTACAGAATAGGACCCTTTGAAATTGAAAGTGTTCTTCTTGAACATGCCGCTGTTGCAGAGGTTGCCGTAACAGGTGTTCCCGATCCTATCCGTGGATTTGCAGTTAAGGCTACAATCGTTCTTGCAAAGGGTTATGAGGGAACAGACGAGCTTACAAAAGAGCTTCAGAATTATGTCAAGACAAATACAGCTCCCTACAAATATCCCAGAATTGTGGAATATGTAGCAGAGCTTCCCAAAACCTTCAACGGTAAAATCAAACGTAATGCTATCCGTGAAAAGGATATGGAAAACGTACAGAAGTAAGAACTTTATAAAAGGAGATACCGATTTTGCGAAAAAATATAATTATTGCACTAGTTGTTTTTATTGTGTGTGTAGGGAGTTTGACTTGTTATGCAAATGGGATAACCGGATATACAACAAAGTCTGATATTGTTACGTACATTAACAACTATCCTATCCAATCATTTAACATTAATGGATATACCGCTATTGTTGCAGAGGATTTAAAATTTTATGGTTTTGATGTCGTATATGACTACGAAACTAGAATATTGCAAATAAAAAGTAATCATATATCACAGATTCATTCTGTTGCTGATACTGGAAAAACTGCTAACGGTGTTGAAATTGTAAGATATCAGTACAATTTGGGAACTAAACTTTATGATATATATGCAACAGATATAAAAACATACCTTGACGGAAAACTTATTGAAAGCTTTAATATTAATGGATATACAGCCATATATGCAAATGAATTAGCGAGCTATGGCGGCATATCTTACAACGATAGTGAAAGAAATTTATACATAACACTTTCAAACAAAAACAGTAGAAGCAGTCTTTATACTGTCAAGAAAGAAATTGTTTTTAATCTGGACACTGCTATTTCTTATTTGAAAGATTATTGGAATAAGAATAATATGTATGTTTTTTCATTGAATTTAACTGGTAATGAGTCAATCAAAAGTGACTACAAAGGTAAATATTATGAGATAAGATGTAAGTCATGGTTATCGGATGAACATTTATTCAAAGTTTATGAATCAGGTTATGTAATATATTAAGAACAGAAAAAAGTAGCTTGAGAATCTGTATGTCAGGTTCTCAAGCTACTTTTGCTTTTCAGGTTCTTTGTCAATAGTTGGGGTTAATAAAATGAAATTGCGTGGCAGCTGTTAA
>CAYLPQ010000113.1:0-4317 GCA_964385605.1 uncultured Oscillospiraceae bacterium | reverse complement strand
TTCGGTATGTTACCACATTTCCCCCTTCCTGTCAAGGGGGTTTTTCAAGTTTTTTCAGTTTTTTTTGCAAGTACAGATAAAAAGGTTTTGCCAACGCAAAACCTTTTTTAGCTACACACTCCGTATTCCTCATTCCGCGTTTATTTAACTCCCATAAAAAACAGGTATCCGAGCGCCGCAAGAAGAATATAATCGTCGCATCCCTCCCATATCAGTACGGCAATAATGCCCAGCAGGATGTAATCATCCTTTTCAAAACCTGAAAGGATTTTTCCTATACCGTTTTTTTGAAAAACCGGTTCCTGATACCTTACCACAGACTGCACTGTATTTTGGGGCGGCGCAGCGTTTTGTTTGGAGGGAGCAAATGCACTCATCTGTGTTACTCGCATAATATCCCTCCTAAAAAAGCTTAAGGTCTTTACCGAGCTTCCCTATAGAGGCAAGCTTCAATATGGTAAGGGCGCTGTCCATATAAGGTGCGCGCTTTTCGCTCAAAAAAGGCTTGATTGCAAGAAGTAGTCTTGTTCTGTCATCTGACGGGGCACTTTTCAGCGCACTCATAATATTTCCAAGTCCTCCAAGTTCTCCCCCTGACGAAGAGGGAGTTTCTTCTTTATTATTATCACTTCCCATAGATGACAACATACTTGAAACCTTGTTCATTATATCCGGGTCAGCGAGAGCTTTTGAAATTTCCTGTTCAAGGTCCATAGTATCAACCCCCGTTTAAAATTTCCGAAATCTTTTTTGCTATTTCGGGATTATTTTCAAGCTCTTTCATTATTTTATTTTTATCATCGCTGCTTATCCCAGCAGAGCTTATCTTACCCGTTGATTTAAGCTCATTTATGATTTCCTGACCTTTCTGCGTCGCAGCAAATTCCTTTGCTTTTTCTACAGCCTGCTCGAGTTGCGATTTATTCATTCCTTTTATAATGTCGGCTATATTTTTCATACATACATCTCCTTTAATATAATATATGAAGTGTTGACAGAAAGTGTTCTTTGAGGTAAAATACGGTGTGAGGTGATTTCAGTGAGAGCAATTGTCCTGTCGGACAGTCATACGGACACATCATCCCTCGAAAGAGCAATTGATAGTCAGGGCAAGCTTGACCTTATTATACACCTTGGTGATGTTGCAAGGGATGTTGACTATATAGAAACGAGTTATTACCCTATACCTGTGGTATCGGTGCTGGGCAATAATGATTACAGATACGGCGACTATGAAAAAGTGATAGATTTTGACGGCCACAAACTCTTTCTCTGCCACGGACATACTCAAAGTGTCAGCAGTGGATACGAAAGGCTTGAAGCTACGGCACGACGGCAGGGGTGTGAATGCGCACTTTTCGGGCATACTCACAGAGGGATACTTCAAAAGCACAATGACGGATTTTTTATTCTTAATCCGGGAAGTGTGTCAAAACCTCGGGGATGTTCCCCTTCATTTGCAGTACTTGAAACTGAGGAAAATAAACTGAAAGCGGTAATTGTTGACTGGGTGTTATAACGGAGGTATGTATTATGGAAGAAAAAGAAATCATTTACAAAGGAGCGGCTATAACGAAAAAAAGTCCTCTGCAAACGATTCTGTCACTGGCAGGAATATGCGTTCTGTGGATAGCGGTGTGCTTTTTCTCTGAATTTCTGCCTTTTAAATGGCTTTGGCAGATAGCCGCTATTATATTCAGTGCTGTATTTATAAACAAGCTTCTTAACAAAGGCACGTTTTCTAAAACTTATGTTTTGTACGAGGACAAGCTTGTTGTTATAACCCGTTACGGACTTGTGGAAAAGGAAAGCAGTGTTCATCCCCTTGAATCTTCAATTTTTACGGAAGATACGATAACAACCGACGGAGTCAAATATCCATTTTATCCTGACAAAGAACTTATTAAAATACTAAAAGCCAAAACCACCTCATAAAATACTATGAGGTGGTTTTTAAATGACTGTTCTATATATAATATTAGGAATAATTCTGACGGTGCTGTTTTTTCTGAATATCAAGAATGCCGCCGACATTCTGTGCAGAATTATCGGCGGTTTCGCAATGCTTGTTATTTTTAATATGGCTGCACCGCATCTTGCTCTCCCGCTTATCGGTATAAATCCGATTACCGTTCTCACAACAGGATTACTGGGACTTCCCGGCGGGGTGCTGCTTGTGTGCTTACTTGTTTTTCTTTGATGCTCTTACACATTCCTTTATATGACGAAGAGTTGCGTCCTCCCCTTCTTCTTTCAGCATAACGAGCCAGCTTTCAAGAAGTGCCGAGGTTTCCGAATGAATGAATCGGCGGTCTCTTCCGCGGTCGAAATACTCATACGGGTGGTTATCGTTATATTTTTTGCCCTGATAAATTTTACTTGCGGCAACACGGTCGCAGAACATTTCCGCAACATAGCGGACAGGCATTTTTACAGGCATAACTTTTCTTTCAATAGGATTATAGTCTGTCCAGTGTTCGAAATGGTGATTATTCCGGCCTTTATGATGGAGCCACGCACTGCTGTAGCCAAATATTTCTCTCTCCATTTCGTTAGGACTGCGGTCACCGCGGTAATATTTCACCCCGGGAATAAATTCTGTCGGAGAATATTTTGACAGATCGTGCCTTAACCCCTGCCACAAAATCCCTGCCTTTGATGCGTGACGTATAACGGCATGGCGGTGTCGTGTAACAGTCATAAAATGACCTATGAAATTTTTTATAATGTTGTTTTTCAAAAAAACACCTTCTCTGAAATCTATTATTCTTCAGTATAACATAATTATACTTTTTGTCAATTGAGTTTAAACGGCTGAAAAAGCGACTTGCAGCGGCAAGTCGCTTTTTTGGTATGCCTGATGCGATTCGAACGCACGACCTTCAGAGTCGGAGTTCCTCTCGATATTTTTAATATCTTTTCACATCTTCGCACAAACCGCTTTGTTATGCGGTTTATTTGCTTTAGCTTTTTATAACGTGTCTTTTTGTGAGTTGAATTTTAATAAAAAAGTTGAACTATTGTTGAACTTTTGTTGAACTTTTTTCAGTTGAAAACATCTGCACCATATTACACATATCATACCCGACAAAGATATTGTTATATTAACACACCTACATTCAATGTTCAAGATGCTTTTTTCTTTTTTCCGCTGCTCTGATGCACTCATCCGGGGACTATCCTCAACCACTTCTTGGGAACTCGGTACGTATTGCCGTGTTGTGCTTTCTTCGTGCGTCTGATGTCAGAACACTTCTCACACAGACGGTCAAGCTCTCTGATGAGCGAGGGACTGCACGTAAAACACACTGCATGACGTTCTCCCTCATTGTAGGAAATATAAGTTTCACGTTCTGTTGCTGTAAGTTTTGCATTATCCGTCACTGTTATCCTCTCCCTCTGCGTATTCCGCTGCTTGTGTTTCTTCTATCACCTCTGGGAGCATAACAACCCCGGTGTTTTCCTCAAGCTCTGCATAAGCTGTTATATCTTTCTGCTCCTTTTTCCACTTGTCGGGCATACGGTTCTGCAGATAGAAAGTCATAGCCGGAACACTTGGCGGTATGTATATCTCTTTCTTAAGCTCTACAACCTCACCGTCAACAACCTTTTCTTCTGAAACGGTTTCTTTGTACCCGATGCACGTTCTGAAGAACGACGTCTCGACTTCCTCATCGATGCAACGTCTGCCGTTCTCAAAGGCTTCGCTTATTTCTTCGTACTGCTCAAGCCATCTGTAAAACGTAGCCGGGTGAATATTCATTTTCTGCGCTATAATGGCAATCGTATGTTCTTTCTTTGCGGCCCACTCGGTTATTTTCTCAAGGTTTTTAGTCTTAAGCCACTTACCCACCTTTGCCAACGTGTATCACCTCTCTCGCACGTGTGCGTGTGCGTGCGCGTGTGCGCGTGCGTAACTGTCGCATTTCTCGCATTTTATTTTCCAAAATCATCCGGCAACGTGCCATTATAATACATACTCTGCACTTCTCCGTAAGTCTTATGCATCCTCGCAAGAACTACAGAAAGCTTCTTAAGTCTCATACTTTTCCACCGTTCTTCTGCAGATAACTTTTTCCGCTGCCGTTTTGCTTCTTTGCTTGGAAAATTTACTGTTGCAGCCTTGCACCTTATCCCCGAAGGCTCACCGCCCTTTTTAAGCTCTCTTTCAAAATAAGGACACATCCTCGCACCTCTTGTCTTACAACTGCAGTCTTGCCGTTTTCTTATACAACCGCATCCGGGTATAGTAACCACCGTTCACATCATTCAGCACCGGGCATACTTCCGCAAGGAAATAACCTGGATAAAGTCGCT
>CAYLPQ010000112.1:0-4413 GCA_964385605.1 uncultured Oscillospiraceae bacterium | reverse complement strand
AACAGCTGCCACGCAATTTCATTTTATTAACCCCAACTATTGACAAAGAACCTAAGTTAAATACTTGTATACAAAAAGAGCTATGACAATCGCGTCATAGCTCTTTTAAATTAATAAAACTATCGCTCTTCTCTGAAATACGGCAAACCAAGCGCCGCAGGAGGCTGATTTTCTTTTTTATCCCTGATGCTTGTAATAACAAGTACCAGAATTGTAACAACATAGGGAAGCATTTCGAAAAGCTTTTTGGTACTTACTGTAATATCCGGAATATATGTGGGTATTACATACAAAAAGCCGAAAAGTATTGAACCGAGAATACTTATTGAAGGTCTCCATACAGAGAAAATAACGAGTGCAATAGAAAGCCATCCTCTGTCGCCGAAGCCGTTATTTGACCAAACACCGTTAGCATAGTCCATTACATAGTACAAACCGCCAAGACCTGCGATTGCGCTACCTATACAGGTTGAAAGATATTTATACTTTGTAACGTTTATTCCCGCCGCATCTGCTGTTTCCGGACTTTCGCCGACAGCTCTCAAATGAAGTCCGATTCTTGTCTTTTTCAACACATGAGAGGAAATCAGTGCAACTATAATTGCTACATAAACCAAAAATCCGTATGATAAAAATATGTCTCCAAACCAACCAAGTTTATCAGCAATTGGCAACTGCGTTTTAAAAATAGTGCTTGTTTCAGACAAGGAGATTGAGGGAACATCTGTATCAATAAGCTTTATCAACGAACCACCGAAGAAGTTTCCGACACCGATACCAAATGTGGTTAAAGCAAGACCTGTAACATTCTGATTTGCGCGGAGGGTAACTGTCAGGAAGCAGTATATAAGCCCCATAAGCACAGAACCGAGAAGCGAACAAACAAGCGGAATCAAAACAGCAAGGAAAGGATTCATTGTCTCGGCTGAATGCTCATAAATAAAAGAGCCTGCGACACCGCTTATAGCGCCTACATACATAATTCCGGGAATGCCGAGATTCAGATGTCCTGATTTTTCGGTCAGTATTTCACCGGTTGAACCAAAAAGCAAAGGAGTACCCTGCATAACTGCACGTTGAATAATTGTAGCTATCATACCCTATCCCCCTTTTCCTTTTTGTTGAATTTAATCTTATAGTTAATAAAGAATTCCGAACCGATTATAAAGAAAATTATAATACCCGTTATAATATCAGAGAATGAGGAATTAAGTCTGTAAACCTCTGATATTCTTGAAGCACCTTTTTCCAGGAATACTATCAGCAAAGATGTCAATATCATAAATACGGGATTAAACTTCGCCAGCCAGGAAACCATAATTGCGGTAAATCCCCGTCCGCCTGCAGTTTCGCTTTTAAGCGAATGGTCTGTTCCTGCAACAAGCAAAAAGCCTGCAATACCGCAGATAGCACCGGAAATAGCCATAGTTCTTAAAACAACCTTTTTTACATTGATGCCTATATATTTTGCCGTGTTTTCACTTTCTCCCACAACGGAAATTTCATAACCCTGCTTACTGTACTTCAGATATATGTACATTATAATTGTAATCACGGCTACTATTAATATATTAATCAGATACTTCTGATCGAAAAGTGTGGGTAACTGACCAAACTCCAGCGGTCTTGGTGTTCCAGAACCCTTGGGAACTGACCACTCTAATGTAAAATACGCAACAATCTGAATTGCAATATAGTTCATCATAAGAGTAAATAATGTTTCATTGGAGTTAAAACGAGTCTTGAAATATGCAGGAACAAATCCCCATAAAGCACCTGCAACAATACTTGCTATGAACATAACGAGTATCAATACAGGAGTAGGGAGCTTTCCGCCGAAAAAGATCATACAGGTAGCAGTTGCAAGACCGCCGATAAGCACCTGACCTTCTGCACCTATATTCCAGAATTTCATTTTAAAGGCAGGAGTTACCGCCAGAGATATACACAACAGAATTGCTGTATTCTGGAACAGATTCCATGTAAGTCTTGGAGTGCCGATTGCACCATCAATCATTGTAAGATACATTTTTACAGGATTAAGCTTTGTAAGAGCTACTGTTATAACACCACATACAATCAGTGCAAACATTACAGCAACAACCCTTATAATCCATGCTTTCCACCATACAATGCTGTCTCTTTTTACAATATGGCAGGGAGCGCTACAAAAGGTTTTTACCATAAAATCATTTACCTTTTTCATTCCTCACTACCCCCTTTTTCCATATCATCCTCATGAGAGGATTTAGTCATTAAAAGACCTATTTCTTCCTTTGTGGTATTTCTGCCGTCAACAACACCGGCAATCTTTCCCGAGCCGATGACCAGTATTCTGTCGCACAGCTCAATCAAAACATCCAGGTCTTCACCTACAAATATTACGGCAACACCTTTTCTCTTTTGCTCGTTCAAAAGATTATAGATTGTATAAGATGAGTTAATATCAAGTCCTCTTACGGGATACGCAACCATCAGAACAGTAGGCGATGATGCAATTTCTCTGCCTACAAGAATTTTCTGAACATTTCCGCCCGAAAGCCTTCTTACAGGTGTGTTAGCAGAAGGGGTAACAACTTCAAGACGTTCAATTATTTCCTCTGCCAGAGATTTAGGTGTTTTCCTCTGCAGGAACACGGATTTACCCTTTTTGTAGCTACGAAGCATCATATTATCCACGATGTCCATATTTCCTACAAGACCCATACCAAGTCTGTCCTCGGGCACAAAGGCAAGCCTTACACCCATCTGACGGATTTGTGTAGGAGTTTTATCACGGAGATTTTCTTCCCTGTTGGTTTTGGGGTCATGGTAAATTACCCTTCCCTCATCAAGATGCTGAAGACCTGCTATAGCCTCCAGAAGCTCTCTCTGACCGCTGCCGGCAATTCCTGCAATACCGAGGATCTCGCCTGAACGCGCTGTGAATGACACATTATCAAGAAGCTTGATACCCTCACGGTTAGCACAACTGATTTTATCAACAACAAGACGGTCCTCGGGATTCTCCGGCTCGCTTCTTTCAATATTCAGGGATATTTTTTTACCTACCATCATTTCGGTAAGCTCTGATTCATTGGTTTCAGAAGTTTTAACAGTACCTGCATATTCGCCTTTACGCAAAACGGTTACGTTATCCGACAAGGACAATACTTCATGAAGCTTATGAGTGATGATAATAATCGCTTTTCCGCTTTCTCTCATATTTTTAAGAACCTTGAAAAGCTTGACAGTTTCCTGCGGAGTAAGAACCGCTGTCGGCTCGTCAAGAATGAGAATATCTGCACCACGGAAAAGAACCTTTATGATTTCTACAGTCTGCTTTTCAGAAACAGACATTTCATAAATCTTTTTATAGGGGTCCAGTTCAAAACCATACTGCACTGTTATTTCCTCAATTTTCTTTATGTATTTAGGCATATCAAAGCCTTTTTCATCTTCAAGACCAAGCACGATATTTTCTGCAGCACTGAAGACATCAACAAGCTTGAAATGCTGATGTATCATACCAATCTTATAGTTAAAGGCATCCTTGGGCGACGCAATAGTAACTTCTTTCCCGTCAATATACATCTGGCCGAAATCGGGATAATATATGCCGGAAACCATATTCATAAGGGTGGTTTTTCCGCTTCCGTTTTCGCCAAGTATTGAAAGGATTTCCCCTTTACGCACCTTAAGTGATACATTTTTATTGGCAACAACACTGCCGAAGGTCTTTGTTATGTTTTTAAGTTCAAGGGCAAAATTCTGTTCCATAATTTTCTCCATTATCTAAATTTCTTTTTCCTTTAATAAACACACACCTTTTGCTTATTAAAAGAAAAAGTCACAAACTTATCTGAAGCATTTTTCCTATTTCTTAAAAAGAGGGCGTAAAAAAGTCAAACTTTTTTTACGCCCTCAACAAAATCAATTAGAACATGCTGTTAAGCAATGTAATACCATCAATCTGAAGGTCAAAGTAAGGAGCACTGCGATATTCTGATTCATGGAAATATCCGTCTGATATAACTTCTGTATCCTTCTCATAATTAGCATCTGTGTCAACATCTGCTAAATAAGAATCAAGCTTTTTACCTTCTACTGTAAAGTTATTAACATCAAATACCTTGATTTCGCCAGACATTAATTTAGCTTTAGCATCTTCAAGTGCTTCAACAGTTCCCTCTGCTGCAACTGCTTCGTTAACATCAGTTAATTTTACAGAACCTGCTTCGAAGCCTTCGCACCAGTCATAAACAATTTCTTCATCATTCATAGCTGCATCGATGATATACTTGAAGTAAGGAGTCCAGTCAATTCTTGAAGAAACGATGAATGTGTTGGGACAAGCTGACTGTGTGCTGCCGTTGTATGAAACATTGGGAACACCTGCGTTTTCACAAGCTGTGGGAGCACCCATAGAGTCAG
>CAYLPQ010000111.1:0-4434 GCA_964385605.1 uncultured Oscillospiraceae bacterium | reverse complement strand
GTTTTTTGTCGCCATATTAAATACCTCCAATAAAAAACCCCGAACTATGTCGGGGTAATAAAACTATTTTGTTTTGTCGTGTAGCCAGTCAGAAAAGCGGTACCCGTCCTTGAATCCTTCCTTATAGCAAGCCTCTGCAAGCTGCTGTATGTAGTCAATCAGGACGGGGTCTTTCGTACTGTCTTCGATTTCTTTCGCAAGGTTTTTCGCCCTGCTTCCGTATAAAGTAACGTGTTCTTCATAACCTTCAAGTTTTCTGATTTTCATGGTAAATCTCCTTTTTTTTAGGGAGATTATATCATGGTTTTAGTTTTCAATCTGCTCCGATTGTTGACTAATACGACACTTCCCTGTCTGCCCCAGCACCCACACGGGTACAATAAATCATTCTCGTTTTCTTATTGATTGTCACCACATCGAATGAAGTTTCGGTGTCCGTGCCTGCAGTTCTTGTTGGTGCATCTTCCTTATATGGTTCATTGGCAGATGCCCCCGCAGATAAGATGGTTATAATAGGACGTTGCAATGTTGTAGTATCAATACTATCGCCATGAACATGCCCCGCAAATACCGCAATAAGGTCACCCTTTGCGTTGGTGAAATCTACATTAACCGTGCTATTACTCCAACCATCAACACCTACCGTATAACTCCCGCTGAAAGTTGTTTTATCGCAATATGCGTTAAAGATTCCGATAAACTGTGCTTTGTCTACCGTGTATGTAACGTTAGGCGGAACGTGAAACGAAACTGTTGCACTATAACCATCTGGCATATCAAGTGCTACATTTGCAAACCAGTCAAGCTGTGCCTGCCCGAAGCAAGATGTTCCAAAACGATTATTAACCGCCCATCCGTTTTCGTCTTCTGCGTACTCGCCACCAAAATTAGTATTAAGCACGATATGTCTTGTTTTCTGTGAAATATTATCCACATAGAAGTACAAACCATCATCAGAAAATACTCTGCGAAAATCAAGTGCCTGACCTCTGAAATATGTCTGCCACATTCTTTCAGGTGGAAATTGGTGTCTATAATAACCTGTTGAATCACCAAAACAACCGTCATGGTTGCCCAAGCCTAATAACAGTTTATCCGTTCCCCAAAGTGGTGCAAGATGTACAGGTATATATGCAATCTTTGCGAGAAATTCAGCTTCGGTAGGATATGATGCACGTGTTCCAATATCACCGTCAATCATAGCGAAAGGAATTTCGCAGTTATAAAGCATTTTCGCCATGACCTTGCCGATGTCATTCGTTCTCCCTGTGTCATTATCAGGGATGTGAGGATCAGCCGCCCGTAAAAAATTTACACAATCTTTGCCCCCAGCTTCCTGTAATGCCTTTACGGTTTCGGTCTTTTCTGCCACCATTGATTCCCAGTAAGATGGAATCGTTGCAGTTTCAGAAGTAGATGTGCCGCCACCAAGTGCCTCAACTTCATTTTGTAGTGTAATAATATCATTTGCGTTGGTAGCTACTTTCTTCTCAATCTCATCGAATGCCAATTTGACAATCTTATTCTGCACCGCATTTGTGGATGTATCGGACAGTTCGCTATCAATCGTCAGCGTAGGAGGATTGTACTTGCTCTTTTGCATCCATCCCGATTCGTTGATATAGGTATACAAATAACCATCAACACTATAAACCGCAGAGTCACCACTGTTGCCGTTCACAGACAGGGAATCAATGATGGTATAAGTTTCCTCTGTAGCACTCCAACTGGCTTCGACAGGTGGGATATACTCGCCAATATCAGACCAAGAGAGTGTGGTTTCTGTCTTGGTTTTGATTTCCTCGTTTACGGTGATAATCACATCGTCCGCCGTGCCTGATGATGGATAGACCATAGTAAATCGAATATATGCAACATTGGCATTAGCTATTGTACAGTGTCCATCAAAGATCATCACTGTAATGTCAGAAGCATCTGTTACATGCCCGTTAGTTACTTGGTTAGAGAGAGTTTGCGCACTAACCAGTTGTTTACTCGAATCATATAAACCAATCATATTGCCACTTAAATGAAACCCTTCCCAACGAACCACATCGCCATTAGCCACAGGAATATAGTTTGATACATTCTGTGTAGTTGAAGAACGATAAGCACCGTCAGAACCGATACGAGCATCATTGCACCACAAACTCCAATCGGTTGTGTTTGTGTCATTAGGCTCTGCAAGGTTGGTATAGTCAGGCACTTCCACGCTTGTCAGTGTAGCCTTATATTTTCTGCCACCTACTGCTACAACATCGCCCTCGTTTGCTGTTTCAGGAAGTGTGTCATAAACAGGTGTTTCAGTATCTCCACTTGCTTCTGTGTAGGTATACACTGTACCTTCGTCACCACTTCTCAGCAGATATTCAGTGCCGCCTACGTTGGTCATTTCACTTTCACTGGAAACCACAAGAAATTGCGTTCCGCTCTGTGTCCATCCATTGGCTTCAACATAGCCCCACACATAACCGCCAATCTGATATAGCTTAGTCTTATCTCCGTTAGCTTCAAGCCAATCTTTTGAACCACCATATGGTAATGTGGTTAAGTTAGCAATCTCTCCCGATAACTGACTAACTTTGTCCGCATCCGCCGGGGTATAACCGAGAACGGAGACGATGTTTGCAGTGGTTACTGAGGCATCAGAACCAGCCGGGCCCTGAGAACCCTTGCTGCCATTTTTTACAGTCAATTTCTTTCCATCTGAAAATGTGACCACATTATCGCCACCATCTTCTGTAGATTCATCGACAGATGAAACGGTCACGCTTATTCCATCTGTACCATCAGCACCATCAAATTTCCCACTTTCCTTTGCTTCGGCCAAAGCAGCTTCAACAGTTTCGTCAACATTGCTTACCGCCTTTTCAGCGGCAATTTGGGCTTCCTTGGCAGCAGCTTCACTGTTTGCTGCAGCTGTGGCTTTTTCCGATGCTGTATTTGCGTATTCATTCGCTCTCTGCTCACTTATAGCAGCGTTATCGGCGGAAGTCTTGGAAGAACCTGAATAAGAGCTTGCGTTATTTTTTGCAGCTTCTGCGATTTCTGCATTTTGCTGTGCAGCGGAAGCCAATTCTCTAAGAGAAGCCATAAGAGCAGAGGACAGCATAGAGTCGGTAATGACGCCATCCTTTATGGTTAAGGTAATGACGCCATCATCTATGGTTGCCTGAATTGTGTCGCTTGATACAACCTCATTTATGGTTATGAAATCTCCCAGTGGGATACTTTGAGTTGTTCCGTCTGCAAGTTCTAAGTCAATCGACTGGGTTTCTGAATTGTAGCTAAAATTCACCGCTACTTTTTCAAGGGCTGTATCGAATTTATACACCGTTCCACCCTGAGTAGTGAAAGTAAAACCACCCGTTGTTTTGTTAAAACTTACAGAATTTATTAAGGATGAAAGTTCACTTTTTTCAGCCTTATCGTCTAAAAGGTCATCTACGTTTTCCTTTGTATACCGATTATCAATCAGTACCTTTACGCTGTCCAAAATTTCCTGCACGGTTACTCCGGTAACCCCTGTGAGGTTTCCGCCGATGCTTGCTGCGCCTTCTGTGCTTTCCAAAAGATCTATGATGCTGTTTATTGTACCCATGGCAATCATTGTTTTTGGGATGTAGTCAAAATACTTCTTCAGGTCTTCGGCTGTCATCCCGTCACTGGATGGCGTGTTTGAAAGATCCGCAATTTTTTTGCCATTAAAATTGGCTTCTTTAAATTTATAATCAGATAAACCCATGTGTTCTCCTTTCTACTTTCGGTATTCGTTGCCTACAGTGTATTTTGTTTTGGCAAACAGTACCGAAAATGGCTGCGGTTTCGAATTTTCAAACCGGAACTGAATGTGTAAAAGCTTTTTCCCTTTGAATTTTCCGCCAATCAAAGTCGGTGTCGCGTCGGTCCGGAAGGTAAAGTCCTCAAAGTCCAGGTCTTCAAAGTCGAAATAATTTGCTGAAGAGTCGTAATCAAAAATAATTTGCCAGAGCCCGTCAATGTTGGCCCATACTCTGCAGCCGGTATGTGGGAAGGCGTTCAATGCTACCGCAAGATGTTTGAACGTCTTTTTTAGTTCGCTGTGGTCCGTGCTTGAACCGGTATAAATTTCTGCAGTCTCCCAGTAACACGGAAAGGACTCCTTTGTTGTTACCTGGGTGCCGTCAATTTCTGTAGTGTTTTCAGTTGTCTTTCCGTCATCAGTAAAGCCTCCGACGTCAGTGTTGTAAAAACGCTTTATTTTCCCGTCTTTGGTTCCAAAGAACAGCCGGCCGTCTATGACGTCCATGAGCCTTGCGCCAATTCCGGTCCAGAGATAACATTCGTACTGGCGGGTTGAGTATGGCGCATTTCTTTCGTAGCTTGCCTGGGCAGTGTCGAGGATGTATACTTTGTCTCCAACTGCCAGCAAGTAAAAGTCGTCATAGCCGCAGG
>CAYLPQ010000110.1:0-4469 GCA_964385605.1 uncultured Oscillospiraceae bacterium | reverse complement strand
TCCGAGTTGCTTCGCAACCCACCTCCCTTTACACAAGGGAGGCTTTTTGATAGTGCTTTCCTGTAAATTATATTATCATTCTTAATGTTTTTAGTCAACACAATCAACTTTTCGCAAATGATTACATATCAACTTTAAAATCTTTTTGAGATTTCACCCAAAAGTCCGTTTTACAGAAAATCAAGCTATAGGATAGAATGAGTACATAAAAAGAAGAGAAACGTACAGACTTCAAAAAATTTTTTAAATTTATTGAACATACAGGTGCGATGTGTTATAATAAATAAACAAGGTTTAATACGGTTATTTATGGAGGATAAGATGAAGAGATTGAAGAAACTACTTTGCGTAATACTTACTCTATCGATAGTAAGCAGCTTTTCCTGTGTGTACATCAATGCATATAATGTTGGTGACGTAATCGGAAAAATCCTTAGCACCGATATTGTAACGTATGTAGAGGGTGTTATGGTTCCGTCCTACAACATAAACGGCAGAACGGCTATTGTGGCACAGGACCTGCGGTCTTTGGGAAAGGATGTTAACTTCGGGGTGAATTTTGATGAGGCAACAAGGGCTCTGACCATTACGGATACGGACGTATTCGGGACAGGAAGCCACACCCCGCTTGTATATGCAGATAACGGGGAAAAGCCTGCCGTGGGAACACCTGTCGGCGATGTTCTTTTTACGGATATTACCACCAATTTTGAGGGTGTGCCTGTAGAGAGCTTCAATATCGGAGGTCTTACCTGTATTTTTGCAGATGATCTGGGTAAATTCTGCGGAACATATATATGGGACGAAGAAGCGCGCACGGTAAATGTTTTCCGTAACGGAGCATATGTTCCATATGCGGCAAAAGTTACTTCAGGCCGCGGTCTTCCTGCAGAGGAAACCGTAATATCCCGGACCGAAACTCTTGAAAGATGGGCAAAGCCTTCAACATCACAGCTTATAAAAAACAGTGACGGCACATTCACAGCCTTTGAGGTTGGTGAGCATATAAATCTTGAAACCTACGACAGTTCATTTAATCTTATATCCTCATTTGCTATAAAAAAGGAGCTTCCGATTTTTGGTGCATTGTGTATAGGTAAGGACTACAATTATGTTGCCTACGGTCAGGAGAATTTGCTTGAGGATAACTCAAGAGAGGTTATAAGAATAGTAATATACGACAAAAACTTTGTCAAAATAAGTGAAATACCGGTTTCCAACTGTAAAACAGCGATTCCTTTTGATGCGTCCGGTGCGTCTATGAGTGAAAACGAAAAATATCTGGTGCTTCATACCTCGCGCAGTCAGTATTGTGATGAATACGGAGCACGGCCACAGACGCAGCTTACGGTCATTATAGATAAATCCACATGGAAAGTTTCCAATATGCTTGGAAAATATCAGTATAATCACATAAGCCATGCATTGCAGGAATTTGTAAAGCTTGACGGTGACAGAATTATCACCGCAAACTATTCCGATGCGGCTCCCCTGCGCGGCGCATTTTTGCAGGAGCTTGACAGTGTCGGCAAGGTTTGTTTCACACAGAGTATATTCGTTGCGGGCGGAGCTTTAGCGGCAAATTGCACTGGTGGTATGATAGGCGGTCTTGAAGTGTCGGACAAGGGTTATCTTGTACCGTTGAGCACTATCGACCATTCGATTCCAACCTCTTATGGTAATTTTGATATACAGGGAATAACTGCCGAAAACCGTGATATTTACCTTTTGTGGACGGATAAGCTTAATCTTACCCAGCGCCATACCTGTCTTGCTCGCTACACAGGTGTCGGTCTCACGGGAAGTGTTCCTTATATTGTAAAGCTTTCTGACGGCAACTTTATGGTGCTGTGGCAAAGATTTTTCGATAATCAGGAAGAAAGCAATCAGATGTGTTATGCGTTTGTTGACCCTGATGGTAATCAGATAGGAACTACCTATACGGTATCGGCACAGCTTTCAGAATGCTGTGTTCCCATAGAAACGGATGGAAAGGTTGTCTGGTATGTAAATACCGAAAGCGGTCGTGATTTCTATTCGGTAAATTCAATCCTTCCGCAGAAAAAAGAGGAACCTGCGCAAAGCGCACCGGTAACTCCTGTGCCGGAGAAAAAAGTTCAGGAAGCTCCTGCGGTGGAGCAAAGCACACCGGAAACAGCCCCGGTGGATAATAATTCAGAGATTAACCGAGAGGAAGAAAATATTAATACGGAGGTAGAAGAAATATGAAAAGGATTTTGGCATTAATTCTGGCTTTGGCAACAGTAATGGCGGCATCATGTGCATTTGCGGCAGATGTAAAGGTTATTGTAAACGGTGAGGAAATTGCGTTTGACCGCGCTCCTTCATTTGACGGGGAAAACGTATGGATTCCCTATCGTTTCGTTGCGGAAAAGCTTGGCGCAAAAGTAAGCTGGCATCAGGAAACACAGACCGTATTTACAGAGTATAACGGAGCTATAATAACAACACAGATAGGTAACAGCCTTATGTTTGTTAATGATGCAACATTTTCTCTTGACAATGCACCCGTTCTTGATGTTGACAGAACGATGGTTCCCCGTGCTGTTTTTGAAAATGCCATGGGCGCAAAGGTTGTCTGGGATGCAGATGCTTCAATTATTACAATTGAAAAATAAATTCTGAACATATTACACCTTTTATGAATATAATGAAATAAGAGGTGATATTATGGAAAACACAGTAAAATTCTTTCTCGGTGCTAATTCGGATAGTGGATTTATGTCATATTTTAAGCAGTTGCAGGAGTGTGAAGCTTTGCAACTGCTTATTTTAAAGGGCGGTCCCGGTAGCGGCAAGTCCTCTCTTATGAAAAGAGTCGGGGAATATGCCATCCGGAACGGGCACATACTGGAAATTGTGCCTTGTGCCTCTGACCTGGATTCCTATGATGCAATCATTGACAAAACTGTAAATTTTGCCATGATTGACGGAACAGCGCCACATACTGAAGACCCTCTCCTTCCCGGAGCGAAGCATCATATAATGTATACCGGCGATTTGTGGAATACGGATAAATTAAAAGAAAAAACCTCGGAAATAGAGTTTTACAGTAATCTGACGTCACGGTTTCACCGAGACGCACATTCATACATTAAAGCCGCAGGAGCTCTGCTACGGGAAAATCACAGCTTCAGCTCTTTGTATGTGCTGCCGGAGGCAAAGCAGTTTGTGCTTGAGACTATGAGTGACCTGCCGGAGGAAGATAAGTATGCAGAAGAAAAAAAGCTGTTAAGCGCAGTCACCGTTGAAAAAATCGGTTTTCTGGAGGAAACACTTCCTCTTATGGCTGACGATGTGTATGTAATAGAGGATGAGTGGGGCGGAGCAAGTGATGCTATATTTGATACGGTCAGGACAGTTGCGGCTCTGAAAAATATGAGGATTATAAGCTGTCCGTGCTCCGTAATGCCTGATAAAACCGACCACATCATTATTCCTGGAGCCCGTGTTGCTTTTTCAAAAGGAAACAGATTTTTCAAAAGCTCATACGGACAGAAAATAAATGCTGACGTGTTCTATGGCAGCGGCCTTGACCGTTTGTCCTGTGAGAAACGCGTTCAGGATGCGAAAAAACTTATTGCCAGAGCGGGTTCTTTTGTCAAAGCGGCAAAAAAATCCCACGATAGTCTTGAAAAGTTCTATATTAAGGCGATGGATTTTGGGGGGATGGAAGAATTGTTTGAAAAAATTATAAGAAAATTTTACAGGTGAAATTTTGTATTTTGTGTAAATTTTGATTAAAAACATTGACTTTTGGAGCTGTTCGTTGTAAAATAAAATGGTCATAGGATTAATGTTTCACAACGGAGGTATAAGATGAAAAACGGACTTAATAAGCAACAGAAAGAAAGTCTTGACAATAGAATAGTATTTGTTTCTTCAGCTATATTTTTATACGCATTGCTGTTGATGTTTATACAGAAGATGTCTACTGACCCGATAACAGTAAACGGTGCTTTGGCATTTATAGAAATTCTCAGATGGGTTGCCCTCGCAGGAGCTATGTCATGTGCGGCATGGAGTGCTTATAAAGAGAAAAAGAGCTTTTTTGTTTACTGTGCAATGTGCTTGTTTGTTTTTCTGAGCACCACTGTTCTCAAGTTCTGTACACAGAGAAGCAGTGATTTTGCTTATTATATCAACTATAGCTCTCTTATTGTGCTGTTTGTTTTTGTTCAGATTTTTCGCGCACTGAAGGTTAACGGTTCGCTTGAAAATAAGAAGGTTAAAATTGCTTTTATTGTTGTGTGCGCTCTTGCGGCGTTGGGCATCACTGTATTGAGTGTGATTAATATTAACAGCATTTTTCTTCCCGAATTTCTGACAGGAATTCAGAAAAATATACTGATGTAAATTTTTATATTTGAAAGGCTGTGACGAGAGTCACAGCCTTTTTTGCCGTATAGGAAATTGCGTAAACGAAAAAAATGTGATATAATATAAAA
>CAYLPQ010000109.1:0-4568 GCA_964385605.1 uncultured Oscillospiraceae bacterium | reverse complement strand
ATATGTTTGTTTGCTTATTGGGGGTCATCAGGAATGTTTAGAATTTCCTTGATTGCCTTGACAACCTTGGGCGCATTTCGCTGACCGGTCAGGATCTTATATATATAACCTGCATCAATGAACAATCCAGTTGTATCAGACACTTGCTGTTCCAGCCACTTTTGCTCTTTACCTCGCCGTAGCAGCTCAATCTTTACCGCCACTCCAAATTCCGTATACTTGCAAGATTCCACTTTGAGTACTCCTTTCTCAATAAAGTGCTTGACAAGTACGCATATAAGTACTACAATAGAAGTACCACCTTTCATCATAGGTACTCATCTCAGTACTTGTCACACCTGCATTATAGTACTGTAACGAGTACCTGTCAATACAAAAATTACTCCTTTGAGTACTTTTGTGAATCTTAAACAAAAACCGAGGTACTGTTATGGGAACTTTGTACGAAAGAATCTCTCTTTTATGCGCCGAGAAAGGAATCAAAGGCGGCAAGATGTGCACGGATCTGGGTATCAGCAAAGGACTGATGTCCGATTTAAAAATGGGACGAAGAAGTGGTGTTTCTACTGCAACTGCTCATAAAATTGCTAACTACTTTAATGTGTCTATTGAGTATCTTCTTGGTAAAGAAACAAAAAAAGCACCCACCGAAAAGGTGAGTGCTGATATCCTGGACGAAGTTGACATTGGATTCTATAACGGATATAAAGAGTTAGACGAAGCAGACAAAGAAGTTCTGCGAGACATGGTTCGTGTTATGCGTGAGCGCAGATTAAAGAAAAATGAACCTTAATAGAGATGATACATCTCAGATAACCGATGTGTGGCTAATAAGAGGAATATGAAATGATATTTCGCAACCGTAATAAAAGTCAATGTACAGATTTCGATATTAGGAATATCTTGGTATGCATTATTTCTTTGATTGTCGCCGCAGCAGTCTCTTGGTTTACTACTTTTTTTGTTCTATATGATATCGATGACCATTATCCCAATGGTGACATATCTGTCCAAATAACAGCAACTGGAGAAAAATACCATCTTCAATCCTGTGGTTACTTGCATAGCAGTTCTTTCAAACTAACATTAGAAGATGCCGTAACCAAAGGGTACACTCCTTGTTCTCGATGTGGACCGCCACGGTATATTAGCATAGAAGACTATAATCTCGCTAAGGAGGCCCAGCCACTGGTTTTGCTTATAATAGGAATTCCTTTGCTTTGTATTCCTATTGCGTTCCTAAGTGTATTGATAGTCGAAAAAGTTTATAATTTCATAGGCATATTCGACAACAGTCCAGATTACTTCCCTATATTGCTGATCATTCTAATATATATTGCCTCTTTAATACAGGGATACCGCATTATCATTATCTGGTAAATATAAGAAGTCGTTACCATACTTCACAGACTCAAGGAGATAAACCATGCAATTCTCGTACAAATCCTTACTATAGCTGAAAATCTTGAATAGCGAGCTTTCTATAACTTTGCGTTTTTATTGTTTTTCTTAAAGCTTATTAAATAATAATTATATGAGGAAATTTAAATGCCTGAAGCAATTGCAAGCCTTGTCTTTTTGACCGCTGTTATCCTCTATTTCTTTATTCGAAACTATATTCTTCTCCGCAGATCCAAAAGGACCGTTGATTTGGTTAGTTGGTGTATAGTGGCTGATTCGTCATTTGGCTCTCTTCCCGGTCCCAGAGCCTCAGAAAGCTTTCATTCAATTATACGCAATACACAAACTAAAAACAAATTATCATCACCGTATACGATAACGTCTGATAGCGAATGGGAACATGTTTCTACAATAATTTCCGCTTTTCAAGAAGCCTTAGTTCAATCTTTTTTTAAAGGTCAAGTTAGCTATAACAGAACACCTTTATCCGCACAAATCTATGGGTCTGAGGAAGAGCATTTCTTTATGTTCCAGCTTTTTTGTTATTTAGCAAACAAGGAGACTGCATCCTCTATCGGTGGAAACAGTATGCACAGTAGTACCAACTCTTATGAATCCCATGGTACATATGGCAAACATTTATACTCAGCATCATATACTCTGTCTGATTTTGGAATTACTTTTTACAAGCTTCAACATATTGTCTATTTGTATTGTTCTGCATCCCCTATATACCAAAAAAGCATTGCTTTTTGGTTATCTGCAAAACACTATACTGAAATAATTGATTCGAAACAAATCAACATTTCAAGTATGTAACATTTGGCACAAAAATACTTTATCATATGAACCCTCTATACACCCAAATCTCCACCCTCTGCACCCAGCGAGGTATCACCCCCTGCAAACTCTGCTCCGAGCTGGGAATCAGCAGGGGAATCATCACCGATCTGAAGGCCGGCAGAAAGAAAGACCTCCAAGCCACCACCGCATGGAAGATTGCCAAATACTTCGGCGTGTCCGTAGGCTACCTCTTAGGCCTCGAAGACAAATAAAAAACCGCCCCGGTGTTACCGAAGCGGATATATTAAAGATACTTTTCAAAATATTGCAGGGTTGAAAACGAAACTAACTCACGATTTCTTTTTATATTCAATGCCTTCTTTGCTTTTTTGTATTCCTTTATGTATTTTTGCAGCTTTTGTGAAACAGCATATTCATCCAACCGCTTAAGCACCTTAAACTCATTATCCCTAATGTGAGGCTTTACACCAGAGATATATTTTGCTGGCTTATCAATCACTACTGCTTTTGAAAAATCCAGACCACAATGATTCTCCTCGTCAGTCCAAATAACATGTGAATGAGAAATGTTTGAACGCAGAGGGATTCCCCAAAGAATACCATTGACCGTCACTTGAATACGGACATATGGCCTGTCCGTTTTCTGTTCAATCTCCTTATATTTACATGTTGGATAAGCCTTATAGAACGCATCTGATAAGAAAACGGTTTTCAGCAAATTTTGACACCTCGTTCAGTAAAAAACGGCCTGGAGGCCAGGCCGTCTTCTCAGGGAGCATTTTTTCGATTACCCTCCTCACGCTCTATGAGGAGATCAACTCAGTGGACATTCTTTATTTGCGACTTGCGCCCTACAAGTCAACGCAGATGGGCAGACAGAATGATGACGAAGTCATTTTCTTGTCAAGCGGATCAACTCCGCATTACTATTATATCACTTTTATCGCGAAAGTAAACTTGGAAAGATACACAAATTGTGCACACCTATTGTATAAAATTGCACACAGCATTTCACAAAATTGCATAAAACAGTACAGTATAGCACAAAACAGTACAAAACAGGATAAATCGGGATATCTTTTGCATTTGATCAAATACACTGAATATTGTTGCAATCTATTATTCAAAACCGCCCCGGTGTTGCAGCACCGAAGCGGTCAATATAGAACACCCTCCACCCATCACGATAGGGGCAGTCTACCCTTTTATGGTAGCACATCTGCCCCGGAAAGGCAAGGAAAAATTATGGCAAGAAAATCCGCAGCAGGAACAGGAAACATTCGAAAAAAGACTGTCACTCGCAACGGTAAGGAGTACACCTTCTGGGAGGCCCGGTATACCGCAGGCTATGATCCCGGAACAGGCAAGCAGATCCAGCGCAGTATCAGCGGAAAAACGCAAAAGGAAGTTGCCCAAAAGCTGAAGGCAGCCACCACCGCCATTGACGAGGGCACTTACACCGCACCCAGTAAAATGACCGTTTCTCAATGGCTGGACATCTGGACCGCTGAATACCTGGGTGGCGTGAAACCCTCCACAGTGATCTCATACAAAGCTACTGTGCGGACACATCTCAAGCCAGGCCTCGGTGCGATCCGCCTTGAGTCATTGTCTGCACACACTATCCAAAGCCTGTATAATAGCTTGGGATCGCAGGAGAAGGGAGGCAAGACCCTGTCTGCCAAAACTATAAAGAATGTCCATGGGGTGCTACATAAGGCTCTGCAGCAAGCTGTCGCAAATGGATATATCCGATTTAATCCAACGGATTCATGCGTATTGCCCCGAGTTATAAAAAAGGAGCTACAGCCTATGGATGAGGATCAGATCACCAGTTTCTTGAAAGCCATCAAGGGACACAGACTTGAAGATCTGTTCATAACAACTCTGTTCACCGGAATGCGTGAAGGTGAGGTCTGCGGTCTTCTCTGGGACTGTGTGGACCTGGACAAAGGTACTATGACGATCAATAAGCAGCTGCAGCTTGTGCGGAACACCAGGGGAGAACATCAGCTCCTGCCGACCAAAAACAGCAAAGGGCACACAATAACTCTGGCACCTTCTGTAATCAAGGTACTTCGTGGAGTGAAGCGGAAACAGTTAGAGAATCGGCTACGATATGGTGAGTGTTGGACAGGTAGCGGTTTTGTTTTTACCGATGAATTGGGGCACTATTTGAAACCACAGGCTGTTCGTAGAGAATTCAAAAAGGTGGTTGTGGGTATTGGTTGTCCTGACACAAGATTCCACGATCTACGGCACCCGTATGTCAAGCACACGACAAAAATTTTTAGGTTGCGCTTGAAGGTTTTTCAAGCGCAGCCGGTTCCTGATGCTCTGCGAAAAACTCGCGGAGCTTTTCT
>CAYLPQ010000108.1:0-4579 GCA_964385605.1 uncultured Oscillospiraceae bacterium | reverse complement strand
CGCAATCGTCCTCATTTTTCTATTTCCGGGCTTTTATTTTGCTACAGCCCCTTTTGCTGTACAAAGCTGTAAAACAGGCTGTGTTATAAATATTTGTTTGTGTATGTGATTAATATTTGAGTATTGCTTTTTTTGTTAAAGTGTGGTAAACTGTATGTACCAATATGTATATAGAGGTGGGAAATGATGAAAAGTTTAAGAAAAATACTTGCGGTATTGATAGCTTTTTCGATGCTTGCACCTTTCGCTGTGTTTGCAGAAACTTCTACTGCTTCAGTGGAGGATATATACAAAGCACTCAGCTATGAATTAATTTCTGACGAGGTACATTTTGCAATAACAAAGGACCTTGACCTTGAAGGTGCGGCAGAAAAGGCATGCGGCAGCGGATTTGTTACTTGGGAAAGCTCCGATACATCTGTAATTACGGATGACGGTGTAATTACCCGTGACAATTACCGTAACGGAACTGCAACTCTTACTGCAACAATCGGTACAGGGTCAGATGCTCTTACAAAAACGTTTGATTTTACTGTGCTTGCAGATGCTATACATACCTACTATTCGGATACATTCTACTATCCCGGATATGAGGGCAAGCTTATTACCGATGCAACAAGTGCGTGGGCATTTACCAGAAAGACAACACTTGACGGCGACGGTATGATTACTAAAATTGTGAAAGATGATACCGATACTGTCAACTACTATACAAAGGGTGGCAGAACCGGATTGACAGAGGCTGTTCATTATACAAAAATGCCTTTCAGTGAAAAGCATCTCGGTCAGCTTACGTGGGAAGCAGACCTGATGTTTGACAACGAAGAAGGTACAAGACAGCTTTATTTTATAGAGTTTTACGGCAAATACCAGGTTGGTCAGTATGTAGATACTGCGCAGATAGCAGATTTCCGTATTGACTTTGGAAAAGACGGAAAGGTGTATGCTTATACAAGATATATGGACGGAACAAGTACAAAGCATAAGAATGTTGCGGGCACCTATACTACTGCTATAAAAGAAGAAACATGGGCAAGGTTAAGAATAGATTTAGACACTGAAAATCAGACATGGGACATTTCAATTGATGGTGAGCCGTTTATTGAAGATACTCCATTCTATGAAAGAGACCGCGCAAATATAAAGAGGGATGAGTTCATCGGGGTTACGTCTATGCAGTACGGGCCTTTCAGAACATATACAAGCGGTAATGCTATTTGCTTTGACAATGTTTCTTTCAGAGATAACAACCGTCATTATGACGAAAATGCCGATGCTTACGAATTGGCAGATATGATAGACTTTTCGCTCCTTTCCGGCGAAAGTGCAGATAGCATAACAAATACACTTGACATTTCACTCAGCTCTCTGCAGAGCTTCATTAATTCAAATGATCTTTCTGTTACATGGGAAAGCAGTGATGAAAGTGCACTCGAAATTTCAGGTGACAGCGCAGTTCCCAACCGCGGAAAGATACCACAGCATTTAACCCTCACAGCAAATATTAATCAGGAAGGGAAAACCTACACAGTTAAAAAGAGCTTTGATGTAACGGTTATGCCTTCAGATGATTATATCCGCGTTTATGAAGTTTACAGAAACCTTACCGAAGAAACCTTTACAACCGAACCTGCAGACAGCATTTCGAAAGATCTTGACTTTTCAGACGAGCATATAAGTAACTATGCAGATATTGACGGTATGTATCTTGAATTTACGACCACTGATGAATATGTTATTTCCCAGGCAGGTACTGTAACAAGGGGAGAGGGAAATATCCCCTGTGAGGTTACTGTTACAATAACCGACACTGAAACAGATACATCTATGATGAAGTCATTTAACTATACAGTTCTTGACGAAAAACAGTACGTGTATTATTCAACAAACTTTGCTTATCCCGACCTTGAAGGTGAAGAAATTTTCTCAAAAGTAAGCAGTTGGAGCGGAGCAGATACGGATGAGTCGATCCGTATGAAGTCAACAGTTGAAAAAGAAGACGATAACTATATACTTAAATCTGTCCGCGGAGATGCAAATACGGCAGATATGACCTTTAATAGCCTTAAATTTGATACTGCAAAAGGTAATGTTTCCATTAAAATGGACGTTAAGTTTGAGCATGATAAAGACCCGGGAATGTATGTGTTCTATATAGACGGATGGTATGATAAAGACGGCACAAATACAAATATGCAGTGTGGTGAAATCCGCTTCGACTATGATGCTTCAAGTGCATATATGACTTATTATAACGGGACCAAAACAAGTTCAGATACGATACTTACTCTTCCAAGACTTAACGAGTGGTTCGAGTTGGAGTTCAGATTTAACGTTTTGAGTCAGACGTATAATATTTACATAAACGGCGAGCAGTACAATCTGCACGAACTGCCTTTGTATAATGCGCTAGGCTCAAAAACCAGCGGAACACCGTTGGAATGTACCGGTATATACAGAATCCGTTACAACACTTACCGTTATACTTCAGATAATGCATTGTACACTGATAATGTTGTTGTATCCGGTGAAAGATATCTTCAGTCCAACTGTGAGATTTATCAGGACGGAACAAAGTTAAAGGGCATTAAATATATAGACGGATTTGAAGAAAGCGAATACGATTTAGTAGCAAAAATAGTAAATGATACAGGTGCTGAAAAGAACTTTGATCTGTACGTTGCGGTTTACGATAACGGAAAACTTGTGTCAGTCAGGAAAACAGCCAATATCGCAATGGCAGATGGTGAATTTAAAACAGAAGCATTTGAAGGTATAGAAATACCCAAAAACCTTGAAAAGGTTGAAATGAAGGTATTTATGATTGACCCGAAGCTCGTTCCGGTAGAGACTAATACATATATCCCTTCGGGCATACTGTCAGACTATGAACCGGAAGAATACTACTTTGAAGATACCGACAGAACAATGACATATGTTGACCTTCACGGAAAGATTGCGTATAAGCCTTACTTTAACGCACAGTGCTGGTCGGCAGACAGCAGAAAGCTCTATTTCCAGGGTAAGGATTATGCTATATATGAATACAACTCTGACGATAACACTATACGTTTCATTGCAGAGGGCAGAGGATACTACGGTATAGTAACAACTCCCCAGAACAAGCTCATCTATTCAAGCAAGCAGGGCAGAATCATTGAAATGGACTGCGATACTTATGAAAAGAGAATTGCGGGCGAGCTTCCTGAAGGACAGACAGAGGGCGGAAGCCAGCTTACAGTATCAAATGACGGCAGATACCTTTCTGTAATGTGGAAAGATACTCTCGGCGGTATGGAAAATGATGATACCCTTAAAAACAGTCGGTTCCCCATTCTTGATATGGAAACAGGTGAGTGGAATACCGATAACTATTTCGGATTTGAGGATGCTACTCCGTACAATACAGGTATGAACCCCGCTTATCCGAATCTTCTTCTCTTTAACCATTGTGCGGTAGAGGGTGATACTCTTGACCGTAACTGGGTAATCGATACAAACACAGGTATTGCTACAAACAGGTTCAAGCAGAAGAATTATACCGATACACTTACGGGTGAGGTTATTTCTCATGAAACCTGGAGTTACGACGGTGAGCTGCTTTACATTGATAAAGCCTTAAGCAGTAAAATTGCCATGGGCGGTGTAATGTCATTTGACAAGGACGGTAACAACCGTCGTCATATCAATGATGATTACAGTTACCTGCATCTTGGTGTAAACCCTGCAGATCCCCGCTTCATAGTAAGTGATACGGGTTACGGCTCTAACAAGACTTCTGATATTGTAGTTGTTGACTGCCATAGTGGTAAGTCCTACAAGCTTGCGACAACTAATCAGCGGGGTGATGACAGTGTTGCACATTCACATCCTGCATTTACTCCCGATGGTCAGAAGGTTTACTTCGGTGTGTTCAACGGTGACTACACTTCAGCAGGTATCGGCATCATTGATGTATCTGACATAGTAAATCAGCCCGACTATATGGAAATTGTGGAGCTTTCAGATAGCTGTAACGCAGAAAGCTACAAGGATATGAGTCACGAAATTACCGCGACAACTCTTGATGGTCAGGGCGGCTATAATATCGCAAACGGCAACTATATGCGTGTAAACTACAAGGGTGCCGAAATTGCAAACGTAGAGGCTGATATTGAAATCACATACTTTGCAGACGGTGGTCAGGGTGAGCTTGGTTACTTCGTATGGGTAGAAGATTCCGAAACACATAACTCTCTTGATTCGCTCGTATATACGTTTGATAAGCTTAATACAGGCAAGTGGGAAACAATCACAATCTCATTTGACGATATTAACCTTGAAAATATGGGACATATGGGTAGTGACTTCTATCTTAAAGGTATAGACAGTGATATGGCTGTAAGAAGTGTAGCTGTAACACAAAAATAATCTGGATGTTAAATACTTCCCCGTAAAAAGAGAACGCATCATAAGGGTGTCCCAAATAAAACAGTAGTATTGTTTTCGAAGAAACGGCATAGGGTTTCTATGCCGTTTTTCTTACTGTATAGGAAATTGCGTAAACGAAAAAAATGTGATATAATATAAAACGATTAAA
>CAYLPQ010000107.1:0-4612 GCA_964385605.1 uncultured Oscillospiraceae bacterium | reverse complement strand
TATGAAGAAGAACCCGATTTTTGCCTAAAGCAAAGTCGGGTTCTTCGACAGTCTGAAGCTTGCACAAATCCTTTTGTGCAAGCTTTTTATCATATAAATCTGTTATTTTACAGAGAGATAATGCTCTTCCTTACTATATATTACAGGGTCGGAATAGCTCAAAACCTCTCTCTTACTGGAGGACTGTCCTACTGTAACACTGTCGCCTTCACTGATTTCTGCCATTGATACCATCAGGCTGTGCTGACTGAGCACAGCAGTGGATTGCTTTACACCGTTTATAAATACTGTACTCTTGTCGGTAAACCCCGAACCTTTCACATAAAGGGAATTACCCATTATCTGAATGCCTTCAACCTTTATGGGCAATGTTCCCATCCGCATATCGGTTTTTTCATAGGGATTTACTTCGAACTGGTATTCCATACCGTAAAGCATATCGTAAGCAAGAATACGCATTCCCTCAATATGCTCCTCGAAAGTCAGTGCTTCACTGTCACTGTATGCAAGCTGATGCAACTTTGTAATATTGCCGTTGTTAAAACCAAGCCAGCCAAGAATACGTGATGACAACTCATAGGAATAAATGTCACTTCGCTCTTTTTCAAGCCCAAGATTATTCCAGGTAACATATTCTGTAGTATAAACTCCCGGCAGGTCAAAATTTTCTTCGCCGAGACCTATTGAAGGCAGATGGTCGCCGTAGGCTATTAATATAGCGGGCTTTTCACGTTGCTCAAGCGCGGTGATAAGACTACCGATAAACATATCCATCTCCCACATCTGGTTAACGTAATAGCTCAAAGCATAGAGCTGTTCAGGGGTATAGGTATCGCTTTGGACCTTTATTACGTTTTCCGTTCCTGCAAGAGGCTCTGACGGGTATTTGCCGTGGCCCTGTACAGAAACCGCCCATACAAACCGGGGAGTTTCTTCCGTAACGGAACCGTCCTCTTCGGTGTGGTTAAGGGCTGTCATAATTTCTTCGGTAAGAACCTTGTCCTTGCACCAACCGTAGGGGGTGGTTTCAAAGTCATACATATATTCCTTGGACTGAAAACTGTCAAAGCCCATGTTGGGATAAACCTTGTCACGGTCGTAGAAATTACCTGTGTGATTGTGTATTGCATGGGAGCTGTAGCCGATTTCCTTAAGGTTAAAGGCTATTGACTCGCAGGGCTTTTCCAGCATAATTGTTTTGTACGGGTATTCCCCGGGACCGAAATTATCCATACTTATTCCTGTAAGCACCTCAAATTCGGTGTTTGCCGTTCCGCTTCCGAAAGACGGCACATTAAATGCCCCGCCCGAATAGTTTTCGCGCAGGTAGGAATGTATTGGTGCCGGGTCGTCTGAAAATGTAAGATTTTTAATGAATTTAGGATCTATAAAAGACTCAAGCTGTATCAGAATAACATCCGGCTTGGACGCATATCCGGTATTTACCGTTTCCGGGAATTTGTCTGTCAGAAGCTTGACAGTTTCCTCGCTGTAGGTGTCAGGCTTATCAATTCCCGTATCAAGCACACTGCTTGAAAAACAATATACGAAGCCATAATCGCTGTATGCACCTACAAGATTACCGAAATCAGTACTCACAGCTTTGATACTGCGGGCAAGGTTAAGACATACAAGCACCGCAAGAAGAAGTCCAACGATAGAAGCCGCATTTTTGCCGTAATTTATTTTGCCGCTGATTTTCGGCCCGATAATCCACAGGGCAATAATTGCTCCAAGAAAAATCGCAACACCTATATAGAGCAGTATGCGCTGTGTCATCGAAAGATACATAAGAACGAGACCGGCTTTGGCAATCTGAAAATCTATCGCTCCGAGAGGAGTAACTCTGTAAGAAAGCAACACACAGTTTATAATTCCGCACGCAATCCATGGGGTGCTGAATATTACCACCCCAAAAACCCTTCTTCTGAAAAGAAGAGAAAAGGACAGTGTGAACATAATTATAAGTGCGTTCAGAAAAAATGGTAACGGATTAGAAATCAGATGCTCAATACCCTCAATAAGGCTGTGTCTGCTCAGACTTTCAATAGTGAGGTTTTCGATAAAACCAAGAATCACAAAGAAAACGAGCGGATAGCGGTTAAGCAGTTTGCCCGAATATGAAAGTATAGTTTTAATCTTAGTCAAGAAAAAACACCTCTTAGTATGTTATACGATCATTGATGTCAGGCATTTCGTAGTGACCGCAACTGCAAAAGAAGAACACAACCACAGCAACTACTGCAATAAGCACAATTGCAGCAATTACAGTCTTCAGTATTTTTTTGTTGTTTTTCACAGGCTCGGGAGCCTTTTCTTCGTGAAGGATTGCATTGCAACCACTGCACTTTTCTTCATTGTCGGGATTAATTTTTCCGCATTTGGGACAGAACATAATAAAACCGCCTTTCAAAAAACAGAAATTATATACGAACGTATTTGCAGAATGTAAACACAGTTCCTTCGTGCTCCATACAATCGCTTTCGGATGCCAGAGTCCAAGCCTTGTCACTGTCTATATCGAAAAAGAAAGCATCACACTCTACAGTTTTCTTTGCTTTGGTAACAAGCGCTTCGTCGCACTCATTGCGGAACAGCTCATAAATCTGTGCTCCGCCAATTATATAAACATCGTCAGAATTAAATTGCTTAAGATAATCAAGAACAGATTCCTTTGAGTTGAATACTTCTGTATTTTCCCGGAAAAAGTCCTTGTCCCGGGTCAGGACAACGTTTGTCCTGTTTTTAAGCGCTTTTCCACCGGGGAATGAATCTAGAGTACCTCTTCCCATAACCACAATTTTTCCGAGAGTGGTTTCTCTGAAAAACTTCATATCAGGGGGGAGGGAGAACAAAAGCTCCCCTTTATTTCCTATGCCGTAATTTTCCGACACGCAAACAATCATTTTCATTTATATCAATCCTTAAATCAAATTGCTACGGGGATTTTTTTGCCTAAAGTATGGAACTGATAATTTTCAAAGGCAAAACTCTCCGGTGTAAACTTATAGAAATCGTCAATTGATTTATCAATTACAAATTTTGGTGCGTCGTAAGGCTTTTTAGAAAGAATTTCTTCCACAAGCGGGATGTGTCTGTCGTAGATATGCGCATCTGCAATTACGTGCACAAGCTCGCCTACCTTAAGACCGCTCACCTGCGCCATCATATGAACAAGTACCGCATACTGACATACATTCCAGTTGTTTGCCGTCAGCATATCCTGGGAGCGCTGATTGAGTATTGCATTGAGGGTATCGCCGCTTACGTTGAAAGTCATAGAATATGCGCAAGGGTACAGTCCCATTTCGCTGAGGTCAGCATGGTTGTAGATGTTGGTCATAATTCTGCGGCTCTGGGGGTTATGCTTAAGGTCATAGAGCACACGGTCAACCTGATCAAACATCCCCTCTTTATATTTATGCTTTATACTAAGCTGATATCCGTAAGCTTTACCGATAGTTCCGTTCTCATCTGCCCAGGAATCCCAGATATGGCTTGAAAGGTCCTTAATATCATTGCTTTTTTTCTGCCATATCCATAAAAGCTCATCGCAGGCAGCGGTAAGATTAGTCTTACGCAGAGTGATAACGGGAAATTCCTCTCTCAAATCGTATCTGTTTACGATGCAGAATTTTTTCACGGTATGTGCCTTGACACCATCTTCCCATACGGGACGGACATCAAGTGCTTCATCGGAAAAACCGTTGTTTAATATATCTTCACAATTCTGTCTGAATACTATATCGGCATAGCTCATAGCATATCCCTCTCTTTCATAAGTTTTATTCTATCATTTTTGACTCTTCAAGTCAAGAAAATGATAGAATGCCTATAACTTTATTTTCTGTGGAATAATTTTTTGTTGAGATTACATAAAGAAATTACTTTTAAGTACAAGAAAATAGTATTTACTTTAAAATAACAAAAATATCATTTCCGCAAGATATGGAAATGATATTTTTGCTACTTATTTCTTATGTTTTCATATTGTTTTATATACCTATGAATTGCAAAAGTATAAACCATACAATTATGTACCATACAATTTTACTTTTCATACTATAAAACATAACAGAAGTTCCCGTTATCGCCATAAGTAATTTTTGAACGACATTAACAATTATTATTGCCAGAATTGCCGATACCATAATCTCCCTCCTCTCCGTATAATTTTATCCAAATAAAAAAGCGCATCAACCGAAGTCAATGCGCTGAAAAACACAAACTCCGATTGTCGCTAAACATAACTTAAATAGAAGCAGGATTTCTACCATACTATTTAATGGAATTTGCATTTTTATTACATTTTATTTTGAAGTTTTATCACATATTGTATTTTGTAGGGGATAAAATCCACATAAAAGTGTGGTCGAAAAATCTTCCGGGGAAAACCAACACTTTTCAACCGACACTCATAAAAAAGGCTCCCTTGTGTAAAGGGAGCTGTCAATAAAGTTGGCTGAGGGATTGTTTAACTTCATTATCAATAAATATACAACTCCCTCAAAGTTTTTGTTTATATCAAGATTTGATATTCTTATAACTTTTAATCCGTATTGTTCTAAAAACTCTGTTCTCAAAGCATCTTTTTCTATTCCTTTATCATCAT
>CAYLPQ010000106.1:0-4750 GCA_964385605.1 uncultured Oscillospiraceae bacterium | reverse complement strand
GCGTAAAATCAAGGGTTTCAGAAAAATGTTGTCCTTACAAAATCGTGCCATCTGCGGCAAGGTTCTCTGTAAGGTCAGCAATAGTATCTGCTTTCGACTGAATATAAGCTGCTGTCCAGGGAACACCTGCGGCAGATGCCGGATAAATACCTGTGTTATGGTCAACAAAATATTTGTCAAAGCCTGATGCCTTGATTTCTTCAGGTGAGAGGTTTCTTGTAAGCTGATATACAATTGTACCAATCATCTCGAGGTGTGCAAGTTCTTCGGTACCTATATCATTAAGTGTAGACTTTGTTATTTCATTAGGCATTGAAAATCGTTGGCTAAGATAGCGAAGCGATGCACCAAGTTCGCCGTCCGGGCCACCGTACTGTGACATAATGATTTGTGCCATTTTGGGGTTAGTATTTTTAATCTTTATAGGGAATTGCAGTTTCTTTTCGTAAATCCACATAATTTAGCTCCTTTCAATTTCCCATGTCCAGGGATTTCTTGACCACTGCCACGGTAATTTTGCAGGAGTAGATGTTGCAGTTAAAGGTCCATAAGTTTTTTCATATTCTTTTCTCAATTCTTTAGCTTTCTGTACTGCCTCCTGATAAAGAGCGAGAGCTCTTGCGCAATTAGGATGCGTATTGAGGTAAAGCTGAAGATCAAGTGCAAAAAAGTCTGCTTCCTGAACTTTTTTGAGAAGTTCTCTGCGTGATGAATCATTGTTATTTACCATAACTTTCTAGCACCTGCCCTTTGATTAAATTCTTTTCCGTATACGTCAATGGGTTTATTAAGCTTTGGAAAAGCAGTTCCGCATTTAAGTGCCTGTTCCATATTAAAAGGAGTTTCAAAACTCTGATAAGGAACGTATGCATAAGCAAGCGGTAAAGTTTCAAGACAGTCGCATGATGTTGTCATACTGTCGGGAAGCATTTCGATATCAAGTAAATCTTTCATAACTTTTTTCCTTTCATGGAGTGTGAGTCAGGGAGATTTCTCCCTATATTTAATGTATTCTCTTTACTACTTTTTTGTTAATCAAAAAATCTTAATTTTGAGCAGAAAAATATTAATATTCCGTCTTGATATGATGATTTCTTTAAGATATAATATCATTAGTAAAATTTTTTCTATGGAAGGGGAAAATTTATGACAAGCAATAAGAAATTACGTGTTGGGCTTTATGCTCATCAGGGACATCAGATAACAGCTAAACTTTATGACAATCCAGAGGCGGAAATTGCGGCATTATGTCTTTTTGAGGATGATTATGTTGAAGGCATCCGTGAAAAATGTTCAAACGATATTAAGGTATATAACACACTTGAAGATATGCTTAAAGACGATAACTTTGATATTGTAAGTCTTTGTTCTCCTATGCGGAGTGAACAGGGGCAGGATGCTATTAAATGCCTTAAAGCAGGTAAGCATGTTTATGCAGAAAAGCCTGCCGTATTCAGCGAGGAAGAACTTGATGAAATTCTCAAAGTTGCAAAGGAATGCGGAAAAGAATTTCACGAAATGGCAGACAGTGTTTTTGTTGAGCCGTATTGGTCAGTAAGGAAAGCTGTCCGCGATGGAAAAGTAGGGAAGGTTATACAGGTGTTTGTACAGAAATCATACCCTCTCGGCATTGAATTCCGTCCGCAGAATGAAGATAAGGACGGTGGCCTTGTGCGTCAGGCAGGTATTCACGGAATCCGCTTCCTTGAACATATTACAGGACTTCAGGTTGAAGAAGTAGAGGTGAGACAGACACACCTTGGTAACACAAATCCCAACGAGGGATTATTTACAGCTTCGTCATGGTTGATGACACTTTCAAACGGTGGTGTTGCATCGGCATGTATGAATTATCTTAATCCCAGAACTTTTACAAGCTGGGGCAATGAATGTGTTCGCATTTATGGAACAGAGGGATTTATTGAAATTACCGATGGCGGTAAACATACACATCTTTACACACATTCCGCTGACGAAGGCGAGATAGATACCCAAAATTCTGATTGTGAGGATTTCTTTCAGTTGCTTGTCCGCCATTTTTTATATGGGGATGCACTTCCTATGACTTTAGAAGAAGAGCTTCATCCTCTCCGCGTGGTTATACGCGCATTTAACAATGCTAAAACAACAACTGTAAAGTAAAGATGCTTTACAGAAAGCTTAACAGCAAAACTGCAAGGAGTAAAACCAATGACAGATAAAGAATTGTTTGAAATAATCAAGCAAAACGTGAAAGAATATTATTACGAAAAGAATGGAAACCCAGAAAAAATCCTTAAAAAGATGAAGAATGACGGAAGTTTTTCCGACCTTGACTACGTAAAACAGGACTGGACACTGTGGGGACCGTTTCTTCATACCAAGCGAATTAAAGAGCTTTCGCAGATGTATGCCTGTCCCAAAAATGCTTTTTATAAGAATAAAAAGGTTGAAAATGCTATTCATATTGGATTAAAATACTTCTTCGACGGAAATTTTGTTTCGGAAAACTGGTGGATGAACGACATCGGTGTTCCTACTGAATGCGGAACAATACGCCTTATGTTCAAGGATTCAGCAACAAAGGAAGAAGATGTACTTCTTACAAAGTACACCGCAGGAAATCCCGAAAAACCGAGATTATTCTCTATCGATTCAAGCACAGACCCGGAGGGGTTAAGGCCGTATGCTTCACAGGGTATGCACGTAACGTCACAGCTTGTGGATACTCATTTTCAGCTTGCAATTGATGACCCGGAGCCTGAAATTGCTATGAAAAAGGTTCGAGAATGTATAGATGAAATCGATATTGAAATGCGTGTTGTAACGTACCCTGCAACAAAGTCGCCAAGTGGTAAATATGGTGACGAACACTGTATTAAAACAGATTACAGCTATCACGAGCACGAGAATGAGTTTACACATAATGGCTATGGCAGTGGAATGCTGCAGTATATGACACCTCTATATGTTTTCTGGAAAGGGACAGGTCTTCGTCCCGACGAGATTGCTGTAAAGGAATATATAAATCTCCTTCTTGACGGTTTTGACAATGTGTGCTATAAAGGAACTCTGCCGATGCCTACTATGGGACGTGATGCGGGTAATTCTGTGCGTCCTCATTACAGAAACGCGGAATATATACCATGGTATATAAATCTTTGCGCGATGCTTCTTGAGTGGGGTAACGGCTACAGGACAGACGAACTGCAGTTTATGAGAAAGCGGTTTTTAGAGCCGGAAACAACACCGCACTTTGACCGGAATAAGTATTTCTGGCATTCTGACTATATATCTCACAACAGAAAAGATTATCATTTTTCCGTTCATGCAGTTTCAAACCGTATAAAAAGACCGGAATCAATTCTCTCGAAAAATGTGAAAGGAATGTTCCTGGGTGACGGTACATACAACCTGCTAGTAAGCGGTTTTGAATACGATGAAGTACAACCGTTTATAGACTGGCACAAAATGCCGGGAACTACAGTTACCTGCGGTGATGTGGATCTTAACCCCGAGTGTGAAATTGATACAAAGATTGACACACTGCATATCTTTGGTGGTGCAAAGGGTACTACGTCGTTTGCGGGCGGTGTTTCCGATGAAATGAACGGAATGTTTGCATATGATTATGACCACTTGCACGTTAAGGCTAAAAAGGCTTGGTTCTGTTTGGATAATAAAATTGTGTGCCTCGGTGCAGGAATAACAGCCGATGACGACAACGGCGCATATACAACACTCAATCAGTGCAATCTGATTGGTGACATTATCGTAGACGGAAAAGACTATGTTGATGGTAATTACAGCTTTACAGATGTTAAATGGGTATATTCTGACAATGTGGGTTATCTGTTCTTGCAGAAAGAAAATGATGTTGAAATCATTGCTGAAAATAAAAAGGGCAAATGGAGCGATATTGATACCGCGTCAGGCTCAAGTGAGGAAAGAGAGAAGAGAATTTTCCTCCTTGGAATTGATCACGGTAAAAAGCCTGTAAATGCATCATATGCGTATATGCTGATGCCCAATACTGATGTTGATGCGATAAATGCAGAAGCTTTAGCTCCGTCTGTTGAAATTATATCAAACACAGCAGAGTGTCAGGCGGTGTGGTGCGAAGAATTAAATCAGCTTCAGGCAGTTTTCTATAAAGCGGGGAGTGTAAAGGTTAAAGACATTACAATTGAAGTCAGCGAACTTTGCGCATTAATGATTACATTCAGCGACAAAGATTATGAAATGTGGGTATCAAATCCAGAACACGAAAAGCTTACTGTAGATGTAAAGGTTGATGGAGTTACAGTAACCTTTAACCTTGAAGAAGGTTATATGCTTAATAACCTTGGCAGACCTCTTGGTTACAGCAGTAAAAACGGTTTTAAAAACTATACAACTTCACAGCTTGAAAGCCTCGGGGAGAATATTTATAAAAGATATTAAAAAGCAACCGGTGTGGAAATCCACATCGGTTTTTATTTCCGGTAAATTCGTTTTAACGACTTCGCTAAAAGCTTTCTTGAGCAAGTGGAGATGTCGTGAAGTGATTGGAAAGGTTGTTACTCTTTTCTAAAAAATACTGGACAAGTATGGGAAATTATGCTATGATTAACTTGCCGAACAAAAATCAAATAATTATTTCAGTTTAAGTGTGTGTATTTTTATGCTTTTTGTGTAAAAATACAGATGCTCTGTTTCACATACACTTATACTGAAATGTGATTTTTGTTTGGCGACAATCGGAGCAATGTGTTTTTCATGCGTCAGCTTC
>CAYLPQ010000105.1:0-4826 GCA_964385605.1 uncultured Oscillospiraceae bacterium | reverse complement strand
AAATAAGTGCGTTAGGTCTAAAAAACCTTTCGCACTTATTATAAAACTTTATAAGAAATAAAAAATAACAAGAAAAAGCTTTAAAAAATGGAAATTATATGTTATTATAATACGATAAGGAGGTTTTTTGCTTTATGAGGACAGTAATAGCAATAGACTCATTCAAAGGGAGCCTTTCTTCTGTAGAGGCAGGTAGAGCCTGTGCAGAGGGAATAAAACGGGTGTTCCCCGAAAGTGAAAATATAATAATCCCTGTAGCAGACGGCGGAGAGGGTACAGTTGATGCATTAGTCGCAGGTCTCGGCGGGGAAAAGGTGAAAATTGCGGTATGCGGACCTCTTGGAGATAAAGTAGGGGCAGAGTACGGAATAATCGCAGACACAAATACTGCAATTATAGAAATGAGTGCTGCCGCAGGTATTACCCTTGTAGAGGATAGTGAACGTAATCCACTTAATACCACAACCTACGGTGTTGGTGAAATTATTGCCGATGCCATCGGGCGGGGTTGCCGTAATTTTATCGTAGGCATAGGCGGTAGTGCCACAAATGATGGCGGAATTGGTATGCTTCAGGCACTTGGTTTCGGTATACTTGATAAAAACGGCAACGGGGTGCCTTTCGGTGCGAAAGGAATTAAAGAGGTTGACAGTATAACAACTGATAATGTAATTTCCGGACTTTCCGAATGTAGCTTCAGCATCGCCTGCGACGTGAACAATCCTCTTTGCGGTGATAACGGTTGCAGTGCAGTATATGGACCGCAGAAAGGCGCAGACGAAAAAATGATTGCTGATATGGACAATTGGCTTTCGGACTATGCTAAAAAGGTGAGGGCGGTTTTCCAGGATGCTGACGAAAATTATCCCGGTGCAGGTGCTGCAGGGGGGATAGGCTTTGCATTTATGGCATTCCTTGGCGGAAAGCTTGAAAAAGGAATAGAAATCGTGCTTCGTGCGGCAAGGCTTGAAGAATTTGTCAAAGATGCAGACGTTGTAATAACCGGCGAAGGCAGGCTTGACAGGCAGACTGCTATGGGAAAAGCTCCCGGCGGGATTGCAGCCATTGCAAAAAAACACGGAAAAAAGGTCATTGCTTTTTCCGGCAGTGTGTCGGACGATGCAAGACAAACGAACGGGTTTGGAATTGATGCGTTTTTCCCCATTTTAAGAACCGTATGCTCCCTTGAGGATGCAATGAAAACGGAAAACGCATATAAAAATATGTCAGATACAGCGGAGCAGGTGTTCCGTGTTATGAAAGGATGTTGTTTAGATGAGTAATGAGAACAGAAGCAGTTTTACAGGTAAGCTGGGGTTTGTATTAGCCGCGGCAGGTTCTGCGGTAGGTCTGGGAAATATATGGAGATTTCCTTACCTTGCGGCACAGTACGGTGGCGGAATATTCCTGCTTGTATACATAATCCTGGCGGTAACATTTGGCTTTGCGCTTATGACAGCGGAAATTGCTATCGGCAGAAAAACAGGGCTTTCTGCAATTGGTGCGTTTCAGAAGCTTGACAAAAGATTCTCATTCATAGGATATATTGCGGCGGTTGTTCCCGCTCTTATTCTGCCTTACTACTGCGTAATCGGCGGCTGGGTAACAAAGTATATGGCTGCTTTTGTAACAGGTACTGCAAAAGCTACAGCAGACGGGGAATATTTTGGTAACTTTATCTCTATGGCAGGGGAACCTACGGTGTGGTTTCTTGTATATCTCGGACTCACAGCACTTATAGTATTTCTGGGTGTTGAAAAGGGTATTGAAAAAATGAGTAAGATTATGATGCCTATACTCGTAGTGCTGTCAATTATTGTTGCTATTTATTCTGTAACACGTCCCGGTGCGCTGGAGGGTGTGAAATATTATCTTCTTCCTGATTTTTCAAAGTTCTCTGCAACCACAGTTCTTGCGGCAATGGGACAGCTTTTCTACTCAATGTCACTTGCGATGGGTATTATGATTACCTACGGTTCATATATGAAAAAGGACGTTAATCTTGAAAGCTCTGTAAAGCAGATTGAGATTTTCGACACAGGTGTTGCATTCCTTGCAGGTCTTATGATTATTCCTGCAGTATTTGCCTTTTCAGGACCCGAAGACCTTGGCAAAGGTCCCTCTCTTATGTTTGTAACCCTGCCCAAGGTGTTTGAGAGTATGGCGGGCGGAACAATTATTGGTGTGGCATTTTTTGTAATGGTGTTCTTTGCGGCACTCACATCATCCATATCACTTATGGAAACTGTAGTTTCTATTATCTGTGATAAGTTTGGTGTAGGAAGAAAGACATCTTTTTTCATTGTTCTTGTGCTTTCAATTCTCCTTGGACTTCCCTCAATTCTCGGCTATTCAATCTGGTCAGAAATTAAGATTATCGGATTCCAGTTCCTTGACTTCTTCGACTTTATAACAAACAGTGTAATAATGCCGGTTGTAGCACTTCTTACCTGTATATTTGTGGGTTACATTCTTAAACCCAAAGCAATTTCTGAAGAAGTTGAGCTGACAGGTCGCTTCAAGAAAAAAGCACTCTTTAATGTTGTTATAAAGTACTTTGCTCCCATATGTATTATCCTTATTCTGATTTCGTCAGTATTGGAAGCATTTGGTGTTTTGAAGATTTAAAGGAGAAATATGATGTTAAAAGATTTTATCGAAACAAATTATGAAGAGCTTCTTCAGCTCATACGCGACCTGTGCAAAATTCCGGCCCCGTCTGGAAAGGAAGAACAACGTGCTGATTTCTGCCTTGAATGGCTTAAGAAAGTGGGTGCAGAGGGTGTGTATATTGACGAAGCACTGAACGTGGTTTATCCTCATAACTGCAACGGCAGTGATGCGATAACTGTTGTGGTCGCTCATACGGATACAGTTTTTCCCGATACACAGCCGATGCCTTTTTCAGAGGACGATGAGAAGATGTATTGCCCTGGAATAGGTGATGATACTGCAAGTGTTGCGGTGCTCCTTATGACAGTAAAATATTTTGTGCAGAACAACATCAACTCCGAGGATGGAATATTATTCGTTTGCAATTCCTGTGAAGAGGGTCTTGGTAATCTCAAGGGGGCAAAGGAAATTATGCGTGCTTACAATGGCAGAGTGTCACAGTTTGTATCCCTTGACAAAAGCTACTTTGGCAGTATTCAGAATAAGTGCGTAGGCTCCTGTCGTTATGAGGTGGAGGTGAAAACTCCCGGTGGTCACAGTTTCAGCAAATTCGGCAATAAAAATGCCATAGCAGAGCTTTCGGGTATAATTACAAAGATTTATGAGATAGACGTACCTCATATAGATGATTCTATTACTACATATAATGTAGGCGGTATAGAAGGCGGTACATCGGTGAATACTATCGCCCAGAGTGCGAAGATGCTCTGCGAATATCGCAGTGACAATAGTGAGTGTCTTGAAATTATGGGGAAGCACTTTGAAGAAATATTTAACAGTACAAAGAGTGACGAGGTAGAGGTCTGTGTTAAAGTGATTGGTGTCCGTCCTTGTGAAAAGGGTGTAGATCCCGTAAAAAAGAAAGCGCTTTTAGATAAACTTGCTGATGTTATGATAAGTGTTGTCGGTGGAAAAATCGAGTATTGCAGTATGTCCACAGACTGTAATATCCCTCTTTCAATGGGGGTTCCCGCAGGATGCTTCGGTGTATATGACGGTGGCGGTTCACATACGAGAGAGGAATGGATAAATAAAGAATCTCTTCGACCGGGACTGGAAATTGCAATCAGAAGTGTGTTGGCGATAAAGTAAAATTTAATAAAAATACGGGGAACATCACTGATGTTCCCCGTATTTTGCGTTTTAATTATTCTTCGTCGTCTTCCTCTTCGTCATCATCTTCATCTTCTTCGCCGTCTTCATAGTAGTCATCATCTTCATAATCATCGTCTTCAAAGTACTCGTCATCTTCATCACGGTTATTTTTCTTGAGAATGATTGATGCGGCAAAGATTACGCACGCAAGAATGATAATAACAAGTAGAACAGTGAGGATAGTCTTCATCGGACTTCCGGAAGACTCTTCTTTCTTTTCGTCGGGCTCTGTGCTTTCAGTAGCAGCAACCTCTTCGGTTTCGGGAGCAGCTTCATCATTTTCCGCCTGCGCTCCGCTCAACTGTGCGATTGTATCATTAGCCTTTGCAAGATCCTGCTCAAGCTGAACAATCTTACTCTCCTGTGTTTTGATAAGCGCATCTTCCTGGGTCTGCACAAATTCCAGTTCGGTTGTAAGACGATCTATCTCCACCCGGGCTTCCTTAGAAGCTTTGCCGGAAGATACAGCCTTACCTATGATAATTCCTAAAAGAAAACATGCTACGCACAGGACGATAGCGGCAGTTGAAGTTATCTTTTTAAGTTTCTTTTTGGATTGAATTCTGCTTTTGTAATTGTTCTGTTCCATATGTACCCCTCCACACATACTATATCGTTTATAACAGTATAACACAAAAAACTTCACGATACAAGAAAAACTTCAAAAAAACAACAAATTTCTTTTTGTTCTCATAATCAGATAAAACTGTGTTTAAAAAACTTTGAAAAATTTTGAAAAAAAGATTGACAAATGAAAAAAAACGGTGTATATTATACGGGTAGCTTAATTAAATATTGCCGAATTGTGTAAGGGTAGCACAGCAGACTCTGACTCTGTTTGTCTGGGTTCGAATCCTAGTTCGGCAACCAAAAAAACACCTGTGATTTTTGTCACAGGTGTTTTTTGCGTGACTAGCAGGATTCGAACCCTGAAGAGGGCAATGAGCGTATAAAAAACGATTGATAATCGTTTTTAGCGAAGTTGGTGCGAAGACGGG
>CAYLPQ010000104.1:0-5089 GCA_964385605.1 uncultured Oscillospiraceae bacterium | reverse complement strand
CTCTCTTACCCTGGGAATAAATTTCGCCATCGTGCATAGCCTTACTATTGACAGTTCCTTTATCTTTTGATATACTGTCTGTAGGACCTATGGCATTTACGGGGTGTACCGTTGAATTTTCTTCGGAGCTCCGCGCCGTTGGTTCTATTTTTATTTGATCAACTATTTGACTGATTGTATGTCCATAATACTTATCGCCCATTCGGGTCTTTCTTACCCTTATGTGCGCAGTGTAGTCTTTACCATCAATCTGTATACTGTTTTCATAGTAATCATAGCCTACAATACCATCAGTATTCTTTTTATTGCCGGCTTCCCCAACTTTCTTTGCAGACTTAACTAAATCAGGAATTTTAAACCCGGTAGCATATTTTTCTTTTGTTATTCTTCCGCTTAAGAATTTATCAATACCATTACGGGCTATGCCTATCTCGTTCCCTGTGTCAGTATTAGTTACTGATTTAGGGAACATTTTTTTCGCATATTCTATCAACTTTTTTCTTGCGGTATTTGTATCTTTCACAACTTCAGCTACTTTGTCTGTCGTTACAGCTGTTATTGTACTTTTACCATTTACATCGGATACCTTATACTTTATTCCTCCTATAGCACCTCTTGTCTCCGAGCTCTCACTCCGCACTCTCCTATCCGCTTCCGCCTTCAAGCTCTGCCAAGCATTAGCCTCCCTTGTGTAAAGGGAGGTGTCAGCATCGCTGACGGAGGGATTGTCCACCACACGTGTGCCGCTTACGGAATAACGGATGTCCTTTTTCTTCTTATCAAATCTCTCGGAAATTGGAATGATGTTATCGTTATCATCGTAGGTGATAACATCTGCAGATTTGGCTTGATTTGAAGAAAAAGCCACCCAGAACCCATTTCCTTCATGATGAACTCCGTTATACCCCCCTTTAATAAGTTTGTCTTGTTCTATTCCGCCAGGATATTTTGCTTCATATGGTTTGTCGATTTTCAAAAATACTTCGTAGACTTTTCCTCCAGGCACATGACCTGATGCATATTCTTTGCTTTCAGCAAAATAAATGCCCTTTCCCAAAGGTCCGTTGTCAGATTCTTTAAAAACAGTGATGCTTTGATTTTGACTTCCATGATATGCTTTAACAGTATATCCATTTGCTCTGGCAGCTGCTTCAACCATTCTCTTTGCTGCGGCTATATTTCCTTTTCTAATATAATTAGTATAATGATTATCATTTTTATTATTTGTTACTATGATAGTCTCTGCAACTGCTTCCCATTTAGTTGTTTTCTGTTCAGCATCAAGCATATTATCAGGAATATAACGCAACAAATCTTTGCTCTTGACAAATGGAATAATTTGTGATATATTAAACTCGATCGAGCGAGATGCAGACGACTTCTTGTATTTAGAAGCGGTTGCATTTACGACCTCGGTCTTTTTTATTTCTTCAATAGAGTTTATCGGAATTTTGTCTTGGTCTACAACAACATATAGTGTTGCTTCTCCCAATATACTATGCTTAAGTCCAAATCTTATCGGAACAAAATCCTTTCCATCAACAAATCCTCCTAAAAGATTTTCAAAGAACACTGTAGAAGTATCGTAATAATATCTGTTATCGTGCCTTTCAATACCTATAGCATTGCTTACCGCTTCTTCGAGGATGGGCATAAGTTTTGCAATTTCTTCTGGTGTTATTTTTTTTGATATACTTTCTTTTATATTTGATTTTGAGAAAGTTATTTTAACATCCACATCTTTTATTTTAACTTCGCTCCCAATAACCCCAAACTGTTCACTTATTGCAACAAGCGCCTTCTTAATAAAAGTCATTTTACCACTATTCAACTTTTCCAAATTATTTTCAATGGTTGCATCAGCTTGTCCCTCGTATATCGGTGCTATAACACTTTTTCTCGATAGTATTTTTGTCCTTTCCGCATCGCTCATATCAGCTGTTATTTTGTTTTTGCCTTCAACATTTTCAACCCTTGTCCCACTCTTTGACTGATGCGCACCATCCTCATACTCTGCATCACTATTTTTCATAGTCTCCCTTGTGTAAAGGGAGGTGTCAGCATCGCTGACGGCGATACTCTCCACTACACGTGTACCGCTTACTGATTTTTTTCCTGCATTTTTTGAAGAATCCTGCATAGAATAGTTATTGACAACATTTCTACTTTGATGTATAATGGTGTCAAACCTTAAGTTGTCTAATCGCGCAAGCAAGTGGAGCTTGCCATCAGAATTCAACTTGAGGTTTTTTCTATTTAACAACTTATTCATTCCGTTTTTGCTCACATATAGAACTGCATCGTTATCAATTACTGAATCCATATGATAGCTAAAACCTTTTTTTCCATACATCGTATCAACATGGTTGCTTGCAGGAATTTTTTGAGTTTCCATTTCCACATTAAGATATTTTCCGTCTTGTTCGCTATTAGTTATTACTATTAAAATTGGATCTCCATTTAAATCACATTGCGTTGTAAGTACACAAACACTATTCTCGCTGTTATCTTCAGAAATAGAATCATAAATCATTGCAGGTTGTTTTAACATTTCAGGAATTTGTTTTATTAATCCATCTGAAATTCCGTGATAATGGATGTTATCTTCAGACTGTTCGTGATTAATATCTCTTATGTGCGATGGATGCATCAGCATTGGAAGTTCTGGATTCAAACCGCACTTTTCTAAAAGTTTAGGCAGTTTACCAACATACACACTATATCCTCTGGGAATCTTATTATTAAGAGCATCATCTACCTGCTTATTAAATGAATATGTTTTACTAAACTTCGCATCATCCTCATACTTAGCATCCTTATTCTTCATAGTCTCTCTGTAAGCACTCGCCCACATGCGCTGTGCTTTTTTCTTTTCGTCAGAAAGACCAAGGGCATCAAGAGCCTTGTACCACACATTACGAACACTGAACGCAGTTTGTCTGCTCTCACGGATGAAATCTGCAAGCTCCTTCACGTCAGAGAACAATTCACCGATATAATCCGCTGCGATTTCTTCATCAATCTCATTCTCTGCATAAAAACCTTTCTTTGCATCATACTTTGCCTGATACTCACCCGTTTCCTTAAGGTGACCTATAACATAGTCCTGATACCTCTGCCATGCCTTGCCGCCTGCCTGCTTCATTCTGTGGCTGAATTCGTGTGTTGCCGCAAACCTTGTGGGATTCTCTGACTCCGTGTTAATGAATATTCCCTCGCTTGTTATAACACCATCAAGAACATTCCCTTCTGCATCTGTTAAACCGACAACAAACTTAACCTTCATCCCAAGGTCCTTCGCCATTGTCTGTATTAGCCTGTACCCCTCACGGTTTTTCTTTGCAAAAGAGCGGCTTGCCTCGTTATAAACAATGTTTCCGCCTACTCTTTCACCTTTTTCAAAACTTACTTTCTTTCCACCCGAATAAATTTCACTATCCCGCATATCCTTACTATTGACAGTACCTTTATCTTTTGATATACTGTCTGTAGAAGGTAGAGAAGCAAGTTTCGTTTCGGACGTCAGGCTCAAGGATGATAATTCATCATGCAGCTCTTGCGTAATGCCTTCTTTATTTTTCGACATATAAGTTGTGACTACCCACAACTTTTTATAAGCATTTTCCGCAGATGCGACAACGGCATAATATGTGCCGTTTATTTTTTTAGCATATACAAGCAAAGGAGAATGTTCGTTATTGGAATCTTTAAATTCATTACTATAAACTATATCTCCGTTTTCTTTCTTTGCTAATTCTACACTGTCATAATTTTCAAGCACATACTCTACACGTGCTACATCTTCAGGATTTGCCATTGTCGAATCGTGTTGTCCGTTTTCACCGTGTCTCTTTTCAATGTGATTAAAAGCATTAGAATTTATCGCATGAATATATCCGCTTACATCATCACCTGTCAAGGTTTTTATATCTGCACTTTCTCTGTCAGTAACATTTCCAAGATTAACTCTTTCAAATTTCGCACTTTTGTCAGTGCGGAATTTTTTTACTTTTTCAAGAAGAATTTTGTTCGTACTGTTAACATAATCCGTTATAACCTTTTTAACATTATACGGATATTCTCTGACAGACTTTTTCATATTGATTCCACTTTTTGATGCCTTCATATCAACACGTGCATCAGAATCACTTTGAGCTTCTACCTTAAGACTCTGCCAAGCCTTTGTCCCTTCCGATGCAAGCACAACAGCCCTTGCGCCCTCGCTTCTTTCAATCAGCGCATAGTCCGCCTGTGTAGCCGTACCGTTTGCCATCTTCAGAACTGCCCTCGCAGTATCTATTGCCTCCTGGGAGGTATAGTATTCACTGCTTCTTCTCTCAATTTCACCTATAGTCTTTACAATGTTAGGAAGTGACGCATCTTTTGCAATGCTGTCAGAAATACTACGTTCATCAGACAGACGTGTCCCCATAGCAGAATACTTATATCCTGCTACATTTTCTCCACTTCTGCTATCAAACGTTCTATCATTAAGTCTTTTTCCTTTTCTGATTTCCCTTTCAAAGGCTCCACTATCTTCGAAATTTGTGGCAAATGCATTCCCTTGTCCAAGAAGAGTTTCGCTAATTTCGAGCGCATCTCCCAGTTGATATCCGTATTCGATGCTTTCATAAACACATCTCCTTCCATAATCTATCAGATTTTCGTCTTCCGTATTAAAAGTAACAACTCTTGTGATTTCGGGATAATCATAATTTCCATCGGTATATACCAGCTTGTTTTCAATTTCGAATATATATTCTCCCTCATTGGACATATGATAATTAGAATACTTTTGTTTTGCCATTTCAGATATTTTTGTATAAAATGATGCAACCTCTCTTTTTGACAGAACCTCATCTTCCAGTGTCCACATTGATCTAAACTGTTCACTGTTACTATTATATCCGTCACCGTCTCCGCTGTCAATATTACTGTATCTCGTTCCGCCTACAGAATACTTGATTTCTCCATCAGAAATTCCCCAATTTGGGGACAGTCCCCTTTTTGGGGAATTTTGTGTATTCGATAGACTTGCATCACTTATTTTTTTATCACTAAAATGCTGAACTGTCGCAGGCACACCCGC
>CAYLPQ010000103.1:0-5109 GCA_964385605.1 uncultured Oscillospiraceae bacterium | reverse complement strand
CCAAGGATTTGTCCGGCGAAAAGTTCTCTATGCCGCCGTGCGTCAGAATATACCGTTTCCCATTTACGGAAATGTCCTCATAAATTGAAAAGTCTTCAATAAAAGATAAAATATTCTCTCGTTCATCTTTGGATTGTGTCATAAACTGTTTTAGTGTAACATCACCGCCGTCCATCTGCCAATCCAACAGCTTTTGAAAATCCTCCGGCTGCAAACGAGCTGCACTTTCTTCGGTCAACTCCACCGCCAAAGGCCGGAGAACCAGCAGCATTACAAGATCATGGTTTCCGGCTATACAAGTTACATTATGCCGATTCATCAAGTCTTGTAAAACCTTGATCGGCTCCGGGCCACGGTCAACACAATCACCCAAAATATATAGTTCGTCTTTCTCGGAAAATCCAATCTTACACAGCAATTCAATAAATTCATCGTAGCAGCCGTGTACGTCACTAACTACAAAATGAGCCATACAACCTCCTTATCATGGGTAAAGTATATCAATTATCCTTGTCAAAAACTTCCCCTTGATCATCTTCGTCTACATTAGAAAGCATGACACTATACATATAATCTAATTCTTCGGAATCTGATAGTTTTCCATCCAAGAAATCTTCTGCTTCTTCCTCAGTTGCATCATCGTCCCCAAAAGCCATACAGACTTGCGAAAAGGTATCCTTATGTATTTCTATACCGCACAAAGCATGATCTGTTTCAAATGCGTCTAGTTTTTTTACACTAATAGACATTGTATTTTTAATTTCAAAGTTTGAATCAATATAGATATTATCAATAGAGGAATTATATTTATAGTCGGTGATAACATTATTAGGAATACAGGAATAATACCCTGCATTCCTGAGTTCCTGTGGCTTGTTCTTCATCGAGCCTCTGGATTCATAAGCATTGAAGTCACCGGCAATAATCGTATACTTTTCCGTGTTGCAGGCATCTAACACCATCTTCCAAATTTCCTCATCAGTTATGTGTAAACCCAGTAGAGTGATCTCGTCATGATACCGGAGTTCCAGAAGCTTATTGCCGTAACTGTATTTTCCATCGTAAACAAGTTTTTCGTGTGCAACGTCGATCCTGCTCCAGCTACTGTTTATCGTGCACAGCGCAACAGTACATTGTACAGAGCTAATCAAATGATTGGGGACAATTACTTTATACTGTTCCTCAAACATGGCGTGAAACTTTTGATGAAAGGGATTGTTTTTCCATCGCCTTATGGATTTGTCCCAGATTTTATGCGGAACTTCTTGTAAAATAATAAGATCGTCGTCATCACAACGGAGAGAATCAACCATCGCTTTCAATGCAAACAAATTGGAGGTCAATGTTTTTGCGTTAACATATTCCTTAGGACCCTTATCCGCACCACGAAATCCATTGACATTTAATGTGTAAATCTTCATATATGCATTCCCCTTTTTACATATTGTGAGGTATTAGTTAACATTCTAACACGGCATTTCCCATATTTCAACAGAGTTTGTTAAAAGCCACCTAACATACTTCTAATTCGACAAAGAGTATACTGTTGTTAGGTGATAGCTACAATGGAACAATATAGTTTTGACAACGCAGTTTATGATACAATCCGCAGGAATATCAAAAAATACCGCAAAGAAAAGGGACTGACTTCTGCCCAACTGGCCGAAGCTGTTGGATTATCTCACGATTTCATTCGCCAAATTGAATCAGAAAAAGTGCGATATAATTTTTCTGTCGACACACTATATAGGATTTCTGTTGTTTTAGGCACAGGAGTAGATAAACTGATCGCACATTCCGAGCAGCAACCTGTTTTATAGGAGAAACTACATATGAAAGATAGAAAAACTGAATTAGCGGCTTCAATTAAGGACAAAAAATTTACTGCTGAAGAAGCGAGCCTAACTCTGCAAAAGATTTATGCCGAAGCAACGATTATTCAAAAATCCTTTGGCGATACGGTCGAGGAAATTATGCGTAGCCAAGGCTTTGAAAAAAAGTGGGGCGAAAAAACTATTCTTGATGTTCCCCGAGCAGTAAAGGTCACAGGTTTGAGTGATGGTGTCTTTCGAACTAATATGCATAAAAAGGACTGTGTCGTAGATATGGCCTGTGTGATATCAATGTGCATAGGTTTTCGACTCAGCCCAATTTTGACACAACGATTGTTGCAATCGGCCGGATTAGATTTCCGCTTGGATAATCCAGATCATATTGCTTATCTGTTTCTTTTGGAGCATTGCAAAGATTACACTATCAAAGAATGTAATGAGATATTGACATACTTAGGTGTAGATAAGAATCGCCTTTTGGGATCTCGCCCAAGGGGCGAAAATGGTGATCCAGCAGAGTATAATTCTCGAAAGAAGTAACTACATAACTTAAAATCCGCACGCCTGGCCTGGGCGTGCGGATTTTTTATCGAAATAGTAAAAAAATTTTCCGTGTCCTTATTTGGGTGAAAATGTACTTTGCGTTCTCTTACACCGTTTTCTGTGGTTTCAGTAGTGTTAATCTTCTATAAAGCACTATGTATTTACATTAACACGCCTTTTATCCAGGAAAATTCCTTTGTTGACGAAATAATGTAATTGGGTAGCAAATGCGATATAGTAAGCTCACCAGCTGGAACATGAAGCGGTGCTTCAAATCTAATAAGCTGCCCTATCGGCTAAACGGGGAAGGAGGACTAATAATGTCACTTAAAAAGCTCAATCGATTTATTGAATTTAATATTGTCGGATTTCTGAAAGACAAAAGGCTGGATACAGTTGGCCTTTTGGATTGGAAGGACTTTGAAACACAGAAGATTCTCGGAACGAAGGTCGAAGTTGTGATTGTGTCCGACAAGACGGACTATCACACGGCTGAAGGAGAGATTGTTAGCAATCTCTATGAAAAGCTGACTGTTAAGATTCCCGCCCAGATTACCGTTCCTATGAACACCGAAGTTCGGTTAATCAACCCTAAAGCTACTGTATATGGTGAATACAGAAATGCTTTGAGCATTACCGCTGACGGAATTGAAGTAGTCGGTAAGTAATCCAAATCAGCATCACGCACCGCCGTTGATCGGTGGATGCCATCAGCGGCGGTGCAATCACAAATGAAAAGGAGATTTTCAATGAATAATACTCAAATGCAACAGCTTCAAGAAAAACGCCGTCGAGCTGTTTTGTCCCACAGATTTGCACAAGGTCTCACGGGGCTGTATCATAGCCCATGGAAAACGATCCCCCTGCTGCTTATTGTAGCTGCTGTTTGCTATCTTGCAAACATTCGGGGTAATTTCATTCCGGATGGTCTACCGCCTATTTTAGTAACTGTATATAGCTATACATCCCTTGCCGTGATTCTTGTGCTAGGTCTGCTTCTAATGATTGGAGTGTTCTATGCGCTATCTGTCCCGCTTTGCTCCCGGCAGTATGAGAATGCCTTACTAAGTATGAACTTTACCTCTTACGACGGAGCAGCTCCGGCTTTGATTTCCCGGAAGCGGATTCCCCATAGCCGGGTGTATGTCTTGACCTTTTATAGCATGGGTATCGGGAAGGAAATCTGGGAACGCCGCCAAGGTGAGGTAGAGGACGTTCTGAACATACAATGCGTTCAACCTATCCAATACGGCGGCAAAAAATGCAATAACCGCAATCTCATTGTATTGACTGCTGCCCCTGGTACTGGCAACCGTCAAACTGAACCGCTTTATGATGAAATCTAACAATTCTCCTCAGCTGCTACTAGGTTATGATTTGGATATTTGGAATGCCTATGGCTTAAAGCAACCGATTACTATTGATCTTTCGCCAGGTACCAATAGTCACATTCTCCTCTGTGGAATGAGCGGATCGGGGAAATCCTATCTGGAGCAATCTATATTATGTAAACTTTTCTTAGCTGAGTCGGACGGAGAAATCTTCTTTGCTGATTATAAGTCGGATGATAGTTTTGCCCATCTTAGGAACTGTCCCCGGTATTACCGCTTCAAGGACACCCTGGATGCACTGGAAATAGTATATAGTCGGCTGCAGGCTCGACAATCCGGTGAGGACACTACTCGTCACCCTATAACCCTTGTTTGGGATGAATATATGGCACAGGTACTCTCCCTTTTGAGTGAGGACAAGAAAAAAGCTGCCGTTGTAATAGGCAAAGTCAGTGAGATTTTATTGCTTGGTCGTTCTCTTTCTGTTAGGCTCATTTTGGCTTGTCAGCGCCCCGACCAGATTTCATATTCGGCTGGAGCCAGGTTAAATACAGGATGCATTGTCGTTCTAGGTGCTTCTGCAAAATCCATTTATGAAATGCTGTTGCCTGACTTCCGCGATGAAGTCAAAGGGCGGACTTTTGGACGCGGAGAAGGTGTGGTACTGTTGCAAGGGTCGGAATTGCATTTTATTAAAGTACCTACCGTCCGGGACACAGAGCGAATGAAACAACTGTGCATAGCTTCCCTAAGCAACCTCCGCCCACCGGGCGAAGCATGAGGTGGGCGGAGGGTAAACAAATCATTAGCTATCATGCCACAATGCGATGTTCGCCACTACGACTTAGCGAACATCGTGTTGTGTGTCAAAAAAGGAAGGATGATACATACGAAAGATGCAATCCCCAAAATACGTTCCCGGCTATACTCCTGTATCCTCTATCCGGAAGATGAAAGCCATCAGCACGCCATAGAAACCCTTTCTGGAGGCAATTACCCGGCTGTCGGCTGTTTACATGATAAGGACATACAAGTGGACACAGACACGGGAGAAGCCCTTCTGGACGATGATGGAAACGTGCTTATGAAAAAGCCCCATTATCATTTTGTTATTCGGTTCAAGAACGCCCGGAATGCCCATGCCGTAGCGGAGGAATTGCAAATTGCAGATAACTATCTGCAAAAATCCTCGGATTTCTCTTGTGCTACCCGGTATTTGATTCACATGGGAGAACTTGATAAATTCCAATATTCCATCGGGGATCTGATAGGGGCGCTCCGAGAACAGGCAATCGAAGCCATGGACGATGTTCCCCAAGGGCAACGAGCCTTAGAAATTCTGGAAATCATTGATTCACAAATCGGCGTTATCTCCTGTACCCAACTGATACGGATTTGTGCAA
>CAYLPQ010000102.1:0-5161 GCA_964385605.1 uncultured Oscillospiraceae bacterium | reverse complement strand
AACTCGTATTCATACATTCAAGAATGTATTCAATGCGGTTATTTACCGGGTCTTCGCCGGACTCAATTGCAAGGCGCTTGTGACCCATATCCTGCAAAGCAATAACCTCGCTTTTAACTTCCTCCTGTGTAAGCTTTTTTCTTGCAATATGCTTGTTTTTAAGATGATACGGGCAGTATACACATCCGTTTACACAGTAGTTAGATAAATAAAGGGGTGCAAACATAACGATTCTGTTGCCGTAAAATGCTTTCTTGATTTCTTCTGCAAGGTCGTACATCTCCTGCACTTTTTCGGGAATATCGCAGGCAAGAAGTACCGATGCCTCACGATGATTAAGACCTGCACAGTAGGTGCTGTCGCCGTCTTTGCGGGGACGAGCCTTGTCAAGAATTGAGTCAATCAATTCAACGTTATTTTTGTTTTCTTCTGCATAAGTGAGGGTCTCCAGTATCTCTTCATCGCTTATGAATTCTTCTGCTTTCAGTGATTTCGGATTGTATTTTGCCATAATCAGCCATCCTTTCTTTGTTAATCAAAAAGCCGCACACCCCGACAAAAGGGTATGTGGCTTAACATTCAATCAAACAACACAACCGCATCTTTCGCCTTAACAAAGTTTCGACGTCAGGAGGTAAACATATTTTTTTATGAAATTTAAATCTGTTTTGAATAGGCAGCCTTGGCAGAAATGCCATCTATTTTGCCAAGACCTCCTGTCAAGGAGTTTATTTTATCCTGTGGTGCATCAACAGCAATGCAGATAATATTTATGGATTTTTCCCGGTAGGGGATACCCATTCTTCCAATGACGTATTCACCATACTGGTGTAAAAGCTCATTCAGCTCGTTAATTTTATCAGTATTTTCAACGATGATACTGATAACTGCAACTCTGGTTTCCAATAGTCTGCCTCCCTTCATCTTCGTAGGATAATTATATAACAATTCAGTGGGCAAGTCAATGACCAAAACAGAATTTGCACGCAGAAATTATATGCAAATCAACTATTTATTGCACTGAAATATTTTTATATATCTTTTATCTGCCAGTCTATTGGTGACTTCAGGTGTGATATCAGTATCTCATTAGTCTTCTTAAAATGTCCGCATCCCATAAATCCTCTTGATGCTGACAGAGGACTCGGGTGCGCTGCCTCAAGGACATAATGGACAGGATTTGTAATAAGCTCTTTCTTCTTTCTTGCATTATTCCCCCACAAAAGGAAAACGACAGGGTCTTTTCTTAAATTGAGCTGACGGATGATTTCGTCGGTAAAGATTTCCCAGCCTTTTCCGTGATGGCTGTTCGCTTCGCCGTCGCGGACAGTGAGAACAGTGTTAAGAAGAAGTACCCCCTGCTGTGCCCAACTTAAAAGATAGCCATTATTAGGAATAGTGCAACCAAGCTCGTCTTTCAATTCCTTATACATATTAAGAAGTGACGGAGGAATCTGTACCCCGGGCTTTACGGAAAATGCCATTCCGTGAGCCTGTCCGACCTCGTGATACGGATCCTGACCAAGGATTACCACCTTAACCTTTGAATAAGGTGTTTCCTTTAGTGCAGAAAACAAATCGTACATATCAGGGTAAACGGCACCCTGCGCATATTCTTCTTTAAGAAATCTGCGGAGACGCAGATAATACTCCTTTTCAAATTCTCCGCCGATTCTTAAATCCCAATCATTACCAAGCTTCACCATAAAGATGTGCTCCTTCTATAAAAATTTGTGCATGGTTTTGTTTTTGAAAATCACACCGTTGTGGGTTAGTACGGACACTCCCTTTTCGGAAAAGCCCATTCTGATGTAAAATCCCTCGGCAGTTTTGCTTGAATCAAGCCGCAATTCGTATATGCCGTTATTTTTCGCCCATTCTTCTGCATCTTTTAAAAGATCTGCGGCAATTCCTCTTTTAAGGTAATCCTTGTGGGTGTAAACACGGTTAATATATCCATCAGGCTCCATACTTAAAAAGCCGACAATCCCATTTTTGTCTTTCATAACGGTGTTATAACAACCGTCAAGAGCCTGTCTGAATTTTATCGTATCAAATTTTTCGGGAGCCCATGCAAAAAGCTCCTTTTCGGTATAGTCATCCTTACAGACGTGATGAACTGTTTCATATATTAATTTTATCACTTCTTCATACTCGTCGTCAAGTAGCTTCTTTATATACATAGAAAAACATCTCACTTAAAATAAAGATAATAAAATAACTTCATCCTTTGCGGTGTGGGCAATTTTAACATTGGTTGGGGATAGGAAAAATTGTTCAGAACGGACAAAGGTCACCGAAGGGAACCCGAAGGCGTATGTGGATACGCCGAGAGGTGACGTTTGTGCGTAGCAAAGGATATAAAATCCGAAATTCGCAAAACGAATTTCTACAATAGCCAAGAAAAACAACTTTGTTGGGTTGCTTGCAAAAAGGAAAAACTTAAAATAACTTCATCCTTTGCGGTGTGGGCAATTTTAATATCCCCACAAAAACATAACCCACATACCAAAAGTACGTGGGTTAGTCTTAATCAATTACTTAAATTTTCTTTTTCTAGCAGCTTCAGACTTCTTTTTACGCTTTACGCTGGGTTTTTCATAATGTTCTCTTTTTCTAACCTCGGACAATACGCCTGCTTTAGCACAAGAACGTTTAAATCTCCTCAGGGCGCTATCTAAAGATTCATTATCTTTAACTCTGATCTCTGACATTTCATACCCTCCCCTCGCAGGACCTGCCTGGCAAGTTCTGCATAAAGTAACAAACTAATTATAACATAATTAACGTAACTGTCAAGAATTTTTTTAGAAAAATTTAAATTAAGTTTGAACAAAGGGTGCGTGTATGGTATAATAGTCGCTGAAAGGAATGATATTTATGGCTAACTGGTTAAATGATGCAGTAGTGTACGAGATATATCCGCAGTCTTTTTGTGATTCTAATGGTGATGGAATAGGAGATTTAACGGGAATTATAAATAAACTTGATTATATTGAAAAAATGGGATTTACCGCAATATGGCTTAATCCCATAAATCCAAGCTCTTTCAGAGATGCAGGCTACGATGTAACAGATTTTTACAGCATTGCACCACGCTACGGAACCAACGATGACTACAAGGAGTTGTGCGATGCGGCACATTCGCGTGGAATGAAAGTGATTTTTGACCTCGTTGCGGGACATACTTCAATTGATCATCCTTGGTTTGTTGAGTCGGCAAAGTGTGAAAAAAATAAATATACAAACAGATATATATGGACAGACGATACCTTTGATAATGAAGAAGGAATAAAAGGCTACAGCGAAAGAAATGGTAATTATATTGCGAATTTTTTCTGGAGTCAGCCAGCACTGAACTATGGCTACGCACACCCTGATCCGGAAAAGCCGTGGCAGCTTCCTGTAACTCATCCTGACTGTGTTGCCACAAAGGAAGAGTTAAAAAAAATTATAGATTTCTGGATTGACCTGGGTACAGATGCATTCAGAGTGGATATGGCTGCATCTCTTATAAAAGGAGATACCGATGGAAGTTATATGAAGGCTTTCTGGAATGAAATGCGGTGTCATATAGAAAGGAAAAATCCCAATTGTCTCCTTATTGCGGAATGGGGATTTCCCACAGATGCAATAAATGCAGGATTTCATCTTGATTTTCTGCTTCATTCAGGCATATCGGCATATACGTCGTTATTTCGTCATGAAAAAGGAAGAAATACCACAAGATTATTCGTCGGAGAAAGCTATTTCAATAAGGAAGGAAAAGGCGATATAAATGAATACCTCCGTCGTTTCCTTTATGATCTTGAAAACACACGGGGCAAGGGCTATATTGGTATGATTACAGGTAATCACGATATGCAGAGGCTTGCGTACAAGCGTACAACGGAGGAAATTAAAGCAGCGATGGTGTTTTTGTTTACTATGCCCGGTGTGCCGTTTGTTTATTACGGGGACGAAATAGGTATGGATTACATAGAAAATCTTCCTTCAAAAGAAGGCGGGTATAACCGTACAGGTTCAAGGACTCCTATGCAGTGGAATAATGAAAAAAATCACGGTTTCTCTATAAGTGATTTCCCATATCTTCCGACGGATTCGAGAAAGAATGCTCCCACGATAGAAAATCAGCTTGATGATAAAAACTCTCTGTTGTCATTCGTGAAAGAATTAATCCGGCTTCATAAATCTGAATCTGCACTTCATGCAGATTCAGATTTTAATGTTCTTATGGCGGACTATCCTTTTGTGTATGAACGGAATGATGGTAATAAAAAATTTTTGATTGCCATTAATCCGTCAAAATTCACAAAATTCTTCAAAACTTCTGAAAAGCCTGGGAAAGTCTTATTGTGCCAGAATGCCGAGATTTGTAATGACGAAATCATAATGAAAGGTGTAAGTTTTGTTATTATTCAAGAATGATGAGAAAGGAGAAAATTTATTATGACCTATAATGAAATAACAAAAAATGAGGATATAAAAAACTACATCACTCACGCAGACAGAAGTCTGGAGGCTCTTGGATTTACAGAGCATAGCTTTGCCCACGTAGGTCGTGTGGCAAGTGTGGCAGAATATGTACTTAAAACTCTCGGCTACAGCGAGCACGAAATCGAGCTTGCGAAAATTGCTTCCTATTTACATGATATCGGGAACCTTGTGAACCGTCAGGAGCACAGTCAGAGCGGTGCTGTGATGGCATTTCGTATACTTGACAAGCTTGATATGTCAAGCGACGATGTTGCAACAGTTGTTACAGCTATCGGAAATCACGATGAGGGGACAGGGATTGCAGTAAATGCAATCTGCGCGGCACTTATTCTCGGAGATAAAACAGATGTAAGGCGAAGTCGTGTCCGCAACAGAGATATAGCAACCTTTGATATACACGACAGAGTTAATTATTCTGTAAAAGATTCCTCCGTTATTATTAATGAAGAAAAGACGGTCATAACCCTTAAACTTGATATAGATACAGAATTTGGTTCCATTATGGATTATTTTGAAATATTTATGGGCAGAATGATTATGTGTCGCAAAGCAGCCGAAAAGCTTGGGCTTCGTTTCAAACTTGAAATTAACGGACAGCAACTTTTATAATTTTTCAAAAAACTTGAAAAACCCCCTTGACAGGAAGGGGGAAATGTGGTAACAT
>CAYLPQ010000101.1:0-5172 GCA_964385605.1 uncultured Oscillospiraceae bacterium | reverse complement strand
AAATTATATCGAAAAAGGTAAAGGAAAGCAACTACCCCCTCAAAGAATGAGGGGGGTAGGGGGCATTGAAGTGTGATATTAGTCACACTTTTTTATACTTGAAAGAATAGGGGACTTGAAGCTTAAGAGGGCAGCGAGTGTACAGAAAACATCTTCCCGAATAGGGAAGATGTTTTCTGTTACAAATATTTAATTCCCTCAATTCCTTTAATACCAAGGCCGGGTTCGTTGGAAACGGTAATAACTTTTTCGTCAAAGGTTGCACCACCGATAACAGGGTCTTCGCTGCAGAGGACAGGACCGTCAAGGTCAATTTTCGTAATAATACTTTTTGCGCAGGCAAGGTGTACAGCCGCATTGACACTGACCTTTGCTTCAAGCATACATCCTATCATACATTCAACACCGTATACCTCTGCGGCAGAAGCAATTTTCAGCGCATTGTAAATGCCACCGCACTTCATCAGCTTGATATTTATAAGGTCTGCAGCGCCCATCTGCATTATGCGCATGGCATCCTCGGGTGAGAAGACACTTTCGTCAGCAAGCACAGGAACCCAGGAACGTTCAGTAACGTACTTCATACCATCAAAATCGTGTGCCGCTACAGGCTGTTCTACAAATTCTATGTCAAGTCCTCTGTCCTGCATTCCGTTAAGAATACGTACAGCCTCTTTCGGCTTCCAGGCCTGATTAGCATCTATTCGAATTAATATATCGCTTCCTACTGCTTTTCTCACTGCCGAGAGACGTTCTATGTCGAGGGCAGGGTTTGCACCGACTTTGATTTTCAAGGTTTCGTAACCGCGGTTAACTGCATTTATTGCATCGCGCGCCATCTCTTCAGGGTCGTTGACACTGATGGTTATATCTGTAATAATTCTTTTTTTGTTGCCGCCGAGAAGCTTGTATACGGGGATATTGTGAGCCTGACCGTAAAGGTCGTAAAGAGCCATATCCGTTGCCGCCTTGGCACTGGTGTTTTTCAGAATACAGCCGTTGAGTTTTTTAAGCACACCTTCAAGGTCTTCCACATCCATACCGACAATACTTTTTATAATATGGTCATTAAGTGCACCGAGAATTGCCCCAGTAGTATCGCCCGTAACTGCACCTGTGGGCGGAGCTTCACCGTAACCGATATGACCGGTGTCCGTATGTATTTCCACGATAATATCCTCTACGGAATTAACACTGCGTACTGCAGTTTTGAACGGTACGCGGAGCGGTACCGAGATTTTTCCAAATTTTATATCTGTAATTTTCATAAAATCCCTCCTCGTATACCTTTATTATGACGTAAATTCTGAAAAAATCAAGTGCTTAAGGATTTTTTACATATATAATGAGGAAAAATTCCATCCCTTATAATTAATTCTTGACAAATCGCTGCTTCCTGTGGTATCATCATAGCATATGAGCGATGAATGCGTGTAAGTAGAGTTTGCCGAGCCTTTCAAAGAGAGAGGGTGTCACCGGCTGTAAGCACCCTTGTAAGGAGCAGACTTGAATTTCAGCGCAGGAGCTTTCTGCGAAAAGCCTATGTAGCATTAAGCAGAACGTGATGCTGCGTCAATGCGTAAGAGTGCAGGACCTTTTGTCCTGAATAAGGGTGGTACCGCGAGTCTCCTCGTCCCTTTGTGGATGGGGAGCTTTTTGTTTTGTGTTTAATAATTTTACATATATAGGAGGAATTTTTATGAACAGTAAAGTTACAGAAATCAAAGCACTGTTTGACGAGAAAATCAGCTCGATTGCTTCTTCTGATAAAGTAGAGGAGTTAAGAGTTGAGTTTTTAGGCAAAAAGGGTTATGTAGCGGCACTTATGAGTGAACTCAAGAACGTTCCCAACGAGGAAAAGAAGGAGTTTGGTCGTGTAGTAAACGTAATCAAGCAGGAGATTGAAGAACAAATCACCGCTAAAAAGACAGCTCTTGTTAAAGAAGAACAGGAGAAAATTATTAACAGCGCGGAGCAGTATGATGAATCACTTCCTTATCACATACAGACGGGCTCTTATCATCCTATTACTCTTGTTCAGCGCGACCTTGAGAGAATCTTCGCAAGCATGGGCTTCACAATTGAGGACTATTCTGAAATTGTTGACGATTACCACTGCTTTGAAGCGCTTAATATTCCCAAACATCATCCCGCACGTGATATGCAGGACACTTATTATTTAAGTACAGAAAATCAGTTACTCAAGACACATACATCTGCGGCACAGAACGCAATTATGCGTAAGTACGGTGCACCTCTCCGTGCAATTTTCCCCGGCAGATGTTTCCGTAACGAATCAACTGATGCCTGTCACGAAAACACCTTCTTCCAGATGGAAGGTATTATGATAGACAAGAACATTTCTATCTCAAATCTTATTTACTTTATGAAGACAATGCTTTCAGAAGTATTTCAGAAGGATATTAACGTAAGACTCCGTCCCGGATTCTTCCCCTTTGTGGAACCCGGATTTGAGCTTGATATTCAGTGTCTTATCTGCGGAGGTGACGGTTGTCCTTCTTGTAAAAATTCCGGATGGCTTGAACTTTGCCCCTGCGGTATGATTCATCCCAATGTGCTTATACACGGTGGTATTGATCCCGAGGAGTATACCGGTTTTGCATTCGGACTCGGTCTTACAAGACTTGCAATGATGAAGTACGGCATCAAGGATATCAGAGTGTTTAACAGCGGCAGTCTTAAATCACTGTCACAGTTTAAGAATGAGTAAGGGGGAAGAGTAATGCTTGTTTCTATGAATTGGATAAAAGAATACGTTGACCTTGAGGGCGAAAATCTTCGTGACCTTATTATGAAGTTTACTCTTTCAACTGCAGAGGTTGAGGATATTTTCATCAAAGGTGAAGAGGTTAAAGACGTTGTAGTTGGTGAGATTGTTTCTTTTGAAGCGCATCCTTCTTCAAAGAAGCTTCATATATTAAAGGTAGATGGCGGCGACAGAATTTATGACTGCGTGTGCGGTGCACCCAATGCGGCACTTGGTCTTAAGGTTGCTTTTGCAAAGGTAGGGGGCAGTGTTCCCGGACTTGAGATTGCAAAGCGCGAGGTTGCAGGTTTTATGTCAGAGGGTATGTGCTGTAGCGAGGCAGAGCTTGGTATCAGTGACGAAAACAGTGGTATTATGGTTCTTGATCCCTCACTTAAGAACGGTACAAACCTTAAAGATATTTACGACATAGACGACGTTGTGTTCGAGGTTGATAATAAATCTCTTACCAACCGCCCGGACCTTTGGGGTCATTACGGAATTGCAAGAGAATTTGCGGCACTTACAAAGAAGCCTCTTAAGCCTCTACAGATTACAGAGCCTGACTATAACGGAGATAAGAAAATTCCCGTTGAGGTTACTAGAAAGGACCTTGTTTACAGATATTCCTGCCTTGAAATCGAGAATATCAACGAGAGTGTGAGCCCTGTTAATATGCGTATCCGCCTTTACTACTGCGGGATGAGAGGTATTAATCTTCTTGCTGACCTTACAAACTACATTATGCTTGAGCTTGCACAGCCCATGCACGCATTTGACGCAAGAAAGATTGACAAAATCAAGGTTAGTACTCCCGATTCCGCTATGAAGTTTGAAACACTTGACGGTAATGAACGTGACATAGATACAGACACACTTCTTATATACAACAATGACACTCCCGTTGCTATTGCAGGTATTATGGGCGGTCTTGATTCCGAGATTGTTGACGGTACAACCTCTGTTGTGCTTGAGTCCGCAAACTTTGACGGTGTAAGTGTAAGAAAGTCTTCTTCAAGACTTGGTCTTCGTACAGATGCAAGTATGCGTTACGAAAAAACTCTTGACCCCGAAATCACAATCACCGCTATAAAGAGATTTGTAAATCTTCTTCTTTCAATTGACGGCGGTGCAAAGGTTTCTTCACAGATTACAGATGAATACGTTCAGAAATATCCCGAAATCAAGCTTTCATTCAACAAGGCTTATGTTGACAGATATACAGGTATCTGCATTTCTGATGACACAATCCTTACAACACTTAACCTTCTCGGATTTAACGCATCACAGAGTGGGGAAGAATTCAGTGTAACGGTTCCCAGCTGGAGAGCTACAAAGGATGTTACAATCAAGGCTGACATTATCGAGGAAATCACACGTATTTACGGCTATGACAATTTCGACATCACTACAACACAGAGTGACCTTGTTCCTGTAAGGTCAACTGTTACACGTCGTGACAGCGAACTTATAAAGGATATTCTTGTTCAGCGCTATATGCTTAACGAAGTTCACTCATACATCTGGTGCGACGGTACAAAGTATAAGAAGCTCGGTATCGAGGTAGAGGACAATGTAAGGATTCTCAACATTGCTACTCCCGAAAATGCAACTATCAGAAATTCAATGCTTCCCACACTTCTTACTTTTGCTTATGAGAATAAGCAGTACGCACCCTCATTTGGTGTGTTTGAAATCGGCAGAGTTGTGGACGGTCTTACAGAAGATAAGCTTGCTAACGAGAAGAGAAGACTTGGTATAGTTCTCTTTGACAAGACAAGCGGCGAAAAAGCGCTTTACTTCAAAGCTGTTGAGATTGTGCGTTATATTGCAGACGAGCTTCGTCACGCAGTGCCCGGCTTCACAAGGATTGAGCCTGTGCATAACTGGCAGCATCCGAAGAATACTTCAGCAATCACAATTGGCGGTAAGGAAGTTGGTACAATCTGCACACTTCATCCCTCAAACCTTGCAAAGCTTGACAAGAACGGTGTTGCAGTATGTATCGAAATTGATATGGACGACTTTGCAGAAGCAGAATATACTGCCCCCGCATTTAATGAGCCATCAAGATTCCCCGGTGTTGACTATGACCTGTCACTTGTTACAAACGGTGTTAAGTACAGCACACTTGAAGCCGCGTGGGAGAATGAGAATATAGCAGAGCTTGACGGTGTAACACTTGTTGACACATATGAGCTTGACGGCGAAATGTCAATCACACTCCGCTTTGCATTCTCGTCACAGGAAAGAACACTTTCTATGGAAGAAATTCAGGTGCATATTGATAAGATTATCGCAAATCTGACTAGTCTTGGTATAACAATGCGTATCTAAAAGAATTCAAAATTAAGGGGCTGTAGCAAAACGATTTTTTAAATCGGGTTGACTACAGCCCTGTTTTT
>CAYLPQ010000100.1:0-5357 GCA_964385605.1 uncultured Oscillospiraceae bacterium | reverse complement strand
CAAAGATAAATGAGCAAGCAACGAATACAAGACAGAGAATTCTTGTAAGAAGCATTTGTGTTTCGGGCTTTGTTTCCTTCTTTCTTACCGAAGGAATCAAGTCAACTGCTACTGCAGAGGCTGAAGTAAGTACAACTGCTTCCAGAGTTGACATTGAAGCTGAAAGAAGAAGTATCATAATGACAGCCAGAAGAACAATTCCAAGTGTACCTCCCCCGAGAACATCCATAAGAACTGCGGGGATAACTGAATCTACTCCGCCTGCAGGAAGATTTCCACCGAGGATAAGTCTTGATGTACTACCGATAAGGTATGCACCGCAACCGATAATCAGACAGAACAGTGTTGAAATGATTGTTCCGCGCTTTATAGCAGCAGTGTCTTTAATAGCATAGAATTTACCTATCATCTGCGGGAGACCCCATGTACCAAAGCTTGTAAGCATAATGTTGAAGCAAAGGAACTTGAAGGATGAGCCACCGAAAATACTTGTCAGCTGCGCACCGTCTACAGGATCTGTTTCAGTTGCGGTAACTTTTGACAAGCCTTCCATAAGACCTGAAATTCCGTTAACAGCATCATGACCAAGAACTGCGGCAATAAGACAAACAACACCGACAATCATAACAATACCCTGTACAAGGTCTGTATAAGCTGTTGCGACATAGCCACCGGCAACAAGATAAACTGCTGTAAGACAAGCAATTATAAGCATCCATACCCATGTTTCAATGCCGGGGAACACTGCACTGAACAGAGAGCCGAGACCCTTGTAAACAGCTGCAGAATAAGGTACCAGGAAGATGAAAATTATAACTGCCGCAAGTATTTTCATAGATTTTGAACCGTATCGTTTTTCAAAATATTCTGGCATAGTTTTTGCACTGAGCTTTTTAGTCATCTTTCTTGTACGGTTAGCAAACAGAATCCATGAAAGAAGACAACCTAAAACCGCGTTACCAATACCGATCCATATGCTTCCGAGACCGATATTCCAACCGTGCTGTCCTGCGTAGCCGACAAATACTACTGCTGAAAAGTATGTAGTACCGTAAGCAAATGCGGTTACCCACGCACCGATGTTTCTTCCACCGATAAGGAAACCGTCGAGAGTTTTTGACTTACCGTAGCTGATGCATCCGATAAGTGCCATCGCAACTGCATAAATGCAGAGAGCGATAATTGTGTAGAGTTGTGCCTTGTCCATTTTTTGTTTTCCTCCTTTGAGTTTGTATACGGAGGCAAAAAAATACGTCCTCCGTATTCTGATGAATACAGAGGACGAGATATTCTCCCGTGGTACCACCTCAATTTGCCACAACCTCACGGCAGTGACCTTATCAGGTATCATACAACACCCTTGTTCTATAACGGGAACACCCGTTGCAGCCTACTCGTTACCTTTCGGTGCACTGCTCGCAGGATGTATTCAGACAGGCCCTCCCCTTACTGCCTCGCACCAACCGGCAGTTCTCTCAAAGGCTCGGACAAGCTTACTTGTTCCTGCTCAAACGCATTTAATTATTTCATTTGATAGTATTTTACCGCGTTAGAGTGATAAAGTCAAGACTTTTTTGAAATTTTTTGTAAATTTTTTTACTATATGGGGATTTGTTCAGATCTGTTGAAGTTGCAGTGGCATACTTCTTTATCCTTCATATACAAGATTATCTTCTATCATCTGGTCAACATTATCTTTATTCCACCATGCACCGGCAATTGCTACTTCTTTTTCAACATCTTTATTTTCAAGCGAGAGCACTGCCTGTTCAACAGCTTTATATCCAATCTGATAGGAGTCCTGTGCCACTGAACCGACAAGCTCCGGTCCGGAGTCCTTCTTCATCCATTCTATCTGCTTACTGCCTGCATCAAATCCGCAGAACTTGATTTTGTCATATTTTGTTCCTGCGGCGGCAATAGCATCATACACCTGCTTCACAACACCTTCGTTTGACATAAACACCGCAGACACACCTTTTTCGCTGAGGGCTTCAAGAGCCGTCTTGTATGCATTTCCTGCATCACCGGGCTTTACTTCTTTTTCCATTTTTACTTTACCGCTTGTTTCCGGGTCTTTTTCAGAAAGCTCCTTGAATTTTTCTTCAAATCCGCCTGCACGGTCAATGCCCGTCTGTGTTTCATCGTGCTGAATTATACCCACGACATAGGTTCCCGATGAGTTTTTAATATCATCTTTAATTGCGTCAAAAAAGTGCTCTGCCGCAAGTTCCGCTGCCATTTTATTGCTTGTGGCAACTGAAGAACGGATAGGATTTTTGTTTTGTGAATTAAGGGCATTTATATCCTTTTCCCATATACCACTGTCAAACTGCACAACGGGAATACCTCTGTCATATGCCTGTGTGAGATAGCTTGTAAAGCCCTCTCCTATTGTAGCAACAACCATTGCAGAAACATTGTTTGACAGTGCGGTCTGAACCATTTCCTGCTGCGAGGGAATATCCTTTGCACTTTCACTGGCGGGTCCGCGGAAAGTAATGCTGTAGCCGTACTTTTTACCTGCATCCTGCGCACCGCGCTTTACAGATTGCCAGAAGGCATGGGATTCACCCTTTGCCACAACAGCTATGGTTTTACCCGAAGACGATTCATTAGTATTGCCGTTTCCACAGCCTGAAAACGCAGTCAGGCAAATCAGACACGAAACAATCACCGATACGAGGTTAATGATTTTCTTTTTCATACCAATACACTCCAATTCATTATCTTCTATTATTTCTTCTTGTTTTCAATACATCCATCAGAACTGCTACAACAACTATTATACCCGTAAGAACATAAGTTACATACGTGGAATTAAGATTAAGATTGAATTTTGCCAGAACAAAGTTAAGACCGCTTCTGATTACTACAAGAAGCATTGCACCGATTACAGAGCCGGTTATTGATGCCGTACCGCCTGCCGCACTTGTTCCGCCTATATATACACCTGCGATTGCGTCAAGCTCCATTCCGTTACCTGTGGCAGTGGCAACTGTTGCAAATGATGCAGACCAGAAAATAGCCGCAACTCCTGCCGCGAGTCCGCTTATTACATAAGCAATGAGTTTATATTTATCCGTATCAATACCAGAAAGTCTGGTTGCCTCTTCATTACTACCTATGGAGAGAATATATCTTCCCACCGTATTTTTATACATCAGATACATACACACAAAGGTAAGAAGTGTTACCCACACAAGACCCGAGGGGAATCCGTTCCAGTTTGAAAACACGGAATTGTACCAGGTACCGCTGGGGAAAAATACGTTAGGCACAGATACAATAAGTGCACTGATACCTCTTGAAAACATCATCGTACCCAATGTAGCTATAAATGCAGGAAGCTTAAGCTTTGCAATCAGAATACCGTTAATAAATCCAAATAATGTTCCTATAGCAATCATTACCGGTATTGTCATCCACAATGGCATCCCTATCATATAGAGCTTACCTGCGACCGATGCCGCCGCAATACACACCGTACCGATTGAAAGGTCTATTCCCCCCGTAGCTATAACAAAGGTTACCCCAAGTCCCATTATCGCATACGGAGCAAGGGACTGCGCCATACTGACAATATTGTATCTGTCAATAAAATTTGTGTTAAGCGCCGTAAACACAGCAATCAATGCCACAAGAGCAAATACAATAATTATATTCTGACTTAGCTTTCTTTCACGAAGAATATTCATTTTACCGTGTCTCCCTTCTGAGTGTCGCATATTTCATAATTTCCTCCTGGGTTGCGTCCTTGATGTCAAGCTCTGCTGTAATATTTCCCTCACACATTACTATAACTCTGTCACTGAGGCGCTGTACCTCGGCAAGCTCTGAAGAAATCATTATAATAGCCTTTCCCTTTTTTACAAGGTTTTCCATAAGGTCATATATTTCGCTCTTTGCACCGACATCTATACCACGTGTCGGCTCGTCAAAAATAAATATATCTGAATCTTTTAAGAGCCATCTTGCTATAATTACTTTCTGCTGATTTCCTCCCGAAAGATTTTTAAGTTTTTGCTTTATAGAAGTAGCTTTAGTGCGAAGAGTTTCTTTCATTTTCTGACTGTCACGTTCTATTTCTGCATCGTCAATAAATCCGCCCTTAACGTAATTATTCAGCGAAGCAAGGACTGAATTTTCCGCAACTGATTTATCAAGCAAAAGTCCGTAATGCTTTCTGTCTTCAGATAAATAGCATATGCCGCAGTTTACCGCATCCTCGGGAGTTCTTATATCAACCTGTCTGCCATTAATATATATTTCTCCGGAGTCCTTAACGTCCGCTCCGTATATGGCACGCACTACCTCGGTACGTCCCGCACCCATAAGTCCGGCAAAGCCAAGTATTTCGCCCTTTTTAAGCTTAAAACTGACATTCTTTACATCTTTTCCCCTGTTCAGATTTCTGACCTCAAGAGCTATCGGTGCATCTTTGGGGACATTACTTTTTTCTTTCTTTTCGCTGAAAATAGTGCGTCCTACCATCATATGAACTATTTCGTCTCTGGTAGTTTCTTCGGTATTGACCGTTCCGATATATTCCCCGTCACGCATAACAGTTACACGGTCTGAAATCCGGTTTATTTCGTCCATTCTGTGGGAAATATAAATCATACCTATTCCCTTTTGTTTAAGGTCATTCATTATATTAAAAAGCTCCTCAACCTCCGGCTGTGTCAATGCCGCCGTAGGTTCATCAAGAATAAGAAGCCGACATTCCTGGGAAACGGCTTTTGCAATTTCAACCATCTGCTGTTTTCCCACAGTCAGTGTGCCAAGAATTGCAGAGGGATTGATATTTACACCAATTTTGTCAAAAAGCTTTTTTGCATCGTTTATCATTTTAGCATCGTCGATCATAATACCTTTTTTAGGCTCCCTGCCTATGTAGATGTTCTGAGCGACTGTCAGGTGATTCATCATATTAAGCTCCTGATGAATAATGCTTATTCCTGCTTTTTTTGATGCAGCTATTCCCGGAAACTGCACCTCTTTACCAAAATAAGTTATTTTTCCGCTATCGGGCTTATGAATACCGCAAAGCACCTTCATAAGAGTAGACTTGCCGGCACCGTTCTCCCCCATAAGGGCATGAACTTCGCCTTTCCTAAGTTCAAGAGCACCGGATTTAAGCGCATACACTCCCGAAAAGCTTTTTTGTATATTTTCCATTTTCATTATAACTTCATTTGAAGTCATTTGATTTCCTCCCTACCGATTATCACTACAAAGTATTCTTTCCCTTAATGTGGATTTAATACATAAAAAAATCACTTTGGATTTTCCAAAGTGATTTCAGACTGTCGAAGAACCCGACTTTGCTTTAGGCAAAAATCGGGTTCTTCTTC
>CAYLPQ010000099.1:0-5510 GCA_964385605.1 uncultured Oscillospiraceae bacterium | reverse complement strand
TGCCTGTCTAACTTCCATCTTACTAAAATCCTCCTTAATAAATTTACCAAATACTTCAATCTGGGTAAGTGCCGCCCATGAAAGGGGATAGTTTACCTGCCTGAAGTTTATAAGCTTAACATAAGTTGTTTCTTTCGGCTCAAATGTGAGCTGCTGACCGTCACCTGTCATTTCAAAGGTTGCCGTTTCTATACTTCCGTCAGAAAATTCCACATCAATACTTTTCCAATATGTATCGTGGGGAAAGTCTGCACGAAGATAGAAAACTACCTTATCTACCATAACGGTACGACCGAAATCAATTGTGAATTCAAGGTCCTCTCTTGCGCCGCCTGCCCATGAATGATGGGGGAAGTTTCCGTGACCGTCGTTGTCGATTATGCCATCTATAGCATTTCGCGCATAGAAGCACGGAGCCTCTCTTGTGACGAAGTTTGCAAAGGTATGTGGGAATGAGCGGGCCTTCTGATGAACGTCGTGGGAATTAAGAGATATTTTCCTGTAGGAATAGGCTTCCTCGTCAGTTATCTCACAGGCACATACAGTGTGGTTGTTTCCGCTGAATGCGTTTTTGCCATAGCAACCCTCACGCACATCCTGCGCAGGAATAGCAAATTCAAAACTCTTTCCCGGGATGAATAAAATACTCTCCATAAGACACTCATCAAATTTTACTTTGATAAATGTGTCTGTAGAGCTTTCAACACGGATATAGTCACCGTCATTATATTCTCCACAGTAGGAAAGTGTAATATCCTTACCTTTATCTTCTGCAAGAATGTCCTTGTTTTTACTTAAAATTTTAAGTGTTAACACTTTTTCACCTCCTGCATATTTCACGATTATTATCATTTTATCATAAAAAAATTGCAATAACATTGCAAAATTTAATATTTTTATTGCAAAAATCACCAACAAAGGATATAATAATGTCACAACATAGATTTTTGGAAAGAAGGAACACACAATGAATATGATTTTTGAAAGAAAGCTCCCCATACCCAAGGAGGTAAAAGAGCTGTATCCCTTGTCGGATGAGCTTTCTGCAATTGTAGATAAAAGAGCAAAGGAAATTAACGACATATTTACCGGCAAATCAGACAAAATAGTGCTTGTAATAGGACCCTGCTCTGCTGATAGCGAGGACAGTGTTCTTGACTATATATCACGTCTGCGCACCGTTCAGGATAAGGTGGAGGATAAAATTTTCATTATTCCCAGAATTTATACCAATAAGCCCAGAACAACAGGCGACGGGTACAAGGGTATGCTTCATCAGCCAAACCCTAATGAAAAGCCCGATATGTACAAGGGTATTGTTGCAATACGTGAGCTTCATATCAGAGCTATTAAGGAAACAGGCTTCTCTTGTGCTGACGAAATGCTTTATCCCGAAAACTACCGTTATCTTAACGATATTCTTGCATATGTTGCAATCGGTGCACGCAGTGTTGAAAATCAGCAGCATCGCCTTGTCGCAAGCGGCCTTGATGTGCCTGTTGGTATGAAAAATCCTACAAGCGGTGACATTTCTGTTATGATGAATTCAATCACTGCCGCACAGCATAAGCATACCTTTATTTACAGAGGATGGGAGGTTCATTCACAGGGTAATCCCTGCGCACACGCAATCCTCCGCGGTTATGTGAATAAACACGGACAGTCAATGCCCAACTATCACTATGAGGACCTTGTTCATCTTGCCGAGATTTATAATGAAAGCGGACTTATGAATCCTGCCCTTGTTGTTGATACTAACCATGCCAATTCGGGAAAGAAATATCTTGAGCAGGTGAGAATTACAAAGGAAGTTCTTCATAGCTGCCGTCACGATGCTGACGTTAAAAAGCTTGTGAAAGGATTTATGATTGAAAGCTATATTGAAGACGGTGCACAGAAAATCGGAGAGTGCATCTACGGTAAATCAATTACGGACCCCTGCCTCGGTTGGGAAAAGACAGAAAAACTTATATACGATATAGCTGAACTCATATAAGGTATATGTTATGAAATGTGTATTTGACAAATGCTACGATGCAGTAAAATGCGCAAACGACAATAAAAGCTTCGGCTTTTACTATTCGGAGAAGCAGAACCCTGACCTTAATATACATATTCATGATTGCTGTGAGGTGCTTTTATGTATGGAGGGTGGGAAGAGTTTCCTCATAAACGACAAGGTGTACGATGTAAACAACGGGGATATATTTATCATTAATCAGTTTGAGGCACACAAGATAACCTTTGACCCTGATAAGATGTTTTGTCGTTATGTTATGCAGGTGCATCCGGAATTTCTGTACTCACAATCTACGGATAAGACCGACCTTTCCCATTGCTTTTATACAAGGGGAAAGGATGTTTCAAACAAAATAGTTCTTACAGATGCGGAACGCGAGAATTTTATCTTCTGCATAAAACGTCTTGAGGGAGAGAAGAGCTTCGGTGATGATATTATAAAGAACATTACCGCAACGGAAATTCTCTTGCTTGTAAATTCTGCCTTTGTGTCACAGATAAGCGGTGAAAAAACTATCGGCAGTGAAGCAATAAAGAAAGCCATTGACTACATAAATGTCAATTTCAGTCAGGCGCTTACACTGGAGAAAATTGCGCAGAATTCTTACGTTTCCGTAAATCAACTATGCAGACTTTTCAATAAGTATTGCGGAACAACTGTGGCGAAGTATATAGCTTCCCGCCGTATTACGGAGGCAAAAAAGCTTCTTGCCTCGGGCAAAAATGTCACAGATACGGCTATCCTTTGCGGATTTGAAGACTATGCAAATTTTATACGTGTATTTAAAAAGCACGTAGGAGTAACTCCGGGTAAATATCATATGAAAGCATTATAAACAAAGCTGGTTGTAACAAAATGTTACAACCAGCTTTGTGTTATTAATGATTATTCATATAGGCTTTGACTCCTGCCATAAGCTCAAAAATTATATACTTTGTCGACTGTGTGGTAATACAGTCGGGAGTTATCAGCATTGATTTTACTTTTTCCTGATTTACCTGGGTGTGTACATAGTTAAGTATCTGACTTACTGCAACTCTGGTGCTTTTTGAAAGAAATAAGGGGATAACATCGTAGCCGAGGTCCGGAAGGTCTGTAAAGCTGAACAATCTTTTTCCCGACTCTGTTATAGTGTTAGGGGCAATCGGTGTTGGCCCTGCGTAGAAATTGCCTTCATGCATAGGACTTATTACAACATCTTTGTCCGTATATTCAAGGAATTTATCTTTGCTTACAATATAGGGGTCAACGGAAACCCAGGGGCGGACACCTTTTTCTCTTACACAATCAATAAGGAACTTATAATCGTGCCAGTAAAGGTCGTGCTGACGGAAGCAAACATAATCATATCGTACCTGACTGTGGTGTCCTTCGTCTTCAAGACCTATGTGCATCATTTCGGGAGTATCGAATATATCTATAACTTCAGATATTAAGTCTCGTGCCACGGTGTAGTATTCGGGGGTAGAAATCATTCTTGAATATACTCCAAGCCACGCATCGTGGGCTGTTGAGAAATTAAGCTTGGGATACAGTGTAAGTCCCATATCGCGGAGCTTCCGGAGTTCTTCTTTAAGCTCATCAACCTCCCACGCACCATCTATGGCAATTTCGGGATGACTTTTATATTTTACACCGTCGGCAAGCTCGATTAAAACCGAATTAAAACCGAATTCAATCGCTTTTTTTGCAATTTCCTCCCAGGTTTCCTTGTCGGTGTTGAGTTTTGTGTAATATTTTGTTCCACGGACAGTTACTCTTGCAGGTGAATCATCTGCAATATTATCTCCCAGAAACAGCTTGAACATATAGTTGTTATTCATTAAAGCTTACCTCCCTTTGTGTACTTATCGATAGCTTCTTTTGTTGCAGCAAAGCACTTGAAAAATCCATACTTATTTTTTTCAATTGTAGGACCGCACCATGGGGCAACGGCAATACCGCGAAGCTTATCGTAGGGGACATTTTCAACACAATATCTGATTGTATGGTCTATGTTATACTCATTATAACAATTGGAGCAGGTGGGAATAACATCATAGCCGTTAGCGGGAAGAGAGGTGTAGCTGTCAATTTTCGCGAGCAGAAATTCGTTGTAATTATCAGGGTCAAGAGGATCATTCAATCTGGGGAGCTTGGTTTCGGTGTCCTCGTATAAGTTAACATAATACCAGGGGCTGACAACAACATCTTTGCCTACAAGCTCAACAAATTTTTCAGGCTCAACCGCATATCTGTCAACATACATCCAGGGGCGGACTCCTTTTTCGCGCACACATTCATGTAAAAACAGAAGGTCATTCCAGTAAAGGTCGTGCTGACGGTAGCAAACGAAATCAAGATGCCTCTGGACAAGATGATTTTCCTCGTCCATATCAAGCATAAACAGCTCGGGAGTGTCAAATATATCAATAACTTCATGGATTAATTCGCGGACGACTTTGTAATATGTAGGGGAAGACACCATTCTTGAGTATACACCTAACCATGCATCGTGTGCTGTTGAAAAATTAAGCTCGGGAATTGGAGTTAAGCCGATTTTGCGAAGGTAAGCAAGTTCCTCTTTAAGCTCATCAACCTCCCAGGCTCCTTCAACTGCAATTTCAGGATGGCTTTTATATTTTAAACCGTCAACCGTGGGAATATAGACTGTGTTAAATCCGCATTCCACAGCTTTTTCGGCTATTTCGCGCCACACTTTTTTATCAATCTGAAGTCTGGGTGAAAAAGCCAGCCCGTTAGCATTTGGACGGGTAACAGAATCGTTCCATTGATTTTCACCCAGATACATCATAAATGCAAGCATTTTTTCCTTCATAAAAATTCCCCATTTCTGATAATTTACAAGTTTGATTATATACCAAGAGGGAAAGATTTGTAAATAAGCAAATGTTAATATTTTTTGCAAATTGTCAAAAATATTAACAGAAAAAACGAATGTAATTAGAAGTATATTAGCTTTTGATTACAGGAGGTACAGTTTATGTGCAGTTTTTCAGACAAGGTTAGAAACAAATTTTTTTCAATCATTTCTGAAATGAGCAAGTATTCGTGGCTGTTTGTTAAAAATCCCGGTCATGATTTTACTCGCAAAAGTCCTTTGTCATTCGATAAAATATGGAATTATCTTATCCGAGTGAAAAACAACAGAGGTATTGTTGCTCAGCTATCTTTGCCTAATAAAGATGAATTTGACATTGATGTGAATTTGCAATTAACAAGAAGGCAGACAAATGAAGTAAAGGAAAACCCAAATAAATATAGAACACTTATGTCAAATATGACCTTTGATTACTTGCCCCAAAAAAGCAAAGAAACAATATCCTTACATACTCAATTCCGTTTTTGATAAATCTTTCTTTCATAGCATGAACGCCTCCTTTAAATTTGGTATCTTCATTTTATCAAAAGGCATTTGATTTGACGAATGTGCGGACAAAAAAGTGTTTTTTAAACACTTCAACACCCCTTACCCCTCAATCTTGAGGGG
>CAYLPQ010000098.1:0-5602 GCA_964385605.1 uncultured Oscillospiraceae bacterium | reverse complement strand
ACGGTCACTATCATCCTACAGAAGTTGTATCTGATAAGATTGCAGCAATGCTTCCGTTCCACGAGAAAATAGCTCTTCACGTAACACGTGGAGTAAGATGGGACAGTGACCATGTAGTTCTGTTCGATGATGAAACAAAGGAAATCGCAAAGGAAATCGTACATCACGATGCCCTTGACCGTGTATTCATTGCTACAGACTACTTTGATGCTTCAATCAACAGAATTTCCGCTTGGGTAACAGGTATGAGAAGTGTACAGAAAGCACTCCTTAACGCGCTCCTTCAGCCCGTGGATACTCTTAAATCACTTCAGAATGAGGGAAGACTTACAGAGCTTATGGTGCTTCAGGAAGAACTCAAGACAGCGCCTTTTGGCGATGTGTGGGAAGAGTACCTTACCCGTGAAAATGTAAGTGTAAACTACATAGATGAAGTATTAAAGTATGAGAAAGAAGTTCTTTCAAAAAGATAACTTAATCTGATATAAACTTGCCATGAGTTTATATAAATAGTGGGGCATAGCAGATTTTTGCTATGCCCTTCCTCTTTTTTGCAGTATAGAAAACTGTGTGTGTTTATCGCGAGCGACATTTGTGATTGTTACGATTCAGATAGAACGCGAAGTGGGTGAAGCGGCGCGCTTCTTTTGTAAAACCTCAAATTTATAAATATATATTATACCTGTGATATGCTATATAAGCATATTCCGGATTAACCGGGTCATAGAAAAAAGATTGGAGGTATAATATGTTTGACAGCAAAAGATACATCACAAAAGGAGTAAACGAAAAGGTAAGCTTACTTCTTCAACTATTTATGTGGCAGTGCATAGACAGCATGGATGTACAAAAAGACTATCTGCAGGTCTTTAATTGCAGTATGTCGGGAACAAAACAGAAAATTGAACACGTTCAGGAAGAGCCTTGTTACAAACGGGAGTATTTGTTAAATACTGATACTCCCATTTTTATTGGCAAAATATTTGTGATTGATGACGGCTCACATTCAACAATGCTTTTAGCAGAAGAATATTAAATGGAGGAATAAAAAATGAAAATTAAACCAAGATGCAACGTATGCGGAGTGAATTTAAACGAAGAAACAGCAACAGAGTTCGAGGGCAATGTGTACTGCGACGATTGTCTTAATGAAAAACGGTAGTATGTATGAACTGCAACGAAAGAATATGGCGCGAGGATGCAGAAGGTAATTCAGACCTCGTAATTTGCAGACATTGTTACGATTATAACTACACCAATTGTGAAGAATGCGGTAGACTGATACATAACGACTGTGCATATTACGAGGATGAAGACGATGACTATCCCTATTGTTATGAATGTTATCAAAGGCGGATGAGCTATGCAATAAAAAATTACAATTATAAGCCAAGCACTATATTCTATGGCGATGGTGAATTGTTCTACGGAATAGAGCTTGAAATCGATAAAGGCGGAGAGCGTGACGAAAATGCGCAGCGGATACTTGATATCGGAAACAGAGATGGAGAGAAGATATATTGCAAGCACGATGGCTCTATATGTGACGGTTTTGAAATTGTATCCCATGCGGCAACAATTGACTATCATCTTAACAACTTCCCATGGAAAGAAATAATGGCAAAAGCAGTAGAGATGGGGTACCGCTCACATAATACAAGCACTTGCGGACTTCACATTCACGCAAGCAGAGATGCCTTCGGTGAAAGTTATGAAGACCAGGAAGAAGCTATAGCCAGAGTCGTTCACTTTGTAGAACTTCATTGGAATGAAATCCTGAAGTTCACAAGACGAACGGAAGAAAACATAAACAGGAGGGCGGCAAGATACGGCATATCAACAAGAGCACAGGATACATACAAATATGCCAAAGAAAAGCATATGGGAAGATATGTGGCGGTTAATCTTGAAAACTGTAACACGATAGAGTTCGGTCTTTTTAGAGGAACACTTCTTTATTCCACTTTTGTGGCGACACTTCAGTTTGTTGATGAAATATGTCGCCTTGCAACAATAATGACCGACAAGGAAGTTGAGTCAAAGTCCTGGTCGGATTTTGTTCTTCGTATACCGAAAGAAAAGAAGGAACTTATTGAATACTTGAAAATAAAGAGGCTCTATGTCAATGAAATAAATACAGAAACGGAGGAAATATAAGTGTGTTGTTTATATGGATTTTTGCATTACGGAAGTAATGAAATCAAGGGACTTAAGGATATTACTAACGCACTATCAAAGGAAGCGACAGAAAGGGGAATGGACGCAACAGGAATTGCATTTAATGACAGTGGCAGATTGAACATCATAAAGGATGGAAAATCTGCATTCAGAATGGATTTCAAACATTCTGACAAAATTGTCTCAATGACCGGACACACCCGTCACAGTACACAGGGAAGTGAAAAGAAAAATTACAATAATCACCCGTTCAGCGGAAGGTGCAAAAATGTTAACTTTGCTCTTGCACATAACGGTGTACTGATGAACGACAAGGAACTCCGAGAAAAGTACTATCTTCCGAAAACAAAAATTGAGACGGACAGTTATATAGCTGTACAACTGTTAGAATACAAAAGAGTATTAAATGCGGAAAGTATAAAGTTTATGGCTGAAGCTTTGGAAGGAAGCTTCAGCTTTTCTATTCTTGATAATAGTGATAATGTATGGCTCATAAAAGGTGACAGTCCGCTGCATATATTGCATTTTCCAAAGTTAAAGCTATATGTGTATGCAAGTACGGAAGAAATACTGTGGAAGGCATTAATTGACACTGATTTGTTTGATGAACTTAAAAGCGGAATCTTTGAAGAAGTACCTGTGCATAACGGTGATATATTAAAAATTATGCCTGACGGAAATATTGCGTACAGCAAGTTTGACTATAAGGAACCGTACAGATACAGCTTTTGTAACTGGTGGGATTACGGTACTTATTATAGTAGCACAAATTCATATATTGACGATTTAAAATCAGTTGCATCGCATATGGGTGTGTCACCGGATGACATAGAAGAGCTTGCAAAAAACGGATTCACCCCGGAGGAAATTGAAGAATACATTTATTGCCTGTAGAAATTAATCTTTGAAATGTGTTGCAATTAATTAGACTTTGGGATATAATACATATAAAGAAGGAGGTGCTCATATGTGTACAAAGAATCAGCTTGATGAAATCATTAACAGTATAGTTGAGTTTTCAAAAGAGACATTTGGAGATGAATTCAAATGTGTAATTTTATATGGTTCCTATGCACGTGGTGACTATGATGATGAATCTGACATTGATATTATGATAATGGTTGATATGAGCCGTGAAGAATTACGCAAATATCGTATGCAGGTCAGCAACTTCTTTTCTGATGTGAATTTAGAATATGGTGTATTTCTTACATCAAAACTTCAAAGCTTGCAATATTATAACGAATGGAAGAATACAATGCCCTTCTATCAGAATGTAGAGAGGGAGGGGATAATGTATGCTTAACCCTGAAAAAGTTTCTCTCGCCGAATATAGAATCGGCAAGGCAGAAGAATGTCTGCACTCTGCCGATGCTTTGATAGAAATTGAAGATTATCTTGCAGCATTAAACAGGTCATACTATGCAATATTTCATGCAGTAAGAGCCGTTTTTGCTTTGGATGGTGTTGATAGAAAAAAACATTCCGGTGTAATATCCTGCTTTCAGCAAAACTATGTTAAAACAGGAGAATTCGATAAAAAGTATTCAGCTATTGTTCAGGACGCATTTGAAATACGTCAGGAATCTGATTATGAAGATTTTTATGTGGTTTCAAAAGACGATGTTGTTATACAGATTAAAAATGCAAAGGAATTTGTAACCGTAGTTAGAAAATATATAAATGATAGATTCCAAAATTAATGCAAATCGCCCCTATCATTCGCAGTGATAGGGGTGATTTATATAAGATGAAATATCTAAATATAGTTAAAACATACCTAAATTCTGGAGTTGAATAAAATGGAAAAGTTAAAAAAGACTGAGCGTATAAATTCAAATAAGGCAATGATTGATGTCAGCCCAAAAAAGATAGGAGAAGAAATAAATGTTGATTCGCGAAGAATCAGAAGTATTTTTAATTCCGATAAATTTAAAAAGAATTTCGGGGCAGAATCCATTGAGAAAAATTATAAAAATCCAAATATTAAGTATAAAGTGCAAGCTGAAATAGAAGATTTAATGAAGCTCGTACTCAAAAGCTATAAGGATTTTGAAAAAATTGATAAGGATAGAGATGCAATAAGTTTTATAAATTATAGCAATAGAATCATAGAAGGTGTTGATGGATTGGATGAATACAAAAGACTGTATATAAAGGCTCATCCGTCATACAAGTACAATCAGATTATGAGCAGATATTATGAAGAATTTATCGAAAGAATAGTTGTTCTAATCTCTATGTTTGTGAATACGGATTTCAGGAATAAAGACATTGAAAATGATGAGGTGTTTAGAAAAACTATATTTTCACTTGATGAAATAATACGTCAGCTTTCTCTTGACAGACTGATAGGAAGGACTAAAGCCGGATTTAATAAATATAGCATAAACAATGCGATTAAGGATACGGTTAAATTCAGTGAAAGAGACACTTCCGAACTTTACACAAAAGTATTAACGGAAATTGTAAAAGCCCCTGACAATAAATATCAGATAATGGGAAATGGAATCCCCAATCACATTGTCCCGGGGTTAAAAGAGGAATACTTAAAAAAGACGAATGAAGAAAAATGTAAGGAAATGACTCGTACAGCGACGTACAAGGAACTTTACGTAAATAAAGAGGAAATTGATCTTGATTGGGATAAATATTTTGATGACCATTTATATTACTTTATTCAGTATAGTGTGAATAATATCTCAAGATACGATGAACTGCATAAACTTACTTATCAGTATACTGACCTTTACGGGAGAATGCTCAGACATAATATATGTGACAGGATAGACAGATGGGTTGAGATAATCGATGAATTTATCAACGGAAATAAAGAAATTGATATACACATAAAGCATATCTTTTACGAAGAAGGCTTTTTGAACTATGAAAAAGAAAGAATAGTTTTGAACTATAGTTCTGATGTTAAGATTGAGGAAAAAGATATATTCAAATACTGTCCGGTAAGTGCTGGTGTAAGGAAAACTACTGTAGCAGTAATCAGCTTTATTGAAAAGTGCAGAGAAAATAAACTGGAAGATTTGGCTTTTGAAGATAGATTTATATTAACTGAATTTTTTAAATGCTGCATAGGTATAAGAGCAGGTTTAAACTTTAAATCTGATGTACAGGAAATTGAACGCAGGTTTAAAGAAGATAAAAAGACTGTTAAAGGAAACAAAAATTATAAGGCTATGTTTAATGCCATAAATAAATGTGTAGGAGAAATCTGGAAAAATTTTTAAAAAGTTTTTTTCGAATTTTTGTAATGCCCCATTTTAAACCGCTCGATACCAGAGTTTGAATTGATGTTCCTCAAATTCCCAAAGCTCTATTGATGTGATAAAATGTTTTTACAGCATCAATAGAGCTTTTTTACCGTATAGGAAATTGCGTAAACGAAAAAAATGTGATATAATATAAA
>CAYLPQ010000097.1:0-5724 GCA_964385605.1 uncultured Oscillospiraceae bacterium | reverse complement strand
GGCAGAGTACCTTAACCGTGAAAATGTAAGTGTAAACTACATAGACGAAGTGAAAGCATACGAGAAAGAAATTTTTTTACAGAGATAATCAGGCAACTAGCTTCCTAATCGAAGCTTTTGCACAACAACTCCAATCTCCTTATATATACAAACTTGCCATGAGTTTTTTAGCGGTTGGAGTTGTTGTTATAATAAAATGGAAATAAATACAAAAAAATCCGATGACTAACCAAAGTACAACACGCATAATATGTGGTATATAGAATATAGCGCGGAGGGAAAATATGTATTTTGCAACGCTTCTCAGATATGTTGATATGAAAAAAGATGACGGATGGGATGACAGATTCTGCATTCCTCACTTCTGGAGCCTTATGGCAGATAAGTACAAAATCGGGCTCAACGCCATAATATCAGAACACTGTCTCGAGGAGATATGTAGTAAATGTGACGGACTTATGATACCGGGCAGCAGTACAAACATCAATCCGAAGCATTGGGGAGATGAACCCTTTTTTGAAATACAGAAGGTGGATGAATATGCCTTTGACATAAAGGTTATAAAATATTTCCTTGATAATAACAAGCCTATTCTCGGTATTTGCGGTGGTTTGCAGGAAATTAATGTAGCATTGGGAGGAACTCTTAAAACCGTTGATAAAGATACACACAGCAATCCCGACAGCAGAAATCATATGATAAACATAACCGAAAATTCCTTTGTTTATGACGTATTCAAATCCACAAGGACAGAGGTTAATTCCTACCATTACTGGGCGATAGATAAGATTGCTCCGGGACTTACGGTAGTAGCTGAAGCAGATGACGGAATAATTGAAGCAATTGAATGGAAAGAGAAAAGAATATTTGCCACACAGTGGCATCCGGAAAGGTCGTTTGACAATGGTGCCGAAACAGAACATAAGATATTTGAAAACTTTATAACTTGCTGTCAGAATAAATAATAGTATGGGGCATAGCGGAATTCCGCTATGCCCTTCCTCTTTTAATGAGTAAAAAACAGACACCCACAAAAGTGAGTGTCTGAAAAATACAATGTAGTTTTTTATCGTTTTGAGAACTGAGGCGCACGACGTGCGGCCTTGAGACCGTACTTCTTTCTTTCCTTCATTCTGGGGTCACGAGTAAGGTAACCAGCCTGCTTAAGCACACTTCTGTAAGCTTCTTCGTCAACCTTGAGAAGAGCTCTTGCTATACCGTGACGGATAGCACCTGCCTGACCTGTGAAACCTCCGCCCTGAACATTACAGATTACGTCAAACTTACCCTCTGTGTTTGTAGCAACGAGGGGCTGACGAAGAATAACCTTAAGTGTTTCAAGACCGAAGTAATCGTCTATAGTTCTCTTGTTGATAGTGATTTCGCCTTTACCGGGGATGAGGCGAACACGAGCAACAGACTTCTTTCTTCTACCTGTACCGAAATACTGTGTAACTGCCATTTAATTCACCCTCCCTTATTTAATATCGCGAGTCCATACTTCGGGCATCTGTGCAGCATGGTTATGCTCGCTGCCCTTGTATACTCTGAGTCTTGTAAGCGCGCTTCTGCCGATTGTTGTAGCGGGAAGCATGCCCTTAATTGCGAGATACATAGCTCTGTCAGCTCTCTTCTCCATCATGTCCTTTGCACTAACAGTCTTAAGACCGCCAATCCAACCTGTGTGACGGTAGTAGTTCTTCTGAAGGAGCTTGTTACCTGTAAATACGGCCTTGTCACAGTTGATAACGATTACATGATCGCCGCAATCAACGTGAGGAGTGTATGTTACCTTTTCCTTACCGCGAAGAATGCTCGCAGCAGCTGCAGCAACACGACCAACACTCTTACCGGTTGCGTCAATGATGTACCATTTTCTCTGAACCTGACCTGCTTTTTCCATAGTGGTCTTCATTCGGATTTACCTCCATATTTAAAATATAAATTTTTTGGCTTTGTTTTCAGCAAGAGTTATTGTAATACATAAAGTTCCTTTTGTCAACACTTTTTTTGAAAGAATTTAATTTGCGTTTTAAATGCTCTTGCTTTCGCTTATTTTCTCTCAAAACCTCTTTTTTTCTCGCTTGCCGTTTTTGAAAAAATTTCCTTGTAATCCTGATTTTTATATGTTATAATAACTGTGCTACACTTTTTTTACTATGCCATATATTGGTATAATACTAATTTAATAATAACTTCGTTTAAGGGGTACGCTATATGTAAAAAGCGTACACTCTTGTTTCGTCATACTCTTGAACGAAGTTTAGTGTTATGGTAAAAAAGTGTGTAGCAACCTTTTGAAACAGAGTCCCTGCGTTTTTTGGTGCGTAGTTTCTCTTGCAAAAGGGGGCTACGCATTTTTTTATTGGCGGGGTATTATTATGGAAAAAACAAAAACCTGTTGCTTTTTTGGGCATCGGGAAATAAGCGGGGAGGACCGATTAAGAAAAAGCCTGTATAAAATTATTGAAGAACTGATTGTGTTGAATGAGGTAGAGACATTTCTTTTCGGCAGTAAGAGCGACTTTAACGAATTATGTCGTGATGTTGTTACTGAATTGAAGCAGGAGTATCCCCATATCAAACGGATATACGTCAGGGCAGAGTTTCCATACATAAACGACCATTACAGGGAATATCTCCTTGAATTTTACGAAGATACATATTTCCCGGAGCGGGCTCTTAATGCCGACAGAGCCGTGTATGTTGGACGCAATTGTGAAATAATAGATAAAAGCGATACCTGCATCATTTATTACAATAAAGACTATTTACCCATAAATAAGGAAGAAAAGCGGTACGGGGATAGCATATGAATATGCAGTCAGAAAAAAGAAAAAATAATAAATATTGCAGAGTAAATTTCCCAAAAGGTTTTCCTTGCGGAAAATTTTTTTGTATATCTTGATTTGAGCTTTATTTTGCTATATAATAAAGGAAGATAATTTTCCGAGGTGAAACAATGCAAAAATTACTCAGCTACTTACGTCGTGGTATTGATGACTACGGTATGATAAATGACGGTGAGCTTATTACGGTAGGTGTGTCCGGCGGCAAGGACAGCCTTGCTCTGCTTTATGCTATGGCGAAGCTCCGCACATTTTATCCAAAAAAATTCGATATAAGTGCCGTTACCCTTGATATGGGATTTGAGGGGATGGATTTTACCCCTGTGGCAGAGCTTTGTAAAGAGCTTGGAGTGGAGTATGTAGTTAAGCAGACCGACATTGCGGAGATTATATTTAATATTAGGAAGGAACCCAATCCCTGTTCACTGTGTGCAAAGATGCGGCGCGGAGCTCTTCACGATGCGGCACTGGAGCTTGGAAGTCACAAGGTGGCGCTCGGTCATCACAATGATGATGCACTGGATACGTTTATGCTTTCGCTTGTTTATGAGGGGAGAGTTAACTGTTTTTCCCCCGTTACATATCTTGACAGAAAGGATATTACCCTCATCAGGCCGCTTCTTTATGCGCCTGAAAGTTATATTTCGGGATTTGCAAAAAGATATGAATTGCCGCTTGTTCAGAATCGTTGCCCCGAAGATAAGCGCACCAAGCGCGAATATATAAAAAATCTTATCAGGCAGCTTGAAAAGGAGAACCCAGGCTTCAAGACAAGGTTATTTACGGCGATAGAGGGCGGTAAGGTTGGCGGATTTGGGATTTTTCCCGAAAAATGAAAGTTTTGTTAACAAGTATTGACAAAGCACACTAACAGTGATAATCTATATTTTAGCACTCGGAGACGAAGAGTGCTAACGAATGCCAATGTAGAACATTAGCTTGATGAAAGGAAGTAGTACCAATGGCAAAAAAACAATTCAAGGCTGAAAGTAAAAAGCTCCTTGATATGATGATTAACTCAATTTATACACACAAGGAAATATTTCTTCGTGAAATTATTTCAAACTCATCGGATGCGCTTGACAAGCTGTGCTATAAGTCGCTGACAGAAGACGGTGTAAGTGTTGCCAGAGAGGACTTATATATAAAGGTAACAATTGACAAGGATAACCGTATTATAAAGGTAAGCGATAACGGCATCGGTATGACAGCGGAAGAGCTTGAGAAGAACCTCGGTACAATTGCACGCAGTGGCTCTCTCAATTTCAAAAAGGATATGGAAGAAAAAGAGGATATAGATATTATCGGTCAGTTCGGTGTAGGTTTTTACAGCGCATTTATGGTTTCAGATAAGGTTACCGTTATTACCAAGGCTTACGGCAGTGACACGGCTTACTGCTGGGAATCAAACGGTGCTGACGGCTATACCGTAACAGAAACAGGCAAGGATGGCTACGGTACAGATATATATATGAAGTTAAAAGAAGATACAGAGGACGAAAATTACGGTCAGTATCTCGAAACATATATGCTCCGCGGTCTTATCAAGAAGTATTCTGACTATATTCGTTACCCTATTAAGATGGATATAGAAAAATCAAGAAAAATTGAAAAGCCCGACTCCGAAAAACCAGAGTATGAGAAGTATATAGAGGAAGAGACCATCAACAGCATGATTCCCATCTGGCAGAGAAGCAAGGATGAGGTTTCAGAGGATGAGCTTAATAATTACTACAAGGAAAGATATTTTGACAAGGATGCGCCCGCCCTTGCAATCCGTGCGGATGTTGAGGGTAGCTTTTCCTACAAGGCACTGCTTTTTGTTCCTGCAAATACTCCTATGGGATATTACACAAAAGAATATACCAAGGGACTTGAGCTTTACTCCTCCGGTGTTATGATAATGGACAACTGCGAGGATATTATTCCCGAACATTTCCGTTTTGTAAAGGGCATTGTGGATTCACAGGATTTGTCTCTTAACATTTCCCGTGAAATGCTTCAGCACGACCGTCAGCTTACGGCAATCAGAAACAATATTGAGAAGAAAATCAAGCAGGAGCTTAAGAAACTTCTTACAAATGACCCCGAAAGATATGAAAAATTCTGGCAGAGCTTCGGTCTGCAGCTTAAATACGGCATCGTGTCAGACTACGGCGCTCATAGAGAGCTTTTAAAAGACCTTATTCTCTACTACGCGTCTGGGGAGAAGAAACTTGTTACTCTTCAGCGCTACGTTGAATTAATGCCTGAGGAGCAGAAGTATATCTACTATGCCTGCGGTGAAACAATTCCGAAGATTGACAATCTCCCGCAGACAGAGCAGATAAAGGAAAAAGGCTTCTCAATCCTTTATATGACAGATGAGGTTGATGAGTTTGTTATCAATATGCTTGGCGAGGTTGACGGTAAGCAGTTCAAGAGTGTAAACGACAAGGAACTTGGTATAGAAACAGAGGAAGAGGCAAACGATACAAAGATGAAGCAGGAGGAAAATCAGGTTATGCTTGATTACCTGCGTGACAGTCTGGACGGAAAGGTAACGGCGGTAAGACTTTCGGGCAAGCTTAAAAGCCACCCCGTTTGCCTTACAACAGACGGTGAAGTATCGCTTGAAATGGAGAAATATTTTGCGACAATCCCCGGTGACCACCCTGATATAAAGGCACAGAGAGTGCTCGAGATTAATCCCGCGCATAAGGCGTTCTATATGCTGCAGGATATGTGGCAGCTTGATAAGGACAAGTGTGCAAAGCTTGGTAAGCTGCTTTACAGTCAGGCACTGCTGATTGCAGATATTTCCCTTGAAAATCCGGCAGAGTATACCGACCTTTTCTGGGAGCTAATATAAAGAGAATGTGATAAAGCAGCACCG
>CAYLPQ010000096.1:0-5750 GCA_964385605.1 uncultured Oscillospiraceae bacterium | reverse complement strand
CGACCACAGAGCTCTCCAATGCTATCGCAGCATTAAGGACTGAGCTCATGGGCGACGGTGTCGACACAGCATACGACACATTCACAGAGTTGGCTGCCTACATCGAGGCGCATGAGGATGTCGCGACGGCACTCAATAACGCCATAGGTGCGAAGGCTGACCAGACCGCAGTCGACGCAATCAAAGCAGTGACCGACGCCCTGGGCGCACTGGCCAACAAGGACACAGTCACAGAGAGCGACCTGGACGAGGCGCTGCTCTCGAAAATCACAAACGGCAACCATACGCACAGCAACCTGGCGCTGCTTAACACATACACACAGACAGAGGCCAACCTCAAGGACGCAGTGGCAAAGAAGCACAGCCACACAAACGCGACAGTCCTGGATGGCATCACAGCGGAGAAGGTGGCATCCTGGGACGGCAAGACGCGCATATTTGTGGCAGCATCTCAGCCGGCGGACATGGCCAACGGCGACTTTTTATTCCAGATCATTGAGTAAAGGAGGCGGACAGATATGTCAACAACTGAGCATAATGTCCTGCAGATATTCCAGGACAAAGACGGCAATAAATATATAGTTTACCCAATCACAAAAGCCGAGCTGGTGGATGGTCTGCAGGATTTTCTTGACGAAAAGCACGCAAGCCTTAAAAACAACCCGCACGGCGTAACAGCTGCGCAGGCCGGCGCTATTCCTACGACAGAGAAGGGCGTCGCGGGTGGCGTGGCTACCCTTGACGAGACTGGCGCAGTGCCTTCTGAACAGGTGAGCGGCGCTATAGCTGAGGCTTTTGAGTCCGCGCCTGTGGTCGGCAATTTGGTTATTGAAAAAATAACAGAGTCCCGAACGTGGACCGCACCCAAAGCGGTAGGACAAAAATTTAAGATTTACGCCGTAGGTGGCGGCGGTGGCGGTGGCTGTATTCCGGGGTCCACCTCATCATCCGGCGGTGGTGGTGGCGGTGGCTACATTACTATAGAGGAAAAAACTATAATTGAAGGGTCTGAAATCGAAGTTATTTGCGGCTCAGGTGGTACGGGAGGACGTCCTGGCTCAGCAGGTGGGGCTACTTATTTCGGGGATCTGCTCACAGCTCTCGGCGGCGGTGGCGGCAAACAGGATTCTTACGGAGCAAGTGGTGGCGATGGCGGAGCTGGTGGCGGTGGTGGTAATGGTGACTTTAGCGGAAGCGGCGGTAATGGCGACACCTACGGCGGTGGCGGCGGTGCTTCTGGGTCTCATTACGGCGCTAACTCCTACGGAAGCGGGGGCAACGGTGGCACCTACGGCGGCGGTGGTGGCGGTGGCACCGTCTCAAGCTCCGGCAACAATGGGACCCCAGGAAGCGGTGGCACCTACGGCGGTGACGGCGGTGCCCCAGGCGCATCTGGTGTCGGCAGCGATTCAGTTTTAAAAGCCGACTATATCGATCTTGTTTTGTCTTTTCTTTCGTGTAGTGACATCACACAAAGCGGCGGAGCTGGTACTTCAGGCGGTGGCGGCGGTGGCGGCTACGGTGGCAAAGGCGGCGATGCTTCAGGACGCGGCGGTGGCGGCGGTGGCGGCTACGGTGGCAAAGGCGGCGATGCTGTAGGCTACGGCGGCGGCGGTGGTGGCGGCTATTTTGGCAACGGTGGAAACGGGCACACCACAAACGCATCAAACGGAAAATCTGGAGGCGGTGGCGGCGGCGGGCTGTTTTGCTGCGGAGGAAATGGCCACAGCGGGGCTGGCGGCGGTGGCGGCGGTATATTGCGCGGCGCAGATGCAACCGAATACAATGGGGGCAACGGCGGCTCAGGCGGCTGCTATATCGTTTATTACAAGGAGGCGACTGAGTAATGGCAGACTGGATCATTAAAAAAGGCGACAAGGTCGTGAACACTATCACAGCCGGCGAAGACTTCGCGAAGGCCTACGCTGAGAAACACGGCTACACAATCGAGGAGCGCATCACCGAACCGACTGAACCGCAGCCAACAGACCAGGAGCGCATTGAAGCCCTGGAGGCTGAGAACACACTCCTCAAGGCCCAGGTCACAGCCCTGGCAGATAATCAGGAATTCCTGGAGGACTGCCTCATCGAAGTGGGCCAGGTCGTTTATGCTTAATCTTTTATTACTTATTATATACATCGCCTACGGGCAGAAAGGGGTCACAATGATGGCAATGTTATTCGCTACTAAGGTTATACTCGGCAAAATCTCATACTCAGACGTACCAGCAAAGCTCAAGGACCAGGTGGACGAGATCCTCAGAGAGAACGGTCTCGAGGATTTAATCGCAGAATCATAGTTTGTTAGCTGCATGAGCAGCAGAGCTATAAAGGAGGTACCAATATGACAAAGTACAGAAAAGGCACAGAAGAGTGGAAAGAAAAGAGCTTCGAGGAGTGCAAGCAGGACATCGCCGCGCTTGAGGGCAATCCATTCATTAAAGACGCTGCAGTTATCCAGGCCATCTGTTACGACAGAGGCGTGGACGTCGGCGTGGGGCTTGACATGTACATCAACGAGAACTACACGCAGGAAGAGAGAAAAGACATCGACCCAGCACACATCAAGGAATATAAAGAGCTCTGCCGCAAGTACTATCTCGACTACATCGTGGAGGTCCAGGCCTCCATGAGGGTGGAGAAGTAAATGGACTGGCTCGCTGAGCACTGGGAGGCGGTAGCTGCTGCAGCTGCCGCCTTCGGGCTTCCTTCGCTCGTGCAGGTTATGCCTATCAAGTTAAACCCGTGGACCTGGCTGGGCGATAAGGTCCGCGGGTTTTTCTTTAGCGACCTGACTGCACGCATCGACGCGCTGCAGAAGAGCATGGACGAGCACATCGCGATGGACGACCAAAGAGACGCGAAGGGCTGCCGGCTGCGCATCCTGCGATTTAATGACGAAATCATCCAGGGACAGCGACACACGCGGGAGCACTTCAACGAGATCCTGGACGACGTGACCTTATACGAGAAGTACTGCGACGCTCATCCAGACTATGAGAACAGCAAGGCCGTCCTGGCCATCGAGAACGTCAAACGCGTATATCGTCAGTGTGAGGCTGACAACAGTTTTTTATAATTGGAGGGAACGACATGAGCGACAAGACAAAGAACTGGCTCAAGGCCGCAGGCGTTAGAGCCATCAAAACAGTAGCACAGACTGCTGTGGCAACTATCGGCACGGCTGCAGTATTATCAGAAGTGAACTGGCTGGCTGTGGGCTCTGCCTCAGCTGTGGCTGGCATCCTCTCAATACTTACAAGCATCATCACAGGACTGCCGGAGGTGAGCGATTAATGGCTTTTAAAATTGCATTAGGTGCGGGCCACGGGCTGACGACGGCAGGCAAGCGCTGCCTCAAGTCCCTGGACCCGAACGAGACCCGCGAGTGGTGGCTGAACGACCGCATCTGTGACCTGGTGGAGGAAGGTCTCAAAGCCTATACTGGCTATGAGCTTTTAAGACTGGACGACTCAGACGACGGCTGGGACGACATCGCCCTGGCTACGAGATGCCAGAAGGCAAACGCCTGGGACGCTGACTTTTATCTGTCCGTCCATCATAACGCAGGCGCAAATGGAACGGCTGCGAGCGGCATCGAGGCCTATGCCTACACGAAGGCCAGCGCTGCAGCTATTCAGTGGCGTGACGCTTTATATGACGAGCTCATCGAGCAGACAGGCCTCAAGGGCAACCGCTCGAAGCCGAAGGCAACAGCTGACTTCTATGTGCTGCGCAAGACTAAGATGCCAGCGGTGCTCCTGGAGCTCGGCTACATGGACAGCACGGTCGACGTGCCGGTCATCCTCTCAAGCGCGTACGCTAAGAAGTGCGCAGCTGCTATCGTGAACGTGCTGGCAGCTCGTGGAGGGCTCAAGAAGGTGGCGGTCTCCACTAAGACCGATACGCTCTACAGAGTGCAGCTGGGTGCCTTTTCTAACAAGGCCAACGCTGAGAAGCTCGCGGAGGAGCTTGAGGCTAAAGGCTACGCCTCTTATATAACTACACAGTGAGAAAACCCTGCGGGCCATAAGCCTGCAGGGTCTTTTTTTTATTGCCAAACATGTAATACAGTATACTTCAAAAAACTTTTGCCCTGCCTTTTCTATCTGAGTACAATGTAATTATAAACATGTGCAATTTTTTCAAAGAAAGGCAAGACTATGAAAAAGCATAAAAAGTATTTAGCAGTGATCCTGTCGCTGGTCATGGTGCTCAGCCTGATCCCAGTGTCAGCATCAGCTGCCTCTGTTGGTGTAATCATCAACGGCAAGGCTGTCACTTTTACGACTGACAGCGGCGCCCCATTTATCGACAGCGCCAGCAGGACGCAGGTGCCTCTGCGCGCTACGATGGAAGCCTATGGCTGTGAAGTCGACTGGGACAATGCCACAAGGACAGCAATCGTAGAAAAAGACGGCACAGTCGTGAAGGTGCCGATCGGCGCGTCTTACATTCTCGTAAATGGTAATAAGATTACAAACGACACGGCTGCGATAATAAAAGATAATAGGACATATCTGCCTATCAGAGCAGTGCTGGAAGCCTTCGGCGGATATGTAACATGGAACGCTTCCAAGAACAGCGTCGAAGTGGACTCTACAGCTCAGCTCCTAAAGGTACACTTCATCGACGTGGGCCAGGCAGATGCGGCTCTCATTGACATCGGCGAGACAGAAATCCTGATTGACGCGGGCAACAACGGCGACGGCCAGACAGTGGTCAATTATATAAAGCCATACGTGGACGGGTCCTTGGACTGCATCGTGGCAACGCATCCAGACGCGGACCACATCGGCGGCATGGACACAGTCCTGGCAGCGTATGACGTGGCAATCGCTATTGACGCAGGCATCACAAGCAGCTCAGCTACATTCAACGACTACCAGAGCGCGCTGCTGGCTGAGGGCTGCGACTACTACGAAGACGACACGAAGACGTTTTCTTTAGGATATGAAGGTGCGACTATTGACATAATTGAGACCGGCGACGGCTGGGACGACACAAACGACTGCAGCGTCGTGGTGCAGCTTAATTATGGCGACACATCAGTTTTATTTACTGGTGATATGGGCAGCGATGTCGAAGCGGACAACCTCAACCAGTTTGAAGACATCGACGTCCTCAAGGTAGGACATCACGGAAGCAAATATAGCTCCTCCGCTTCATTCCTTAACAAGGTAAAGCCTGAGTATGCTATAGTATCAGCAGCGAAGGGCAACAGCTACAGCCACCCACACACAGAAACGCTGCAGAGACTGTTTGCTGTAGGCGCGAAGGTCCTCAGCACACATAAGAGCGGCACGATCATGCTCTCAACAAACGGAAAAGCGTACAATCTGAACAAGAGCAACTACCTGACACTCGCTGACGCTGGCGACTATAGCGCGACAACTACGACGCCATCAACTCCAACGACAGGCACAACTACAAATCCGTCTACTTCTACAACAAGCTCAGAAGTGTCCTATACTTACATAGGCAATAAAAACAGCAAGGTCTTCCACGAGTCCACATGCGCGTCTGTTAAACGCATGAAAGACTCCAACAAGGTCAGCTTCTCCTCCAGGTCCTCTGCAGTGAGTGCCGGATATACTCCATGTAAGAACTGCAACCCATAAACTGAATACATAGAAAAACCCTGCAGGCTCAAGGCTTGCAGGGTCTTTTTTTACTGCATTGTTATCATGTACGTACGGACGAATCTGTCGGTACATGATAACCATTGAGGGCATAAAAAAATTTATACC
>CAYLPQ010000095.1:0-5852 GCA_964385605.1 uncultured Oscillospiraceae bacterium | reverse complement strand
CCTTTACAATTCAATTTCTCTTTGAGATTTCAACGAAAAGTCCGTTCCACAGAAAGTCGAGTTATAGGCGCTCTTTTTTGCTTTTTCTATATCTACTCCATGCTGATTGTCAAGCACAAACTGCACAAAAGTTTTTGCACCATATTCAAGAGCATCCTCATCAAGCTTGAAATCGGTCTGATGTGCAACCTGGGTAATACCTTTTTCTTCATTTTTTATTCCCAGACGGAAGAACACACTGGGTACAATATCTGTAAACCTTGAAAAATCTTCAGAGCCAAGCCCATCGGCAAGTGTTTTTACATTTTCTTTTCCAACCACTTTTTCCATAGTTTTGAACATAATCTCTGACAAGTAGGGATTGTTATATACACAAGTTGATTTAAGAGGTGCGTGAACCTTTATTTCCACACCGTAATGCTCTGCAAGGCATTTTGCAAGGCTCTGTATTCTTTCATGAATAAACTGACTTAACGGAACATTGAAGGTCCGTATTGTGCCTTGCATAAGAGCATAGTCCGGAGTAATATTCTGCGCTGTTCCCGAGTGCAATTTTGTTACAGTACAAACAACCTTTTCGGAAGGAGCCACTTCTGTAGCGGAAATAGACTGTATTCCGTTATACATCTGCACCGCAATTGAAAGTGCATCTATACCCTTATGGTAAGCTGTTGCGTGAACACTCTTACCGCTGATTTCAATTTTGAAGTGGCGGCTTGTGGCACTTGAAATACCGGGACATATGCCAAGAGTGCCGGAATTAACATTTGTACCTACGTGAAGACCTGTCATAATGTCGATGTCTTCCATAACACCGTTTTCAATCATCATCATTGCACCGCTTGTAACCCCCTCTTCACTGGGTTGGAAAACAAGCTTAACACGGCAAGCAAGTGTTTTTTCTATTTCTTTAAGAGCCTTTGCTGTGCCGAGAAGAATTGCGGTGTGAGCATCGTGACCGCAAGCATGCATCATACCGTCGTGTCTTGAACGATACTCAAGCTCCTCGTTCTGCTCCTGCATACGGAGTGCATCCATATCCGCACGGATACCGATTGTGAAGCTTGTGTTGTCGGGATTGATGTAGGCTACGACACTACCCTTTCCGTACTTTTCCGTATAGGGAATGCCCATAGCCTGGAGCTCACGTTTTACAAGTGCAACGGTTTTGGGCAGGTCATAGTCCACCTCGGGGTACATATGCAATTCGCGTCTTAATTTAACGATGTAATCATTATCAATATTTATCATTTCAAAAACTCCTCTCAAGTTTTACAATACCAATTCCGTCTTTATTTACTTCTATCTGTGTACCGTATGCTTCGGACATCTTTGCATAACGTTCTATAATTCCACAGTCAGGGCAGAATTTCGGATTGCCCAGCCTGTAACGTGGCTGTCCGAAACCAAGCTCAATAGGCATTAATTCAAGATGGGTAAGCTTTCCGTCCTCCATCTCAAAATAGGGAATTACCGCCTCCATCATACGGGAATCTGTCAGAAGACCTACGGTGTAATCACGGGACCGCTTGCGGTAAATATCACAAAGAGGGTCGTCGGAGGTTAAGCCATACTTTTCATACATATCCTCCGGTGCGAAAGTAACACTTTCATTATGAAGCATAAAGTCGCCCAGCGAATAGAATATGGGACAATTTTTGTAAATCTCAAGGGGTCTTAAAAGATGCGGTCCGTGACCAAGCACCGCGTGTGCACCCATATCTATACAACGGTGTGCAAATTCCACCAGAAATTCTGCCGGATTTTCCTTTGCATCACCTGAAATCTCGTGACTGTGAATGCTGATAAGAATATAGTCCGCCTGCGCCTTTGCCTCACAAATAGCTTTCTCAAGTCTTGCCATATCTTTTTCATTCAGTGTGGCATGGTATTTTGTCTTGTCGCCAAGCTTGAATTCCACCATACTGCCGAGCTCTACGGTGTTGTCTCTCTTAAGGGAGGTATAACCCTCCGCCCTTGAAATTTTACGGCCGTCGTTTACACCGCTGATTTCCGCAATTTCGTTAAGCATATCAAACTGTTCCCTGGTAACCTCGATATACTTGTTTGTACGGAGAGCATTTACTCCGGGGCGTCCCGGAATTCTGCGCGACTGCCTACCTGCCATAGCTGATGCACCTGCGATGGACGATGCCATAGAAATAAGTGCAACTCTGCCTGTAGGTGTATCAAGATAAGAAGGGGAAGCCGCTTCGTCAAGATTCATCCCTACACCCGAATGAACAAACTTTCTCTTTTTCAGTTCATCAAGTGTAGATATTAATCCGCCATAACTCCAGTCAAAGGTATGATTATTTGCAAAGGTCATCATATTGAAGCCGTATTCCTCCGCAATATCAAAAGACCTTGGGTCAGAATTATGGAAAGAACCACCGTTAAACTGATTCCCCCATATTCCCTCACGGTATATAATAGATTCAAAATTGAAAAATCGTGCATCACCCTTGCGAATGTAGTCGCTGACTTCACGAAAGCCGTCATATTCAGTTGAAATAATTCTCTGTATAAGCATATCGCCAACAGCAGTAAATCTCATTTTGGGTAATTTCATACTATCCGCTCCATTTTCCCATTTTATTTTATAATAGCATCTCACGATTAAATATGCAATTGACTTTTCTGTTATTTTTATGTACAATACTGCTATGAGGTGGATTTTATGCGAAAAAACTTTGATAAAACAGGCTATGAGAGTAATCTTGGATACATATTAAACCATACTTCGGGATTTTCGGCAGAGGCTTCAACCCTTTCCTATCTGCATCAGACCCCCAGGTGTATGATATACTATTTCATACACGGAAGCGGCAATATCAAAATTGAGGGTAAGCATTACGACATAAACGACGGTGATATGATAATTCTTAATCCTGCGGAAATGTTCTGTTGCAGTGTTGACCCTGACAAATACCACGAAAGAATTGTTCTTCATTTCAATGAAAATCTTCTGAAAAATTTCCCGAAAGACTGTAGTTCTTTATATGCGCCTTTCTTGAATCGTGAAAAGGGTGCGTCAAATCATATTTCCGCTGATACGGCAAAGAAATATTCCCTTGATGTTATTATGAAAAATATGTTTCAAATAACGCAAAGCAATAATCCCGCAAGTGAAATCCTCACCCTTTGTAAAATTACGGAGCTTCTCTCTGTTCTGTGTAAGGTTTTTGAAGAAAATGATAACGAAAAAGCCGTTCAATCAACGGAAAATCCCTTTATAAACAAGATACTTGAGTTTCTCAATACTAATTTTACAAAAGAAATGAGTATTGAAGCCATTTCCGAAGAATTTAATATTGATAAATCGTACCTGTCCCACCTGTTTAAGGAACATGTCGGTATATCTGTGTGGAATTACGTTATATTCCGCCGTATTTCCTATTTTAATGATATTGTCAATAAAGGATTAAATATAGAAGAAGCAAGCCGTCTTTCAGGATTTAATAATTATTCAAATTTTTTCAGGCTCTATAAAAAACATACCGGAATAACACCAATGGAATATAAAAAGCATCTGATGTTAAAGAGGGTATAGCAAAATGAAATCATTTCGCTATACCCTTTTCTCATTCGTTACATATTAAAAGCAACTTCCGATAAGTGCTCATTCTTCATCGAATAATCATTTAAAGCTGATTATTTGATGACCCTTGTATTTTAATGTTCCCTTTTCTCCTATTCGATAATTGTCATACGAAAATGAAGTAACTCTGAATGAAAGCTTTTTCTCTTTTGTTTCAAACACAATCATGTAGCATTCCCTTTTGAATGCCCCCTGATATGTGGAAACTATATTCGTTTTATACTTATCAACTAATTCTGCTTTAACAGTTTTAACAGGTGCCACCTTACTCCAAAAAAGTTTTTTTATAATAAAAAACCAACACAGCGAAATAAGAATGATTGAAAGAACATTAATAGCATTAATCAATATAACATTCCTCCTTCCGACATTATTTGAGTAAACCTCTGTTATAATCAGTGTTCTATTTCATCCCCACGCACTTCAAATGCCGCAGGGCAAAGTCCTGCAGAAATAAAGTCGTCGTTTCTGACGGTATTACCGCCAAAGCCTGCAGTACGCATATACTTCCGGAATGGGTCGACTTCTGCCGATATATTGCCTACTTCTTTTCCTATATCCTTAAGAATTTGTCCATCAGGGGCAACAATCATAGAGCATCCGCCGTGTTCGTCATTATTCATAGAGTAGGATGCTCTTGCAATATAGGCATTACAACGAAATGCGGTCAATTTAGCCTGCGCGCGTATAATATCTGTACGTTCTCCACGTTGATACCCCGGAATAAGTATTATGTCAGGCTTAAATTGTGCTATAAACTCAATCTGCTCATTAAAATAAATATCGTAGCAGGTCATAAATGCAAAGCGGATGCCATCCACATCACAAACGCACTTGCATTTACCTGTGTTGTTACCTTGTGTAACTCCCAATTTAATTTCAGACGGAGGCAAGTGTTGTTTATCATAGACAAATGCCGCCTCTCCGTTTTTATTAAATAAATATGTACTGTTTTTGATTTCATCATCACGACGTTGTAAAACATTTATAGCTACATATGCATTTTTGTTTTTCGCAACTTCCGATGCTTTTTTCAGCATTATTTCAGCACGTGGCAAAGCTTTCAGCTCGCTCTCCGAATCAGAAAGTCCGCCTGCATTTGAATACTCCGGCAGGACAATCAATCCGCCCGGTGCAACATTGTTAAGCTGTTCAATTAAAAATTCCCCAATCTTTTCGTCAGGCTGCTCTCCTGCATAGTAAGCAGGCTGAACTACAGTAATATTCAGCATATTTTTACCTCCTGCACTTTTTATTCAAGAATATTTGTTGTAATATAATCAACACCCATCTTTGCCAAGTCTTCTGCAGCGGTTTTATCGTCACAGGTCCAACAGTTTACTTCTATTCCTTTCGAATGAAGTGTTTTGATTATTTTTTTCGTCAATTCTCTATAGTTAATATCCAGGTCAAGCTTGTGGTCATACAGAATTTCTATCAGCGCATCTGTGATTTCTGTGTTCGCAACAAGAAACTGAATCTTATTTTCCGGCAAAAGTTTCCGAAGATTAATACAGTTTTCCAAATCGAACGAAATAAATATTACATTTTCAAGATAACCCGTCTCACGGATTTCTTCAACCATTCTTTCTAAATCGCTTTCAATAAAATGATTCTTCACTTCAAGAACGCAGACTTTTTCATATTTTTTGCAGATATTGATATATTCGGTCAAAAGTGGAATCCGTATATCCTTCCGCATTGTAGTCCCATCAAAATCAGGCAGAACGATATTTTCCACTTCTGAATAATTATTTTCTTCCACATTTATATTATATTCACCGAGAGTAACCCTTTCGGTTGTTTCATCGTGTATAACAACAAACTTTCCGTCTTTTGTAACATGCACATCCGTTTCTATTCCGTAATAACTCCTGTTCCCTGCCGCAACAAAAGCAGGATTTGTATTTTCTCTTTCAATTCCGCTTAAACCTCTGTGCGCAATCATTTTTGTTTTTAAAGACTCGATTTTGACTGTATTCATAAATGTCACATCCTTCATAAATGTATCTAGTTCATTGTATCACCTGGAGCACTAATTGGCAACTGACCGTTTATCATTTTTACAACAGTGTCATGCATAAGCGCCTCATCAGCTTTATTATAAATAAAGTGCGCTGACTTTTCCAAAGTATGCAGTACAATATTTTTTATATGAGGAACAAAAAAAAGAACACAATCTGCGTTCTTTTTTTAGTTCCGGCGACGACCTACTTTCCCGGGCAGCTTCCCGCCAAGTATCATCAGCACT
>CAYLPQ010000094.1:0-5974 GCA_964385605.1 uncultured Oscillospiraceae bacterium | reverse complement strand
TTTTACATCATCTTAACAGCTTTTTCCAGTGCATCTACAATCTGTGTTGCATAGTCAGGCTTAACTATTTCACTTTCTTCTCCTTTGAGAAGTTTTACAAGCTCTTTAAGCTGTTCTTCTATAATTACACTTGCTGTTTTAGGGCAATCTATCTGCACAAAGTCACCTTTATTTTCGCTTATCCACAACTCGTTACCGTTGCGAATCTGCGCAACACCGTCAGTAAAGTAAAAGTCAGTCCGGTAAAGCCCCTTTACATGGCATCCGCAATATGTAAATGACCCGCTTACTCCGCCTGAAAACTTTACCAGAAGCTGTGCAGTTGCTTCTACATCATCGTCAGTGAGGAAGTTATTCCCCATTGCATATACATCTTCAATATCAACGTCCGCTGTGTACATAATCTTATCAAGAGTATGAGCTCCGTAGTTCATAATGATGCCGCCGCCTGCCTGTGCCTTTTTAAGGAACCATGCAGGTCTGTTTACAAAATAATCTGTATTCCTTGTTTCAGTTACTGCACAAAGCTTTCCAAGGCGATTCTCCTTAATCATATTACGAAGCTTTCTGTAGCTGTCGTGATATTTCTGTACGTGTCCCACCACAAGAAACGCACCGCTTTTTTCTGCCGCTGCAGCCATGGCATCACATTCAGCTTTGGTGTTTGCCATAGGCTTTTCCACAAGGACATTGATACCTTTTTCCATGAAATATACCGATACATCCTTGTGCAGGAAATGAGGAAGATTGATAATAACAACATCAAGACTTTCCTTTTCTGCCATTTCCTTGTAGTCTGTGTAAATTCTTGCCTCTGTACCCTCTGTAACCACAAGGGCATTCTGCTCGTTTATATCGCACACCGCAGCAAGGCTACAATCGGGATTAGCTTCAATAGCCCTCTTATGAGATTTGCCTATTGCTCCGGCTCCGACCATTCCTATTCTGAACATTTCTTACACCCTTTCATTATTTGTCGAACGATTTAAAAATATCGTCAATACTTTCTGTTGTTACCAGACACGCAAGTCCGTTGTCTGCCTTTACAATACTGTATCTGTCATCGTAGGCAAAATAAGTAAAGCTCTTTGAAGTCTTATCGTTAAAATCAAACTTTATTGTGCAGTATTCCTCTCCACCCGGCTCTGTTCCCGGCATAAAGCTACTTGCAGTAACACCGATTATTGAGGTGTATATTGGAGTAAAGTTATCCTTAACCTTGATTTTTCCGTCTATTTTATAGTCATATGTGTCCTCTGACTTTTTGTTTATCAATATGCTATGATTTTCCTGTGCTTTTCTAACAGTTATTCCCGAAACGTCGCTCACATTAAACAAATGGATAAATCTGTCTACAAACTCATCTGCATTCAGATTCTTTACCGTTTCATAGAAAGAACACGGAGCTTTATACACAACAGGAACATCGCCTTTCATTACATAAACATCACCGTCTTCGGCATAACTTCCCATTTTAATTGTTGACGTAGCTTTCTCGTCCTTTACAGTAAGCACATAGGGCTTGTCAAGGCCGTATTTTGAAAGATTTACAGGGTTTTCTTCAACAATTTCGGTAGCTGTAACGGAGCCAAGCGCCTGACAGAACATATTCACACTGTCCATATTAGCCTTAACACCCGTATATGGATATAAAAGCTCATAAACATGTATCTGCTGTCCACCTGCCTCACTCGTGCTTATATATTTTACATCAAGAACCTTTTCACCGCTTTTTTCAACAGTGAACTCTGAAACGGTGTTGTTAACTATTTCGACAACATCAAGGTTACGAAACTCTTGCGGATGCGTCAATAATTCCGTCGCAGTTGTTTCTGATATAACATACACAGTATTACTTTCTGCACTTCTGGCATAGTATTCACCGCTGATATTGGTAGGATTACCTATAATAACTTTCTTTTCCTGACCGTTTTTAAGCTTGACAGACACATATTTATCCTCTTTGTCAAGACCGTATTTAGAAAGGTCACCATTCTCCTCAAGAGTTCGGGAAGAAATAACACTCGTTCCGTTAAACAATGCCATAAGAAGTGAGTTGTTATCAATTACATGGCTTGTGTAGCCCTCTATAGTCGGTGTTTCACCGTTTTTAACCGTATAGATTATCTCCCCTGTGCTGAAAGTAACAGATTCCACATCGTCTGTCTTTTCATTTATAATATAATCAGAATCTGATGTCTGCTGTCCGCTTTCGTCTGAAGTGATAGGGGTTGTGTCCTCTTTTTCAGCAAGAAGCTTTGGCACCAGAAAATAAGCAGCCACAAGAAGTGTCAGCACCACAACAGCCGCTATAAGCATTTTTAAATTACGTTTCATTATATCATTTCCTCTTATTTAAATCTTCTCTTTATCCAGATAAAGAAGCCTATAAGAATAATTCCAATGGGTAATATCCATATAAGAACAATGCTCATCACATTAGCCTGCTCTATTGTTACAGCCATAGCTTCGGGAGTAATCTGTTTAGCCCGGATGTCGCTGGATACTTTTACTCCGCTCATATAACTTAAGCTGTTCAGTATAAAGTCCGAGTTAAGATATGTTCCTGAATTTACAGTACCCGGGTCACTTACCGCATAAAATGAGCCAATTACCATAATTGCAGAACTTTCATCACCGATTCTTTCTGAAATTGCCGCAAGGCATAACGGTCCTTGAACATCATCTGTTTCTTTTTCCATTGTTTCCGCAACACTCTGTTTAGCATAAGCTTTTTCAGAAGTTGTAAGAAGCTGTGTAGCCATCGCTCCGTTGGAGCTCTTCATTGTTGAAATGCTCATTGAGTTGGGCATTATTAACGGAGATTTTGTACCGGTAAGCTTTGATGTTATTGTATGCTCATTAATTTTTACTATAGGCACAGGGAATCCGTACACATCCGACATACTGCTTGCAGAATCCTTTTCTATTACATATCCGCCGTTCATCTTCAGACCCCATTCTCCGAGGTAGGTATTCAGATTAACTGCTTCAGGCATACCTTCGGAACCTATAACGATAAATCTTCCGCCTCTGTCAAGAAAGGCATCAAGCTTTACAATTTCCTCTGTTGCATAATCATACATAGGAAGAATACTTACAACAATATCGGCATCCTCCGGAATATCCTCTGTCACACTGCTGAAGGTACCGCAAACATACCCCTCCTGCGTAAGAAGAGGCTCCAACCCATATGATTCAGCTGTTTCATTTCCGTGACCGGTATTAAAATAAACCTTTGCCGCAGAAAGCTGTCCCGTAACAACCATAACAGCATTTGTAATCTGCTTTTCCATATCAATGTATTCAACATCTTCAAAATAGCTTTGTGTATAGAGCTGGTCAAGTGTAACCACCTTGTACTGGTCTCCGCACTCAATAATGACAGAGCCTATACCTATCTGCTGTCCCGTTTCCGTATATTTATTAAGGAAAGCTGTGTCTTCATACGGGTCAATATATTTAATAACAAACTTGTCATTAATAGCCCTGTATTTTTCAAGATACGGCTTTATATAGTCCGTATACTCGTAATTTAACCCTTCGGGAATAATTGCATATGCCGTTACTTCAGCATCGAGATTTTTCATAACATCCTTTGTCTGCTTTGAAAACTCATAGACATTATCCTGCGTAAGGTCAATTTTGATGGGGGTCTTTTCTGTTACCATACCTACAATAATATTAAGCACTATCACGCAGGCAATTACAATCGCCGTAATAACAAGGGAAATGGTTCCCATTTTCATTTTAATATTTTTCATCATTTCTCCCCCTCTCAGCTATATCTTCTCTTATCTATAACTCTTACTGTAAGGAAAAGAAATACAAAAATGAAGCTCAAATAATATATGATACTCTCAATATTCAATATACCTTTCTGAAATTCTCCATACCTTGACATCAGAGAAAACCAACCTACAATTTTCTGCAAAACAACATTGCTGATGCTTGCCTCAAACGACTGAATAAAGTAAATTATAATCAGCGAAATAAATGTGAATACAGCCGCAATTACCTGACTTTCAGTAAGAGAAGAAACAAACGCACCAACAGAAACGAATGCACCCCACAAAAGAATAAATCCAACATATGAGCCGATTATCTCACTAATGGCAGGATCTGCATATACACACATTATAACAGGATATATAAGTGACACAAGAATTGACACACCCAGCACAGACATTGCCGCAAGATACTTTCCAAGCACCATTTCAGTAATGCTGATAGGAGCAGTGAGAAGAAGCTGGTCAGTTTTTTTATTCTTTTCTTCGGCAAACATTCTCATAGTAAGAAGCGCCGCAAGGAAAAGATATATCCAGTTAATGTTTGAAAATACTACACTTATATCGGCTGATTGCATCATTACCACACCTGAAACAAACGCAAGCGATGAGAGAAATGTGATTACACCAACAAATATGTACCCTATGGGAGAAACAAAATAGCTTTTAAATTCTTTTTTCCATATTGCAACCATCATTCATCCCCCTTTTCTTTTTCCTGATGCTTTTCTTCCGTAACATTTTCTCCTGTGAGCTTGATAAACATTTCTTCAAGCGAAAGAGTTGCACTGCGAAGAGACGCAATTGTAAGATTATTCTGCGCCAGAGTTTTTGTTATATCGCCTCTTATATCTGTGTCAGGCAGCTGTTCTACAATAAATTCAGCACTACCCTTTTCAACCTTAACAGTTTCTACACTTACAATGTTCTTAATTGAATTAAGAGCATACTGTGCCTCCTGCGCATTTCCGAGAACTTTCAATATGTATTTATTTTTACCACCCGTTTCCTCAACAAGACCTTCAAGAGTATTTTGTGCGACAATCTTACCGTAGGATATAATTGTAACACTGTCACACACCGCTTCAACCTCCTGAAGTATATGTGTACTGAGTATAACAGTACGGCTTTTACCCAGTTGCTTTATAACATTACGGATTTCTATAATCTGCTTGGGGTCAAGTCCAACAGTAGGCTCGTCAAGAATAAGCACCTCGGGATTACCGATAAGCGCCTGTGCAAGACCCACTCTCTGCTTATAACCTTTTGACAGATTTCTTATCATTCTTGTACGGATATGTGAAATTTTCACAAGGTCTGTAATTTCATCAAGGTGTTCTTTCTTGTTGAGCTTGACCTTTTTAAGCTCGTACACAAAATCAAGATATTCATCAACAGTCATATCAAAATAAAGAGGTGGCTGTTCAGGAAGATAACCGATTTTGCTCTTTACAAGCTTCGGATTTTCAAGAACATCACATCCGCAGACACTTGCACTGCCCGAATTGGCACTGATGCATCCGCATATAATATTCATGGTTGTGCTTTTTCCCGCACCGTTAGGTCCAAGAAAGCCCATTATTTCACCTTTCTTAACAGAAAATGAAATATCGTTGAGAGCCTTGTTTTTACCGTATAGCTTTGTGAGATTTTTTATCTCTACGGCATTAATTGCTTCAGCCATTAGCTAAATCATCCCTTCTGTATGTATATCTTTTTTCATTATACAACACTTATTTATCAATACAAATAAACAAACTGTAAATTTTACAACATACCAATATATAATTTACACTAATTTCATTGTTTAGTCAAGAAAAGAGGCATCTTTTTTTGATTCTTTTTACAAAAAAATGTTGACAACATTCACTTTTCGTATTATAATAAGCGAGTAGTCAAAACGGCCCCATAGTCTAGCGGCCTAGGACGTCGCCCTCTCACGGCGAAGACCGGGGTTCGATTCCCCGTGGGGTCACCATCAGAAAACGGCTCAACCAGCAGGGTTGAGCCGTTTTTACATTTTCTTCCATACGGTGATTTTACCTGTTTTGACTAACATTTGACTAACATTTGTCTGACTATTGCTGTATATTATGGACCTAAACAGGGGGACCATTTCCCCCATGACAAATAAAAAAGTGTTTTTTAAACACTTCAACACCCCTTACCCCTCAATCTTGAGGGGT
>CAYLPQ010000093.1:0-6144 GCA_964385605.1 uncultured Oscillospiraceae bacterium | reverse complement strand
AGCAATACGACGCGGCCTATTTGGGTGACACCAGCCAAAAGGTGCTGTACCTGACTTTTGACGCGGGCTACGAAAACGGCTGCACCGAAAAGATCCTGGATGTGCTGCAAAAGCACCAAGTCCCCGCCGCCTTCTTCCTGGTAGGCAACTACATTGAGAAAAACGCCGACCTGGTACGGCGAATGGTGGACGAGGGGCATATCGTGGCCAACCACACCATGCACCACTATGACATGAGCAAGCTCTCCGACAGGGAAGCCTTTGCCAAAGAACTGACAGACCTGGAAACCTTGTTTCAGGAGGTCACCGGCAAGGAAATGCCCAAATACTACCGTCCGCCCCAGGGCATCTACAGCGAAGAAAACCTGAAAATGGCCCAGGCGCTGGGCTATAAGACGGTCTTCTGGAGCCTTGCTTATGTGGACTGGAACAATGACGCGCAGCCCACCCGGGACGCCGCGTTCAGCAAGCTCCTACCCCGGATCCATAACGGCGCGGTGGTGCTGCTTCATTCCACGTCCGCCACCAACGCGGAGATTTTGGACGAATTGCTGACCAAATGGGAAGCGATGGGATATTCCTTTGCCAGCATCGACCAGCTATTTGCTTGATAAATTCCGATTTAGGTTATCGGCTTTAATCAGCCTAACAACAGAATGGACAAAAGAAAACAATGTCATCCTGAGCGAGCGAAGCGAGTCGAAGGATCTTGGCATTAATTCTACTGCAAATGTTATCATAATGCGTAGATTCCACGACGTCGCTACGCTCCGATTGGAATAACTTCTGTTATTGCTTTATTAAACAGCTAAACACCCGCAGATCCCAAAAAACAAATTAACGCCCCTGCTTATCGCAGGGGCGTTAATTTATTCCACTGTCTTATTCTTTCGTTAGGTTTGTTTCAATGGTATGTCTGTATCGCTGTTCAAAAGTTGCATCGAGGCCTTCTTTTTGTCAAATTCCTCTCTTTCAAAGAGCAACATCTGCCGACAGTGCAAAAATACGGATCAATATATGTTACATATTCTTCTTATGCAGCAAATTTACAGTACTTTGTATTAGGGCATAGTCTTCGGGGGGAAGAGTTGCAACCTTGGCAATAAGTTCTGTCATTTGGGTTTCATTTCTTTTTCCATAGAGGATGTAGTCGGATGTAGTATTTAGGCAGACACATAAATTTGCTAAATTCTCTGGACGAATAGCTTGTTTACCTAGTTCAATACAGGAAACTGTTTGCAAACTAACTCCCATAAAATCTGCAAGCTGTTCTTGCGTGAGATGCTGGTCTTTTCGCTGTTGTGCAATTCTAGCGCCCATAGTTGATAAAAAAGCATCTCTTGCCATACATATACTTCCCTTTTCCTTTTTCTACCATTGTATAGAAAAAGGAAAGGAATTAAAATCAAGTATACCTGTAACAGCTTGACAAATTCAAGGCATGCCGTTAAAATATTTTTAATATATGAGGCAAATTTTATCAAAAAAATCTTCTCTTATTAAAACTTTTTGCTTTCTTAATGCGTCTATACAGTAGAAACAAAAAAGAGAGGTATATAAAATGGCAATTCTAAAGAAAAAAGACATTCCACCAATGAAACCCGAAGTAAAAGAAAAGGTGTCCGCAGCCATAAAGAAGCATTATTTCTTTTTACTTATTTTCCGTTTGGGTCGAACCCTTGCAAATATAGGTATTCGCGGTTTCTATCCAATTTATACGGATGAAACAAATCCAATAAAAGACAAGGAAATGCGCACATTTATTTCGACTCCAAGAATTGTCGTCACAATTGTAATTCGCGCACTTATTCTGTTTATCGCTTTCTTTAAGGCCTGGGAAGTAAGGGATCAATTTCTTGTTTCCTTACTTTTAACCGTAGTTAACTATGCAGTGCTTCATGCTCTGTTTCTTATTCCAGGTATTGTTTTACGAAATGTCGGTGAGGGTTTGTTGATGGGACTTCAGAAAAACCTTCAGACATATAAAAAACAATACGAAACAGACTTGCTTGCTGAACAAGGCTTTGAAAACAACGAAATCCAGTATGATGACGGTATTGCAATTTGCCTTAATGACATCTCCATAGAAACTGTTTTTAAGGATACTGAAAAAGCAGAAAAAGAGTTCGAATATCATTCGGTGCTATCAAGCCTTGCCGAGGATGAACCTGAAGAAACACCTGTGTCTACGTCAAATCAGCCCGCATTTTTCAGAGAAGAAATCCCTGCAACGAGTGCAACACTTAAGATCCCCGCAGTTTATTTTGAAGCCGATATTACAATTTTTTGTATGAACCAGCCAAAAGGCTTTCAGGCTTTTTCTAATAGGGAAATTCAGTCTTACGACCTTGTTGTGGAAAAGGGCATTTCTTCTTTAGATTTCCGCGATCGCTTTAGCGTAGTTGTCCATAACATGGCCGAATTGCGTTCTGGCCTGGCAAACGCAGCTGAACGAAAAGCAATTCAAATGTTCCCAGCTACCGCGCAAATGGAAATGACCAAAAATAAACTCTACGAAAAGACCAGTACAATTCGTATATCACAAGGAATGGCAGTAGCTGAAACAATATATGAAATCCATAAACCTACAGATTTGAACTTGTATAGAATCAAGAGCCTTTTATCCTATTTCAAAGAAGTTGACGCCTACTGTAAAAAAGTACAAGATATGTGTACCTTTTTGCACAGTGGTGCCACCCAAACTTGGTTTTCACTAAAATAAAGAAAAGAGGAAAATTTTGATGAAATTTTTAATTATTGTGGCTGTTGTTTGTCTCTTGATCTATGTGATTGTTAAACGAAATAAATTCGTTTCCATGAAAGAAACAATCCAGGAGAGTATTGATACGATTGGCTCGGCTCGATCTCAGTTGGAAACCAATATTCAAACAGCTATGAGCATTGCAAAAGTTGCCTGTGAAAAGGAAGTTGGCGCCCTGCACGGGTTGACTACTGCTGATCAAATGCACGAGCTAAAGGTACTAGGTGAGCGTTTCCCCAGTTTGACCGTTGGTAATAACTACACAAAAATTCTGAACGATTGCGGCAAGCTACACGCAGAGATCAAAGCATCCCAGGATGTGGCAAACAGCAATATCCGCATTTACAACACTCAAGTACAAGCGTTCCCTGCTTTGATTGTTGCCGCCATCTTTGGTTTTAAGAGGATGAAAACCCTGGATGAAAGTAACACCGCAAGCAATCGGGAAATTAAACGTGTTGAATTGGATTACTCTCAGTTCTAATTTATAATCCCTGCCGCATGGCGTTATTGAGCTACATTGGGAGCACCCATATGCGCTTATATAATCCCATGCGGCATTTAATTTTTAGGCAATCTTATAAAAGTAAAACTTTTTTCCATTCTGCTTCGTCTTTATCTTATCCAGGATAAAGGGGGGACGGTATGGAAAAAGAGACAAGTAAGATCCCTTTGAAAAAAATGGATCAGTTTACAGCCTGGGTTTTACTTCAACAAATCATTCACAAGTTGCAGAGCATTGGAAAGTTAGAAAAAGAAGATAGCGGAGGAAAAGATGGACAGATCAATAATACAAAAAGCCATTGGTGGTAGTTCAGAGGCTTTTGAAGTTCTTTATCGGGAAACGCATGACAAAGGTTACTCTGTGGCATATAGCGTGTTAAAAGACAGCTATGAGGCAGAGGACATCCTGCAAGAAGCTTACATCAGCATGTATCAAAAGATTGATACATTGAAAAATCCGAATGGCTTTGAGAGTTGGTTTTACAGGATCGTAAAAAACGAGGCGCTGGATTTTCTGCGAAAGCAGCGGCCAGAAGTGTTTAGTTCATTTGAAAACAGCGATACCGATGACTTCAATTTCGAAGATACGATTGTATCAGATTATGCCCCATTTGACCCTGAGGAAAACGTGGATTATGAGGATACCAAGCGTATTATGGCAGAAATCGTAGATTCGCTTCCTGATATGCAAAAACGCTGTATCCAGTTCCGTTTCCAAAAAGATATGAAAATATCTGAGATTGCAAGTTCACTTGAAATTCCTGAATCCACAGTAAAAAGCAATTTGACTTACGGCAAGAAAAAGATTGAGGAAGAAGTCAAGAAGTTGGAGAAGAAGGGTGTTCGTTTGTACTCTGTCGCCCCTGCTCTCCTTATCCCATTCCTTCGCTGGATGTATGGCAATCAAGTACCAGCCACACTTACCTCCGCTGCCGCAAGTGCTGCTGGCACAGTCGTCGCAGAAACAGCAAGCATCGTAACCGAAGCAACCAGTGCGGTAGAGGCCGCAATCGGCGGCAGTACAGCTACCGCAACAACTGGTGCTACAACAGGTGTTGCTACTGCTGCGGCAAAAACGGGAATCAGCGCATTAGCCACAAAAATAATTGCTGGCGTATGTGCCGTTGCTTTGGTCGGCGGTGGTGCGGCTTTCGCAGCACAGAGATCTGACCGCTCCGATTCGACTGACCATACCGAAAGTACCGATGTAGTCATTGATGGAACAGAGATTACCGATGTGTCTGCTAGTGACAAACCTATTTCTGCCACAGAAGACGCCGATGGTTTGATCCCTATGGTTTCAAAGCATATGACATTTTACTTGCCGACAGAACAAGTTAAAGGGCCCGTAACAGGTGGGGAAGATGGAGAAATCTATGGATATACCCTCAACAACGGAATTTCCATAATCGCCGATCTCGTCCGTCATGATTTAGGCGCAGAGGAATTTTCTTCTACCTATGAATGTGCGCAGTATTATGTGGACGAAGTGTACTATGTGGATGTGCCTATCGAAACAAAGGATGGTCTTTATTATTTTTCCCGATCCCACGAAAGATCACATTCTACAAATATTGTGACGTTCATAGAGGGGCCAAGCGGGAGATTAGTTGTTACAGGTGCTTGCGATACGGACGATTTTGAACAGCTGAAAGAAGAAATTTGGAACTATATTGTAACGGCAACACCTTATTGGGAAAAACCTGCAGACACTGAGGATGTAAACGGCGCATCTATCGTTGTATATGAAGCCTATAAGCAAGTATTGCAGCAATATGAAGCTGCCTGTGAGTGGGATCTCAGCGAACACCCTGAGGCTCTGACATATACCCTCTACGACATTGATAAGGACGGTCTTGCCGAATTAATTGTAACCGATTATCTTATGAATTATGTGTACACAATGCAGAATGATACTGCAATTCTATGTGGTGAAGCAGCTGGTTACTGGGGTATTTGGGCATGTGAGGATAACGGAGTGATTTTTCACGATGGTGGCTTAGGTAGTATGCGTATAGAAAGTATGTCTCGTTACACTCTTTCTAATGGCATTCTGGAACATACAGGGGAGTCTGTTTGCAGCGGACTTGCTGATACCGCAGACGAATTCTACTCTTGGCAGAATACATATAAGCGAATTGACGATTCCTGCCCTGTTAACGATTATTCGTTATTGGAAAAATTTTTTGCAAACAAATAAAACTTTTTTGAAAACCAATTCGTCTTTTTCTTAGAAGCAATTCTAAAACAACAATAAGGAGTAATACAAAATGAAGAAAATAATAGTCGTTTTTCTTACCATTGCGCTTTTGCTGAGTATGGCGGCCTGCGGTAATGATGGGAACGGAAAAGTAAGAATTGACGAAGGAAAAGAAGCTGACTATCAATTTGCCACAAGTTGCTTGGATGAATTTCTGTATCACGGCTACTTTACCTCCGCAGACGGTACTGTCTGCATTTTGAATGATGCAGCGGAACAATTATACAATTTGTTCTTTGCGCTCGGGGACTATCGGGATTCTGAAGAAATCTTTTCCCGTTTTTCTGTTTTAGAGGATCAACTGTTATATACTACTGTCATTTACGCAGACGAAAACTGGCAACCGCTTCCTGGTGAAGAAGAAGACTTTGATACATTATACTACTATAATGCAGACGGAACAGTTGAAGTAGAATATAGTATTGGTGAATCAGGAGTTCATGTGCTGTATTTTTTATATGATGGCAACGGAAATAACACAAGAACAGATTCTTGCGTCATCTATTATGATATGTCTTATGGCGATTTTTCCATAATCACCACAGACCTGTATGAATACGATGAATACGGAACAGTAGTTAGACAAGTTCATAGATCTTCGGACGAAATATATTGGGAT
>CAYLPQ010000092.1:0-6275 GCA_964385605.1 uncultured Oscillospiraceae bacterium | reverse complement strand
CACAAAAACAGGGCTGTAGTCAACCCGATTTAAAAAATCGTTTTGCTACAGCCCCCGAAAAACACGCGACTCGGGTCGCCAAACCAAATTGCTATTACTATCACAAAGACACGCAAAAAAGAGCCACGTATTTTTACACAATATAAAATACGTCTTTGTAATAGTTTTTATTCAATTTGATTTGGCAACTTAATAATATCATAGTATAGAATATTTTACAACCTTTTTTTGCAAAATAAAAAAACGTGTGACCGAAGCCACACGTCGAAAAACACGCGACTCGGTCACCACAACCAACTGCAAAAACCTATCACAAGCTACGCAAAAAAGAGCCACGCATTTTTACACAAAATAAAATGCTCGCTCGGGCTAGGTTTTATTCAGTTAGTTGTGGTAACTTCATAATATCACAATACAAAATATTTTACAAGATTTTTTTGCAAAAGAAAACGCACCTGGTGTTTGTTATCAGATGCGTTTTTCGTTTTATATTTTAACATCCCGTTATAAGGGATAGGAAAAATTGTTCAGAACACACAAACGGAACCGAAGGGAACCCGAAGGCGTACATAGGTACGTCGAGAGGTGACGTTTGTGCGTAGCAAAACGAATCAATTCGGAATTTGCTCGGCAAATTCCTACCATAAATATTTGACGGAACGACACACAGGTCGTTCCCTACCCGATTTAAGGTACTATTTTATGTGGATTTCGTTTTGCGGTCTGGGCAATTTTAACCTTCCCGCAGTATAAGGGATACTGCTCTTGCTTCAATACCCTCGCCCCGTCCCGTGAAGCCCATCTTTTCGTTTGATTTAGCTTTTACACTGACAGAAGATATATCAATACCAAGTGCCGATGCAAGGTTTTCTTCCATTTTTTTGATATACGGTGCCATTTTCGGAGCCTGCGCAATAATTGTTGTATCAATATTTCCGATTTTATAGCCTGCCTTTTCAATTAAAGCAGCCGTGTGTGAAAGAAGCTTCATACTGGAAATCCCCTTGTATTTTTCGTCTGTATCGGGGAAATGTGTGCCGATGTCACCGAGTGCCGCCGCGCCGAGGAGTGAATCAATCACTGCGTGAATAAGTACGTCTGCATCACTGTGACCGAGAAGACCTTTTTTGTATGGAATATTAACTCCGCCGATAATGAGGTCGCGCCCCTCTGTAAGGCGGTGTGTATCAAAGCCTGTTCCTATTCTCATAGGGCATACCTCCTTTTCACCGGTGCGTTTTCGCAGTATTTTTTCTGCGGTCAGAATATCTTCCGGGGTAGTCAGCTTCAGATTTTCGTAGCTTCCCTCAATAATTCTTATCTTTGCACCCATTTTTTCCATAACACCGCAGTCGTCGGTTTCTTCTGTGCCGAACTTTTCGTATGCTTCCTTTAGCTCTGCGCGGTTAAACCCCTGGGGTGTCTGTATCAATGTACAGCTTTCACGGGGAACAGTACCTGTTATATAACCGTCGCAGTTTGTTTTTATTGTGTCTTTCGCATCTACACCTACAGCGGCACAGCCGGATAATATACATTCTTCCACTGTTTTTTCAATAATGTCTGCCGTTACAAGCGGTCTCGCACCGTCGTGAATGAGCACAAACTCGCTCTTTGCGGAAAGTACTCCCTTAAGCGAGCTTTCTCCGCGGGTAGCACCGCCCTCTGTAACGGTGACGTTTTTGTCTTTTAAGAGCGAGGATATTTCCTCAATGTTATTCTTTGACGCAAGCACTATTATCTCGTCAAAAAAACCGCATTTCTCAAAAACCTCAACCGTATGTAAAATAACACTTCTGCCGAGTAGCGGCATCAGCATTTTGTCTGTATTCATCCTTGTTCCGCTTCCTGCCGCAGTGATAATCGCGGCAAAAGTATGTCCGTTATACATAAATTTAACCTCATTTAAAACCAAAGGCTGTAAAAAACAATTTTACAGCCTTTTATAATTACTGTGCCGATAATTCCTCGTCAACCATATCTTTAAGACGGTTCTCTATGCTTGCGTGGTCATTACCTGTAGCAACGACAATTTCACTTATTAAAATCTGTTTTGCGTTGGAGAGCATCTTCCGCTCTCCTGTGCTGAGCCCCTTTTCACGGTCACGGAGCATCAGACTTTTTACAACTGCGGCAACCTCAAAAATATTGCCGCTCTTGATTTTTACCATGTTTTCGCGGAAACGTTTGTTCCAGTTCTGAATAACATCAGTTTCAACAGTACGGAATGCCGCAAGGACCTTTTCAGCCTCTTTTTTATCTATGACATCGCGCATACCGACCTCAACCGCATTATCCATGGGAACCATAACTTTCATATCGCCGATTGGCATACGTACAATGTAATAAGACTGGCTTTTTCCAAGCACTTCTTTTACTTCTATATCTTCAATGACTCCCGCACCGTGCATGGGATAAACAACGCTGTCGCCTATTTTGTACATGGTATGCCTCCGTTTTCAGATTCTGACTATATTATACCACTTTTTTGAAAATTTGTCAAAGAGTTATTTTTTTCATTTTTTCAGTAAAGATATATGTTCAAGCCTGTTTTCCACAAGTTTGTTAATTTCTGCACCGATAAATAAAATATAAAAACATACAAATAGCCACAGCATAAAAAACACCAGAACAGACAAACTTCCGTAAAGGAAAGAAAAATTAGCCATATTCTCATAATAAAGGGAGAACAGATATGAAAATCCAACCCAACCGAAGCCGCTTACAAGGGCACCGGGAACCTGTGTAATGATTTTTACTTTTCTGTTAGGAACAACAACGTACAGAAAAAGGAAAAACAGACTCAGAAAAAGAATACCTATAAACTTCCTCATTCCCATTATAAGTATAGCAATACCGTTGTTTGAAATGGTAATGTGAAGAATCTCTGTAGTAGTATTGCCAAAAACAAACAATATCAAGCACAAAACAAAAACCACAAGTACGGCAAGTGTGTAGAACATACTCATAATACGGATGCGGAAATACCCTCGGGTTTCATTTGCGCAGAAAATTCTGTTAAGCCCTTTTGCTACAGAAAACACTCCCATGGAAGCTACCCATAAAGTATAAACCGCCGTAATTGAAATTACGGCGGCATCACTCTTTTGAAATGTTTCTTCAATGAAAGAAGCAATAAGATTTCTTGCGCCGCCCGGGAAAACCTCAATCACAAGGGCAAGTAGCTGTTCCTGTGATACAGGCAGGAATTTAATAATACTTATAAGCAGCATTATAAACGGAATAACTGATATGGTCATAAAGAACGCACTCTGCGCCGAGAACGCACCTATATCGTCTTTTCCTGCCCCGCGGACAACGTCAAAAGCAAATCTAAAAAGCTTCTTAATCATTCTTCCTCCTCTAGAGTCTCCTTTTCGAGCACCTCTATCACAGCTTCCACAACACGGTTGCTGTCGGTTTTAGTAATAGTGATAACCAGATTCTCATATACAAAGGATTCCCCTTCGTCAGGGATTTTATCAAGGTTATGTGCGGCAAAACCGCTTACTGTGGTAATATCGGAGTCATCCTCAATTTCTTCAAGCTCAAAGAATTCAAGGAATTTGTCAATGCTTGTACTTCCGAGAGCGCGATATTTACCATCCTGCAGAAGAACAATATCTTCAACTACTTCGTCGTGCTCGTCATAAATTTCGCCAACCAGAGATTCAAGCACGTCCTCAAGAGTAACAATACCCTCTGTTCCGCCGTATTCGTCGTTTACAACCACCATGTGGCTCTTTGACTCCTGGAAGAACTTGAGAAGTCTTGAAATCTTCATTGTGGGGAAAATGAAGTTAACAGGTTTGACAAGGTCTTTTATGGGTGTGGAGCTGGAATTATAAAAATCCTTCTGATAGAGAATACCTATAACACTGTCAAGGCTGTCCTCATATACAGGAAGTCTTGAAAATTCGGTCTCTGCAAAGATTTCTGCAATTCTTTCTCTTTCCCATGTTATATCTACAGCCGCAACGTCAACGCGCGGTGTAAGGATGTCATTTACATCAAGGTCACTGAATTTAATAACGTTTTTGATAAGCTCGCTTTCCTGCTCGTCAATTTCGCCGCCGCTTGCTGCTTCTTCAACAACCGTGATAATTTCATCCTCGGTTATGCCTGACTGTGCTTCAGCTTTGAAAATTTTCAGCACAAGCTTCTGCCATACGTTGAAAATAGCGGTTAACGGAGTAAAAATCTTTACAAGGAAAGACAGAGAGTCAACAACACTTTTTGAAAAACTGTCGGGATTCTTTTTAGCAACGGTCTTCGGAGTTATTTCGCCGAAAGTAAGAATTGAGAGAGTCATTACTACCGTGGAAATCGTTACCGCCAGCTCCTCATTTTCAATAATGTGGGTAAAAAGCATTGTTGCCAGAGATGTTGCGACTATATTCACAATATTATTTCCGATAAGAATTGTGGAAATAAGCTTTTCGTAATTGTCGCTTAACCAAAGCACCTTGCGTGCTTTCTTCGAGCCGTCCTCGGCTTCTGTTTTTGCTCTTGTCTTGTTATAAGACGTAAAAGCAGTTTCTGATGCGCTGAAATAAGCTGAAAGCCCAATCAGCACAATAAGTACTAAAACGTACGTAGGGACACCGTCCATCAGGACTATCACTCCTTTAAAATTTTCTGTGCATAATTACACACATATATTATAGCACATATTTTATTTTTGTCAAATATTATGTAAAATAGTTAAAGCCGTGAGAACAAAAATAATTCGTTTTGTATGTATCAACACATCGTATTAATAATGTATGTCGCAATAATCTTCGCATACTCTAAAATCCTGTCGCAGGGTATATATTCATCCGGCTGATGACTGCCGCCGTATTCGCGGAAGCTTCTGCCTATGCCAAAACCATATGCCGAGGGCGCACCGTGCTTCTGAATAACGGAAAGGTCAGAAAGGCATGATGCACAGGGGGTAAGCTTTCTTCCCGTAGCCTCAAGTGCGGCTTTCTGCATATCAACGATAGAGCTGTCATCTGCTTCAATATGTGTGTAATGGAAAAATCTTGTTTCGGGAATAAATCCGTCACCGATAATTCCAAGGGGGAGAAGTTTTTCGGCAATTTCCTTTTCAAGTGCGTGGAATTCTTCCCGGATTTCTTCCTTTGTTTTGTCTGTATAGAACACAAAGTATGCTTCACCGCGACCAAGGTCTGCACCACTGTCGCCTGCCTTTATACCCATATAGCGGAACGATGTTTCGGGAATGATTGTACCCTTGTAGAAGCGGTTAGCATCAAGCTCTTCACGGCGGTTTTTCGCAAACTTTTCAAGAACATCCATAACAACGGCAATTCCCCTGCCTGCAAGATATGCGCTGTCAACAGGATTTTCCGTATGGAACTTATATTTTGCCTCCATACCACCTGATGCGCACTGCCATATTTCAAAATCCTTACAGTCCATATTTACAACTCTCTCTGTAGGGTAACGGAGCGCTGTTGCAAGTGCACCGTGGCTTCCGCCGTATTCCTCGTCACTATACGCAGAGAAAAGAATATTTTTCTTCGGTATAATGCCATTTTCCTTAAGTACATTTATAACAAACATTGCCGTAGCGATGCCGTATTTGTCATCGCTTGCACCTCTGCCCCAGATTTTACCGTCCTTGATTTCACCGCCAAGGGGGTCGACTGTCCAGTTGGCTCTGTCGCCGATTCTCACAGTATCACTATGCGCCATAAGCATCAGATAATCCTCGTCAGATTCACCTTTCCAGCGAGCAGTCACGTTGGGACGGTTTTCAAGATTTCGTCCGGGAAAATAGTCAGGATGATTTTCAAAATTTTCTATAACAAGCGGAGAATAAAGCTCTGTCTCAAGTCCCATATCCTCGCAAAGTTTTTTTATGTACTCCGCACACTCCTGCTCATTTCCGTGTGAGCCGAAGTTCTCGGAATTAATTTTAATAAGATTGCTTAACAGGGTGTAAAGCTCGTCCTGTCTTTCGTCAATGATGCTGCATAATTCTTTAATAGTCATAACATCAACTCCTTAAGTTAAAAATTACCACAAATTGACCTGGGTGTCAATAAAATTCGGTACATTTAATTGACAAACACTATACTAAAATGTTATACTTATATAAATATTTTTGAAAAAAGAGGTAATGACGATGAAAGACTTGAAAATCGGCACAAGATGTCTGCACGCGGGCTATACTCCGGGTAACGGAGAGCCCCGTCAGATGCCTATTTATCAGAGTACAACTTTTAAATATGATACAAGTGAAGATATGGGTAAGCTTTTTGACC
>CAYLPQ010000091.1:0-6277 GCA_964385605.1 uncultured Oscillospiraceae bacterium | reverse complement strand
CCAATACCATCGGTTTTGAAAATGAGTCTGTGAATGTGGACGATGTGATCGAAACCTCCAATCACTTCCGCTGCATTGATATGGTGATCGATCAAGCCGGTTCTGCGCTGACCGAGAAGTTCATCAAAGAACTGCATTTCGTACTGAAGACCGGCACCAGTGATAGCCGCAAGGATTGGTTCGCTGTGGGTGAATACAAGAAGCTGCCCAACGAGGTAGGTGGTAATGACACCACACTCCCCGAAAACGTTGCCGGTGAGATGCGCAAGCTGCTGGTAGACTATAATGCGTCGCCTTCCAAGACCTTTGAAGACATCGTAGCCTTCCATGTGGCTTTTGAGCGCATCCATCCCTTCCAAGACGGAAACGGTCGCGTAGGCCGACTGATCCTGTTTAAGGAGTGCTTAAAGTACAACATTGTGCCCTTTATCATCGAGGATAACTTGAAGCTGTTCTACTACCGCGGCCTCAAAGAATGGGCTCACGAAAAAGGTTTCCTTATGGACACCTGCCTCACCGCCCAAGATCGATTCAAAGCGTATTTGGACTATTTTAGAATTGAATATTAAGTTTGTTTGAGGTTCTTTGACTGATAATTCCCCTTGGCACTTCAGTTTATTTACCATTTAAGGAGGAAAATGAATGGAATTTTCTCAATTTGTAAAAGAGGCTATCGCTGAAGCCGAGAGGTATTCATGGGATAGACATTATGATGCATCGCGCGTATTCAGAAACGCCTCGGAAAAGGCAGAACTGGAACATGATCAAAAAGTTCTTCAAATTTTGTCTGGTGTGCTGTCAATGTCGTTTACAGAACAGGAACAAGCCTTTTCTCCAATGATACAACTTGCTGATGGTCGACGGTCATTCGCAATTTGTGATATTGAAGGATCAGATTGTGATATCCTTGAGAGTTTTGTGAAAGCAACAACATCTGCGTGGATGCGTGCGCAGGTATCACATATTTTATGGGAACTTGCCAAAAATCATAAATATGGGGAAGAAGCAGTAAATTGCCGAATACAGTTATTTAACGAAACGCTTGATGAAGATCATTGGCCAACCTGTGTCGATGCTATTAAACCCGCTATTCACATTTCAAAAACCCTTGGGAAAAATACGGATTCGTATAGGAATGTCATGTCCGCTATCCATAATGCGATTATTGCATTAAACGGTTCGGATCCTCTATTCCTTTCAATAAGCTTAATAGAGTTAGTTGCCGCAGACGCGACGACTCCGGAGTTGAATCAATATTTGCAGTGTGCCAATAACCTTGCAAAGAAAAATATTTGTGAAGCAAATGATAATTATCATCTTGCCGAAGAAACTTTTTCGATACAAGAGAACATACTAAAACACTTACAAAATAAAAAAGAAATCCAAAAGGCCAAAATTGCATTAGCCGAATATTTTGTTGTACAAACCAAGAAACTAGATGCAAGCAAAGACTATTTGCGTGCAGTTATGTTAGCAAAAAAGGCATGTACGCTGTACAATGGTATTGATTCCAATCGACTGCTCGAACTTCGTGCTTGGCTCGAAAAACTACAAGAGAAAAGCGTACAAAACATGCAGCCTATTGTGATCCCCTATGACACAACTCACATTAACCAAGAGATTGATGCTCTTTTTTTAGGCTTAACTATTGAAGAAGCAATTGTACAGCTTGGAAGAATAACGCGAATCTATCACTTGGATGATATTCGTAATAAGGTAATTCAGGAACAACAGCAGTTTATTTTTAAATCGTTATTTGGTAGCTCCCTGCTGAACACTAAGGGACAAACAATTAGGGAGCTTGCACCGTTGGATAGGGAAAATCCGGATTCTGACAAGGATTTGTTATTTAAACATATGGTGCACTATGTGTCTAAACAGCGCAGCTTGGAAAGTGGTACGGTATTACGCTATGCCATTTATGTTCTGAAAAAGATTGGAACAGTGTCAATAGATAATCTTAATTTTTTGATAGACAACAATCCTATCGTTCCAGAGGGAAGAGAGGATATTTTCAAGCAAGGTATATATTTTGGTCTCTCAGGTAATTTGTACGTAGCAATGCACATTTTGCTTCCACAAACAGAAAACCTAATTCGTAATTTGGTGAAACTATGTGGAGATACTACGACTTTCCTGCATACAGATGGAACAGAAGATACAAAATTGCTATCTAAGCTTTTCGGGTCTCAAAAGCTAAAAGAGTGTTATAGTGAAGATATCATCTTTAATCTGCAAAGCATTATGGATAATCCCCTTGGTGAGAATCTTCGAAATCTAACAGCTCATGGCATTTTATCCCCTGAAGAAGGGAGCAGTACAAAGGCACTTTCATTCTTGTGCTTGCTTATTAAACTCTTATCAATGTATTCTCATGCTGCATATGAAACGATGGCTTCTATAGACAGTAGAAACCAGAATAATACTGAGGATGATGCATAGATACTTTGCAATGAAAACTTTTGGAGTGTTTTTAGATGTACCTACTATGTTTAGTTGGTGATTGTTGCTGATGTTTAGTTGGTGATCATGTTGACGAAGTTTCTGTTTTATACTATAATATTCAAGAATATACATAAATTTATAGAAGCACTCTATGCAGCCCCGATAAACATAGAAAAAGGAGACAGTTAAAATGGCAAGTTCAAGAATGATTGCAACCAGAAGACAAGGCGTTTTTATGGCACACATCTGTTCCGTTTGTGGTTTCCCTACTATTAGTGTGGTTCAAATTGAAGCTGAGGCGGAGAAAACATATACTTTTTCTCAATCCAAGGCAGAAGCAATTGCGAGTGAAACAGCTGATAATGCAATTAACGAAGAAATTTGGAGAATTGAGTCTTGCTATAAGAGCAAGCAGCCTCTTGTTGGGAAGCAAAAGGGAAGCGGCATGATCGCTCCAGGCCATTTTTGCACTTCGTCCTTTAGCGGATTTGCTTCTTGCTGCCCCAGTTGCTTAAGCATTGAGCCTTGGCAGAGTGCAACATCCAAAAAGAAGATGGACGAACTGACAAAAGAAAATTTCCCTGTCGTTTTTAAGGATGCAAACAAGGCAGAGCAGTGGACATTTGATAAAGTTAGAGAAATGGTTGCACAAATTGCAGCTAAGAGAGAAGATGCGCTTGCAGTAGAACAGGCGATCAATGAATTTAAGGAAGTAAAAGCTCAAATCTTGATCTGGGCGCACGAAATGCATACCTTGCCGGAACAGGCTGAATATGACAGATTGAATGACGAACTCGCTGTTGCCAAAAAGCAAAAAGCAAGCCTGGGCCTATTCGATTTTAAGCTGAAGAAAACCGTAGGCGAAAAAATCAAAATGTTAGAGCCTATTGTGAAAAGGCGTAAGGAAGATCTTGATAAAAAGGTCGAGCCGATTGCGAGAAGAATTGTAGACACCGGAAACCAATTGCGTACAACGCAAGCGATTGCTTTTGGTTTTACAGATGATATTTTAAGCAAAGAAAACGGCAATGCTTTTTCTTACTTCTTTTCTCCTAATGAAGCCCCTGATGACATCATGGAAGAAATAGAGAATTATGTGGAGCAAGCAAAGAGTGGTAAGCAACCGACTTTTGCACCCAAAGCCACTCCTGTCGCAGCACCTGTGTGTAGTGATGAAGCAGTTTTTTGTAGAAAGTGCGGATTTAAATTATTGCCGGATAGCACCTTCTGCACCAAGTGTGGATCTGTGATTGATTGAGGGAATTATGGCTTACATACGATATGATCCAAATGAGCCAGGAGATCGAGAACGAGCATACGGTGAATTCTTTATAGGCAACATTGCTCTTTGGGGATCTCTGGGTAGTGTGATTTATTACATTTGTTCTGTAGTGTCATTAGTCAAGGGCAGTTATTCGGCTGATATCTTGTATTCTTCGGGTTTACTAATCTTGATGTCCATTATAGATTTCTTTTTCTTTTTCTCAAAAGTGGATGGAGAATTCAAGAAAGAAATGGCCAAGAAATATTTTCTGTTTTTTGCTGGCGGTGCTTTGGTTTTAGCTGGAATAATTGGAATTATTGTGGCAATAACTGCACTAACCCAAGAAGGAATAGGAACGCTTTTGTTGATAGGATCAATTTTTGTTGTTCTTCTTGTTACATTGGCGGTTGTATTTGTTTATAGAAAAATAGAGGGATATGCGCCGATAAAACTGCATGCAGATGAAGAAGTTCTGTATGAAATAAGCAATGGAATTGTGTCGAGTCAGACATCTCAACAGACATTTGATGAACCGCCCATTGCCCCGCAACCGATAATTCCTCAAAAGCCGATCGTTCAGCAAGAAGAAAGAACTCAAATGGTATTTGATACAGGTTACTTTTTCTGCCACAAGTGCGGAAGGAAACTTCCTGACGATAGTGAATTTTGCAGTTCTTGCGGAACTAAACTGAAATAACAAATTCCCTTTCGGAAAAGGAGCGGCCGCAGATGGAAGAACAGAAGAAAAAGAAACAGGGGCACAAAGGCAAGGGGCAGAAGTACAAGTCTCTTTTGGTTTGGGACACTCTCCTAAAAAGAACCGATGCAGAACACGCTTTGCGCCTTGTGGACATCCAAAAGCATTTGATGCGTTAGGATGTTTATTCCTTTCCACTCACATAACTGTCGCAGTATTTTTCCTATCGCCGCTCTCTTCTCACGGTAGAATACTTTGCGCCGATATTTCGGCGCAAATACGATATGGTATTTGCAATTCCATTTCGTGTGTGATAGACTATTGATGTCATTCATCCCCATGGTGAATGCACCTCCCTGTTATGATTTTTGGTGCAGTTGGCAGACCGCTCCTCCATCATAACAGGGTTTTTTATTTATCGCTATAGGCTTCATTGAACCACGCGTCTAACGCGTGGTTTTTTTATACAATCATAACCACCGGCACGGCCGGTGGTTATGATTTATATAATGCCTTGAAATCCTAAACGTTTTGGGGGTAAGGATTATTGAATTACTTTGCCATCGGGGAACTTGAAAGTTACATGGGCAGTTGCTCCGAGAGCATTTCCGATGATCTCCCATTCTTCCACAGTAAATTTTCCGGTGTTCAGCCGTTTGTTGAGTAGCTGGGGAGACCAGCCCAAACGCCGGGCCAATTCGGAATTTGTGATCCCGGCATAAGCTAGCGCCATTTCTATGATTTGACGTGCAGTCATGCTGTTACCTCCGGTTTTTCTTGTTTATGCAATACCCTGTATTGCGTTTTCATACAGAAAGTCCTTTAGTGCTTCACTGTTACCGCTGTTATAGTATTCTACCAGCAAAGTATTGAACTGCTCCATGTGATGGTCTGTGATTGTGAGGAAACCGGCACCAGCCGCAATTAGGATCTTGTTTGCAAGGGTCATGCTGGTGCGCTTGTTGCCGTCCCAGAAAAACTGACCTCTTGCGCCCCATACAAAGGCCTCCAGGGCCTTTGCTGTGGCGGAGGTGTCAGCGGTCAGAATCTCAGCCAACTCAGCCGCCACCGCCTCAGCTGACGGCACCGGCGGCAAATAGTCCGTTCCGGAGATCATCACGGAGCCGGTTCGGAGCTTGCCCCATTCCAGCGCCTCGCCCCGGGCGATATAGTCATTTAGCTTGCACAGATAATCTAGGGTAACAGGTTGATCCAGGCTCCCCAGCAGGAACTGCCAGGCGTCACGCATATTCAGGATCGCCTGGATGTCATTCAGCTGCACACTGGGAACATTCACGCCCTGCAGAATCGTCTTTGTTTGGGGGAAAGTAACCGCACGGTTTTCCATCCGCATACCGCAGTATACATTTTCGTCCCATTTCTTCTTAGCTAGGAACAAGCTCTGCTCCGGGGTCATTTGGAATCTGTCTGCATAATTCTTCATTCTGCTACCTCCTGGTCAGATGTCCTCGCCGGTATCATTAAGAACAAAACCAGCGTGATAGGAACAACCGAGAGCCTCCGCGATCTTCCGCAGCTCCTTCTCGGTGAAATTATCCCGACTCATCTTGTTGGAAAGGTTTTGCCGTGTCTGTCCGGTCTTCTCAGCAAGATCTCCAAGAGTCATATTACGACGACCAAGCACAACCTTTATTTTCTCACTCATACTTAGCGGCATACATACCAGCTCCTTTCCATGGTGTTATGATACACTATAAAATGTCGGCTGTCAATAAAATAATTGAAAAATAAATAAAAAAGTGAAACTTAGGTATTGACATACGACACTTTTTAGTGTATAATAAGACTATAAAGAACAGGGGAGCCCAATTTCAACACCGCTTGTTGTAACCCCTAGAACAAACACAAAG
>CAYLPQ010000090.1:0-6382 GCA_964385605.1 uncultured Oscillospiraceae bacterium | reverse complement strand
TTACTCAACGTAAGTACCCCCTACACTCTGATAAATAACCTCTGCAAGCTCTGAAACCGTGTCTGTATTGTCCTTAAGCTTTGCGATATAATCTGACAGTATATCCAGTCTTAAACGTAATTTGTCAATCCACGGTTTATCTTTGTGCAAATCTACAAACATATCGTTAGAAGTTACATTTAGCTTTGAACAAAGTTCCTGCGACAATTCCGCAAATCTTGATAATTCTGCTGCTTTCATTATCCGCTGATTCGGTGTCATTTGTGTGTTATCTTCGGGAAGTTCTCTCTTGCTTTCTTCAAAGAACGTCTGTGAAGAATAAACGAAACCGTTTATAAACCCCTGCATCTGATACTTGTCCAGGCACTGACCGAAACAGTCTCTTATTTCAGTCTGCATCTTCGCATCCGGGACAAGCTTCTCAAGCTCTGCACAAGCCTTTTTATATTCCTGGTCAACTTCCGGGAACGTCTTACACTTGTGTGCTACCTCTGAATATCTTTCTTTCAGCTCGCTAAAATTATAATTTACCATCACACACATCACCCCCCTCAACCTTTTTGCATTGACCACTGCTCAAAGGCGGGTCTTGATACTCTCAATGTGTTTGCAATCTTTTTACTCGGGAAATCCTTTCTGTTCATTATCTCCCTTGCTGTCGGGATAGAACACTGTAATTTCTCCGCTACCTCTTTGACACCATAGAAAACAAACGTGTCGGGGTGCTTGTTGCTTTCCGCTGCTTCGGTGATTGCCTGTGCGGTGTCTGCATCACGTAATGCAGCACCTAACATATTGATAGCATCCATAAATGTTAAGTCTGTACCGAACAGCTCCCGCAGTTCTTCCATTGTTGCCTGCGATATTCCTTTTGTTTCCTTTTCAAGAACTCGCAGAACATTTCTATTATCGAATTTCATAGTTGTATACTTCTCCTTTTCTTTTAATTGTGAACGTGTTGTTTTTGGATATGTTGGTTGTTGCATAGGTGTTAAATAATAAATTACATTCCTTGGCATCGCCCCGCTTACGTTCTGCCGTCAGACGTTGGTAGCACTTCCGGCATAGCCTTTTTTGTAAAGAAATACTGATTTACTTCTTCCGGGGGAATTTCCAAAAGCTCAATAGCTTTTATTACCTCGCTACTTTTCCACTCTGATTGCCCCGAAAGCTTTGCGTATAAGCTCCGTTCTGATATTTGCATTTGTTTTGCAAATACAATCAGCTTTCCGCATTTCTCTTTTATCCGCTGATTCAGCTTTCAGTTTTCTAATACAAGCATCTTTCATCACCTCACTTATTTACTTGACTGTTACTTGACTATTGCGCCCCTTGCCTAAAGGGGAGAGGGCCACAACGTGGCGAGGGGATTTCTCCTCACGCACTCGATACACGTTCCAACAGTTTCTTTCTCTCCTGCATTGACGGTACGGCATATAGCAAACCAATATCTGCCCTCTGCAGTTTGCGGAACGTCTGCAACTGCTCTGTGCTTAAGTTGTCCCGTAGGCTCTGCCCGACAATGCTGTTCTCTTTCTTGTAGCTCTGAACTGTCTGACCTAATACAACAGAATAAAGCATATTGATTTCATTGACATAGTGGTAGTGCTTCGGATCAGGATGAGCGAGCTTCACAGCCTCGGTAAAATCGGGGAACTCTTCCGCAAGCTCGCACCGCACACTTATAAACTCCGCCATTTCGTTAAAACGTCTGATGTATGCTTCTTTGAATTGTCTTGCCTTTGCAGTATTAAATTCCATTGTCACCATAATAAAGCCGTCTTTGGTAAGTAAATACTTCGGGTTTCTCTTTCCGCTGCTATCAGCATAACTTGTTTTGATAAAATTCGCTTTTATAAACTCTTCACTCAATCCACTTTTGGTTGCAGTAAGAGATGTAATTTTTCTCAAAACGTGGTAATGATATTTCCCGAAAGTCTTTGCCACCTGCAGACTGTCACAAAAAGCCTTGTCGTCTTTTCTGTATAGGTCGTAGCTCTGATTAAGTATCAGCTTCATCGGTATCACCTCGCTTTCTTGCGTTTCCGCAAGTTAATTAGCAAAAAAAATCTCCTGCGGAGTTTCAAGGTGTAAGAAATCAACAATCTTTGCAATTTCTGCTCGTGTGAAGTCCCCATTTCGTGCTATTTTTCGATGTAATGTCGCTTCGTTTATGCCTATGAACTTTGCCACATCTTTAAGTGTTTTTCCCGCAAGAATAACACTCGCTTTGAATTTCGTCTGATTAAAAAACATACTTTCACTCCCTTTCTTGCGTTTCCGCAAGTTAATTATAATATGCTCTTTTTGTTTTGTCAATGCGTTTTCGCAAGTTTTTTGAACTTTTTTCACATTTCCACTTGCGTTTTTGCAACATCGATGTTATAATTCTTTCTAGGAGGTGTTTTTTCGTGGTTAAAATTAACGGACTCTTAAAAGAACGAAGAAAAGAATTAAACCTTACAATGTACGAGCTTTCGCAAAAAGTAGGTGTTAGTGAGGGAACTATTTCACGTTGGGAAAGTGGAGATATTTCAAATATGCGACGTGACAAAATAGTGGCTCTTGCCAAAGCCCTTAATGTTTCACCATCTTTCCTTATGGAATGGGATGAGGAAAAAGAATACACCCCTCAACATACAAATCAAAAAGTATATGAAATTCCTATCCTCGGCAAAATCTCTGCCGGACTTCCCCTCTATGCAGAAGAAAATGTTGAGGGACTGACATACACAGACCGCAACGGTGGGGCAGAATACTTTGCTCTTAAAGTAGGTGGCGACAGTATGAGTGCCGCAAAGATAAATGACGGAGATATAATTATAGTCAAAGTTCAGAATGTTGTTCACAACGGAGAAATCGCAGTTGTAAGAGTAAATAAAGAGAGTGCTACCGTTAAACGATTCAGACAAGAGGGCAGCATTGTACACCTTATTCCGCACTCTTTCAATCCTATCCACCAAGTACAGACTTATAACTTAAACACCACAAAGATAGAGGTTATCGGTAAAGTGGTGGAGTGCAGAACAGAAATCTAAAACCGCTGCCATAACGTGACACTTGTCACACTATAACAGCTAGGAAAGAGTGAATAATATGAGATTCGGAGAAATTCTCAAAGAGTTGCGGTGCAACAACGGTTATTCTATGGATGCACTTGTCGAGCTTTATAACAAAACATTTGATGGCAAAATGAATAAAAGCACCTTAAGTCGATACGAGAACGGACTTCAAGAACCGATGTATACTGTGGTGGTAAATCTCTCAAAATTATTTGATGTTACTGTAGATTATTTATCAGGTGCAGACACAGAAGAAGCACACGAATTTTCAAACGATAATGACCTTGAAGAAAGGGGTTATGTCGTTATGTTTTTAGAAAATCTAAAGTTATTGATGGCAGAGAGAGGTTTAAATAAAAATTCTCTTTCTCTTCAATCTGGAATACCTTACACAACTATTGATGGTTTTTTCAAACGAAGTTATGAGAACACAAAACTTTCTACACTTCGACAACTTGCTACTTTTTTTGATGTTGATTTGGACTTTTTGGTATATGGCAAAGAGGCTACATGCAAACATATATCTCCCGAAGAAAACGAACTTATATCTAACTTCCGCAAGCTCAACAGTTCCGGCAAAGAAAAAGCATCTGACTACGTTGAGGACTTAACAACGATTGATAAATATACCGCTTCCGCAGAAATTCAAAGTAAGTTAGGATAACCGGCAAGCTTCTCATAGTTCCCCCGGAGCTATGGAATAAACCTCATAAATAAAAACCCGCTGCGTTTTGCAGCAGAATAATAAACGCATATACTTACGTATACTAACAATAACGATTAATAACTAATAACAACGAGTAAAGGAGTTGAATCAGATGTTGACTATCCCTCAAATAACGCAAGCCGTCAAGACGGTAGCAGAGGAATACAACCTCAAGCGAGTTTCCCTCTTCGGTTCTTATGCAGAGGAACGGAGCACCCCTCAAAGTGACGTGGATCTCCTTGTAGAGTTCTTTCTCCCTGCGGTGTCACTCTTTACCCTTGCGGATATTAAACACCGCCTCGAGGAGCTTCTCAACACAGACGTTGATATAATACACGCACCGCTTCCGCAGAACTCTTTAATAAATCCAGAAAAGGTGGTAGAAATTTATGCAGCATAGAGATAAAACAATCTTGATTAAAATTATAAGCGAGCTTGACGTTGCCCTGGATATGATAACCGGCACAGACTTTGAGAGCTTCGATAGCAACGAACTTTTGAAACGTGCAACGTGTATGACCGTTATCAATATAGGCGAGCTTGTAAAAGCTCTGTCAGAGGACTTCCGCACAGAGCATAAGCAAATACCGTGGAAAAGCATTGCGGGATTTCGTGACATAGCCGCTCACAAGTATCAGACGTTGCAGATGCAAGACGTGTACTACACTGTAACCAATGACTTCGCAGAACTGAAGAACAACATCAACAGTATTCTTGAACAGTAAAACCGCTGCGGAACTGCAGCAGAATAATAAAAGCAAACAAAAAAACGGCTACCGTCTCGCTGATGCAGAGGCAGTAACCGCTTAAAATAAAAATCTGACATATAAGGAGCGAGCCGTCAAGGTGCTACCAACACCCTAACGGCTCTGTATACAACTATAAAAGAGGCACGCAACCATAATTTATAGTGCTATTTAATTATATTATACGTGCTCCTTTTTGTCAAACAATAATTTTACAATAAGGAGTGCATTTTTTATGGCAAAAAGAAGAGCAAGAGGAGACGGAGCAATCTATTTCAGCGAAAGCAAAGGCTTGTTTGTAGGTCAGGTCGATGTGGGACGTGACGAAAACGGTAAACGCAAACGCAAAACCATATACGGAAAAACAAAGGCAGATGTAAAAGCAAAGATTAAAAACGTAGAATATCAGATTTTCACCGGGACCTTTGTCGATAAGTCACAGATTACTATTTACCACCTTGCAAAACAGCTTCTTGATGATAAGCTGAATCAGAACGAAATCAAAGAGCCGACTTACTTCCGGCACATGGAAACCCTCAAGATATTAAAGCCGATATACAATACACCTCTGCAAGACGTTACGGAAACACAGCTCCGCCACTTCTTCAACAGTACTCTTGATTACTCACAGTCTGTTATAAACAAATTTTTTGAACTACTGTCACGCACCTTTAAGGAGGCTATCAGACGAAAGATAATCGCTGAAAACCCAATAGAGTTTATAAAGCGACCTAACTCAAGAAAAGCTCCGGCAAAGGTCAGAGCATTAACCAAAGACGAGCAGAGGAAACTGATGCACGTACTACAAACAGAAGATATAAACTACAGTCGGCAGATGCTTCTGTCGCTCGCTCTCGGTCTGCGCATGGGGGAAATAAACGCACTGCACGTGGAAGATGTAAATTTCACCTTTAACCGCCTTACAGTACGTCGTACTATCTCAAGAGGGCAAAAAGGCGAGCCGATATTGAGCGATACAACAAAAACCCTTGCCGGAACACGCACACTTACAATGACCGCTGCTGTACGTGAACTTCTTGAAGATTGTCTGCGCTTCAAAACAAAAGGACTTATTTTCACGCATAATGACAAAATGATCACGACAAATCAGGTCAACGAGCATTTCAAAAGAGTATTGAAAAAATATAATATTCTTGATGAAAGCATAACAGACGGCAAGATTGACTTGCACTCACTCCGTCATACTTTCGGCACTCGATGTGCTGAAGCAGGTATGCCCCCGAAAGTTCTGCAGGAGATTATGGGACATACCGACATCAAAATCACTATGAACACATATTTCTATGCTACACAAGATTATATCAGCGACAATATCTCACGAATTGATGCGATACTTCAAAACGAAGGTCTGACTATAGGGCAACAACCCACCAACGAAAAGTTGAGAAAACAAGCCTGAAAATAAGCATTTTTATTTCATAGGCAGTACTTAGGCAGTACTAAATTTTACAAATGGCTTTATATAGGCACTTTCAAGGGTTTGTGTCCTGTCACTCCGACCAGAAAAAGCGACCGAAATCTGTCGATTTCGGTCGCTTTTTCAGCTAAATTCGCTTACGCGAGCTAAATTTTATGATTGCTGAAATCCTTACTATTACCGCATTTTCGAGAAAATTCTATAAGTATACTCGTACCAAAAACACAGTTGGTGCTTTTGCATCAGCTGTGTTTTTTATTTGTGTGCAATTTTTGAATTTGTTTTATGCTTCTAAAGCGCGAATACCGCAGGTGGCATATCAATAGAGTTCAAACATAGATCCCTGCGTATTAATATGGCATAAATTCCTATACAGTAAAAAAGTGTGACTAATATCACACTTCAACACCCCCTACCCCCTCATTCTTTG
>CAYLPQ010000089.1:0-6396 GCA_964385605.1 uncultured Oscillospiraceae bacterium | reverse complement strand
ATTGTGGAAATTGGTTTTGAGGTTGACGATGTTGTGCGTGCGCTTGCATCACGTTACGTTATAGACAAAAAGGTTATTCAGGAGAAGATTACATCATGACGTTAGGCAATCTTCACACCCACACAACCTACTGTGACGGTAACTTTATCCCCGAAGAAGTTGTAAAAACGGCTATAGAAAAGGGCTTTTCCTACATAGGCTTTTCAGGGCACAGTTATACTTTTTTTGACGAAAGCTATGCAATGTCAAAGGAAAATACCGAAAAATATATTACCGACGTCAATACTCTCAAAGAAAAGTATGACGGTAAAATTAAAATCCTCTGCGGAATTGAAGAGGATGCCTTTTCGGACTATCCCACGGACAGGTTTGACTATACTATTGCATCCTGCCACTATGTAAAAGTGGGGGACAGTTACTATTCTGTTGACCATACCGAGGATATTCATAAACAGACCATAAAAGATGTTTTTGGTGGCGACCCCTATGCTTATGCCGAAAACTATTTTGAAACCGTTGGTAATATGCAGGGGGACATTATCGGGCATTTTGACCTTGTGACAAAGTTTGACCGCGAGGAAAAAATCTTCACCCCGAAAGAAGAAAGATATAAAAAAGCCGCGCTTTCAGCACTTGAAAAACTGCTTGAGAAAAACAGTGTTTTCGAGGTGAATACAGGTGCAATGGCAAGGGGGTACAAGGATGCACCGTACCCTGCACTGTGGCTTCTTGAAATAATAAAAAAGCATAATGCACGGGTACTGATAACAAGTGACTTCCATCGCAACGATACCCTTGATTATGCATTTAAAGAAACAGAGAAGATGCTTTCAAATATAGGATTTAAAGATTTTTACAATATTGATTTTATAAAGAAATGAGAATGGCATTGCCATTCTCATTTCTTATACAAGGTATCTGATTTACATATTTTTGTTGTTATTGAAATAAATTCTTTAGCACTCTCGGAAAGAGGTGCATTTTTTCTGTAAATTATCATTGCAGGGCGGCTTGTATTGGTGGAAAAATACATAACCTCATCACTTTTTTCGGGTTTGTGTGCTACAAGAAATTCAGATGTTACAACAGCTTCTTTTCCGTAAAGCATCATATCGTAATGAGTTTCCAGTGTTCGTGAATTTTGGACCACACAGTTTGAAAATGAACAGCATTCAAGTAGCTTATGCATATATTTCCAGGTACTTCCGCCTTTTCCGTAGCGGACAAAATTAATTCCCTCGAAAATGGAGTAGTCATTTATTACTTTGTCATTTTTGCCTGACAGAACTTCATCCCGACTCATAGCATACGGTAACAGCTTTTCTGCCCCGGGTGCGTCTTTTCTGATTGAGATAAGATACTTTTCTTCAAAAAGGGGAGTGCAGTCAAACTTTTCCTTGTCGCAGGTATGGCTGATCATCAGGTCGATAATGCCCTCTGCAAGTTTTTCATACAGATTCCTTGCAGAGCCTGTCTGCCCCATATTAAGCCTGATTTCAGTATCGGGAAAACGATTTGCAAACTCACCGCATATCCTGGGCAGAAGAATGTGGGAAATATAGTTTGACCCGCCTACGGAAAGCCTTTGAGTGACAGGCTTTTTCAGTGTTTTTATTCTTCGCAGAGTTTCGGCTTCGCTTTTTATTGTTTCCTCAAGGTATTCATAGTAAATTTCACCCTCGGGAGTAAGAGCTACGGGGGTTTTTGACCTGTCGAAAATCTTAAAGCCAAGCTCTTTCTCAAGCTTCTTGATTGTAGCACTTAATGACGGCTGTGATATATACAGTTCTGCAGCCGCTTTTGAAAAGCTTTTCTCCTGACATACCATGTATGCGTACTTTTCCGATTGTTGCATAATACACCTCATAAATAAATGTTTATAATGCTCATAAAATATTTGTATTTGATTATAACATAATTGTGTGGTAAAATCAATGTATAAATTACTGAAAGGTGTGTTTATTTATGCGAAAACTTTCAACATTGATGATAGCTGTATTTATCATCGGACTTTTTAATTTTCCGCTTGTGACTATGGCGGAGGATGCAGTAAGTGTCAGTGAAGCTTCTGCTTCGGAATTAGGAACTGTCCTTACTGTTGAAGGCTACGTTGCAGGTGTTTCCTACGACGGCAGAGGTGTCAGCAAGGAAGTACTTATAAAGGATACCACAAACGACACGGTTATAGGTGTCCGTGGCGTTCCCGGTACGTATCCTGACTTTGATTACGAAAAGGGTGACAGGGTACGTTTTACCGCAACTGTAACGAGTGATGAAAACGGTCACAATCCGGGCAGAATTCACCTTGTTTACGCATCAAGCAATGATTTTGAAACGACCGTTATTTCAAAGGGTAATACCATTACATATAACCTTGATAACGTGACAACCCTTAATACAACGGCTAATTTAAAAAATCACTTTATAATAATACCTGCGTCTGACGGTGACAACACAAAATTAACCGAGGGAAGCACCGTTCCTTACACTTATGTGAAAATTACAGGCGAATATTATATAAATTATTCTGGCGGGATTTACAGACTGCATAAAGTAAGTACCGCAACAGAAGAGAAGAATATAAAATACAATAACAGAACAATTAACCTGCGTAATGCATCTATGGAAAAAATCCTCGGTGAAAACTGGAAAGACGGTTTTATTACTGAAAATGACGAAACCTATCCCGGTTTTATAACTGACGTGACATTTACTGCACTGTACACAGGTGCAAACGGAAGCGGCTATAACCTTGTAATTCTTGACGACAAATGGATAGAACTCCCCGAGGAAAAAGAAATTACAAATGCTGACATCGTGAAAGAAATTGCCTATGCCTACAAAAATCAGGAGGGGCAGATTGAGTACGATCAGCTGAATTCCCGCCGTCATATTTCACCCTCGCCCGAGGATGCAACTGCGCAGCATAAAATCTATCTTGACTGCAGCAGCTTTGTAAATGCCTGCTATATCGAGGGCTTTGGTGAAGCAATTCTTCCTGACTGGTACGGAAAATCAGGAAGTACCGCAAACTTTGACTCCTATGCACGTGATTATACAGACAACCCCGATGTTGTCGGTTACTGGAAAGCAACCGAATATACCACCGAGGAAGAAAGAACTGCCCTTGCAGACAGTATAATCTCAACACTTGAGGTGGGTGATATAATCACATACCGCCACGGAACTGCGACCAAGACAAAGGGTCATGTTTATATTTACGTGGGCGAAGGTACACTTCTTCACAGATGTGGGGCGGGGTCGTATCAGGTGAATACAAGTAATCCCGCACTATCCTATGATGATAATTCAACTGAAGCGGCAGGCGGACAGATTCAGGAAATTACTGCCGAAACTATATTCAAGGACTCTTCAAGTTCAAGATACCTCTTCAAGGCAACAGAAGAAGATACTGTGTTCAGCTTTTCACAGATAAGACCTTTTGCAAGGGAGCTTACCCCCACTGAGGAATCCCTTAACCGTATGGAAATCCCCGGTCTTGTAATGGAGAAATTATCTTCTGTTTATGAGAATACATCTGTAAGAACAGGCGACAGTATAACATATAGTATTGAGCTTAAAAATACGAGTGTAAGAACTTTGCAGAATGTTACAGTAACCGATACACTTCCCGACGGAACAGAATTTGTTGAGGGGGATGAAGGTGTAAGTGTAAGCGGTCAGACACTCACATGGACCGGTAATGTGACGGCAAAAAGTACCGTTAAGGTTAATTACACGGTAAAAGTAGCTGCTGACACCCCCGGTGCAATTATAGAGAGTCATGAAACATACGTAAGCGGAGTAAAGCTCGGCAAGATTAATCACACCGTGTCAGGCTACAGTCAGGCGCACAGTGTTATGCTTGCAAACGTGGCAACACTTTATGCGGAAAACGGCGAAAGCTTCGACAGTGCATTTGCTATGGCAAAAGCAGTTTATAAAAACGCACTCGGTATTGATGTGCTTGAATATGACAATGTAAATGCTGCACTTGACGAAATTATTGATACGGAAAATCTTACCTGTCATAAAGATACAGAACTTTCGAACATACTTGTACCCAACCTCTATGGCGGTATGGACATAAGAACAGGGCAGGCACTAATCCCTGATAATGACCGTACAAGAATTGTGTCAGAGGATGAGCTTTCGGTAGGTGATATTATTCTTGCAGAATGGTCAGGCGGTGAAGTGGTGTATGTCTATGCCGGAGACAGTACACTTTTAACTGTTGAAGACACAAGTGCAAAGGCACTTACAATTGGTAAAAACATTTATATAAACCCCGACAACATTCTTATAGCGCTTATTGCTTACGACCGCTTTGCAGTTCTTCGTCCTTCGATGTCAAGTGACGTGCCGACTGTGAAGGTTAATTCCATAAGCATTTCAAAACTTCCCGAAAGAATAAACTACTATGATAATGAAACCTTTGACACTACGGGAATGGTTGTGACTGCAACTCTTTCAAACGGCGAAGAAATGGAAGTCAAAAACTACACCGTTACCCCCTCTGTTATTACTTATCCTATGGATAGTGTAACCGTTAGCTTTGCAGATTGCACCACTACTCTCGGTATAACTGTTGAAAAGGAAATGAAAAAAGCAACTGTCTCGGAAGTTTTCGACCTCGCCTCCGGTACAAAGGTACTGGTTGACGGTATATATGTGGGTGTTACAAGCAATTCGCTTACCGAAGAAACTGCACAGGAAATGCTTATAAAGGACACTGCAAACGACAAGACCATTTCTGTCAGCGGTGTTCCCTACGGCACATTCCCCGATTATGGCTATGCATACGGAGATAAACTGTCGTTTATTGCAACCGTAAAGGAATCAGAAAATGCAAATATGACAGGTAAAAAATATCTCGAATTTTCCCAGGATAACGGTACGATTGATACCACCATTGTTTCAAGTGGAAACAAGGTAGCATACAACCTTGACGATGTAACAACCATAAGCACATGGAGTGAGATGAAAGCTAACTTCACCCTTTCAAATATTAAACCTTACGGCATTTATAAGTTTACGGGAACAACTTATTTTAACTACTATGCATCGGGTGATGCGTTCCGCCCTCATAATAATAGCAGCGGATCGGGACTTTCTCTCATAAAGCCTGACGGAGCACGTACACTTTCCCTGAATGATAATATAATGACGGCAAATCTCGGCTCCGACTGGAAATCCCTTTTCTCTGTTACAGAAAGTGCGGGCTACCCCGGAAAAGCAGTTGACAAAACTTACTACATAATGTACACAGGTGCTGACAGTTTGCGTTTCTACTTTGTAATCCTTGACGAAAACTGGGTATATGACACAGAGTATAGCATTTACGGCTTAAACGGAAACAAAGCAGGATTTGACATTCCTGCGGCAGGTACATATACTGCAGTATTTGCAGATTATGAGGGGAAGAAGCTTGTCGATGTCGATACTGTAGCTGTTACGGTAGACGAAACCGAGGTTGGCAGAGTTTATGTAAATATGGAGAAGAACTTTTCTCTTGAATCGGGAGATAAAATTTTCCTTTTGAAAGATTTGGAAAGTATAATTCCAATGTGTGGGGAGCATATAATTGAATAACGAAAATAAGGATGGAAATTTCCATCCTTATTTTCGTTATTCAAACACTTTTCTTAATTTTTCAATGGATATATCACTACTGATATACATTTTGTCTGATATGGGAATAACAGCGGTTTTCTCATCACCGTCAATTTCAATTCTATCTCCGCCAAGTACTTTTTCGCAGATTATGCTGTCCTTTGAAATGGGGAGAGTGAGTGTGCCTTCACCTGTCTTATGCCAGCAGGTAACGTAGCTTTTACCGCATCTTTCGAAAGAAAATGCACTGACGTCGGTGTTCTTTGCTTTTATCTCATAATAAGGAACAAGCTCATATTCACCCTCTTCGTTTATAAGAAGTGTATATTCCGTATCGGGGTCACGGAGCATTAATTTCTTTTCTTTAGCGAGCCAGTTCTTTTCTCTTACATCCTCCCAACGGCGCATTACTTCAAGAATATCGGGTGTACGGGGATTTGAACGGAATTTTTCAAGCTCTGTATTCACGGTTCCGGGACAATCCCAGGATGCCGCCTTGCTTGTACCAAATTCAAAGGTATCAGGCTGTGTATCGTCACGGTATGCCCACCAACCGAAGTTTACTCGGGTAAAGTCATTTGCCATACGGGATGCTTCCTCAAAGGGGTGCTCAATAAGCTTTTCCCTGAAAATATCAGTGGGGAATACATCAAAGGCATTGCCGCCGCTTAACATATGCCAGCTGAAATGTGCCTTTGCCGCACCCTCGCAGAAGCGGGGTGCTTTTTTTGCCTTATAGGAAATTACATCAATGTAACGTATTTGTGCGTTTAATAAAAATGC
>CAYLPQ010000088.1:0-6785 GCA_964385605.1 uncultured Oscillospiraceae bacterium | reverse complement strand
GTCTGCTTCATTCAGGCTCTGCCTGTGCTTCATATTGCAACGCAATGCTTCATTTTTGCCTAAGAACCTTCGCACACGCTCAGGATGACAAACGCACATATTGCTACAGCCTTTTTCTATTGCACCTCGCAGTTTTCTATTGCATATTCAAGTAATGTGTTTATAAGCTGATTACGCGAATAGTTTGTCAAGGTGGAAAGTTCGTCAAGCTTTTCGACAGTTTCATCCTTAATTCTTATGGAAAATGTCTTGTATCCATCCTCGCCCTTTAAGGGCTTTTTCTTTAAAATAAGCTTCTCTTTCACATAATCACCTCACTACTATTATGACTTGACAAAAGTTGTAAAAGTATGTTATATTTTATAACATAGATTATAACATAATTGCAGAAGGGTTGTGATTATTTTGACAAAAATAGCAGATGTCATTAAATATGAGGGCGATAACTCTACATTTATATGGAAGCACCCTTTAGAGGATTTTAATTCTCTGACTCAACTGATTGTACACGAAAGTCAGGAAGCTATATTCTTTATGAATGGTCAGGCACTTGATTTGTTTGGTGCTGGTCGTTATACACTTGAAACACAGAGTATTCCAAAGATAGGAAAATTTCTGAATCGCACAACCGGCGACGAAACACCATTTCATGCGGAAGTATATTTCATTAATAAAACAGTGCAGATGGCAATAAAATGGGGTACAGACAGTAAAGTCCGTTTCATAGAATCAAATTTTGGGATTCCTGTCGAATTAGGTGCTTCGGGCGAAATGAATCTTATGGTCTCGGATTCAAGGAAGTTGCTCATAAAACTTGTTGGAACAACAAACGGAATAGCATGGGATGACACAAATGGAGGTTTTACAAAATCATTGTCTGCGTCTTTCAGACCATTGATTTCAACAGAGGTTAAATCCAATCTGTCTAAATGTATAAAAGCCAACAATATAAACATTCTTGAAATAGATGAAAACCTTGATTTGCTTTCTTCTGTATTAAAAGAAAGTATCGTTCCAGGTTTTGAGGAATACGGATTAACAATTCCACAGTTTTATGTTACAACGGTTGTTCTGCCTGAAACTGATCCTAATTTCAAACGGATAAGAGACTTACATACAATATCACTGCAAACAAAAATGGTAGAAGCAGAAACTGTTGTTAAAACAGCTATGGCTCAATCTAAAGCCGCAATTACAGCAGCTGAAAGAGAAGCCGTTCTTGAAAGAGAAACTACAGCAACAGAAGTTGCACGCCGTGAGGCTGAGCGTGAACTGATAAAAGCACAAACAGAAGCACAGGCTGCAAAAATGTCAGGCTTTGCTGAGGCTGAAGTTATGCGTGCAAAAGGTTATACAGAAAAAGATGTATTGCAGGCAGAAGTGCAAAAAGCATATGCCGAGGGCATTGGGAATATGAATATCAGCGGAAGCGGTGGCGGAGTTGCAGGCGATATGTTGGGGCTTGGTGTTGGTATGGCTGCAGCAGGAACAGTTATTCCACAAATGGGAGAAATGTTTAAAGGCTTTAATCCTGTTTCTTCATCTGAACAACAGCTTTCAAAAATTATTTGTCCAAATTGCAACAGTGAAGTTCCTGAAAATTCAAAATTCTGTCTTGAATGCGGAAGTAAGATAGAAATTATCGCAGAAAACGAAATGATATGTCCTTCCTGCGGCAAAAAGACGGCAAAAGGCAAATTCTGTATGGAATGTGGAGCAACATTAATACAAAAGTGTGCAAAATGCGGAGCTGAAATTCCGAACGGAGCAAAATTCTGTAATGAATGTGGCGAAAAACTGTAATGGAGGAAAATGCAATGAACAAGAATTTTAAGTACTATTTATCTGTATGGACAATACTTTTAGTGTTGTTTAATGTTGTCACATTTGTGGTGCCAAGACCGTTGTTTGGCGGTGCTTTTTGGTCAGGATATATATTTATTACACTTGCATTTATCGGTCAGCTTGTGTGCGGATATATTGCACTTAAAGAAGAGAATATCAAAAAACTGTTTTATAATATTCCGATTTTATCAATAAGCTATACAGGACTTATACTTACTGTTATTTTCGGTATTGTCTGTATGGCAATTCCAAACTTTCCAAACTGGATTGGTATAATTCTTTGCTTTGCGGTTCTTACATTTACTGCAATTTCTGTTATAAAAGCAAAGCTTACCGCGGATGTGGTTGAAGCAGTTGATGAAAAAATTAAAGCACAGACCTTTTTTATAAAATCATTAACTGTTGATGCAGAAGGTCTTATGGCAAGAGCAAAAACAGATGCAGCAAAGGCTGAATGTAAAAAAGTTTACGAAGCAATCCGTTACTCTGATCCTATGTCAAAGGAAGAGCTTAATGTCTGCGAAGCAAGAATCACAGTTAAATTTGATGAGTTCTCAAATGCAGTTGCTTCAGAAAAAGATAATATTAAAGATGTAGCAGATGAACTTGTTGCATTAGTTGAAGACAGAAACAGAAAATGTAAATTATTTAAGTGAGGTATAACAAATGGCAGTATTTAAATGTAAAATGTGCGGTGGTGCACTTGAAATTAATAATGAAACTGTTGCAGTTTGCGAATATTGTGAAACTCAACAGACACTTCCAAAACTCGACGACGAAAAGAAAGCTCAGATGTATGACAGAGCAAACCATTTTCGCCGAAACAACGAATTTGATAAAGCTATGGGCATTTATGAGCAGATTTTAAATGAAGACAGCACAGATGCAGAAAGCTATTGGTCTTTAGTCCTTTGCAGATACGGCATAGAATATGTAGAAGATCCTTCTTCCCATAAAAGAATACCAACTGTAAACAGGGCACAGTTTACATCAATTTATGATGATGATAACTATAAATCTGCCATTGAGTATGCAGACAGCTATCAGAAAGCCATTTACGAAGAAGAAGCAAAAGTAATAAACGACATTCAGAAAGGTATTCTTGAAATTTCTCAGAAAGAAGAGCCTTTTGATGTATTCATCTGCTATAAAGAAACCGACAACAGCGGAAGAAGAACACCTGATAGCGTTCTTGCAAATGATTTATATCATCAGCTTACACAGGAAGGTTTTAAAGTATTCTTTGCAAGAATTACACTTGAAGATAAGCTTGGTTCAGCTTATGAACCATACATATTTGCAGCACTTAATTCATCAAAAGTAATGGTTGTGCTCGGCACAAAGCCTGAATTTTTCAATGCTGTATGGGTAAAGAATGAATGGTCAAGATACCTTGCTTTAATCAAAAACGGAGAAAAGAAAATGCTTATTCCTGCATATAAAGATATGGACCCTTATGACCTTCCTGAAGAGTTTTCACACCTTCAGGCACAGGATATGTCAAAGCTGGGTTTTATGCAGGATTTAATCAGAGGTATTAAGAAAATAACAGCAATAGATGAACCCAAACGGACAGTTGTTAAAGAAACTGCAGTTGCAAATACAACCACTGCAACAGAGCCGCTTTTAAAAAGAGCCTTTATGTTCTTAGAAGACGGTGACTGGAAGTCTGCTGATGAATATTGTGAAAAGGTGCTTGACATAGATCCTGAAAATGGTTTAGCGTATTTTATAAAGCTAATGGTAGAATTCAACAGTACCAAGCTTGACATCAATAGCTGGCAAATAAGTGAAATAAAAGGAAGCAAAAACTACAAAAATCTATTTAAATACGGGATTGAACACATTGACATAGATTTGGACGCTTTAGGTTTAAATGAATGTGAAGTTGAAAATGATGAACTAATAAAATATTTAGGGCTGGTGAAAAATGTAATTATTCCTCAAAATATAACTTGTGTTGGAAGTGGTGCATTCTACCAACTTGATTTTTTAAAAGCAGTTATTATCCCTGACGGGGTTACAACTATTGATACTATGTCATTTGCAGAATGTGAATCTCTTACTTCAATTACAATACCAAAAAGCATAACCAGGATAGAAATCGGAGCAATAGAAAAGTGTTACAATCTTAAAAACATACATGTTCAAAATAATCCCAACTTCCATTTTGCAGACGGATGTTTGATTGACACAAAATTAAAATCACTTATTTTATTTTGTAATGGCGGAGTTATTCCAACAGACGGAAGTGTTACCTGTATTGCATCTGGAGCTTTTTCATGTTGTAACAGCATTAGCTCTATAACTATTCCAAGTAGTATAACAGAGATTGAGGACTCTGCTTTCTATGGTTGCACTTCAATATCAAATATAATCTTTGATATAAATAGTCGTTACTGTTTCAAAGATGGATGCTTAATTGATACTGAAAACAAAAGACTTATTCTTTATTGTGATAATGGAAAGATACCGACAGACGGAAGCGTAACAACTATTGGATATCGTGCATTTTCCAATTGCAAATCTCTTGTCTCCGTTACTATTCCTGATAGTATAACAGAAATGGATATGTGTGCCTTTCAGTTTTGTTTATCACTTACGGAAATTGTATTATCGAATAATATGACCGAAATAAGAGACAATACTTTTGATGGATGTGAAAACCTTTCTTCTGTTATTATACCCAAAAGTGTAACAAGGATTGGTGACTTTGCTTTCTCTGACTGTTATGCACTTTCTACCATTACAATTCCCAAAAGTGTAACCAATATAGGTTCTTGTGCTTTCCCACATGATATTACAATCATGGCCGAAACGGGAAGTTATGCGCAGAAGTATGCACAAGATAAGCATTTAGCTTTTAAAGCGTTCACGCCTATAGACGATAACAGAATTACAAAATTTATTTCCAAACTTAAAAACATTGATTCAGAACAAAAAAATTTGATTCTCAAAGATATCGAAAACATTAAAAAATATGAAGAACTTATGAATGTTATATCTACAAAAGAGAATGAATTCTTACTTTTAGAGCAAGAAAAGAACAACATAAGTGTTTTTGCATTTAAACGCCGAAAAGAACTTGAAAATAAATTGTTGGGTATAACCTACGAACTTTCAAAATTGAAGGAAAAAAAGAGTTCTTATGAAATTAAATATGGCACCGATTTAGAACATGCAATAAAGGCAAAGGAAAAAGAACTTCTGATGTTTAACGATTTACAGAATGAAAGAGAGGGTTTCTTCTCAAAACTTGAACATGAATATAATCAAGAAATATTAGATAAGTATACCAAAATATTAACCCAAATTACAAATATCCAAAAAGGAGATATAGTAACACTAGGTACATATGTACAAGGAGATTCTGAAGGTATAAAAGAAGCTATCGAATGGATTGTTCTTGAAATAAAAGAAGGAAAAGCTCTTTTAATCAGTAAATACGCACTTGATGCAAAAAAATATGGAGATTTTAGCACTTATGAAAATTGCTCGCTTCGAAATTGGCTTAACAATGAATTTATAAATTTAGCTTTCTCAACCGAAGAAAAATTCTTGATACATACATCAACAGTGAAAATGTGCAGAGAACCTGAGTACGAGATATTTCACGATAGCATAATATATGATAGAATTTTTCTTCTTAGCATAAATGAAGCTGAAAAATATTTTGATTATGATTCTGAAAGAAAGTGTAAGCCCACAAAATATGTGGTTTCTCGTGGTGTATATGTAGCTTTAAATGGTCATTGCCCTTGGAGGTTACTTCCTCATGGTAACGACTATCTATTTCCTGCAAGAGTAGATAGTTATGGAAAAATAACTTATAACGGATGGTTATCAGAAAACAATTATTTTCCTGATGCTATCCGCCCTGCAATGTGGATAAGTCTTGAATAGCACGATATATTACAGTTGTTATTCATTTATAAATTTAGTTTGCTTAAACGAGGTGTAACAAATGGCAGTACAATGGACAAGACTGTATAAATATGTTCCTCTAAAATATGTAGTTGATATTATTGAAAATAACAGATTGTATCTTAGTGATGGAACGACATTCAATGATCCTTTTGAATTAACAATAACTGAACGGGAGACAAAACAAATTAATCATATCAAAGGGCTACATATACTATCTCTCACAAATAGTCCACGAAAAAAACTAATGTGGTCTCACTATACTGAATCACATAAAGGTGTATGTTTAACGGTTAAGGTTCCTGCTCATTTGGCATATTCGATGTGTTATTCGAGACAGCGTGTTTTCAGTGATAGTAATATTGAACAAATAATCAAAGATTCTAAAAAGAACATAAAGAAAAACTTAAGAAAATCATATTCAAATCTATCTAATGATAAAAAGATTGCATTTATAAAAGATGCAAAATGGCTTTATGAGAATGAATATCGTGTAGTTTTTGATAAAAGTGATGAAAAAGGTCTTATATTTCAAGATGGGAAATGGTATATGTCAGTTAAAATTATAAATATATATTTAGGGGTAAATTTTCACAAGAACGAACCTGAAATACAAAAAGAAATATTGGAAGCGTGTAACAAAAATAAAATTAAGGTTAAACAAATGGAACTAGGGGAAAATGACTATTCATTAAAAGTGATAGGAAAGACAGTGGGTTCGGACGGTTCTGTGTCCTGAAGATTAAAAAGAGCGGAAACTCCGCTCTTTTTAAATGATGTTAACTTCGTTAAATGATGTTGCATAGCAAATGATGTTATGCTACGCATAAATGATGTTGTGCGTTGCACAAATTATTGTTGAAAATCGCTGCGGCGATTTTCTTTTTTATAAAGAAACGGCAGGAGCAAGCCCCTGCCCTACGATATAATAATTTCTTAGTCTTTAATTATCTCTTTAAAAGATGTTGCGAGTCCTGCAAGGCCCTGAAGGTCTGAGGGGACAATGATTTTTGTTG
>CAYLPQ010000087.1:0-6819 GCA_964385605.1 uncultured Oscillospiraceae bacterium | reverse complement strand
TAAACGTTATTCGTTTGAGATTATATCAACTCTTGAGCTGATCCGTGAAACTTTAGGTGCAAAGGAATTTCACGTTGCACTTAAAAAGGGCTATAAGACAACTGCGGAAGCAGTTGAGCGCGATATAGCCGCATTTAAAAACGGTAAAGTTGATTATCTGTATGAAGTATACCCCGCAGGTGACGAAATTATACTCATTTATGATGCAGTAGGCAGAGTAGTCCCCGCGGGGGGACTTCCCATCGATGTGGGTGTTATAGTTTATAACGTGGAAACGGTACTAAATATATACCACGCACTCAATGGAGAGAAGGTAACTCACAAATACGTAACGGTAGGCGGTGCCGTTAAAAATCCGCAGACGTACTGCGTTCCCATCGGGACACCGGTACAGTATCTGGTAGACCTTGCAGGAGGTCCTACAGAGGATGATACTTACATCCTTAACGGCGGTCCTATGACCGGCAACCTTGCAAAAGGTGACGATACCGTAAAGAAAACAACTAACGGTATTCTTGTTCTTCCGGGGGATAACCCGGTAATTATGAAACGCAGACAGAACGTTCAGGTGCTTAAGCGCAGAACGATGTCGGCATGCTGTCAGTGCAGAATGTGTACTGATATGTGTCCGAGAAATCTTCTCGGCTATCCTATTGAACCGCACAGATTTATGCGCGGTGTAAAAAGTGACGATGCAACCGATACAGAGGCTTTTCTTAATACCCAGTACTGTTCGCAGTGCGGTATTTGCGAAATGGTGGCCTGCAAGCAGGAACTTAATCCCAGAACACTTATCGGCTTTGCAAAGGCCACAATGGCTAAAAAAGGTCTTAAACGTCTTGAAAAGAAAGAAGCGACTCCCGCTGTGGAGCGCAATATGAGAAAATTGACTACAGCAAGGCTCAGGCAGAAGCTTGACCTTGAGAAATATAATAACGCGTGTCCTCTTGTAGAGGATGAAGTTAAAGTAAAGCGCCTTTATGTATCGCTTTCACAGAATATCGGCGCACCCTCCGTTCCCTGTATAAAAGAGGGACAGGAGATAAAGCGAGGAGACTTGATTGCAGAAGCACCGGAAAATTCTCTCGGCCTTCCGATTCATTCTCCCGTGGATGCGAAAGTTCTTAAAATCAGCGATACCACTATAATCTTGCAATCTGCAGAAAGGAAATGATACTTGAATGAATAAAGCAATTGGTATGGTAGAGTATACGACAGTTTCATCGGGTATGCAGGCTGCAGATACTGTTGTAAAAACAGCAAATGTTGAAATTATCGAGGCAAGCACTGTCTGCCCCGGTAAATATATGGTAATCTTTGCAGGTGACTTAAGCTCTGTAAGAGCGGCAGTTGACAACTGTAAGACAAAGCACCCGGCAAGGCTTATTGACAGCTTTGTTCTGGGTAATCCTCACAAGGATCTGCTTCCGGCAATATGCGGCGCAACCGAGGTGAGTGAGGTTGAGGCACTCGGTGTGTTTGAGACCTACAGTGCAGCGGCGGCAGTTGTTGCGGCAGATAATACCGTAAAGACTTCTATGGTGCAGCTTATTGAAGTAAGACTTGCCAGGGGTATGTGCGGTAAGAGTTATGTTCTTGTAACGGGAAGTATTTCCGCAGTTACTTCGGCAATTGAAAAAGCAAAGAAAGAATGTGAAGATACAGGTATGTATCTTGACAGTGTAATAATTCCCAGACCTTCAAAGGATTTGTGGAAAAATATTCTGTAAAAGAGGTTAAGGGAGCAGCCTTAACAATCCCCTTGATTAAAATTAGGACAGAGTCCCGTTCGAATAAGTGGAGGTATGAAAAATGGTAGACGAAAAAAGCATTAGTCAGATAGTTGAAAATGTTCTCAGCGAAATGGGCATCGGCAATAAGAAACCCCAAAAGAAGCAGCTTGGTGTGTTTGATGATATGACAGAGGCTCTTGAAGCTGTAGAAAAGGCTTATAAAGAGTTCAGAAGCTATACTGTTGCACAGCGCGAAAAGATGATTGCAAAAATCCGTCAGTATACTCTTGAAAATGCACAGATGTTTGCAGAGCTGGGTGTTGAAGAGACAGGTATGGGTAGAGTAAGCGACAAGATTATCAAGCATCAGCTTGTTGCAGAAAAGACTCCCGGTACTGAAGACCTTGACCCCAAGGTATGGACAGGTGACAGAGGTCTTACTCTTATAGAAATGGCACCTTTCGGTATTATCGGAAGTATTACTCCTTCTACAAATCCCAGTGAAACAGTTATCTGTAACTCAATGGGTATGATTGCAGGCGGTAACGCAGTTGTATTCAACCCCCATCCCGGTGCAAAGCGCACTTCAAATGCGGCAGTTGATATGGTTAACCGCGCAATTCTTGAAGCAGGCGGTCCCGAGAACCTTGTTGTTTCCGTTAAGGAGCCCACAATGAAGACATCTGACGAAATGGTTAAGTCCAAAAAGGTTAAGATGCTTGTTGCTACAGGTGGTCCCGGTGTTGTAAAGATGCTTCTTTCCTCCGGTAAAAAGGCTATCGGTGCAGGTGAGGGTAATCCTCCTGTTATTGTTGATGAAACAGCAGATATTAAAAAAGCAGGTGCAGACATTGTTGCAGGCGCAAGCTTTGACAATAATCTTCCCTGTATTGCAGAGAAAGAATGCTTCGTAGTTTCTTCTGTTGCAGACGAACTTATCGCAAGTATGCTTGAAAACGGTGCGTACCTTCTTAAGGGTGCGGACGTCGATAAGCTTATAAATATCGCTCTTGTTGAAAAGGACGGCAAGAAGGTTATCAATAAGAAGTGGGTTGGTAAGGATGCAGGCAAGTTCCTTAAGGAACTTGGTATCAATGCAGATCCCAGGCTCATTATCTGTGAAACAGACTTCAATCATCCCTTTGTACAGACAGAGCTTATGATGCCCATACTTCCCATCGTAAGAGTTAACGATATTGACCAGGCTATTGAGTACGGTGTGAAGGCTGAAGCTGGTCGTCGTCACAGTGCTCATATCCACTCAAAGAATGTTGACAATCTTACACGTTTTGCACGTGAAGTTGAAACAACTATTTTCGTTAAAAATGCTCCCTCTTATGCAGGTATCGGCGCAGGCGGCGAGGGTTATACAACATTTACAATTGCAGGACCTACAGGTGAGGGGCTTACAGCGGCTCATTCATTCACACGTCAACGTAGATGCGTAATGGTTGATGGTCTCCACATTGTATAATTAGCCTATAAATGAGAAGGGAAAGAACTTATGAAAGCTCTTGGTTTATTAGAAGTATATAGCTTTACAACAGCACTTTGTGTGGCAGATGTGTGCGCGAAGGCTGCGGATGTTGAAGTAATTGCATTTGACAGAAATCGTCCTATAAGAACAGACGTTCCGGCGCCCCTTGTAATGGAAGTTAAGATTGAGGGAGCTACAAGTGCTGTTGAGGCAGCTGTCAAAGCAGGCGAAGAATATGCAAAAAAAGAGGGTAAGTTTATCGTTTCGCACGTTATAGCTCATCCCGATGACAGAACAGAGCCTATCGCATATATTATGGATATTAACCGCGATAAGTTCAATAAAAAACTTAAGAAGACTGCTCCCAAAGCAAATCCCGATGCAGAGTATGGTGCAATTGGCATTATCGAAATTCAGGGTCTTGTTGCGGCAATCAGCGGTCTTGATGAAATGCTTAAAGCCGCTAATGTGCGTGTAATACATACAGAAAAACGTCTTGGCGGACGTCTTGTTACGTTCATCGTAACAGGCGGTGTATCTGCAGTAAAGGCTGCTAACGAAGCAGGCTGCAGTGCGGCATCAAAGATTGGCGAAGTATTCGGATGCGAAGTTATTGCACGTCCCCATGCAGAGCTTATGAAGTTCTTTGATCTGGAGGTGTAAGGCATGGATATTAAAGAAATTGAAAGCATCGTTAAGAAAACAGCTGATGAATATAAAAATACCGGCGATGTAAAGATTGGTGTATCACAGCGTCACATCCATCTTTCCCGGGAGCATCTTGATATTCTTTTTGGTAAGGGATATGAGCTTACAAAGAAAAAGACTCTTATGGGCAGGGAATTTGCTTCAGAAGAGCTTGTAACACTTGTAGGTCCTTCTCTTAAAGCTATTGAAAAGGTAAGAGTTCTCGGTCCCGTGCGTAAAAATACACAGGTTGAGATTTCAAGAACAGATACGTTTGTTCTTAAGGTAAGCCCTCCGGTACGTCCTTCCGGAGAAATTGAGGGTAGTGAACGAATTGTAATAGTAGGCCCCAAGGGTACTGTTTACCTCAAAGAGGGTGTTATTATTGCTAACCGTCACATCCACCTTACTCCCGAGTATGCCCAGCAGCACGAGATAAAAGACGGCGATTATGTTGACGTTATCTGTCAGGGTAAAGAAAAAACAACGAAATTCTATGATGTACAGATAAGAGTGCGTGATGACTTTAACGTTGAAATGCACATCGATACAGACGATGCTAACAGTTGCGGTCTCCGTAACGGTGACATCGTTAAAATCGTAAAGAAATAAGTAGCAGGCGGTGTCTGTACCTATATCGCACACGGAGCTTGTGCAGACGTCTGAATGTGACGTAAATTAATAAATAAAAAGGCTGTCGATACAATTCACCGACAGCCCTTTTATTAGAACTCCATAGAAAAAACAATACAGGAGGAAAATGAAATGTTTGCTATAGAACGACAGCAACGCATAATTGAGCTGTTAAAAGAAAACGGTGCTGTTTCGGTAAGTAAATTAAGTGCAGAATTTTCAGTTGCAGAGGAAACGGTTCGCCGTGACCTTGAAAAGCTTGAAAAGCAGGAAAAGCTTATCAGAACACACGGCGGTGCAGTACCCCTTGACGAGAATAAGCACGAGCCTTCAATAGAAAAAAGAAGAAAACTTAATGTAGAAGGCAAGGAAAAGGTTGCAAGAGCGGCGGCAGAATTAATTTTCCCCGGCGATACAATCTTCCTTGATGCTTCCACAACTACATATTTTATCGCACGCGAACTTAAGAAGATGAAAAACATCACCGTTATAACAAACTCTCTTCAGTCAATTGAGGAGCTTGCATCAAATCCTGATATAAAGGTTATCGGTACAGGCGGAATGGTTGGCGAAAATAATTCTTTTGTAGGCGCATTGGCAGAAAACAGTGTTCGTGAAAAGTACGTTGCAGATAAAATGTTCTTTTCAAGCCGTGGGGTTACTGCAGACCTTGGTGTTCTTGACAGTAATGAGCAGGAATGTGCTATGAAAAAATGTATGATGCAAAACTCCTGCCGTAAAATTTACGTTTGCGAGCATACAAAGATAGGCAGAATAGGCTTTGCAAAGCTTGCATCATTTGAAGAGCTTGACTGTTTTGTAGCAGAATATCCCCTTGAACCTGAATGGCACAAAAAGCTTGAAGAAGCAGGTGTACAGGTTATTGTAGCAGATAACGAAGGAATGATAGAATGAAAAAATTCATTGGTATAGTTTTAAAAGTGTTGCAGTGGTTGGTATGCTTGTTTTTTATGCTCTCGGCATTGATTTATGTAAAATCAAAAGCGGCTATTCCTCTCCTGATTGCAGGTGCTTTGATTTTTCCGCCATTAACCAGCAAAATACCTAAATTTAAATTCAGAAAAAGTATTCTTGTTTTTTTGAGTGTTGTACTATTTTTTGTAGGTATTATGATGACACCGGATGCAGAACCTGCGGATAAAAGCCAAACTGTAAGTACTGTCATAAACGAAGATGTAAAAAAAGAAGTGGAAAAGAAGGCGGCTGAAGAAAAGGAAGCCGCAGAGGCAAAGAAAGCCGCTGAAGAAAAGAAAGCCGCAGAGGCAAAGAAAGCCGCTGAAGAAAAGGAAGCTGTAGAGAAAAAGAAGACGGCTGAAGAAAAGAAAGCCGCGGAGGCAGAGAAAGCCGCTGAAGAAAAGGAAGCCGCAGAGGCAAAGAAAGCTGCAGAGAAAAAGAAAACTGATGTGCCAAACAAAAAAGAGCTTATCAAGTGGATGGATGATTATCTGAAATCGGATAAGGTTGTATATAAGGCATCAAAATGTAAAAAGTGGAAAAAGTATAAAGAAAGTGATTTCTTGCCGGTATGGAAAGCCGCCGTGGCAGAGAAGGTAAATAATATTTCCGGAGTAAAAGCTGCTGCTGAGTATGTTTACCATGCGGAAAGAATATACAAATGTATATATGAGGATTCTACAAAAATAAAGAGCATAAGCAATGCCCGTTCAAAGGTTTTGTCAACGTTGAAAAACGCGGAAAGTATAAAGAAACAATATAGAAATCTGGATTTTGAAAAGGCTTTTGCAGAAGCGAGATATGAGTCGTTTTATATAACTCAACGTTTGGAGAAAGAATATTCAGATTCCATTTTGGGTGATATTGATAAGGCGATTCGTCAGTATACTGAAGATGGCTCAATGTGGGTTGCTTACAATGTTGAGTATTTTTACGGCAATGCTACTCCGGGAGATACGCGATATATTATCAGCTCGGATGAACTTAACCCTTTTTCGCAGACAGGCGAATATGAAATTTACTGTTATAATACAGGGGCATATCAGCAGGTAAGGGACGCAAAGGGGTTTGTATCAGAAGCGCCCATTCTGCATATGATTAATAATCCTGATGATTTTCAGAATAAGTGTGTAGAATATAATAATCTGATTAGTAGTGTTGATACAGAATTCCAAAAGTTAATAAACAGCCTAAAATAATAAAAACCTCAACATCGTAGTCGGTGTTGAGGTTTTTGTATGAAGCTGTATTTGAATTTGGGTTCTTTGTCAATAGTTGGGGTTAATAAAATGAAATTGCGTGGCAGCTGTTAAG
>CAYLPQ010000086.1:0-7155 GCA_964385605.1 uncultured Oscillospiraceae bacterium | reverse complement strand
GGTTCTTCAAAATCACACAATCTTTCATCTCTTGAAAGCTGTGGTGCAGAGGTTCAGAAGGGTAATGCCCCCGAGGAAAGAAAGCTTCAGCGCCTTTTCAGAAATGGAGAAGTTTCACGTCTTATCAAACGTTGTAATGACTTTGGTGCAGGCGGTGTGTCTGTTGCTATCGGTGAGCTTGCAGACGGTCTTGAAATTGACCTTAATGCAGTTCCCAAGAAGTATGAGGGGCTTGACGGTACAGAACTTGCAATCAGTGAATCACAAGAAAGAATGGCTGTTGTTGTAGAAGCAAAGGATGCAGAGAAGTTCTGTGAGCTTGCAAAGAAAGAAAATCTTGAAGCTACAATCGTTGCTACAGTTAAAGAGCATCCCTACCTTATAATGAACTGGAACGGTAAGAATATCGTAAACATTTCACGTGAATTCCTTAACTCAAACGGTGCTGAAAAGCATATTAGCATTGCACCTGCTAAAGCAGAATGCTATAAAAAGGAAGTTAAGGGTGGATTCAGTGAAAACTACAAAGCTCTTGCAGGTGACCTTAACGTATGTTCTAAACGTGGTCTTTCCGAAAGATTCGACTCTACAATCGGTGCAGGCAGTGTGCTTATGCCATTTGGCGGAAAGTTCCAGAGAACTCCCGTTCAGGCTATGGTAAATAAGATTTCAATGCCTGACACAAATTCGAATACGTGTAGCATTATGTCATGGGGATACAATCCTTTTATTACCGAGAAGAGTCCCTATCACGGTGCATATCTTGCAGTTGTAGAATCAGTATGTAAGCTTATTGCACACGGTGGCTCATTTGAGGAAGTATATCTTACGTTCCAGGAATATTTTGAAAAACCCAAGGCTGACCCTGCACGTTGGGGCAAGCCTATGGCGGCGCTTCTCGGTGCGTATAAAGCGCAGAAAGATTTTGAGATTGCGTCTATCGGCGGTAAGGACTCAATGAGTGGCAGCTTCGAAAATATTGACGTTCCGCCTACACTTGTTTCCTTTGCAGTAACAACAGATGATGTTAAGAATATCATTTCTCCTGAATTTAAGGGAGCAGGCAGAAATGTTTACATCCTTAAGCCCGAATATGACGAAAATAATCTTCCCGTGGCTTCTTCGCTTAAGAAGATTTTTGACCGCGTAAGCACACTTGTGCGTGAGGGTAAGGTTGTAAGTGCTTACACACCCACATACGGCGGTATTGCGGAAGCAATTCTTAAAATGGCTATGGGTAACGGCATCGGCTTCAGCTTCGCAGACGGCATAAGTGTAGAGGAAATTTTCGGCTATTCTTACGGCTCATTCATCCTTGAAGCTACAGAGGCAATTTCAGATGCAGTACTTCTTGGTGCAACTACAGAAAAGGGCGAAATCGCCCTTGGTGGTGAAGCTCTTGTACTTTCAGAGCTTTGCGATATTTATGAAAATAAGCTTGAATCAGTTTACCGCTGTAACATCAAAACTCATGAAAAGACTGCACCAGTGTTCAGCTACAGCGGTGCAAAGGCAGAGGTTTCAAACCTTAAGATTGCGACTCCCAAGGTGCTTATCCCTGTATTCCCGGGTACAAACTGTGAATACGACAGCGCTAAAGCATTTGAGAGAGCCGGCGCAAAGGCTGAAATCTTCGTTCTTAATAACCTTACAGCGGCAAATGTAGCAGAATCTGTATCAGAATTTGCAAAGAAGGTTAATGAGTCACAGATGGTATTTATTCCCGGCGGTTTCTCCGGCGGTGACGAGCCTGACGGTAGCGGTAAGCTTATTACAGCTTTCTTCAGAAATAAGGAAATCAGCGAGGCCGTAATGAATCTTCTTAAGAACCGCGATGGTCTTATGGCAGGTATATGTAACGGCTTCCAGGCGCTTATCAAGCTTGGTCTCGTACCTTACGGCGAAATCCGTGAAGCTGACGAAAACAGCCCCACACTTACATTCAATACGATTTCACGTCATCAGTCAAAGATTGTAAATACAAGAATTGCGTCTAACAAGTCTCCCTGGCTTATGGAAACAAATGTAGGTGACATCTATTCTGTGCCGATTTCACACGGTGAGGGTCGCTTCCTTGCTGATGAGAAGCTTATTGAAGAACTTGCGGCAAACGGTCAGATAATCACACAGTATGTTGACCTTGCAGGTAACCCCACGTATGACATTCAGTACAATCCCAACGGTTCAATCTGCGCAGTAGAGGGTATCTGTTCTCCCGATGGACGTGTTCTCGGTAAGATGGGACACAGTGAACGTGTCGGCGAAAATCTTTATAAGAATGTTGTAGGTAACTACGAAATGGGTATGTTTACATCTGCAGTGAAATATTTCGGCTAAACGGTATATACTTTATACAGGGTGGTGCTTTGATGGATAATGTCAGAGAAAAATTAAAAGAGCAGAACAGGAATCGTCGCAGAAAGGTGCTTGTAGGTTTAATCGTTCTTATAATTGTAGTTATGTCTGCAATTATGATTGAAAAGAACATCAGTATGAGTATTACAGGTGTGACTGTTGAAAAAAGCAGTATTTCTGATGAAAAAGCAAGCTTTATTCCAATAAAACAGCTTGACACCAATGTTATAGCGGTAAAGTTTACAGACGGTAGTTATCGGCTTGCGTTTGACGATTGCAAGGGCTGTTATGTGCAGTACGGAAAACACGCAAAATTTAAAAATAATGCGGATAATACAGGAATAATATGCAAAAATTGTAAGAGTGAAGTCGCCTACGAGGACATCGGCTACGATTTTGGCGATGTGGTTATTCCTTATCCGATTTATGAAAACGAGATAATTGTTAATGAGGATAGTTTTGTCCTGTCAAAAGATTATCTTGAGAAGCATCAACTGATTTTTGAAGAACTCAGGCAGGGCAAAGGTATGCAGAATACCGAAAATCCTGCAGAATAAACAAAAATTCACAGACATTAAACCTCTTTTTCTGATTATAATAAACAGAGAAAGAGGTTTTTTGTTTATGAAAATAATTTTAATTTTAGTTGTGCTGACAGCTTTTCTATCAGCTTGTGAAGAAAATAAAGAATTAGCCCAAAACAGAGAAATACAAAATATAGAAGAAAATGTCAGGGAATCCCGTAATGTTACCGTATCCGAGCAAGTTGAAATAACTCTTGGGGAAGCAGTTACATCTATACTTGACACAGGTATAAACAGAGTGAATAATATTATGCTTGCCTGTGAAAGTATCAGCGGAACAGAGCTTTTACCGGGTGCAGAATTCAGCTTTAATAACGTCGTGGGAAAGAGAAGCAAAAGCAGAGGCTATAAGGATGCCCCAATAATTTTTCACGGTGAAAAAAGCTACGGTACAGGAGGCGGGGTGTGTCAGGTAAGCAGCACCGTATATATGTCCGCGGTGAATGCAGGACTCAAGATAACAGAACGTCACACTCATAGCGAAAGTGTTGCATATGCACCCAAAACGGATGCAACGGTAGTGTATGGGGAAAAGGATATGCGTTTTGTAAACAGTACCGAAGATGTGTTATATCTTTATACCTGGGTGCAGGATAGTATGGTATATTCAAAAATACTGAAAAAGCAGTAATACTAAAAACGGAACGTCGCTGAATAGCAACATTCCGTTTTTGATATATAGGATTTATTTGATTTTAATTCCGCATATCCTGCACCCTCTGGTTCCGACTACAAGTGTGTTTTCAAATACGGCAGGTGATGCTTCTACATTTGAACCGATATTAACAGAGCTTAACAGCTCACCGTCAGAGCCGTTAATCAATTTGACATTGCCTATAGAGTCGCATATTAAAATATATCCCTTACCGTCGGGATTATATACGGCAACGGGAGAACTCCAAGTATAGTTAACCATATGATGTTCCCAAACGGTTTCACCGGTTTTACTGTCCAGTGCAACAAGCTTTCCTGTATAGCCCGACGGAGAAAAAGCTACATTATATATTACCAGTCCTTCAAGGTCAGAGTCGTTTCTTCCTATAACAGGTGTTGACTGTACTCCGCCTGATGTGTCATCGTGTCGTATACAGTCGTATGGAACACTCCAGATCACATCACCGGTCTGTGCATCAAGCTTGAATATAGTTGTGCTGCCCTTTCCCTCCTGTGCTGTCCAGCGGAGGGATGGCGCAGTATATACATATCCCTTGCCTTCCGTATCCCACTGGAATACAGGGGTCGAATTTGAATCATCAAGTACGTCCTGCGCCCATACAAGCTCCATAGTGTTCAGATCCACACAGTAAAACATACCGATGTTGTCAGAAACATACAGATAATTCTCTACAATTGCACAACTGGACTCAAATCCAACCCATCTGCCTCTTTTGGACGGATGGTTTATTTTATAGCGCACCTTGGCAACATTTTCGGGATTAATGGTTATAGCTTTTTCTTCAGGCTTGTATTCGGTGTTGAGCTTTATTGTGTAGAGTACACCGTTTTCACCCGGCCATATAAGTGTATCTGTTTCAGCATGGATAATAGGGGATGAATCAAATGCAGGCCAGCTTCTGTAACAGTCCGGGTCACTTCCGCTTTGCTCATAAATGACAGTTGTATCAATGAGATTTATTGCAAACATCCTCTGTGATTTACTCTCTGTTTCGATACCGGAGCCTATATACATTATAGGATAACCCCTGGGGTCAAGTGTCCCGGTTCCTTTAAATGTCATGCCGACATTCAGCTTGTCACGGGTAGGCTTACCATCATCAATGTCGTAGAAATATATGTTGCCATCCATTGTTGCATATATAACTTCAGTGAGCCCTATTTTTTGCTTTTTGTCGGGGTAAATATTCATTATTTCTTTTGTGGATTCTTCCCAGCGCACAATCAGAGGCTGACCTGACCAACCGCACCCTGACCATTTGCCAAGACTTCCGATGGTATTTGTCCACAAAACTTCAAGTGACTCATTGAATATATCTGCTGTCCCGTAGGATGCATCACTTCTGTAATTATTTCCGCGGAAAGTAGGAACACCTTCCAATAAAAAATAATCTTCCGGTTTTTTGAAATTTATGTCTTCATCGCGCTTATATTCGCTTACAGACTCACCATTCTGAAGAATTTCCCACTGTATATCCCAATTTGCAGGGTCAGAACTCCCGGTATGGGCAGGAGCAAGTGTAAACTCCTTTTCAGAAGCATTATCTGTCGAAGCCTCAGCAACTTTAGGTACTTCGCGGGCTGTTTTACTGGATGAACATCCCGTCAATATTAAAAGGCTGCATATAAAAACAGCAAGAATAGATTTGTAGTTTTTCATAATAAGCCACCTTCCTCATTTCCGCAGATAATTACATTTTAATACAATATCTTTGGAAAATCAATAAAAAATGACAAAAGTAATGAAATATCATATTTTTTACCGTATAGAAATTTATGCAAAATGAAAACGCGTGAAATTATGTTTCATTGTGTGTGCACGACATAGGGCAGGCACATCCTACTATTTTATTACAGAGTTTTTGTACTGTGATGGAGTGAAATTAGTAACTTTTTTAAATACTCTTGAAAAATAGTGCTGGTTATCAAAGCAAAGCATATCGGAAATCTGTGAAAAAGTATAACTGTCATTGCGAATAAGCTTTTTTGCTTCTTTAATTTTAAGCTTTGTAATATATTCTCCGATAGATAATCCTGTAGATGCTTTGAAAATTTTTGCAAGATATGCCCTTGAATAATTCATTTCCTGACAAAGCTCGTAAACTGATATGCGGGAATAAATCTTTTCTTCGATAGTGCTTATCATCTGTGATACAATATGATTTTCCATACTTTCTTTAGTAGGGAAAAATCCCGGGTTTTCTCTGGCAGTTGCCTCGCGCATCAGCAGTATAAGAAATTCCTCCAGGTGTATTCGTATCATCTGCTGACTTCCCAGAGGCGCGTTATCCTTCATAACAAGCTCGACACCGGTAATCGGCATTACTTCGAAGGTAGACAGACATTCGTCTATAATGGAGAACATTTGCTTTTTAAGTCTTTGTGAAAGGGGAGTAATATTGCTTTTGAAAAATTCCATTGCCGCAGATGAACATACAAACGCAATTACAAATACATCTGCGGCATTGATGCCGTCAGCGCATATTGTGTGAAATTCATTAGGTTTGTGAAATGCTACCTGTCCCTGCTTCAAAGTAAACTCTTTTGAACCGGCACTGATATTTACCTGCCCCTTGTCCACATATACCATTTCCCAGAAATTATGGCTTTCCCCCTCAAAGGTAAAGTCCTTTGAAAACTCATAATAGTGAATAGTAACAATCTTATTTATACTGATGAAATTAGTCAGACGGTATTTTGTATAATTTAATTTCATAAAATCACCTTTGTTTACAAAAATGCACAATAAGTATAAAAAAATACATTGAAATTAACTATTTGCTATTTTATCATATAATCAAGAGAAAATCAAGGAGGTAATTAACGTGAAAGAATTAAAAACAATAAATGAAGAAAAATTTCCATAACAAATAAACCTTGCAACACAGAGTTTTTGCAAGGCTGAAATAAAGTTACAGCTAACTGACTAAATAACCTCGTTTTTCGAGGAATTTAACAGCTTGTTTAACAGCCTTTTCTTCTTGTTTTGCTTTGAGTTCATCAGGCATATCAATTTTGAAAAGGTCGCAGGGATTCCAAACTTCACCTGTTGAAAGCATATTGTAAATAGCTGTAAGAATCATTCTCGCAATAGCAATGATAGCTCGCTTTTTACCACGACGTTTAACAAGTTTTTCGTATTTGTTCTTGTAATAAGGACTTTTTGTTGATTTTACTGCACAGTGTGCAATTTCAACTAATGCAGGTTTTAAATAAACTCCTGCACGGCTTATGCGTACAGACTTCTTTTTACCGGCAGACTCATTACTGCCCGGTGTAAGTCCAGCCCAAGAACAAAGACGTTTTGAAGAGCCAAAAAGAGATACATCGTTACCAATCTCGGAAATTACAGTAATCGCACTGTTTCGGTCGATACCCGGAATAGTACACATTAGTGTAATGAGAGGTTCATAAGGTGTAACCATACTGTCAATGGTATCATCAATGTACTTGATAGAGTTTTCTATGTAGGTTAGGTGAGAACGTACAGTATTCATACGTAGCTTTTGCTCTTTTGTTATTTGATAACCTTCAATAGATT
>CAYLPQ010000085.1:0-7160 GCA_964385605.1 uncultured Oscillospiraceae bacterium | reverse complement strand
GAGGGTAAGGCTCTTCGTCTGCGTCAGCAGTATTTCTTTGTATCCTGTACAATTCAGTGGATAATTTCAAGATTCAAGCGCCACCACAAAGGTATGGATCTTGACAAGCTTCCCGAGTATATAGCTATTCATATTAATGATACCCATCCCGCAATCGCAATTCCCGAGCTTATGCGTGTCCTTATGGACGAAGAGGGAATGGGATGGGATCAGGCATGGGATATTGTGTGCAGAGTATTTGCATATACAAACCATACAATACTTGCCGAGGCTCTTGAGAAGTGGCCTATGGATATGTTCCAGAGACTTCTTCCCAGAATTTATATGATTGTTGAGGAAATGAATAACCGTCTTGTAGCTGACCTTCACGGCAGATACGGCGACGACTGGGGCAAGATTAACTATATGTCGATAATTGCCCATAACTATATAAATATGGCGAATATGTGTCTTGCGACCTGTCACAAGGTGAACGGTGTTTCAGGACTTCACACTGACATTCTCTGTAACGATGTATTTCGTGATTACAATAATCTTACACCCGGCAAGTTTGTTTCAATAACAAACGGTATAACATACCGCAGATGGCTCCGGCTTGCAAATCCACAGTTAAGTGAGCTTATCTCATCAAAAATTGGGGACAAGTGGGTTAAGGATGCAAAGGAACTTGAAAAGCTTCTTCCCCTTGCAGAGGATGAAGAATTCTGCAAAAAGTTCAAGGCTGTTAAGCTTGAAAAGAAGAAAGAGCTTGCGGATTATATCAAGGAGCATAATAATATTGAAGTTGACCCTGAAAGTATATTCGATGTTCAGGTAAAGCGCCTGCACGAGTATAAGCGCCAGCTTCTTAATGTGCTTCATATTCTTTATCTGTATGACAGGCTTAAGAATGACCCGAGCTTTGACATATATCCCCACACCTTCATTTTCGGTGCAAAAGCATCCCCCGGATATGCCCGTGCAAAGCTTATCATCAAGCTTATTTGCGATGTTGCAGAGCTTGTGAATAACGACCCTGTTGTAAGTGCAAAGATGAAAGTTGTTTTCCTTGAAAACTACGGAGTAAGCCTTGCACAGAAGATTATCCCTGCGGCTGACATCAGTGAGCAGATTTCCACAGCGGGTAAGGAAGCAAGCGGCACAGGCAATATGAAGTTTATGGCGAACGGTGCTCTTACAATCGGTACTCTTGACGGCGCAAACGTAGAAATGCGGGAGTGTGTGGGTGACGATAACATCTTCATCTTCGGTATGAAAACACCCGAGGTTAACCGTGAGCTTCAGTTCAACGAAAATTCAAGTCAGAATATCTACACCTCAAATGCCCAGGTGAGAAGAGTTATAGATATGCTTATTGATGGTACAGTTTGCCCCAACGAGCCGAAGAAGTACAACGACCTTTATCAGACACTTATCTTCGGTGACCACGGAAGGGCAGATACCTATATGGTTGTCCGCGATTTTGAGGCTTATTGTGAAATTCACGATAAAGCACAGAATGAGTACCGCGACGAGAAAAACTGGGTGAAGAAAGCCGTTATCAATGTTGCGAAGAGCGGATTTTTCTCAAGCGACAGGACAATTGACGAGTATAACGATAAAATCTGGAAACTCGAAAAGTTGGGAATGTAAAAAACGCCCAGACCATTCGTTGGCAACTAAATAAAAAGTAAAAACCATGTTTTTTCAAAATTATTGTTTTTGGTAGAAATCCGTTATACGGATTTCTGATTTGATGCTAACGAATTACGAACAAACGTCACCTCTCGACGTACCTTTGTATGCCTTCGGGTAACTTGCGGCAAGCCGCAGTTCCGTTTGTCCGTTCTGAACGTTTTTCCCTATTCCCACAAAAATTTGATTATAAAATTCAGCAAAGTAGGAACCACTGCGTTAAGTGGGTAAAGGACGGGAAGTTGTCTTTACCACGAAAAAAATGAAGAAAATTGATGCAGAACGAACGAGCTGAACCGAAGATGTATATGGATACTTCGAGGTGAAGTTCGTTCGTAACACAAAGCAATTTAATTCGTTTTTGCGGTTGTGGTTTCGCATTCCGTTGCTGCACTATAGGTATGCAAATGACCTTTCTGCAGCGACCTGCAGAAAGGTCGTGTTTTTTATGAAGAAAATCTCAACAAAAAAATTGTGCTTGCTTGCCATATTTACTGCAATTACAGTGATATTGGGTGTTTATGCCACGTTCAGAATAGGCAATCAGATAAAAATCCCCACAAAATTTATTGCCGTATTTATTACCGGAACAATTTTTGGCCCCCTTGCAGGCGGTGCTGTTGCGGCAATAGCGGATATTCTTAACTCGGTATTGATGCCGGTGGGGCCACCGCTTCCGCAGATAACAGCGGTAGAGCTCGTGTGCGGTGTGATTTACGGATTGTGTTTTTACAAGGTTAAAAACAATAAAATCTACTACATAAGAGCGGCAGTGTGCGCCTTGCTTCAGTTTGTAATAGGTATGACGGTTATGTCGCTGATTCTTACGGAAGCAGGATATTTTGCAAGCTTTCAGGCGGCTTGTGCAGTAAGATTTATACCGGCATTAATATCGCTTGCTCTGCAGATAGCCGTAATGTGTATTCTTAAAAAGTTTGTTTTCAAAATCAAGGATTATATTGCAAAGGAAAATGTACAATGAGTGACTTTAAAACATATGCTAACAGCTTTCAGGCGAAGAGCCGTCTTGGACTTGGGTCAATCGGTGCTCTTTGCGAAAAGTGCGGTAATCCACAGGATAAATTAAAGTATATCCACGTAGCAGGTACTAACGGGAAAGGCTCTACCTGCGCATTTCTCTCGTGCATACTTACCGACAGCGGACTTAAGACAGGTAAATTCATTTCGCCAAATATGATTGACGTGACTGAACGTATAAGCATTGACGGTGTGGATATTTCTCAAAATGAGCTTGATGAAATTCTGACAGATGTGGAAAAATCAGCAAAAGAAGTGGAAAAAGAAAAAGGTGCTATGCCTACACAGTTTGAAATATGGACTGCGGCAGCATTTATATATTTTGCAAAGAATGACTGCGACATCGTCGTTCTCGAAACGGGACTTGGTGGCAGACTTGATGCTACCAATATTATCAAAGCCCCTCTTGTCAGTGTTATTGCAAAAATTGACGTTGATCACACGGAATATCTTGGCAATACAATTGAAAAAATTGCCTTTGAAAAGGCAGGTATTATAAAGGACAAAAGTGCTGTTATAACTACTGTGCAGATGGACAGTGTTATTGAAGTGCTGAAATCTGCTTCCGAGGAAAGGAACTGTAGCTTTGCTATAGCATCGAAGCCTGAAAACAACCGTCACCATGGCTTGTGCGAGGTTTTTGACGTGTGCGGATTAAAAGACCTTGAAATTCATCTTGCAGGACTTCATCAGACGGAGAATGCGGCACTTGCAATATCCGTTGCACAGCATCTTGGAATTGATGAGAAATTTATACGCAGTGGTCTTAAACGTGCAAGGAATATCGGAAGATTTGAGAAAATCGCTGACAATCCTACCGTGGTGTTTGACGGAGCTCATAACCTTAACGGCACAACAGCGCTTATAAATGCAGTTAAAAGATATTTCCCGGGCGAGCCTCTTTCGATTATTTACGGTGCAATGGCGGACAAGGATATTGACAGCTCTCTTGAACTTCTTAAACGGAACGGTTTTTGCGAAAGGGCGGAGGTGTTTACCGTACAGGTAAAAGATAATCCCCGTGCCGCAACAGCAGAAGCACTTCGTGAAAAGTTTGCATCTTTCGGCTTTGATGCGCAAAGCTGTGAAAATATACACTCCGCATACGATAAGTGCATAAAAAAAGGGCATACTACTCTTGTATGCGGCTCACTTTATCTTTATAAGGATTTGAAAGGATGATACTTAATTGAAAACAAAACGCGTTATTAAAGACTATTTGCTTATTGCGCTTGGTTCGGTTATAATTGCAATAGCATTAAATATGTTTTTGGTGCCGTGCAAGATTTCATCCGGTGGTATAAGCTCAATCGGAACAGTTCTTCTGTATAAACTGAAAGTTCCGATGTCTGTTACAAACATTGTCCTTAATGCGCTATTGTTCATTCTGGGATATAAATATGTTGGAAAAAGCTCTGTTTTAAAAACAATTGCAGGAATTGTTTTTTTATCGGCTTTTCTTGAAGTGACAAAATATCTGCCGGCATTTGGTGATGATCTGTTTATCGCCACCGTAATTGGCGGTGTGCTTGTAGGAACAGGAGTAGGACTTGTTGTAAGGGTAGAAGCATCTACCGGTGGCAGTGATTTTGCTGCGCTGATACTAAAAAAGTTCCTCCCCCATATATCTGTAGCAAATCTCATCCTTATAATAGACAGCATAATTATAATTTTTGCGGGCATTGTTTTTGGGGATTATATGATAACATTTTACAGTGCCATCACAATGTTTATTGCGTCAAAGGCCACCGATGCCATTGCGGCAATGGGCGACACGGCGAAGTCCATATATATTATGTCTTCCCGCAACGGACAAATTTCCGAAATGATTATGAAAGATTTTGAACGCGGTATTACCGGGATTTACAGCAAAGGAATCTACAGCGGAAATGACAGTATGATGCTTCTTTGTGTTGTAAGTCCGAAACAGCTTCCCAGGCTCGTTCATAAAGTCAGAGAAATAGATAAGAATGCGTTTATAATAGTAACCGAAGCGAGAGAAGTACTTGGCGAGGGCTTTAAAGAGATATAGTGAAAAACAGGCTATGGAAAATCCATAGCCTGTTTTGGTTTAGTCGTCGATTGAATTATCTGTAGCTTTGTCAAAAATCGCCTCAACCTCTGCAGAAGGCTTTTTATCAAGAAGTGTAGCAACAAATGCTACCACACCGCCTATAATGAAAGCAGGGAGAAGCTCATACACACCTGTGAGTGCAACAAGTGTTTCTCCGCCATAAACGGGGAGCCACAACCAAACCATATCGCTGATTGCGCCTGCGAGAATACCTGCAACTGCACCCTTGTAAGTAAATCTCTTCCAGAAGAGTGAGAAGAGAACTACGGGACCGAATGCCGCACCGAAGATACCCCATGCGTTAGATACAAGGTTCATAATAGCTTGAGCGGCTTTGCCTTCGCTGCTTGCAATGAAGTAAGCAACTACAGCAATAACAAGAACTATAATTCTGCTTACCCACATCATTTCATTATTGGAAGCCTGCTTTCTGATGATGGGCTTGTAAAGGTCACTTGCGAATGAAGATGCCGCTACGAGAAGCTGCGAGTCAGCTGTGGACATGGATGCCGCAATGATTGCCGCAAGAAGAAGACCTGCAATAAACTTGGGGAATACGTCGCGTGCAAGCTCTACAAAGATGAGTGACTGTGCGCCCTCTGAAAGAAGCTTTTCAGAAAGGTCTACACCTGCCATAGCACCGCTTGAATATATGAACATTCTGCCGAGGTATGCAATAACGATAACTGCTGCAAGTGAAAGCACAACCCAGATGATAGCAACAGTCGCCGATTTTCTAACCATAGAGGGCTTTTCAATAGCCATAAATCTTACGATAATATGGGGCATACCGAAGTAGCCGAGACCCCATGCAAGACCTGATGTAATATCCTGCCAGCTTGCGCTGAAAAAGTTTGTAACGAACTTGAATTCCTCTCCGTTAGGACCTATGTAAATAGTTGAAAGAGCAGTTGTGTCAAGAGTTCTTGTAAAACCTATAACGATAGGAACGATAAGAACAGCACCGAGCATAAGAAGACCCTGGAAGAAGTCTGTCCAGCAAACTGCGTTAAATCCGCCGAGGAATGTGTAAATAACCACTATTGCCGCAAAGATAATCATAGCTGTTGATGTTGAAAGCGAGGGAACAAGTGTTGTAAATACGTCTGCACCTGCTACGAATGCGGAAGCAACGTAGATTGTGAAGCATACAAGGAATATTACCGCGCAGATAACACTTAATGTATGACTCTTTGCCAGGAATCTGTTTGAAAGATACTGGGGAAGAGTGATTGCATCCCCTGATGCCTTTGAAAACTTACGAAGTCTTTTTGCAACGAGAATCCAGTTAGCCGCAGTACCGATTGCAAGACCAATACCAATCCATGCCTGACCAAAACCGAATGCAAGAATACTTCCGGGGAGACCCATAAGAAGCCATGCACTCATATCAGATGCCTGGGCGCTCATTGCTGTTACCCAGGGGCCCATTGCTCTGCCGCCAAGGAAGTAATCTTTTTCAGTCACTGACTTGGATTTGAAGAAGAAATACACACCAATGACAAGCATTGCAACAAAGTAAAGTACAAATGCGAAAATATCCATTTTTATCTACCTTTCTTTATGTAAAAATTTTGATACTCGTATATAATAACACACTTTCCACAAGAATGCAATACAGAACGCAGTATAGACTATAGTCTATACTGCGTTGGGGCTTGAAATGATTAAATTCAGTTATAATCGAAAAAAACAACTGTACGAAAAACAGAACAAAAAACAATACAAAAAATAAACTTAAATTTTTATTCCTGTAAGAAGCATCGGCATAACACTTTTTGCATAGTTTTTCAGTGAATAATCGCCATTGCACAGACACCAGTCATAGAGTAGTGAACGTTCACACATTGCGTAGAGCTTGACTATCTCGTTGACACTCATACTTTGCGTAAGCTCGTCTCTTTTCTGTCCGTCGGACACGATTTTGCGCAGGAGCTTGTAGTAGACGCGCTTGCTGTCAAGCAGGTGCTTTTCGCCCTTTGTCACAAGCTGCGTAGAATACAGACGTGTAAGCAGGTCGATGTCAATTCTTTCCTCAATAAACGAGAAAAGCTTAACATTAAGAAACAAAAGCACATCAAAGCTGTGCATATTCTCATCAATTTCGCTTTGAAGTTTTTCATATTCCTCATCAAATATGTAGGAAAGAGAGCCGAGAAGCGCATCCTTACCCTCAAAATAATGATAGAACGAACCCTTTGACGTACCGGATTTGTCAATAATTTCTTCAACGGTGGTATCCTCATACCCCTGCTCGTAGAATAAATCCCAAGCCGCAGTTATTATTTTACCTTTGGTGTTTCGTGCAGTTTTTTTAGCCATAGTAATCTCCATTCTGCCGCAAAAGCGTCAGCACAAATAGAAATGAAAGTGC
>CAYLPQ010000084.1:0-7190 GCA_964385605.1 uncultured Oscillospiraceae bacterium | reverse complement strand
AAACCGTTTGCATCATTTTCCGCTGCTGGCAAACGGTTTTTAGTCCGTGCCCTGAAGCATAAGTGCTGAATTAAGGACGACGGTATAAAAGCTTAAAATATAAATCAACAAAACTTACTCTGTATAAATGATATATCGCCCTTTATTCCTTGCGCCCCTGCGAGGCCGTTTTGGGGTCCGGGGAATCGGAACCCCGGAACTTTTCGTTCTTTTGGTTACAAAAGAACACCTGCCGCTTTGCTCCAAAGTAAAAATAAAACATTGTTATTGAGTATATGAACACGTTACATTAATGTAATTTCCTATATCGTTACAGTATTTTTGTTATGTACTCGCCCTCAAGTTCTGTTATACGGGCAGTGCCGTTTGATATATCCTGAATTGTTTTGATGAATTTTTCCTCATCACAGTGCTGAACACCTATTGTAAGGCACACATCGTTTTCAAAAGCACTGTCTTTTAGGATATACCCCTCGGTATTTATTGCATATTCAACCTTGCCATAGGTGGAATAGTCGCATTTTACAAGATACATACTGCAGTAGAGCTTTTCAATCCTTACTGCCGCATCTACACCCAGTTTAGCGCTTTTTCCGTATGCGCGGACAAGTCCCCCTGCTCCGAGTAATATTCCGCCGAAGTAACGTGTTACAACTACACATACGTCGGTAAGTCCCTCTTTTTTCAGAACCTCAAGCACAGGTACACCTGCCGTTCCTGCCGGCTCACCGTCATCGCTGTAACGCATAATGTTATCATCCCGGAGAATGTAGGCATACACGTTGTGGGTCGCCTGACGGTGAAGTGCACGTATTTCATTTATAAAATCAATCGCCTCGTCCTGGGTTTTTACAGGTCGGCAATAGCCGATGAAACGACTCTTTTTTTCTATCATTTCTGCAGATGCATCATTTTGGACAGTTTTATAATTCTGCATAGAACAGTTCCTTTCAGATTATATAATCGCGCAGCCGCGCATACAGAGCTTCGTCTGCGAGTAAAACCATTTTTGTGCCCTCCGCCTCGTAGCTTTCCTCCAGAATTACCTCGTCCTCGTGGAGAAGTGCGGCAGTCTTGCTGTCGGAATAGGGTATAAGTACCTCAATCTGTATTTTTTTGCCGGGCAGAGCATCGTGGAGAAGCTCGATAAGTTCATCCATACCCTCGCCGCTTTTAGCGCTTACACACACAAAGTCCGTATAATTACCTTCGGGGCGGGGCGAAAGTGCAGAGGCAATATCGCTTTTATTGAATACCGCAATAATTCTTGATGCGCGACAACCGAGGCTCTGTATAAGCTCGTCAACAACCCTCATCTGACTGAACATTTCGGGGTTTGAGGAGTCTATTACGTGAACAAGTACATCTGCCAGCACTGCCTCATCAAGAGTTGACTTGAATGCCTCTATAAGATGATGGGGTAGCTTTCGGATAAATCCTACTGTGTCCACGATAACTGCGTTTCTTTCATCAGGAAGCGGTAGCTTTCTGACGGTTGGATCGAGTGTTGCAAAAAGCATATTTTCAGCAAGCACAGTTGATTCTGTCAGATAGTTGAGAATAGTGCTTTTCCCTGCGTTGGTATAGCCTACAAGTGCCGCAACAACTACATTGTCCTTTTCTCTGCGGCTTCTCTGCAAATCCCGGTGTGCCTGAATTTCCCGAAGTTCCTCTTCAAGTGAATGAATTCTTCTGTGAATGTGACGGCGGTCAGTTTCAAGCTTTGTTTCGCCGGGACCTCTTGTACCGATACCTGCACCAAGCCTTGACAGCGCTGTTCCCATTCCTGAAAGTCTGGGCAGACTGTACCTTAACTGTGCCAGCTCAACCTGAATTTTACCTTCTTTGGAAATGGCGCGCTGTGCGAAAATGTCAAGTATAAGAGTGCTTCTGTCGATGGTACGCACACCTGTGTAATTTTCAATATTCCTTATCTGACTTCCTGTCAGTTCATCGTCAAAAATGAGAAGAGTTGCCTGAAACTCCTTTGCCGCAAGGCGCAGTTCTTCCATTTTTCCCTCGCCGAAATATGTGGAGGTTTCGGGATGGTCCTTGTTCTGAATTATTTCACCAACAACCTCTGCCTGTGCAGTAAAGGTGAGCTCACGAAGCTCCTCTATTGATTCTTCGGTGGTGTCTTCAAGTGTATTCAATTTCCCTGTGTGAACACCGCAGAGAATAACTCTCTCGGTCTCTTTTTTTGTTTCGTGCAAAATGATAACCTCCACAACAACTTTCTGTTTTGTTGGCATATTTAAAAAATTTTTACTAATAATAATATCATCAAAAGGATGGTGTATTATGCGTAAAATTTTATATATTGCAGCAACGTTTCCGCTGTGTGCCCTGTTCGGACTGGGCGAAATATGGCTTGGATTTACTGCGGTGTTTGTGTTGTTTTCTTTCAATCGCGCAGGTCGTTCCCTGCTGTGGGAAATACCTATGGCGGTTCTTGCCTGCAGTATAATAACAGATGTTTTTACTGATTATATGGCGGAATGTGTGAAAATAATTATTCCTGTTTCCGCGGTACTGATAGCCTACTACTTCCCCATAAAACTGCTTCTGTTTTTCCCTGTTGCAATTACAGCACTGCTGTCGGCAAATCTGTATGCCGTTGCTGCCATGTGGGCAACCTTGTGGTGCGGTGGCAGAGAGTTTATAGCAGGGAGACAAAAATTCTTGTATTATTCTACCATAAAAAAGAAATTATTACAAGGCAATCCGTCTGAAAATTATGTTGAGTTTTCCGAAAAATATGATATATTAGAAAATAGCGGGAGTACCTCAACATGAAATTAACGAAAAAAGAAGGATTATAATGAGTACCGGACTTTATTTTGCCCCGCTTGAGGGCATAACTACATATATGTACAGAAATATTCATAACCGTATGTTCGGCGGATGCGATGCGTATTATGCACCGTTTATTACACCAAGCGATAATGAAAAAATCGGGCGGAAGGGCTTTCGTGATATTCTGCCTGAAAATAATGAAGGAATAAATCTTAAACTGCAGGTGCTTACAAACAATGCATCATCATTTTTAAAGTTTGTGGACAGAATAAAAAAAGACGGACATAACGAGATAAATATAAATCTTGGCTGTCCGTCTGGAACAGTAACGGGTAAAGGCCGGGGTTCGGGCTTTTTAAAGGATACAGACGGTCTTCAGTCTTTTTTTGAGAAAATTTTTGAGAACACGGATGTTAAAATTACCGTAAAGACAAGGATTGGCTTCAATTCTGCTGATGAGATTGACAAACTTATGGAAATATATAATAAATATTCCATTTCAATGCTTATTGTACATCCGAGGACAAGGGCGGATTTCTATAAAGGCGCCTTGCATATGGATTCTTTTGAGAAAGTATATAAAACAGCAAAATGCCCATTGTGCTATAACGGAGATATTCACTCGAAAGAGGATTTTATAAAAACAACAGATGAATTCCCGGGGATAGACAGTGTCATGATAGGGCGTGGGGCAATTTGCAATCCTGCCATATTCAGAGAAATCAGAGGCGGCGAAAAGCTTACAACAAAAGAGTTACTGGAATTTTCTCGTGAACTGGAGAAAAGCTATAATGAACATCTGGATACTCCGATATATACTCTTCACAAATTGAAAGAGGCATGGCTTTTTATGATGGGAAATTACCCTGACGAAACGAAAATTCTGAAAGCGGTCAGAAAGGCGAATAAGCTTTATGAGCTTACGAATGCTATTGAACATCTGCCGGAAATTAAATGAAAACGGATTGCGAAAATAATTCGCAATCCGTTTTCATTTGTAGTGCACATCTGTTATTCAGCAGTTACAGTTGTTCCCTCAAATTTGTTGAAAAATTCACCAAGCAGCTCCTGAAGCTCCTCTCTGCGTTCAGGATCGGTGGTATTATTAAATTCATCAATAAGAACCTCAAGCTCATTAGTGTTCTGAATGTCCTCGGGTTTTTCAATGTGCTCTGTTTCAACTTTGGAGGGGGCTTCCTTGCTTTTTTCAGGAGTAACCTCCGGGGTTTCTTCGGAAACATCCTTTTCTTCTGTGTCGGGTGTAACTACAGTGTCAGCCTGCTTTTCTGTGCCTGCAGGGTTTTGCGTGTCTTCAGGTTTTTTACAACCGGTCACAAATATCATAGATAATGCCAAAATAAGTACCAATAATTTTTTCATAATAAATCACTCCTTGCTTCTATATTGTAGTATGTTTTTTTCTGAATTGCAAGAGAAATCTCCTGTTATTATCCAAAATGATGAACAGATGTTTTAATTTAACAGTTGCTTATTTACAAAAAATGTGATATTATGGTGAAAAATGTGAAAAAATGTGGATATATATATCATATTAATTAACGGGGTGGATTATGAGAAAATGGGGCGACAGGTACGATGCATACTGTATTCGTGATATAGACGGAATGCACTTTTATATGGCATACCTTATGCCGAAAAGAGTTGAAGCGGAGGTATACATCAATGAAAAAATAGATGTTACGGAGCTTCTTAAGTACATAAAAGAAAAGAATGAAACGGGTGAGCGCAAGGTGACAATTTTTCACTGTGTGATTGCCGCTGTTGCAAGAACAATCAGAATGCGTCCCCTTCTGAACAGATACATTTCCGGCAAACGTTACTATATGCGCCATGATATTTCTATGGGATTTACGATAAAGAAACGATTTACTGACCACGCAGAAGAGTCACTTGTTATTTATAAGCCGAAGGATGACGAAAATCTGTGTGCTATAACTGACAGACTGTCACCACAGATCAAGGAAGCGAAAAAAGAAGATAAGGGTCAGAGCGTTGACGACATACTTAACATTGTAAAGAAGCTTCCAAAGCCGATTATGAACCTGTTTATGGCATGTATGAATTTTGCGGACACCCACGGACTTATGCCAAAGGCTTTCAGCAGCGTTGATACAAATTACTGTACGGTACTTCTTTCAAATTTAGGAAGCATAAAGTGCGATGCCGTGTATCACCACCTTAACAATTTCGGCACAAACGGAATAGTTATCACAATAGGCGAAGCGCATAAGGAGTTTGTTCTTAACGAGAGTGGTGAGCAGGAAGTGCGCGACGTAATGAATATAGGTGTGACACTGGATGAACGTATAGCTGACGGATTTTATTTTGCAAGGTCGCTTAAGCTTATAAAGCACCTCTTTAAAAATCCCCGACTGCTTGATAAAACATTAGGGGAGGAGATTGAATTTGAGTTCTGAAGCTAAATGGTTTAAATATTACGCAGATGTGCCGCATTCTCTGGATTATCCCGACATATCTATGTATGATATGGTGGAAAGAACAAAAGAAAAGTACGGAAAATATATAGCATATGACTTTATGGGAAAGGCTGTTACATATACGGATTTTATGGCAGAGATTGATAGCTGTGCAAAAGCACTTGTCTCTTACGGAATAAAGAAGGGTGATGCTGTTACAATATGTCTTCCCAATGTGCCACAGGCAGTTATTATGTTTTATGCCATTAACAGAATAGGTGCAGTGGCGAGTATGGTCCATCCTCTTTCGGCAGAAAATGAAATATCATTTTTCCTTAATGAAAGCAAAAGCCGTCTCGCAATAACACTCAGTCAGTTTTACTGTAAATTTAAATCAATCAGGAAAGAAACATCGGTAGAAAAAATTATTGTAGCAACAATAGGTGAAGCACTTCCCCCTGTTAAGGGCTTTCTTTATAAGTTTATAGGGAAAGAACCCAAGGTAGCTGATGACCCATGGGTAGTTTCATGGAGCGAATTCCTAAAAAATGGTGCATCTGCAACCTGTCCTGAAATAAAAAATACGGGAAGTGACCCTGCAGCAATACTTTTCAGTGGCGGAACAACAGGAACTGCCAAGGGTATACTTCTTACAAATCTCAATTTCAATGCCCTTGCTATGCAGACAGAAGCTGCAGGACAATGTCTGTATCCGGGTGGTGTGATGCTTTCTGTTATGCCTGTATTTCACGGTTTCGGATTGGGAATAGGTATACATACGATGTTGTGCTTCGGTGCGAAGTGCGTTCTTGTACCAAAGATTAACGTGGCAGATTTTCCGTCTTTATTTAAAAAGTATAGAATCAACTATATGGCAGGAGTTCCTACGCTCTTTGAAGCAATGATGAGAAATGAAAAGATGAAAGAAGCTGACCTTTCTTGTCTTAAAGGCCTCTTCAGTGGCGGTGACACACTCTCAATCGAGCTTAAAAAGAAAATTGACAACTTCCTGCGTGAACACGGTGCAAAAATACAGGTGAGAGAGGGCTACGGAACTACTGAATGTGTAACGGCAAGCTGTCTTACACCAAGAGAGTATTACCGTGAGGGTAGTATAGGAATACCTTTCCCGGATATGTCCTACAAGATTGTGAAACCCAATACAGATGAAGAACTTCCCGCAAAGGAAATGGGAGAAATATGCATAAGCGGACCTACCCTTATGAGTGAATACATAAATAATCCCGACGAAACAAAAGAGACTCTCCGTGAGCATGAAGACGGAAAGATTTATCTCCACACGGGAGATCTGGGCTATATGGATGAAGACGGATTTGTTTACTTTGTACAACGTATTAAGCATATGATTGTAACAAGCGGCTATAACGTATATCCATCACAGATAGAAAACGTTATTGATTCTCACGAGGCGGTTATGTTCAGTACGGTAATCGGAGTGAAAGACGATTATAAAATGCAGCGGGTAAAAGCATTCATCGTTCTTAAACCTGAATTTTCACCAACTGATGAAATACAGGAATCAATAAAGGAGCATTGCAAAAAGAATATTGCAAAATATGCTCTTCCGTCAGAGTATGAGTATCGCGACAGTCTCCCGAAAACACTTGTGGGCAAGGTAGCATACCGCGAGCTTGAAAAAGAGGAAGAAGAAAAATTATCGGCGAAATAGGAAATTACATCAATGTAACGTATTTGTGCGTTTAATAAAAATGCTCTGTTATTACTTTGGAGCAAAGCGACGGATGTTCTTTTGTAACCAAAAGAACCAAAAATTCCGAGGTTTCGATTCCTCGGACTCCTAAAACGACCTCGCAGGGGCGCAAGAAATAATGGGCGATATGTCATTTATACAAAGTAAGTTTTGTTGATTCATATTTTATGCTTTTATACCGTTGTCCTTAATTCCGCACTTAGCCGAACAGCATTAATCCGAAC
>CAYLPQ010000083.1:0-7310 GCA_964385605.1 uncultured Oscillospiraceae bacterium | reverse complement strand
TTTTATAATAGCGAAACGGAGCAGTGAAAATCACTGCTCCGTTTACTGTCCTTAAGATTACGCCTCATATTACCTGTTCTTTTTTTTGTTCAATTCAAAAGGGGCGTTGCACAAAGAGGGAAATTAAAAATATAACTTGAGAGAAGATGGCAAATATCGTATAATTAGTAAAGAGGTGATTATATGAAAAAAGTAGTTTTTAAAATACATATTAGTGGAATGTCAAAAAGAAATTTCTCAAAAAATATAATGATATATAAGCCATATAAGACTTTTAAGAAAGAGTTTAATCTAAAAGACACTGAAGCCTTGCAAAAATGCAAGATTTCTGAGTTAATAGAAGAATTTAAAAAAAGTAAAGAATTTATAACTTGTGAAAAGAGTTACTATTCGATGAATGAGTTAACATTAGAGAATATATACATTAAACATAGAGGGACTCTTTTATCATTACACACAGATAAATATATTTGGGATGTTTTCAACTTTTTTAAAACGAACAGAATTGAAATAGTTTATATTTTTGTTGCTGGTGGTGCATCAATATATTACGAGGGATACAAGTTTGTAATTCATCCAAACGAAGACATACATAAAAATACACCACATGTTCACGTAAAAAAGGATGATATGTCTGTTAGATACTATTTAGATACGTTAAAACGTTTTCCAAAAGATGTTTGTAGCAGAGAATATCAGCGTGATGAAAAGAAGATAATACTTCGGGGGTTGAAGAAAAATAAGAAAAAATTATGTGCTTACTGGGAATATTATATGGGAGGATATAGTGCTCCCGAAACTGATTTCCAAGGAAGACAATTCTATAAAGAATCATAGAAAAAGTTTGTGTCAATATACAAAAGACAGTGTACCGAAAGGTACACTGTCTTTTTTGTTTCAATCTCTAACTTCACTTTTTAACCTTACAATAAGTTTCAACAAGCGTATCAACGCAAGTTTTTTCGGTGTCGTTTAGGTTGCGGTATCGGGAAATAAGGTTTTTTTCGTGGTCGGACAGAGCATCTTCCAACAAACAGGGGTTGTCATTATTTCCTACCAAGTAATCAATAGTGGTATTAAAATATTGTGCGATAGCAATCAAAATAGAAATATCAGGTTCTACATCATGGTTTTCGTACTTATTTATAGATTGTTGGCTTATGCCTAAAACACTTGCTAAATGTTGCTGGCTTATGCCTTTTTCCGTGCGCAATTTCTTAAGATTTTTAATCATTTTCCTCACCCGCTTTAATTATAACAACAATAGATTGTTGAGTAAAACACCCAAGATTAGTTATTGACAACAACCAAAGGTTGTTGTATAATTATGTCGTACTTTGTAAAATGTGCTGGTTGCAAGGAGTATAAAAGGGTGATTAACATGCATTTTAATAAAATTATGAAGCTCATAATGGCGCTGGGGCTAGTGCTTTTTGCTTATATTGTCTGTAAGAATATATCGAAAGACACTATGAATGATGAAAACATTTATACAAACGAGGTTGATGGATATAAATTTATAATACCTGACGGGTATTCGGCAGATGAGGAGTTTTTGCCATATGCAGTGAGATTTTTATATGACAATTGCATCATTGAAATCTACACTGAAGAGTGTGAAACAAAGGATGAAATATCAAGCTATATTAACTATACAAACGCCGCAATTACATCTAATAAATACGATTATTATAATGTGAAGCAGTTTGAATATAAGGGAAAAACTATTCTGTCGTGGAGCAGGAAAAAGCTTTCGAGAATCCAAAACGACAAGAATTATTATCTCAAAATTGATATTCCCAGAAAAGAGAGAGTATATACGATATTTATAAAGTCCGAGGTTAAGATTGATAACTATAAAAAATATATATCGGCACTCAAGATTGTGAAGTCCTCTGAAAGTCAACATAAGAAGCCACAAATTAAGTATGCAGCAAAGAGAAATTTTAATTCGGAAACCGAGCAGTTTTATAATAAATATCTGTTAAATTCAGAAAAGCTTGAGTGGGGAATATACCAATATGATTATATGGAGAGCACAGAGCTTGCCAAAATAGAAAATAAAATCAATCACAAATTTGGACTTTTGTTGTTATATTCTGAATTTAACGAGAAGTATGATTCAACGCAAGTGAGAGCGTTTCTTGATAAAGCGTATTCTGAAAAACGAATTGTCGAACTGACTTTGCAGCCTAAAAGAAATCATCAACAAGGCAACGACCTTTTCCGTGTTTTAGATGGATATTATGATGCGTTTCTGCACGATTATGCCGAGAGTGTTGCAGATTTCAGGCACCCTGTTTTATTCAGGTTTGCCAATGAAATGAACGGGGATTGGTGCGAATATTCAGGCTATCAAATGTCTTTGGATACACAACTGTATCGTGAAATGTATAAATACATATATGATATATTCAAGCAACACAATGCTGATAATGTGATTTGGGTATGGAATCCAAACGGAAAATCATTCCCTGATTTTAAGTGGAATGCGGAAGAAATGTATTTCCCCGGAAATGATTATGTAGATGTTCTCGGTCTTACTCTTTATAATACAGGCACTTTTTACGAGGGGGAAAAGTGGACGCAGTTTTATGATTTATATAAACCCTTATACGAAAAAGCAATGGAAAAATACAATATGCCTTTTATGATAACCGAGTTTTCATGCGCAAGAGTCGGGGGAGATAAAGAGAAATGGACGAGAAAAATGCTTAAGGATATAGAAGAATTCCCCAATATAAAGCTTGCCGTGTGGTGGAACGGTGCTGATTTTACTGCAGACGGAAAAATAGCGAGAGCCTACTATATAAATGATTCAGCAGAAATGTATGAGATTTTCAAGAACTATTTTAAGGATAGATAATTCAAAATCAAAAAAGTTTCCCTCTAAAGATTACATTAAAGTTTTGTTAGAAGTATCATAATACTGTCTTAAGATGCAGATAATGTTTTTATATTAAATCATCTTATTTGTAACAAAAGGTTTATTGAAAAAAATTAACGATTAAAATTAACGGTTTCGTTGATTTTAGAATAATATCGTTGTAGTTTTAACGAAAATCGTTAATTCTTGACTTTTTAATTGTAATGCTGTATAATAATAACCGTAGAATAAAGGAGGAATCATTGATGCAACCAGAAACTCTTAAAAAAATGGTCTTAGATATACAGATGTTAAGAACGGAAACTCAAACAATTGAGTTAAAAGCAGCAACTCAAGGGACTCCTACGAAACTGTTTGATACGCTTTCTTCTTTTTCTAATCAGGATGGAGGCGGGATTATCATCTTTGGAGTTGATGAAACCGATAATTATGCAGTTAAAGGAGTATACGATCCTCAAGATCTTCAAAAGAAAGTTACCGAGCAATGTAAACAGATGGAGCCCTGTGTTAGAGCCTTATTTACAGTTTGTGAGATTGATGATAAAACAGTGGTGTCTGCCGAGATTCCAGGTGTTGACATTTCTGAACGCCCCGTATTTTATAAAGGAGTGGGGCGGATAAAAGGATCTTTTGTTCGTGTAGGCGAGGCTGATGAACCAATGAGCGAATATGAGATTTATAGTTATGAAGCTTTTCGCAAAAGAACGCGTGATGATATTCGTCTTGTGGAAAATGGTAAGATGACTCTCTTTGATGAGAAACGCCTGAATGATTATTTAGACGCTGTCAAGAAAGAACAAAGAAATCTTGTGGATAATGTTACTGAAGAACAAATTCTTGAATTGATGGGAATTTCTAATGACGGTGTGCCTACGCTTGCAGGAGTAATGACTTTCTCTAAGTATCCGCAAGCATATTTTCCTCAGCTATGTATCACGGCGGTATCTCTCCCCGGAACAGAGCAAGGGTCTGTAGGGGATGATGGAGAACGATTTATAGATAACAAACGTATTACTGGAGCGATTCCGGATATGCTTGAAGAAGCGGTTGAATTTGTGCGTAAGAACAGCCGAACAAAAACAATCATAAACGATAGCGGACAACGTATCGATAAGCCGGAATATCCGATTAAAGCAGTTCGAGAAGCTATTCTCAATGCTTTGGTACACCGTGATTATAGCGTGCATACTGAGAATGTTCCTATTCGTATCGAAATGTATCGTGACCGTATGGAAATTATAAATAGCGGGGGATTGTACGGAAAAATTTCTATCGATGCACTTGGCAAGGTGCGTCCTGAAACAAGAAATGCAGCACTTGCCAATATGCTTGAGCTTTTGAATGTGACAGAGAATAGATATTCAGGAATCCCTACGATGCGTAGTGAGTTTTCAAATGCAGGGTTGCCTGCGCCGAATTTTACTGTTGTTCACGGAGAATTTAGAGTGACTATGAAGAACGGACTGTTTGCTGAAGCAATACCTTTTGCCGAATCTATAGTCGAGTTCTGCTCTGTGCCAAGAACAAGAAATGAAATTGTGGCATTTGTTGGTAAATCCAGAAATCATGTTATGTCGCAAATTGTTGCACCACTTGTAACAAGTGGAAAACTGAAGATGACAATGCCTGACAAACCCAAAAGTTCAAATCAGAAATTTGTAAAAGCATAAAGAATAAGAAAGGACACTTGTGATTACAAGTGTCCTTTCTTTTTAGTCGATATTAAAGAATTTTTTTGCGTTTTGTGTGGTGGTTTCTATAACCTGTTCGAGAGGAAGTCCCTTTATTTCCGCGATTTTTTCGGCTACGTAGTGGATATATAGAGAACTGTTACGCTCGCCGCGGTGCGGAGTGGGGGAAAGGTAGGGGCTATCCGTTTCGAGAACGAGGTGCTCCATAGGAATATACTTTACTGCCTCGACTGTGCGGACATTATTCTTAAAAGTCACAGTGCCGCCGATTGCGATAGTAAGCCCCATATCAAGGATAATTTTTGCCGTCTCCTTACTTTCGCTGAAGCAGTGCATCAACGCTCCGCCGCCCTTGTACTCGCTTTTTAATATGTCGAGAACGTCTTTACAGGCGTCGCGACAATGAATAACAAAGGGAAGATGAAGTTCGTCGGCAAGAGCAATCTGCCTTGCAAAAGCTTCCTTCTGCACCTCGCGGTCAGTATATTTGTGAAAATAATCAAGACCGATTTCCCCGATTGCCTTAACGCACGGATGCTTTGCAAGCATCTTTATACCGTCGAGACTCCTGTCGTTCATATCAAAAGTGTGATTGGGGTGTATGCCTGCCGTAGCGTAGAGAAAGTCATATCTTTCGGCAAGTGCGATACACTTTCTTGTCGTTTCAATGTCGCAGCCTGCGTTCATGATATAGCCGATGCCGTTTTCCTTCATCGAGGAAAGGAGTTCATCTCGGTCGGCATCAAATTTTTTATCGTAGAAGTGAGCGTGGGTATCGAAAAGCATCAGCAAACTTCACTTCCGAGCTGCATATCATCAGATGGAGAAACGATTGAAAGCTGATTGTCGTTTGACGCGCAGAGAATCATACCGTAGCTGTCCTCGCCACAGAGTTTCACGGGCTTAAGGTTGGCCACAACGACTACCTTTTTGCCGATAAGGTCACTAGGCTCGTAGAACTGCGCGATTCCGCTTACAACCTGTCTCTTTTCATAGCCGAGGTCAAGCTGGAGCTTTAAGAGTTTCTTTGCCTTTTTAATCTTTTCACATTCAACAACCTGTGCTACGCGAAGTTCCGCCTTGAAGAAATCTTCGATTGTGATTTCTTCCTTACCCTCGGGCTTTTCTATCTGAGGAGGATTATTCTTTGCAGCTTCCTCTTCGATTGCACGAAGCTCTGCCTCAACATCAATTCTGGGGAAGAGAACTTCGCCCTTTTTAACTGTAAAGCTGTCCTGTGCGCCCCAAACGGATGCGCCTGCCCAGCCCTTTGCCTCTGCGCCAATCTGCTCAAGAATTGCAGGTGTGGTGCGAGTCATAACGGGTGCGATAAGCTCTGCGGCGATGCGGATTGCTTCGCAGAGATTATACATAACTGTTTCGAGTCTGTCTTTCTTATCTTCGTCCTTGGCAAGTGCCCAGGGAGTAGTTTCGTCGATATATTTATTTGTGCGGCTGATGAGCTTCCAGATTTCCGCAAGTGCGTTTGAGAACTGGAACGAGTCCATAAGCTCTTCTACCTTTTTAGGAGTTTCCTTTGCAAGTGCGATAAGTTCCTCATCAACACTGCCGCTTACTCCCATATTCTTAACTGTGCCGCCAAAATATTTTTCAACCATGCTCACGGTACGGCTTACAAGGTTGCCGAGGTCGTTTGCAAGGTCGGAATTTATACGGTTTATAAGTGCCTCGTTATTGAACACGCCATCTGCGCCGAAGGGCATTTCGCGCATTAAGAAATAACGGATTGCGTCAACGCCATACTTTTCAACAAGCTTCACGGGGTCAACTACGTTACCCTTACTCTTACTCATCTTGCCGCCGTCAAGGAGAAGCCAACCGTGACCGTAAACCTGCTTGGGAAGAGGAAGGTCAAGTGCCATAAGCATAGCGGGCCAGATGATAGAATGGAAACGCACGATTTCCTTACCAACAAGATGAACGTCTGCAGGCCAGTATTTCCTGAAATCTGCGTCGTCATCAGAGAATGCGCCGAGCGCATTGATGTAGTTTGTAAGCGCGTCAAGCCATACATATACAACGTGCTTAGGGTCAAACTCTACGGGGATACCCCAGTCAAAGCTTGTTCTTGAAACGCACAAATCCTCAAGTCCGGGGATGAGGAAATTATTAAGCATTTCGTTCTGACGGATTGAGGGCTGAAGGAAATCAGGATTGTTTTTAATAAGGTCAATAAGCTTATCCTGATACTTTGAAAGACGGAAGAAATAGCTTTCCTCCTTGGTCTTTTCAACTGCTCTGCCGCAGTCGGGACACTTGCCGTCAACTAATTGATGCTCCGTCCAGAAGGATTCACAGGGGGTACAATACCAACCCTCATACTCGCTCTTGTAGATGTCGCCCTTCTCGTAAAGAGTGTTAAAAATCTTCTGTACAGCCTTAACGTGCATTTCGTCTGTGGTACGGATGAACTTATCATTGGAAATGTCCATCAGTGTCCACAAATCCTTGATGCCCTTTACGATGTTGTCAACATATTCCTGAGGAGAAACTCCTCTTTCCTCCGCAATACGCTGAATTTTCTGACCGTGCTCGTCGGTACCTGTTAAAAACATTACGTCGTAGCCCTGCGCTCTCTTATAGCGCGCAATAGTATCAGCGGCAACCGTGCAGTAGGAATGACCTATGTGAAGCTTGTCGCTGGGATAGTATATGGGGGTGGTGATGTAAAACTTTTCTTTAGACATATTTATCATGACCTTTCTTTCATG
>CAYLPQ010000082.1:0-7327 GCA_964385605.1 uncultured Oscillospiraceae bacterium | reverse complement strand
GGCATAAAAAAAGGAGCCTACAACTGTTAATAGAGTTTTGGGTGGACTATTCGCTTGATGATCTTGATGCAAATCTGGGCGCACTATCTCCTTTTATCATTGATGTAGACGTTGATACTACGCAAGCTATCATTCGTGCAGAGTACAAGCTTAAAATGGAAGAGAGTACATTGCGGGAATTGTTCGCACCGTGCTTCTTTGAAAGCGGTGTGTTCGTAAAACGACTTGAAGACGTACGCGACACATGTATAGCGAACTTTCACAAAATGTTTGACTTAACCATTTATGCAATTAATCCTAAAAATGCTGCAGATGTTCAGGTTAAGACGCAAAAAGAACTCTCAGAACTTTTCCCCTTCTATCCAATCCATGCAGAACGATTTTTGGGTGAAGCGGCGGAAGATAATCAGAGTTCGCTGGGGTCATTGATTACCAGCTATTTTAGCGTTGACCTTGAAAATCTTGATCCGCAAATTGCAGCTGATGTTAAAGTGTTGCGAGATACGGTTGAGAAGGCGAACATTACGATTCAAAGAAAGAGTAGTGAACTCCTTAGTTCCATTGTTGATCGGTCTGTTGGTTTTGGTTATCCTAATAGCGAGGAACTAAAACTTGGTGTCAACACGAAATTGCAGATAGATAATCAAATCAAAGATCAGACAGAGCTTACTTATACCTCGAAAGTTGCGGGAGAATCTCTTCCGAGTTCTTATAACGGATTAGGATATAAGAACTTAATTAAAATTGAGTTCCAACTTGCAGCCTTTGCAGGAAAAATTAAGCAGGGGAGTACGGCTTGCATCCCGTTGCTGTTTATAGAAGAACCGGAGTCTCATATGCATCCGCAAATGCAGCACACATTTGCCAGTTATTTGAGAACCTTCTTGGGAGAAATATCCGATGTTCATATTCAGACGTTTCTCACTTCACATTCCGCACATATCGCAAACACAATTGATTTCTCAAAAATACGGTATGCACAAAAAACAAAGCGGGGTGTTGTATATAAGGATCTAAATATCTTTTCGCAGATACAATCAGCAAATTTGGAGTTTATTCAAAAGTATCTTACGCTCAGCCGGTGTGATATGTTTTTTGCTGATAAGATTATTTTTGTGGAAGGCGCAACTGAAAGACTCCTTTTGCCGGATATGATTGAGAAGTGTGCCAAAGCAGGGCTGTTTGACGCACAAGAATATAAACTGCCTGCCCAATACTATGCTTTGATTGAAATTGGTGGAGCATATGCATATAAGTTTATTCCTTTTGTAGAATTTTTGGGAATACCGTGCCTTATACTGACTGATATTGACGCTATGGAAGATGGGCGGACAAAGGCTGTTGTTAGCAAGGGCAAGGTTACATCTAATTCTACGTTAAAGTGGTGGATGCGCAAACATAAGAACTTGCCAGAGGATGACACTTCTACAATTGATCTTTCCGAAATTATTGCGTTAACAGCTGAGGAAAAAACACGTGGCACTTGTCACGTGGAGTTTCAAACCAATGAATGCGGTCTTTGCGGTCGCTCTTTGGAAGAATCAATTATGAATGTAAATAGATCGCATTACGAATTGGAAGAGCCGGTTACAGAAGAGAACCTGTCGTTCAATGGCAAAAGCAAGACTGATTTTGCGCTTAATCTTATCACGGAGAAGCCGGATTATGAGATTCCAAACTACATTAAGGATGGTTTGATCTGGCTTAATAATCAGCAGGTGTTGATATAAGGGAGGTGACCTTATGAGCGGGGAAAACGAGAAAAACAACTACCAAATTGCAAAAGAAGAGGCTGATAAGGTTGACGAGTTGATTATCTCCACCCTCCAACAAGGACGCAGTTTTCGAGTAGAAGCAGGTGCGGGATCAGGTAAGACATACTCGCTTAACAGGGTTATTGAATGGGTACAGGCTAATAAGTGGAATGAATATAAGAGGAAGAATCAAAATGTGATTTGCATCACTTATACCAATGCGGCGGTGGATGTCATCGCAGAACGTCTTACAAGCAATTCCTTTATTCTGCCATCGACAATTCACTCATTTGCTTGGGGCGCGATCAAACAGTATCAAAGTACCCTAATGGATATGATTGAAAAGGACGAGAAACTATGGGCAAAGGAATCTGATTTTTCCGGTATTACTTCTATCCAATATGATAGGGGATATCGATACGTTAGTAACGGGACACATTATCTCTTCCACGATGATGTAATAAAGCTCTTTGCCGCTATGCTGGACAATGCAAAGTTTAGGCGTGTTTTTAGTGATAAATACCCATTAATCCTTATCGATGAATATCAGGATTCCTTTCAATCGATTATCGAACGCTTTATCGATCATTTTATTTCCAAGGGAACAGGACCTCAGTTTGGGTTCTTCGGTGATGCGTGGCAGACAATCTACCAGTCTAATAATGCCTGTGGGTTGATTGATCATGATAACCTGGTTGTAATCCCCAAAGGATCAAATTTTAGGTCTGCACCAAGAATTGTAGAGTTACTAAATAGTATTCGGCCTGAACTGCCACAACAGTCTGCTGTAGATGAATTTGAGGGCGAGGTTGTTGTGGTTACCTGCGAAGACTATACAGGAGAGCGACGGACTGATCGAAATTTCAAGGAAGATCTACCGGCAGAGGAACTAAGAAGGCGAATCAACGCTATAACAGCTCACGTAAAAGCATCTGTTCCGGAAGAAGAGACAATTAAAACCCTGATGATCACCCATAAGGTTCTTGCAGCGCAACAAGGTTATGAAAAACTTTTAGATATTCTACAAGATGGTCTGCGGGACAAAGATGATCCTTTTCTTTTGTTCTTTATGGAGACTGTGGAGCCGGTATATAAGGCACTTCAAACTTCGGACATGCAATTACTGTTTGATACATTAAAGAAACGATATCCCATTACTAAAAAATCTGAGAAACTCTGTTGGAAAGCATTGGAGCAGGAGTTGACAGAGGCCCGAGAAAAGCGAGCGGCAGATGTTCTCAAGACAGTAATTGAATCTGACCTGGTACCAATTCCACCGCAAGTCGAAGGGTATTATCAATTGTATTGTACAACGCCTGAACTGATCTACCCTAATGGCGTGCCGATTCGGGAGTTCTTGGAATTGGAGTATGCTCAATTTTTGGCAGCAATTGATTTTCTGTATCCTGAAGCAGAGTTCTCTACAGAACACGGTGTAAAGGGAGAAGAATATGATAATATTATCTTTGTTATAAGTAAAGGTTGGAATCAATATCAGTTTGAAACCTACGCGCCTATGATTAATGGCTCTGTACCTATTCCGAGAGGCAAGGAAGCTTCATTCGAACGGAATCGCAACCTGTTCTATGTATGCTGCTCTAGACCGAAAAAAAGATTAGTATTTTTTGTGTCGGTGCCAATGACTACTGCTTTTCACAGTTTTCTAAGTGACATCGTCGGTGAAGAGAATATCGTAACTTATGGTGAATACTTAGGTTGTCTTTAAGAACTGTACCCAAGGAGTATAAAGCAGTGTAATCGGATAGGCTTATGATAAATGTATTAACAACGAAAAACACCCGGCGGAGACCAATTTGGTCTTGCCGCCGGGTATTTGTTTGGGAATTATTTTTCGAGGTGAACCAAAATATCATCTAGAATTGCACCGAGGAATTCTGCAGGCTCTTGATCTCCCCGTGTTTTAATATCGATCATCTCTAAAAGTGAGTTATCGGACAGGCAGATAATCAACTTTCCGTTTTCTCTGAGAGAACCCTTCGCTGCCTTCAATGCATGATCGTCTGCACCAAATCTTGAAATAATGATGGCGACCTTTCGCAATGCTTTTTCATAAAGGTATTTCTCTGTGGTATATATTTCTTCCTGCGTAATTTTATCCAATATATTTTGTGTTGAAATAATGTTTGATTGTGTCAAAGAAATCCTGGTTGGCGCCATTCTTTATTTTGCAGCAAAGATCAAATCGGTAGAGACCATCATTAGATGTTTCCTGTTCTTCCCAAAGTGTTAAGTATTCGCCCAAAACATATTTGAGGATTTCTGTGCAAATTGTTTCATATTCCCGGAACTGCTTATTCCCAGGTATAATTTTTAATAAACGCTCTTTGAAATCAAGTTCTGATGTTTTGGCTTCAGTCTGTATTTGAAGTATTTCAATATCGGGCTTTTCAGGCCTGATGTGGTCTGTGGAATCCTCCAAGAATGCCACGAATTCATTTTTGATGTCAGGATACTCTTCGAATAACCACAGTAAATTTGTGACATCCCAAATACGAACACCATATTCTTCGAACAATGCTTTCTTATCTTCGCTAGATAGTTCTTCTGCAATAACTACGATTGGTATGCCGGTTTCCTTTAGTTCGCTTAACCGTTCTAAAAGGATTTTTGCTCTCGATGTCAAGGCATACTTAATCTCGAAATAAAATGTACGACTACCCTGAGATAAAGTATAATCCAACACAAGATCTGCAATCCTTGCACCATACTCAATTGACATAGGTGTATCTGTTGCTTTTTCTTTAATGCAATCCAGATATCTGCCAAATATTTGTTCAAAACGATATCCGCGTTCTTTTCGCTGATTTCTCCACGGATTGCTTGTCAGCGTGTAGTTTATCATTCCGGCAATTTGCTGAATGACGATTAAATTGCCAGAGTAGATTAGTTTCTTATACAACCACCGCTTGTCATTGCAGGGCAAATCATAGTCACTGGGAAATCCTTTCAAATTGGCAACTTCGCGATGGGTGATTCGCCTTAATTCATCACCAATCCTAACGAGAGGAAGTTGCATAAAATTCAACTGAACGAAATCCACACCTTCATATATATGATTCTTCCAGCACAGAACTTGGTGCCAGTCTTCAAATATAGGCGCGCTCTCCAGGCGAAGATTGTAATACCAGGGTTCAATCGGTGGTTCTTGTAAAATGAATTGAGAAATTGAAGCAAGTGGCAAGTTGCGCGGGGAAGGAAACTCAAATCTCTGATCTGTTGATTTAGATATGCCAACAACACATGCAGCATTTTCTCTGACGGGAATACCCGTCATCTGGGCCACATCAATTAACTTCCACGCAAGATTGTATTCATATCCAACAGCCTCTTCCAAGAAACAACGAAACTTGTCGCTCTTTATAGAAGCAGAATTGATTAACAAGAGAAATGCACGAGGTCTGCTGGCACACAAGATTTCTCGCAACCTATATAAGTATTCATCATGACGCTCCATTTTTGTGGAGGAAACACGAGAATATGAAGGATGGTACAAATGAGCTGCAAGTAAATCTACATTGGGGCAAGCGTTGGCATCAATTTCTTCAATTGAAAGCGGATGAAGGGGCGTGTCAAGATTGTGTCTATGAATCAGTGCGGATTTTTCTTCAGGCTCAAAAGCTGCAATGACTTGAAATCCTGACATTTGGAGACCAAGTGTTAAATCACCCAATCCTGCATTAATAACAACTGCAGTTAATTGCATATCTATATCCTCCTAGTTCTAGCGCTTTGCAGCGATAGTCAAGTGCAATAGTGTGCGTACTAAACAAGTTTGCCACCAAATACTGCCCTGTTTAGCTTTTGTTGCAATGTGTGAGATGTGATTAATCGTTAGAATCTTGTTCTTTAAGCAGACGGCTGAGTATATCGGCAAGATTATCTTCCTTTAAAACATCCGGGTATTTATCTTCAAAGGTGATGAGTGCGCCTTTGGCAGCGGCTTCCTCGTCGGCATAGGCCCTGTACAAGGCATCCATATCCTTGTTTGCCAAAATGCTTTCAATCAGACTTTTTGCGTTCTCCGGCAGGTTCTCCCAACTATCGTACAGATCTTTTACAGCCTTGTCGATCCGCTCGAAGGTTAGGGGATCGCTGTTGTTCTGCTGTTCCCGTAGAATACCCACGATATCCGAAATGTCGTGTTTGTACTGTCGGTATGCCATCAGCTTCATCGCCACAAGATATTCACCGGTGATGGTGCGGACAGTCAGCACATTTGAAAAAGTGCGATAGTATTTTGAGTAGTTGACCAATCGGGGAGTGTAGGATTTGGTGTTCTTAAAGTCCTCGTTGAGCCAGCCGTTGGGCAGACCCAGAGTATCTGTCACATAATTGATGGCGTCCTTCATAGCGGAGGATGCTTGGATCAAGGCATCCACATCATAGGTAGAATCCCGAAAGCCGTAGTTGATCAGAATGGAGGCACCGCCGATCAATGTAATCTCTGCCGGCATAGCTTTTCCGTTCAGCTTGCGAAATTGCTTGGCAACTTCCTTCAAATATGTGTCCAGGTTTTCCTTTGTAATAGGTGTTTCAGCAGACATTTCGCACCTCGCTCTCTACGATATTGAATCGCAAAAATTCGGGGATCGCCATACGGATAATATCTTTCTTTGGCTCGTCAGACTTCATTGCCTTGCAAAGAATCACCACACTGGAGGGGTATATCAGCGTTTGCAGCTTGCTGCTCCGGATATCGTTATAATTCTTGCAAATCGGCACATTATTTTCTCGGGATAGGTAGTCCAGCATAGCTAAGAGATACAGTGCCTCCGGGTACCATTTCTTTCCATAAAGCTTGCGAATCTGATTGGATTGGAGCAATTGGATAATAAAAGGAATATCCCCAAGATCCTTTACTTGGTGGCAAACGTTGCTCTTGAATACGTCGAAGGAGGGACGTTTGCGATCCTCGTCCATACGCTGCACCGCAGGCGCAATCAGACTCTCCATAGAAACATCCAAAACCTTTGCGATCCGATAGATGGTTTCCGCAGAGCACTTTTCAATTTTTGTTTTGCCGGTGCAAATATCAGAAATGGTTGCCTGAGGTACACCGCTTTCTTTCCACAGTCTGTACTTGGTAATGTTCTTTTGTGCTAATGCTTCGTTTAGGGACATATTACTCCCTCCTCTTACTAACATTATATCGGTGTGCCGAAGTAATGTCAATAGTATTTCCAAATCTTTTGCTGAGTATACCTTGTAAATAATATAGGAGGAGAGTGATCATAAGATCATAATAACAAAAACGAAAAACACCCGGCGATGAGACCAATTTGGTCTTACCGCCGGGTGGCTGTTTATGGTAGCAGTATACACTTTTTCGCAGGCTGTCCGCTGATTCTCTCTACGCCATTTTTACGCCATTTTCGCATTGGAAGGCATAGAGAAACATGGACTTATGTGTTTTAGAAATGTTGGAAAATCTAGTGTTTATCAAGCTATATCGGCATTTGTGGAGATACATTGAAATATGGAATTGGTAGTTTCATCACCGATACCTAGTTTCATTTCTTCTTCTATCTCCTTAAAAGTCCTTTATTTGCAAT
>CAYLPQ010000081.1:0-7575 GCA_964385605.1 uncultured Oscillospiraceae bacterium | reverse complement strand
TTAGGAAAAAATGAAAGAATGACCTTCGCCAAAATCGATGAAGTTCTGGAGATGCCAAACCTTATCGATATGCAAAAAAGCTCTTATGAGTGGTTTATTAAAGAAGGTCTCCGTGAGGCTTTCCGCGATGTCAGCCCTATTACTGACTACGCAGGAAATCTTATTCTGGAATTTACCGATTACAGAATTGACGAGCAGCCTAAGTATTCCATCGAAGAATGTAAGGAAAGGGATACAAACTACGCAGCACCTCTCCGTGTTCAGGTTCGCCTTATAAATCAGGAAACAGGCGAAATCAAGGAGCAGGAGATATTTATGGGTGATTTCCCTCTTATGACAGAGCAGGGAACATTCATTATCAATGGTGCAGAGCGTGTTATCGTTACACAGCTTGTGCGTTCTCCCGGTATCTATTACGAGCAGAAGTTTGATAAGGTTGGTAAGAAGCTTATCAATTCTACAGTAATCCCCAACCGTGGTGCATGGCTTGAGTATGAAACAGATCCCAATGACGTATTCTCTGTTCGTATAGACAGAACAAGAAAGCTCCCCGTGACAGTTCTTATTAAGGCTATGGGTGTTGAAGCAGAACCCGAAATCCTTAATCTTTTCGGTGACGATGACAGGATGATTGCTACTCTCGCAAAGGATACAACAAAAAACCGCGAGGAAGCTCTTTTTGAAATCTACCGTAAACTCCGTCCCGGCGAACCTCCCACATATGACAGTGCAAGCTCACTTATTAACGGTCTTTTCTTTGATGCAAAGAGATATGACCTTGCTAAAGTCGGCAGATATAAGTATAATAAGAAGCTTGCTATGGCTGCACGTGTTGAGGGTCAGATTGCTTTCGATGACATCGTTGATGAAGCTACAGGTGAGATCATTGTTCCTGCAGGCACCAGAATTGATTCAGCCGCTGCAGAAACAATTGAGAATAAAGGTATTAACCGTGTAAACATAAATGTTGAGGACAAGAAGGTTGTTGTCTTCTCAAACAATATGGTTGATCCCAAGACATATGCAGGTGTTGACCTTTACGATGTTACACATGAAAAGGTTCGCAAGAACATTCTTGACGAAATCCTCGAAGAAGCAGGCGGAGATATTGATACCGTGAAGAAGCTTGCAGAGGAGAGAGTAGACGAGCTTGTTCCCAAGCATATTATTGTTGACGATATGCTTGCATCTATAAACTATTGTAATAACCTTGCTGAAGGTATTGGACAGGTTGACGATATTGACCATCTGGGTAACCGTCGTCTCCGCAGTGTTGGCGAGCTTTTGCAGAATCAGTTCCGTATCGGTATTTCCCGTATGGAGCGCGGTGTTCGTGAAAGAATGAGCATTCAGGAGCTTGATATTGTAACTCCTCAGTCACTCATCAACATCCGTCCCGTTGTTGCTACAATCAAGGAGTTCTTCGGTTCATCACAGCTTTCACAGTTCATGGACCAGACTAACCCCCTTGGTGAGCTTACTCATAAGAGAAGACTTTCAGCACTTGGTCCCGGTGGTCTTTCAAGAGAACGTGCAGGCTTCCAGGTTCGTGACGTTCACTATACTCATTACGGAAGAATGTGTCCTATCGAAACTCCTGAAGGTCCCAACATTGGTCTTATCAGTTCTCTTTCAACATTTGCTCGTATTAATGAATACGGCTTTATCGAAGCTCCTTACCGTAAGGTTATCAAGGGCGAAGGTATCGTAACAAATGAAATTGAATATATGACAGCCGATGTAGAGGATAAGTATGTCGTTGCACAGGCGAACGAGCCTATTGACGAAAACGGCAAATTTATTGATAAAAAGGTTTCTGCACGTTTCAGAGAGGAAATTCTCGAAGTTCCCGCGGAAGACATAGACTACATGGACGTATCGCCCAAGCAGGTTGTATCAGTTGCTACAGCTATGATTCCTTTCCTTGAAAACGATGACGCGAACCGTGCCCTCATGGGTTCTAACATGCAGCGTCAGGCTGTTCCGCTTCTTAAGCCCCAGTCTCCTATTATCGGTACAGGTATGGAGTACAAGGCGGCAAAGGACTCCGGTGTTGTTGTGCTTGCAAAGGAAGACGGTGTTATTGAAAAGGTAAGTGCTGACGAAATCATTATAAAGGACAAGAAGGGTGAAAGACATAATTATCACCTTCTTAAGTTCCTCCGTTCAAACCAGGGCACATGTATCAACCAGCGGCCCATCGTTGAAGAGGGCGAAAAGGTTACCAAGGGTACAATCATCGCTGACGGTCCTTCAACCGATAACGGTGAAATTGCACTTGGCAGAAACGTGCTTATCGGTTTCATGACCTGGGAAGGTTATAACTACGAGGATGCTGTGCTTCTTAACGAAAAGCTCGTAAGAGAGGACGCATTCACATCAGTTCATATAGAAGAGTACGAGTCAGAGTCACGTGATACAAAGCTCGGACCCGAAGAAATTACACGCGACATCCCCAACGTTGGTGATGACGCACTTAAGAACCTTGACGAAAGAGGTATCATCCGTGTTGGTGCAGAAGTGCATTCTGGTGACATCCTTGTAGGTAAGGTTACTCCAAAGGGTGAGACAGAGCTTACTCCCGAGGAAAGACTTCTCCGTGCTATTTTCGGCGAAAAGGCCCGTGAAGTCCGTGATACTTCGCTCCGTGTTCCTCACGGTGAGGCAGGTATCATCGTAGATGTTAAAGTATTTACAAGAGCTAACAATGACGAGCTTCCTCCCGGAGTAAACGAAATTGTAAGATGTTATATCGCACAGAAGAGAAAGATTTCTGTCGGTGATAAGATGGCAGGCCGTCACGGTAACAAGGGTGTCGTTTCAAGAGTTCTTCCTACAGAAGATATGCCCTTCCTTCCCGACGGTACTCCTCTTGACATCGTTCTTAACCCCCTCGGTGTTCCCTCACGTATGAACATCGGTCAGGTGCTTGAGGTTCATCTTGGTATGGCAGCAAGCAAGCTCGGTTTCAAGGTTGCAACACCCGTATTTGACGGTGCAAACGAAAAAGATATTATGAATCTTCTTGAAGAGGCAGGTCTCCGCCGTGACGGTAAGACAGTTCTTTACGACGGCAGAACAGGTCAGCCCTTCGATAACCCTGTAACAGTAGGTTATATGTACTTCCTCAAGCTTCATCATCTTGTTGATGATAAAATTCACGCAAGAAGCACAGGTCCTTACTCACTTGTAACACAGCAGCCTCTGGGCGGTAAAGCACAGTTCGGCGGTCAGAGATTCGGTGAAATGGAAGTTTGGGCTCTTGAAGCTTACGGTGCAGCATACCTGCTTCAGGAAATTCTTACAGTTAAGTCTGACGATATTGTAGGTCGTGTAAAGACTTACGAATCAATTGTTAAGGGTGAAAATGTTCCTGCACCCGGCATTCCCGAATCATTCAAAGTTCTTATCAAAGAGCTTCAGTCTCTTGCTCTTGACGTTAACGTGCTTGATGCAGAGGGTGAAATTGTAGAACTCAGAAGTGAAGAGGACGACGAGCCTAATATGGAAGAATTCAGAGATGAGCTTCTTACAACCGTTAACGACGGTATGGCTCCCGGTTACAGTGAAGTTAGTCCCGAGGATGAAATTTACGGCATCGTTGAAGGAACAGCAAGTTTTGTTGAAGAAGACGATGATGACAGTAATGAATTGCTTATGGATTTTGATGACGATGAGGATTTTGACATCGAACCTACTGATGAGGAACTCATGGAAATCGAAAACCAGAATAACGCAAACGAGTAAGGGAGGGGTAGATTATGGAATTTAATACATTTGAAGCTATGCAAATAGGCTTGGCATCTCCCGAAAAAATCAGAGAATGGTCTTACGGTGAGGTTAAAAAGCCGGAAACTATAAATTACCGTACCTTAAAACCCGAACGTGACGGTCTTTTCTGCGAAAAGATTTTCGGACCCCAGAAGGACTGGGAATGTCACTGCGGAAAGTATAAGAGAATCAGATATAAGGGTATCGTCTGCGACCGATGCGGTGTTGAGGTAACACGTGCAAAGGTAAGACGTGAGAGAATGGGTCATATCGAGCTTGCAGCTCCTGTTTCCCACATCTGGTATTTCAAGGGTATTCCCAGCAGAATGGGACTTCTTCTTGACATATCTCCCCATATTCTTGAAAAAGTGCTTTATTTCGCACAGTATATCGTAATTGACCCCGGTAAGACAGAGCTTAATAAGAAGGATGCTCTTACTGAAAAGGAATATTCAGCATACTACGAAAAGTATGGTGACCGTTTCCGTGCAGGTATGGGTGCCGAAGCTATTAAAGAGCTTCTTGCCGAGATTGATATTGATAAGCTCAGTGAAGAGCTAAAGGAAGAACTTGAAACAGCACAGGGACAGAAAAAAGTCAAGATTTCAAAACGTCTTGAAGTTGTTGAATCTTTCAGAAAGTCAAACAACCGTCCTGAATGGATGATTCTTGACTGTGTTCCCGTAATTCCTCCGGAAATCCGTCCTATGGTACAGCTTGACGGCGGAAGATTTGCTACAAGTGACCTTAACGATCTTTACAGAAGAGTTATTAACAGAAACAACCGTCTTAAGAGACTTCTTGAGCTCGGTGCTCCCAATATTATCGTAAGAAACGAGAAGAGAATGCTTCAGGAAGCTGTTGACGCACTCATCGACAACGGCAGACGCGGCAGACCTGTTACAGGTCCCGGAAACCGTGCACTTAAATCACTTTCTGATATGCTTAAGGGTAAGCAGGGTCGTTTCCGTCAGAATCTTCTCGGTAAACGTGTTGACTATTCAGGTCGTTCCGTTATCGTTGTAGGTCCTGCGCTTAAGATTTATCAGTGCGGTCTTCCCAAGGAAATGGCACTTGAACTTTTCAAGCCTTTCGTAATGAAGAGACTTGTTGAAAACGGCAGTGCTCACAATATTAAGAGTGCAAAGAGAATGGTTGAACGTGCTCGCAATGAGGTTTGGGATGTGCTTGAAAATGTAATTAAGGAGCATCCTGTTCTTCTTAACCGTGCACCAACTCTGCACAGACTTGGTATTCAGGCATTCGAGCCTATCCTTGTAGAGGGCAGAGCTATCAGACTTCACCCCCTTGTATGTACTGCATTCAATGCTGACTTCGACGGTGACCAGATGGCTGTTCACGTTCCTCTTTCTCCCGAAGCACAGGCAGAAGCAAGATTCCTTATGCTCAGTGCGAACAACTTGCTTAAGCCTCAGGATGGTCGTCCTGTTACTGTTCCCACACAGGATATGGTTCTCGGTAGCTATTATCTTACACTTGTTAAACCCAAGGAAGTAAGAATTACCGATGCAGGAGACAGTGACCTTGAAGTAGGTAAGATTTATAAGTATTACGATGCTGTTTATAACAAAAATATACTCCTTGATCAGGAAGGCAAAAAGCTGATTGAATATGCTGAAGACGGTGTAGGCTGCTTTAGTGGTGAAATCGGTGAAGGCAAGTACTTTGCAAGTGTAAACGAAGCTATGATGGCTTACGATTGCGGTGATGTTGGTCTTCACGCACCTGTCAAGGTTCGTATTGAAAAGGAAATAGGCGGCGAAATCAGAAGCAAAATTGTTGAAGTTACAGTCGGAAGACTTATTTTCAATGAAGTTGTTCCCCAGGACCTCGGATTTGTTGACAGAACAGTTGAAGATAATATCTTCCTTCCTGAAATCACATTCCTTGCAGACAAGAAGGCTCTCGGTAAAATTGTTGATGCTTGTATCAAGGTACACGGTACAACAAAAACTGCAGAAGTTCTTGACTCTATCAAGGAGCTTGGCTATAAGTTCTCTACACGCGGTGCGATTACCATCAGCGTAAGCGATATGGAAATCCCAGGAAGTAAGGCAGAAAGACTTTCTGAAGCAGAGGACGAAGTAGAAAAGATTACAAAGCTTTACAGAAAGGGTCTTATCACTGACGATGAACGTTACAGAAAGGTTATTGAAACCTGGCAGGGCGCTAACGACAGAATTACAAAGGCTCTTATGGATAACCTTGACAAGTACAACCCCATCTACATGATGGCAACATCAGGTGCCCGTGGTAGTATCAACCAGATCAGACAGCTGGCAGGTATGCGTGGTCTTATGGCTAACACACAGGGTCGTACAGTGGAAATCCCGATTCGTGCTTCATTCCGTGAAGGTCTTAACATCCTTGAGTATTTCATTTCTACTCACGGTGCACGTAAGGGTCTTGCCGATACAGCTCTTCGTACAGCTGATTCAGGTTACCTTACACGTCGACTTGTTGACGTATCACAGGATGTTATCATCCGTGAGGTTGACTGTAAGACTCATGAGGGTATCAACGTATCTGAAATTGTTGAAGGTAAAGAAGTTATCGAGCCTTTGGAAGAAAGACTTATCGGCAGAGTTAACTGTGACGATATTGTTCATCCTGAAACCGGTGAGGTAATTATTCCTGAAAATACTCTTATGAATAAGGAGCTTGCGCAGAAGGTTGTAGATGCAGGTATCAAGCAGGTTAAAATAAGAAGTGTCCTTAACTGTCATGCAAAGGTTGGTGTATGTGCTCATTGTTACGGTGCTAACCTTGCATCCAGAGGTGAGCTTGTAAATATTGGTGAGGCTGTTGGTATCATCGCGGCACAGTCAATCGGTGAACCCGGTACACAGCTTACAATGAGAACGTTCCATACAGGTGGTGTCGCAGGTGACGATATTACACAGGGTCTTCCCCGTGTCGAAGAACTTTTCGAGGCGAGAAAGCCCAAGGGTCTTGCGATTGTTTCCGATATTGCAGGTACTGTTACAATCAATAAGGCGAAGAGCAAAACAGAGGTTATGATTGCGTCTCCCGACGGCAACGCACAGACATATCTCATTCCTTACGGCTCAACCCTCAAGGTAACAGACGGTGACGTTGTTGAGGCGGGCGACGAACTTACAACAGGTTCTATCAATCCTCACGATATTCTCCGTATCAAGAATCTTCTTGCTGTTCAGGAATATCTGGTAAAAGAAGTTCAGAAAGTTTACCGTCAGCAGGCAGTTGATATTGCCGACAAGCATATCGAAGTTATCGTACGTCAGATGATGCGTAAGGTAAGAATCGAAGAACCCGGTGACAGTAACTATCTTGTAGGCGAGACTGAAGACCGTATCAAGTTCGGTGAGCTTGTTGAAGAATATAAGAAGGAAGGCAAGAATCCTCCTGTAGGTGAGGAGCTTCTTCTCGGTATTACAAAGGCGGCTCTTGCTACCGATTCATTCCTTTCAGCGGCTTCATTCCAGGAAACAACAAGAGTTCTTACAGATGCAGCTATCAAGGGTAAGGTTGATCCCCTTGTTGGTCTTAAGGAAAATGTTATTATCGGTAAGCTTATTCCTGCAGGTACAGGTGTTCCTATGTACCGCGATGTTGACATCGAAACAGTAGGAAGCGATTATTCAGATGTTTTGGCTGACATGGTCGAGAATATGAATGCATCCGGTATTAAATAAGGATAAACTATAAAAATAGACTTCCCAATGGGAAGTCTATTTTTGCCGTACAGGAAATTACATCAATGTAACGTATTTGTGCGTTTAACAAAAATGCTCTGTTATT
>CAYLPQ010000080.1:0-7669 GCA_964385605.1 uncultured Oscillospiraceae bacterium | reverse complement strand
AACCTGTCTGACGGCATGCATATACGTCCTGATGATCACCGAAAATTGAAAGAGCATGTGATGCAAGAGCACGTGCAGATACGTTGATAACTGACGGCAAAAGCTCACCTGCGATCTTGTACATATTGGGAATCATAAGCAAAAGACCCTGTGAAGCTGTGTAAGTAGTTGTAAGAGCACCTGCTGTAAGTGAGCCGTGAACGGCACCTGCAGCACCACCCTCAGACTGCATTTCTGCAATCTTTACAGTTCTGCCGAAAATGTTCTTCTTTCCTTTTGCAGCCCACTCATCAGTAACCTCAGCCATGTTTGAGGAAGGTGTAATGGGGTAGATAGCAGCAACGTCTGTAAACGCATAAGAGACATATGCGGCAGCGGTGTTACCATCCATGGTTTTCTTGTTTCTTGCCATAATGTGACCTCCTTGTGTATATAAAAAATAATTACATTTGAGCAGTAAACACGCAAAAACGGGTTCAAAAACTCCTTTTGAACCTATTTTCCGTATTTTAACCTTATATAGTATATATCTTTTTAACTCATTAGTCAAGTTTTTTGCAAAAAAATATATGTTCTGCCGCTAAATTTCCAATTCATCCGTAGGGCATGCCGAGGTCGGCACTTGATTTCAAATCATAATACGGTGTGCCGAGGTCGGCACACCGTACTTCGGTACATATTGTTACAAAACATGCATCCGCAGACAAATAATCACAATATTTTAAACGCAGATGTTTTTTAGATATTCCACAAAATTCACCTATCCAAAATATTTTTGCATTAATGCTTTTTTTAGTAATTCTAATTTTTCAAGACTTTTCTGTGTTTCAAATTTTGATTTGTCAGTCTGTTCTACGAAGGCTGCGAACTGATTTTGAAGTTTCAAATCAACAACAGGCACAGGCAACTCACTAATGAATCCTTTAGATGCCATAGAAAATCCGCCATCACCAATATCAAGAAACTTCTGGTAGAGTCCTTGCGTGTAATAAAAAACGAACTCTGGCATATAACCACTTTCTCTTATTCCTCTTACACCCAAAACATTCTGATTGGTAGTTGTTTCAAACTTTAATAGAGCCGTCTTACCGATTGTGGCACCAACCAAAGCAATTAACACTGTGTCAACAGGAAATATTTTAGCAGAGGAATGTTTAAGCCCTTCCTCTGTAATGTAAATCCCGTCATTTTCATAGATAACGGTGTTCTGACACATATTTGAGCCAATCCAAGATATTGTACCATTGTCCCAATATTCAGATTTTTGCTTTGACGGAGTTCCACCTGCATTTAATTCAAATAAGTCACCATACTTTTTTAGTATATGCCCTTTGCTATTAGTCATTGGGTCACCAAACAGTTCGACAAATCGTGATTTGACAAGCTCGTCCAATTTTTGGAGTTGTGCTTTGCGTTTTGCAATTAATTCAGTTATTTTGTCCAATATCATTGTAAACTTTTCTTGGATTTCAAAATCAGGCACTCTGATTGGTGTTTCTCTGATATGTGTAAGGTGCAAATTGGGTACACCCACCCCTTTTAAATGGCTATTAAAAAACCTTCTTGTCACATCACTGTTTATGGCATACAAAAGATATTTAGGCAACACTTTATGAATGTTCGGACGAATTAATGCAAGACTGACATATATATCAAATATTTCATCTCTGTCAACAATAGCGGCAATTCCTGTGGTTCCGTTTTTTGCTAACAATATATCATTCCTTTGAGGTTTTAATCTTTTATATAATTCATTATGCAAAGCTTCGGGAATATACATAACATTATCCCAATCAATTTTTTCTCCTGTTACGTTTTTTGAAGAAAGAAACATATAGCCTGTATCTGAATAAACGGGAGTTTTATGTGTTCCGTCAGTAATTTCAATTTCAACTAAATCCTTCAAAAGATATGTTTTTTCCAATCTCGCACCTCCCATCATATCGGATGATGTCATTATATCAAGTTTCTACATTAAATACAAGTATATTTGTACCGTTACTGATTATCAATTTTACATTTTTATTTTTTTCAATTTGTTTCTGTTACTTACTTTTGTTTATCCTCCGCTAAATAAAATATATCGAAAAAACGGATGAAAATTCACCTATATATTACTGTTGGAAATTTCTTTAATTAATTGCTCGATTTCTCGTTCTGTTTCTTCCAGCTCTTTTATAAATGCCGCGGCACTTATTCTGCGTGCACCGCTACCTAAAATTATCATCTGTTCAAGGGCATCGCTGGTGGCAACCTGCACCTGATATTTCTTTCCAAGCTCATGTGCCGTCTTTTCTATATAGGCATCTGCGGTCTGCGCTTCCTTTGTGTACACAACTGTAATGTTATGCACTTTCTCTATTTCCCCGCGATTGCCCTTAACTTTATAAGCATCAAAAACGAGAATAATTTCATAGGGACGCATTGCCTTGAATGCATAGAGCTTATCTGTCAGGAGGTTTCTTGCATCCTCAAGGCTGTCATTTGCAACAGCTTTAAGTTTATCCCACGCAAAAATCACGTTGTAACCATCAACAAGGAGATAACCCGGACCGATTTTCTGTGCAGATGAACGCACCTTTTCCTTTGGTGCTACATCTTTTGGTGTTTTCATTGCATTATAGTTTTTGCGGACAATTTTTCCGTAGGTGCGCTCAAAAATCCGCATCAGTTCTTCTTCATCGTAAACCTCGGTGGTTTTCTTTACATAATGCACAGGAGTATTCTCCTGCGCTTTCGGCGCAAGAATGCTTTCAAGATGCATATACTCCGTCACCTGATTCCACGGCACGGTAAAGCCTGCCCCCTGCTTACAGAATACGGAATCGGCAGTGTTGGCAAGGTCGCCATCGCAATCATAGCCTATCTGCGCAATGATTTCCTCTGCATCTTCGCACACGTCATATCCCGAAAGTGCGACAGAAAGCTTACCCTCCCCGTGAGTGTAACTAGTAACGGTTTTCTGATATTCCGCTATATTTCTCACGGGTGCTTCACCGGTAAGAATGCTCATATTTCCCACCATTTCGGGAGGATTTATTTTCGCATTCATTTTTTCAAGATCCAGCATTGCCCTGCCGGTGTTTTCTGACGGAACAGACAACTCAAAACTGTAAAACGGCTCAAGCAGAATGCTTTCTGCAGAGCGAAGTCCGTGGCGCACTGCACGATATGTCGCCTGACGGAAATCACCGCCCTCTGTATGCTTAATATGTGCTTTTCCTGATTTAAGGGTGATTTTCATATCTGTAATAGGACTACCCGTCAATACACCCTTGTGATTTTTCTCTTTTAAATGTGTGAGAATAAGTCTTTGCCAGTTACGGGAAAGGTCATCCTCACGGCAATCGGTTTCAAACTGAAGTCCGCTGCCTTTTTTTAGCGGCTCAAGAAGCAAATGCACCTCCGAATAGTGGCGCAGAGGCTCGTAATGTCCAACACCCTCAACCGGTGCAGCTATAGTTTCTTTATATACTATACTTCCCTGTTCAAAAGCTACTTCCAACGAGAACCTTTCCCGAAGGATTCTCTGCATTATTTCAAGCTGAACTTCTCCCATAAGGCGGATGTGGATTTCAGAAAGAATTTCGTTATAAATTACATTGAGCGCACTTTCCTCTTCCTCAAGCTTTTTGAGCTTTGCAAGAGCAACACGGGTATCTGTACCGTCAAGGATTGTTGCTTTATAGGTAAACACACTTTCAAGCACCGCTTCGGGAGCATCCACTTCACTTCCGATACCCAGTCCTGCATAGCTTTCAGAAAGACCGCAGATACAACACACATCTCCGGGAAAAGCCTCCTGAACATTTTTATATTTAGCACCTGAATAGATGCGTATTTCACTGATTTTTTCTTCTTTGTCAAGGTATTCAACTTTGTCACGTATGCTGAAAGTACCGCCTGTCACCTTAACATGAGAAAGACGGACACCTCTCTCATCCTCGGAAATTTTAAAGACACGGCCACCCGTAGATTTTTTCGAAGAAAAGCTCTCGGTATATTTTGCAAAGGCTGAAAGAAATTTCTCCACACCCTCGCCTTTCAGTGCCGAGCCGAAAAAGCAGGGGAACACCTTTCTTTCAAACACAGTTCTCCTTACTTCTTTATCTGAAAGGGTTTCCGTCTCAAGGAATTTTTCCATAAGTTCTTCATCGTTTACGGCAACTTCTTCCATAAAATTGTCTGACGTAAAATCAACACATCCGCCTGAAAGTTCTGTGCGGAGATTATCCATTATTTCTTCTTTGCTTTTCAGGGATATGTCCATTTTATTCACGAATATAAATACGGGAATCTGATGCTTTTTAAGAAGCTTCCACAGTGTTGCGGTATGGCTTTGCACTCCGTCAGTTCCGCTTATTACAAGAATTGCATAATCAAGTACCCACAAAACTCTTTCCGCCTCTGTGGAAAAGTCCACGTGACCGGGGGTATCAAGGAGTGTTACCTGTGCATCGCCAAGTGTCATTACCGCCTGCTTTGAAAAGATGGTTATGCCCCTCTCCTTTTCCATCAGGTCAGTATCCAAAAACGCGTCCTGATGGTCAACACGTCCCATTTTGCGGATGTCACCGCTTGAATAAAGCATCGCCTCGGAAAGAGTGGTCTTTCCCGAGTCAACGTGGGCAAGTATGCCTGTCACTATTCTTTTTTCCATTGACATACCGCCTCCTAAAAAAGTCTTTCAATAACATAATTTTATCATCTGTTATGTTAATGTCAAGATGAATTTAATATATTTTGATTCATTTTACTGTTTATTGAAAATTAGTGTTTTTATATGGCGAAAACTTTTTTTCATTTATGCACCGTTTGACAAAAAAAGCCTTACACTCATTGTTACAATTTATATATGTTTTTTGAAAGGATGGTTTACAAATGACTAAATCTTTACTAAAACCGCTGAAAAAGCATAGTGGCAAAAAACGCAGTTTCTTTGAAAACCATAAAGCTGATCCAAAAAAATCTGTAAACCGGCAGCTTATATTAAAATGCCTGTGTGCTTTTCTGCTTTCGCGGACAACCCTTGTAGGAGGTGCCCATCCACTGGGATTTGCATTGTATGCGGCTGTATTTTCAGGTGGAGGGGCATACTGGTGTGCCGCCTGCGCCGTTCTGGGGCTTGTGCTTTCAGGTGGTGGTCTTGTTCTCATTGGAAAGTACATAATCGCAATTACTGCTTTCGCCCTCATAGAAGAACGTTTTCTTCCTGCAAAGTTTAAAAGCGGAAGTATAACTGCCATTATAGCCGCTTTGTGTGTACTTGTGTCAGGATTTTTCCTGCTGTTTGTTGACACTACTTTCGGCGGGTATCCCCTTATATATGACAGTGTTGTTCTCGTAGTAGAAGCTGTTACCGTATGGATGGCGGCAAGGGCATTTAATATTGCTGTACCCCTTGTTTTTTCACTCAGATTACGACACAGTCTTACATCTGAACAAACCGTCGCCGTAGCACTTCTGGCAGGAGGGGTGCTGTGCGGTTTCGGCAATGCCGGAATCCCCGGAATTTTTTCTATAACAGGAACGTTGTGTGTTTTATGCGTTCTGATTTTTGCGGTGCGCTTCGGCAGTCTTCACGGTTGCAGTGCAGGTATAATTATGGGAATAGTAAGCTGTCTCAGCCGCGGACGTATCGATGCGTGCGCCGCTTCATTCGCTCTCTCGGGACTGTGTGCGGGATACTTTTCCCGTTATGGAAAATGGTCTGCATGCGCATCATTTATTATATCGAATGCTCTTGTTACAATTTTTTCAAACGGTTCAACAGAGGTGCTTATAAATATTTCTGACACGGCACTGGCGGCAGTTATACTTTATTGTATTCCAAAACAGATTTTTGATTCGTTGAGCCATTTTTCCGGTTATTCTCCGCCGGCATTTGAACTTGCGGCGCAGAAGCTCTATTCTGCTGAAAAAACTGTCAATAGCCTTGAAGGGAATTTTCAAAAAATCTTCTCTTTGCGCAACAGCGAGGAAAACAACACTCTGGTTCTGTACAGACGCACAGCACACAAAACCTGCGGAAACTGCGGCTTGAGAAAATACTGCTGGGGTCGGGATATAAAATCTACCAAGTCTTCACTTGACAAGCTTTGCGCTGCATTAAAATCAGGCGAAGAAGTTACTGCCGAGCTTTCTCCAGAGCATTGTCTGCGGAAAGAACAATTTGTTGTGCAGTTCAAAAGAATGTTTGACGTCTATAAAAACGACTGCCTGTGGACAGAGCGAATCAACGAATTCCGTACTGCTGTATATTCAAGCTTTGGCTCTATTTCTGAAATTTTCAAAAAAAGCGGAGATGGACTCCTTTCCGAAAGCGAATGTGATATTGCCGCATCTGACGATGTCCGTTTAAGGCTCCGGAAAGAAGGTATACTTGCAAAAAATGTATTTGTAAGCGGAAGTAAAGAGGACACAACAGTCCGTATACTTCTTGAAGAGTGCGGTGGCTTCGGCAGATGCGAAAATGCGGTGTGTAAAATCCTTGAAAACACATTCAATCTGCCTTTTGTAAAGACAGGTCTGCGAAGCTGCGGCGACTGCTGGTGCAGTTATGTGGTAAAACCGTCCTTCTCTATCACAACAGCGGTGGCAGGTGCGATTAAAGCCAACAAAAAAGTCAGCGGCGATTATGTGATATATGCTCTGCTTGACCGTCATACTTATGGAATCATCCTGTGCGACGGTATGGGAAGCGGTGAAATCGCCCGGGAAGAAAGCCGTACCTCGGCAAAGCTCCTTATGCGTCTTCTGGAAACAGGTATGGATCCCCAGGCGGCAATAAACCTTATTAATTCTATGCTGTTGTGTGCAGTGACTGAAACCCTCACTGCAATAGACTTATGTCTTATAAGTCTTGACGACGGCTCATCACGGATTTATAAGTGCGGCGGTGCCTCATCTTATACCAAAACGAAACGAGAGGTCACACATATATCTTCAAGAACACTCCCTGCAGGCACATTTATCCCCGGCGATACAGAAGTATTTACAGTTCCCTCTGAAAAAGGCAGTATGGTGGTTCTGGTGTCTGACGGCATTACATCCTCTGAAACCGGAAATCTCCCATGGATAAAAGAAATGATTACCGGCTATGACGGTGTTGAACCTGAAGCCCTTGCACAAATGATTCTTAATAAAGCAAAAGAAAAACAGGACTCTAAACCTGACGATGACCTCACCGTTGTCGCTGCATATATCGGATAGCCTAAACCACCAACACTGAAGACTCCTTTAGTGTTGATGGGTTCGGCTAACTTCTTGTTTAGCGTCACGCAAATATGTTAACAATTGTAAAAAAGGAGCTGATTAATATGAAAAACAATACGAAAAAAATAGTCGTTCTTGACAGACTTAATTCCAACCGTATAGAACAGGCTATATTCATACTGCGCGACGCAAATGACATAGCAGAATCTGATGCTGTAAGTGAGGCAGAACGCATTGTAAAAAACTTTCTCACATCGGGACATAACTCATTTTCTGCTGAAACCAAAAAGAAGAAATTTGAACCGAAGTTTTTATTTGCAATGTTTGCCTACACAGTGACTACAGTATTGGCAACTATGCTGTTTATTGCAAGATTTGGTGCATAAAACAGACATAAAGGGGGCTGTAGCAAAATAAAAGCCCGGAAATAGAAAAATGAGGACGATTGCGAATT
>CAYLPQ010000079.1:0-8324 GCA_964385605.1 uncultured Oscillospiraceae bacterium | reverse complement strand
GCAATCGTCCTCATTTTTCTATTTCCGGGCTTTTATTTTGCTACAGCCCCTTTTTATTATACATTTTAGTTTTTCAGACTATGCATAGGTGCGGGTATTCTTCCGCCACGGTTAATAAAGTCCACACAGCCGTACTTACTTACAGGCATTACGGGACCTGTTCCGAGAAGTCCACCAAACTCAACTACATCCCCTAGTTTTTTACCGGGAGCAGGAATAATACGGAGAGCTGTTGTTTTTGTGTTTACAACACCGATTGCAACCTCATCTGCAAGTATACCCGAAATAGTTTCTGCAGTTGTATCACCGGGAACAACAACCATATCAATACCTACAGAACAAACGCAGGTCATTGCTTCAAGCTTTTCAAGGGAAAGTGCACCGCACTTAACTGCTTCTATCATACCTGCATCTTCACTGACAGGTATAAACGCACCGCTTAATCCGCCGACATAAGAGGATGCCATAACACCGCCCTTTTTAACCGCATCATTAAGAAGCGCCAATGCCGCTGTAGTTCCGGGTGCACCACATCTTTCAACACCCATTTCTTCAAGAATGTAAGCCACACTGTCACCTATTGCAGGGGTCGGAGCAAGAGAAAGGTCTACAATTCCGAACTGTGCATCAAGCCTCTTTGCAGCTTCAGAAGCCACAAGTTGTCCCATTCTGGTAATCTTGAAAGCTGTTTTCTTTATCGTATCTGCTACTACACCGAAATCCTCACCCTTTACTTTTTCAAGGGCTTTTTTAACAACACCGGGACCGCTTACGCCAACATTTATAACACATTCACCCTCCCCCGTACCGTGGAAAGCTCCTGCCATAAACGGATTATCCTCAACAGCATTTGCAAACACCACAAGCTTGGCGCATCCGAATCCGCCACTGTCTGCTGACATTTCGGCGGTTTTCTTTATAATTCTGCCCATATGTGCTACGGCATCCATAGAGATACCTGCCTTTGTAGAGCCTACATTCACACTTGAACAAATTCTGTTTGTGGTGCAAAGTGCTTCCGGAATAGACTCTATAAATTCATACTCACCCTTTGTATAACCCTTCTGCACAAGTGCGGAATATCCGCCTATAAAGTTAACACCTGTTGTATCAGCCGCACGGTCAAGTGCTCTGGCAAATTCCACATAATTTCCGCATGCCTGTCCCACAACTGAAATAGGAGTGACAGAAATACGTTTATTGATAATCGGTATACCGTATTCCTTTTCAAGCTGTTCACCAACCGGAACAAGATTTTCAGCAAGACGTGTTACCTTGTCATAAACTTTCTGTGTCGCAATTTTGTAATCCTGTCCTATACAGTCCAGCAAAGATATCCCCATTGTAATTGTTCTTATATCAAGATGTTCGTTATCGACCATCTTGATTGTTTCCATTATCTCAAAAGGATTAACCATAATTTACCACCCTCATATTCTATGCATTGAATCGAAGACTTTTTTATGACGCACCTGAATCTTCAGGTCCATATTTTCACCGAGATTTTTCAATTTTTCCGCTGCCTCATAAAAAGATATTGAAGCACCCTCCATATCGACAATCATAACCATAAGAAACTGCTTATCATCAGTAGTTTGCACTATGTCGATTATATTTATCGAGTTTTGCGCCAGAAAAGCACTGACCTTGGCAATAATGCCTACAGCATCATTGCCGACGACCGTAATTACTGATTTCACACAAATACCTCCTAAAAAGAATAGAACTGCTTGATATTATATCATCAAGCAGTTCTGTTTTCAAGTCATAATGTCTTTTTTTTCAAATCATCAAGACAATTTTTACATACATTCTTATCTGCATACAAATAGATATTTTCACTGTTTCCACAGAATATGCATGAGGGGTTATATTTTTTAAGTATTATGCTGTCCCCCTCCACATAAATCTCAATCGGGTCACGTTCCTTTATGTCGAATGTGGTTCTCATTTCTTTGGGAAGAACAATTCTTCCAAGCTCATCTACTTTGCGGATTATTCCTGTTGATTTCATCTTTTCCACTCCTTAATATTACAAAATTCACCAAAAACTGTAATTATTATAACAAATAACAAATTTTCAGTCAATAAATAAACTGTTAAAATTCTGTGAATTATGACAGTTTTTTTATCGCTTTTTGTTGCTTTTTCTTTTACCGTGTGATAATATTAGCTTGGGGATTTTTTATCCTAATAACTTTTATGCGAGGTTTAAATTATGTTCAACAAAAACAAACTAAAGAGCCTTGTTGCAGGCACTACTGCCGCAATAATACTTTGTACTTCAGCTGCTTTTGCAGCCAACACACAAAAAACCGCCACAGCCGTTTACAATAACATCAGTATCGTTGTGGACGGAACAAAAGTTGTTCCCAAAGATGTGAATGGAAATGTTGTTGATCCCTTCATTATAGATGGAACAACTTATCTTCCTGTACGTGCTCTGGCGAATGCACTTGGTCAGGGTGTTTCCTGGGACCAGGCTACGAGCACCGTCAATATCGGCGGAGAGCCTGAACTGTCTGTAGGTAATGGGTCTTTAGAAAGCACCGGACGGGGTTATGCTTCTGTAGAGGTTGTGACTGTTTATAACGACATTAAAATTGTTGTTGAAGGCAATGAGGTTACACCTGAAGATGTTAACGGAAATGTTGTTGAGCCTTTTATTATAGACGGAACAACTTATCTTCCTGTGCGTGCTCTGGCAAATGCACTTGGGGAAGATGTTTCCTGGGATCAGGCTACAAGCACTGTATATATTGGTGAGAAACCGTTTACGGCTGATGTTTCAATTCTGAAGCAGTTTGCAGATAAGACCTTTGCAACAGCAGGTGACACCGTAGTCAAAGGTGCTTATTATAACATATATGTAGCACAGAACTGCAATTCATCATCTTTCCAGTATTACTGTGACAACTATTCTTCTGATAAGAACCTTCAGACACTGACAATTGACTCTGTTCCTGCGGCAAAATATCTTACTGAAGCTATTACAGAATCTATTATGTCATCGTTTGCTATTTACAATGATGCTGTAAAGAACGGTTTTGCTGAAAGAGCCGATATTCAAGAAGGTGTCAGCACTATTTGGAACAGCTACCGCAAACAGTTCAGCACCGATGTGGAGTACAATGCATTTCTTGCTGAATGCGGTATTACAGCAGAAGATTATGAAAAATTTATTGAAATTATGGCTGTAGCATCATTATTCAGCGATGACCTTTACTCCAGATATGTACAGATACCTTATACAATTGATGAGCTTTCAAAGCTCTATAAGGAAAAATATGTAACTGCAAAGCACATCCTTGTTGAAAATGAAGAAACTGCTAAAACTATAATCTCGAAGCTTAACAGCGGAGCTTCATTTGATGAGCTTTCAGATGAACACAATATTGACCCCGGAGCTACCGCTGCAGGATACACATTTACTTACGGTGAAATGGTACAGGAATTTGAAGATGCGGCATTTGCTCTGAAAGAAAATACCTTTACTCAGTCACCGGTTAAAACGGCATACGGCTATCACGTTATTCTGCGAGTTCCAATCGACCAAAGCTGGATTGAAGCAAACCAATCTACGATTCAGTCAACTCTGGCAGAAAATGATACAAACACTGTACTCAACGAAATAATCGACAACACAAAAGTTGTATTCACCGATGAGTATAGCAATTATATTTCTACTATAAAATAACAGGCAGTGCCTGCACCCACGTCGCGCTCGCACACCGTGCGAACATAATTTCACGCGTAATAATTTACGCAAACTTCTATACCATAAAATAAGGACGTAGCTCTATGGCAATAAAAAAATCTTTACTTCCTATTATTCCTACCCGCGGATTTGTAATTTTCCCGAAAACGGTGTTTCACTTTGATGTTGCAAGGGAAAGAAGTAAGGCTGCAATCGAAAAATCAATAATGAATGACGGTCTCATATTTCTTGCGGCACAAAAAAATGACACAATCGAATCACCCGTTGAAAGCGACATCCGCACTTTTGGAATAATAGCAAAAATCAAACAACTTGTACGGCTTCCCGATGATTGCATCCGCATATTGGTGGAAGGAGTGTCACGTGGAAATCTGGTTTCAGGTTTCGTCAACGACACCATGTACGAAGGTGAGGTAGTATATAAAAATTCTTCCGACAGGGATTTATCAGTCGAAGAATATACTGCATTTTTAAATCAGATACACCTTCTTATAAATGATTATATTGAATTTAATCCAAAACTAGCAACAGAGGCATTTCTTAAGGCACTTCCAGAAAAATATCCCTCTGATTTTTGCGATACGGTAGCATCGAATCTTTTACGCAGTAACAGTGATAAACAGGAGCTGCTTGAAATAACAAATGTTAAAAAGCGACTTATAAAGCTGATTGAGATTATGACTAAAGAAGTACGTATTCTCGATGTGGAAAGTGTTATTGCCTCCCATGTCAAACAGCAGATGGATGACCATAATCACGAATATTATCTACGCGAACAGCTTAAAGCTATCCGTGAAGAGCTCGGTGAAGACCGCTTTGATGAGATTGATGAGCTCCGTGCTAAAATTGACAGTATTCCTTTTTCTGAAGAGGCTTATGAGAAAGTGCTTCGCGAATTAAGCACATATGAAAAGCTTCCTCCATCTTCTCCCGAGAGCAACATTTCAAGAAACTATATTGACCTGATATGTTCTCTGCCGTGGGAAACTTATACAGAAGAGAACGCAGATATAAACAATGCCCGCAGAATACTTGACCGGGACCATTACGGTATGAAAAAGGTTAAGGAACGTATTGCAGAACAGCTTGCCGTTGTAAACCGCACCGGTAATCCTGCCGGAAGCATTTTGTGTCTTCTTGGTGCGCCCGGTGTCGGAAAAACATCTGTTGCCCGTTCAATCGCCGAAGCAACCGGCAGAAAGTATGCCCGTATCAGTCTTGGCGGTATGAAGGATGAATCCGAGCTTCGTGGTCACAGAAAGACATATGTCGGAGCAATGCCGGGTCGTATTGTTAATGCACTTAAACAGGCACAGTCATCCAATCCGTTAATATTATTGGATGAAATTGATAAAATTGGTGCAGACTATAAGGGAGATCCCGCATCTGCTTTGTTGGAAATTCTTGACAGCGAACAGAATGTTTCTTTCAGGGATAATTATCTTGAAGTCGGGCTAGACCTTTCAAAGGTATTGTTCATAGCAACTGCAAATGATGCTTCCACAATCCCCGCCCCACTTCTTGACAGGCTTGAAATAATTGAACTTTCAAGCTACACTTATGAGGAAAAATTCAACATTGCAAAAAAGCATCTTATACCTAAACAGCTTAAAAAGCATGCTATAAACGGTAAGTTGCTCAAGATTTCCGATAAGGCGATAAACACTATTATAAACCACTACACCCGCGAATCCGGTGTAAGAAAACTCGAAAGAGAAATTGCCTCATTATGCAGAAAATGTGTTCTGGAATTATCAGCGGGTAAAAGCGGTATTTCCGTCACTGATAAAAACCTTGAAACATACCTTGGTAAGAAAAAATATCTTGACGAGAATATTTCAAAAAAAGCATATGTGGGTATTACAAACGGTCTTGTCTGGACAAGTGTCGGTGGTGAGCTTCTCAAATGCGAAGCTGTCAGTATGCCTGGAAGCGGAAAAATTCAGATTACCGGAAAGCTTGGAGATGTTATGAAGGAATCAGCTGAAGCGGCATTTTCGTATATCAGAACAATTGCAGATAACCTTGGCATTGAAAAGAACTTTTACAAGGAGCGCGATATTCATATTCATTTTCCCGAAGGCGCCGTTCCAAAGGACGGTCCCAGCGCGGGAATTACCATAGCGACAACGGTTGCAAGCGCACTTTCACTTTATCCTGTCCGCAGCGACATTGCTATGACAGGTGAAATTTCGCTGACAGGCAAAGTTCTTCCCATTGGCGGGCTGCGGGAAAAAGCTCTTGCGGCATTCCGTCACGGAATAAAAACAATTATTATTCCTGCCGCAAATCTTAAAGATATTGATGAGATTCCGGAAAATATTCTTTCCCAAATAACTTTCGTTCCGGTGGACCATTGTTCCGAGGTGCTGGAAATTGCACTTTGCCGTGACCAAATGACAGGAAAAGAACGACCTATGTCACCCCCTGCACAAGAAAGGAGAGCCAATCGTGAATATTCATAACGTATCACTTACAATCTCGGCTGTTTCTCCTAAACAGTATCCGACAACATCATTCCCTGATATTGCATTTGCGGGAAGAAGCAACGTCGGCAAAAGTTCTTTTATAAACAAAATGCTTAATCGCAAATCCCTTGCCCGCACAAGCTCTAAACCGGGGAAAACCGCAACAATTAATTTCTACAATATTGACGACACAATCAATTTTGTAGACTTACCCGGTTATGGCTATGCGAAAGTAAGCAAGGATGAAAAGAAAAAATGGGCTACAATGATTGAAACCTATCTTGACACCCGCGAAACTCTCGAATGTACCATTTTGCTTGTAGATGCCCGTCATAAGCCTACACAGGACGACATCACGATGCTTAACTATATCCGCGAACGTCATGGATACGGATTTGTAGTAGCCACAAAATGCGATAAAATTGCTAAAACAAAGCTTAATGACCATCTTGATGATATTTACTACACTCTTGAGCTTACAGATGACGATATTATGATGCCTTTCAGTGCTGAAACAGGTATGGGAAGTGAAGATATCTGGGAAGCTATAAAAGAAATTTGTGAAATTAATTAAATAATATATAATGAGGTGTTTTTTATGAAATTTCAGGGAACAAAAACAGAGCAGAATCTTCTCACAGCATTTGCTGGAGAATCACAGGCAAGAAACAAGTATACTTACTTTGCTTCAGTAGCTAAAAAAGAAGGATATGAGCAAATTGCCGCAATTTTCGAAGAAACTGCCAACAACGAAAAAGAGCATGCTAAACTTTGGTTCAAAGCACTTGAGCTTCTCGGCGGAACAAAGGAAAACCTTCTTGCTGCTGCTGAAGGCGAAAACTACGAATGGACAGATATGTACAAAGGCTTTGCTGAAGATGCTGAAAAGGAAGGCTTTACAGAACTTGCAGCCCAGTTCCGCGCTGTAGCTAAAATTGAAAAAGCTCACGAAGACCGTTATCGCGCACTTCTTTCAAACGTAGAAATGCAGAAAGTATTTGAAAAAGCCGAAGAAACTATGTGGGAATGCCGCAACTGCGGACATCTTGTTATGGGTAAGAAAGCTCCCCAGCTTTGCCCAGTATGTAAGCATCCCCAGGCTTATTTCGAAGTAAGAAAAGAAAACTATTAATCCAAGTTAACCAAAAAAAGAAGGTGCAACTGCACCTTCCAGACTGTCGAAGAACCCGATTTTTGCCTAAAGCAAAGTCGGGTTCTTCGACAGTCTGGGCACTTCCTATATTACATAGGAAGTGCTCTAGTTATCTTTTATACTCACATAGGAAAATATATTCCCTACCAACTCATTTGCCAAATGATAAACTGTACTTATCAAACAAAGTGTCATAATTGTCATCCCACAAATCTGTGCTAATATCAAGTTTTACCTCAGCTGAATTGTAACTATTAACCATTTCATCGGGAACACTACAAGCATAATAAAAATCAATTGTTTCCAATGGCTGAATTGTTTCATATAGTGAAACAATATCAAACCCATTCTTGACATCTTTTAACATTAACCCACCATAAGTATATGTACTATCAAAAACAAAATCCCCTGAAATAGATATTTGATGAGAAACACCAGCAATATTTTTTATAGTCCCCTTAATATAGCAATACTGCTTTCCTGTTTCCGCTGATTTATAATTATACCATCCATCGGTTCGTTTCGGACGGATTTCCTTATTGAAATAAACACCATCAATATATATTTCATAGCATTCAGTCTTAACTGTTTCGGGAAAAGAAATGCTCTCATACCGTTCTTCCTCTTGTGGAATTGTTGTAACGGTTTCGGTTTTTTCGTATGATGTTTTATTAGAATTGGATGTAGGAAAAAGCAACACTTTTATATATTGCCTATTAAATTTCTTAAAAAACTATGCTTTTTAGGGGGTAAAATCAATAAAAAAATTGGGTTCGGAAAATCTTCGGCATTTTTTCGACACTCATAAATGACATTTTTTAAAAAGGCTCCCTTGTGTAAAGGGAGCTGTCAACGGAGTTGGCTGAGGGATTGTTCGACTTCATTATCAATAAATATACATACTCCCTCAAAGTTTTGGTTTATATCAATATTTGATATTCTTATAACTTTTAATCCGTATTGTTCTAAAAACTCTGTTCTCAAA
>CAYLPQ010000078.1:7822-8660 GCA_964385605.1 uncultured Oscillospiraceae bacterium | reverse complement strand
TTATCGTAAATAAGCTCCGCGGAACATTTACCTGCGTTGCAGTTAAGGCTCCCGGATTCGGCGACAGAAGAAAGGCTATGCTTCAGGACATTGCTATTCTTACAGGCGGTACAGTTATCAGCGAAGACCTTGGTCTTGACCTTAAGGAAGCTACAGTTGACCTTCTGGGTCGTTGCCGTCAAGCTAAAGTGCTTAAGGAAGCTACTATCATCGTTGACGGTCTTGGTGACAGTCAGCAGATTAAGGACAGAATTTCTTCAATCCGCGGCGAAATGGAAACAACCACAAGCGAATTTGATAAAGAAAAGCTTCAGGAAAGACTTGCAAAGCTTTCAGGCGGTGTTGCTGTTATCAAGGTTGGTGCAGCTACAGAAACAGAAATGAAGGAAATGAAGCTCCGTATTGAAGATGCTCTCGCAGCTACAAGAGCAGCTGTTGAGGAAGGTATTGTTGCAGGCGGTGGCACGAGCTTTATCGTTGCTACAAACTGCGTTAAGGAACTTACCGAGGAACTTACAGGCGACGAGAAGACAGGTGCTTCTATCGTCCTCCGTGCTATCGAAGAGCCCGTTAAGCAGATTTGTGCTAACGCAGGTGTTGAAGGTGCTGTTGTTGTAGAGAAGATTAAGTCTTCTGAAGCAGGTATCGGCTACAACGCACTTACAGATGAGTACGTTGATATGATGAAGGCAGGTATTGTTGACCCCGCAAAGGTTACAAGAAGTGCTCTTCAGAATGCCGCAAGTGTTGCAAGCATGGTTCTTACTACAGAATCAATCGTTGCAGATAAGCCAAAGGACGAAGCTCCGGTTGCAGCTCCTCCTATGGGCGGCGGAAT
>CAYLPQ010000078.1:0-7812 GCA_964385605.1 uncultured Oscillospiraceae bacterium | reverse complement strand
CGGCGGAATGGGCGGAATGTATTAATTCCAAGCTTCATCAAAAACAAATTTAAAAGGGATTGAGTCAAGGACTCAATCCCTTTTTTGCCGTATAGGAATTTTCGCAAATTAACACACGTAAAATTACGTTTGCTTTTTGTATGTGCACGACATAAGTGCAAGTTCAGCTTGCTTTTCTATTTATTTTTCAATTTTTAAATAAAAACATTGAATTTTATCTTAATATGTATTATAATAACTATATATGTTTTAAACCCTTGGAAAGAGGTGCTTATCCCAATGGAAGAATCCAGAACTCCGGTCATTGTAAAAATAAATAATGCAGAATACAGAATTGTATGCGATGCTGATGAAGAATATGTACAGCGCGTTGCTTATCACGTAGATAAAAAAATGCGTGATATTATTTCGGGCGACAAACGGCTTTCGACTTCTATGGCAGCTGTACTGACGGCAGTAAACATTGCCGATGAGTATAAGCAGGCACAGGAAGATAATGAAAAGCTTCGTGCACAGCTTTTGAAATATGCTGAAGAGGCAGGTGCAAGCAAGCTCGCTCTTGACAAAATCAATGCGGAGCTCACCCGTTTAAGAGCTGAAAACCAGGAGCTTAAGATGAAGGTTGTAAAGCTTGAAACCGAACTTAATTCAAGAAAATCCGCATATTAAGAAAAGGAACGGCACGCTCTTTCCCGAAGGTTAGCGTGCCTTTTGTATTATTATGAAAAATATCAGAAAACCCGAACTTCTCTCCCCGGCGGGGAAATGGGATGCTCTCGTTGCGGCTGTGCAGAACGGCGCAGACGCAGTATATCTTGGCGAAAAATCTTTCAGTGCAAGAAAAAATGCAACTAACTTTTCCCGGGAGGAAATTCAAGAAGCAGTTAAATATTGTCATCTACGGGATGTAAAGGTTCATCTTGCTCTCAATACACTTATATCAGACAGCGAACTGAAAAGCTTTGAAAGTGCTGTTATAAATGCGGCAGATTTAGGAGTTGATGCGCTGATTATTCAGGACCTTGGTGCAGCACACATCGCTCACACAATATGCCCTGAAATAGAGCTTCATGCAAGCACCCAGCTCACTGCATGTAACCTTCATGACGTCAATACACTTTCAGAGCTTGGCTTTTCAAGGGTTGTATTGTCCCGCGAGCTTTCAAGAAAAGAGATTGAACATATACACAAAAATACCGATGCAGAGCTGGAGGCATTTATACACGGCGCACTGTGCATTTGTTTTTCCGGCAAATGCCTGATGTCTTCCTTTATCGGTGGCAGAAGTGGCAACCGCGGTATGTGCGCACAGCCCTGCCGTCAGTTTTACAGCTCTATGGGTAATAAAGGTTACTTCTTAAGTCCCAGAGACCTTTGCCTTGCAGACGAGGTAAAGGCAATGTACGATGCAGGCATAACAAGCTTTAAAATAGAGGGCAGAATGAAAAGTCCCGAATATGTGGCGACGGTGACATCCGTATACCGAAAATATCTGGACAGTTTTGCTCCACTTGAAAAAGCAGATGAAGAAAAGCTCGAAAAGATTTTTGTAAGAGGTGACGGTTTCACAAAAGCATATTTTGCAGAGAAAAATACTCCCGAAATTATGAATTATACTATCAGCAACGACAACCTGTCGTCGCGTGCTGATGAAGAAGTTCTTAAGAAAGCCCGCTTCAGCTATCGTGAGGGAGTGGAAAACAAGAAAGTTCCGGTCACAGCATTTCTCACGTTACGGGAGAACTCCTCCTCTACTCTTCATCTTTCTGATGGAGTTAATTCTGTCCTTGCAACAGGAATTTGTGCAGAACAGGCAAAAAATCTGCCCCTTTCTCCGGAACGTGCCGAAGCACAGATTTCTAAATTCGGTAATACTCCGTTCAAAATGGAAAATTTCGAGTATGTAGCAGGAGAAAATCTCACTGTTCCCGTATCTGCTCTTAACGCCTTAAGACGTGATGCGTCGGAGCTTTTGGTTGAGAAACGCACGCAGATTGCACAGAAAAAAATATACGGATTTAATTATCCTGCCGCAGAAAAAACAGTTTCTTCCGACAAGCCTTATATCGCTGCGGAGATTTCGTCCCTAGAACAGTTTTCTGCCTGCAGGGATGCCGACAGAATTCTTATTCCCATTCATTTGTGGAATGACATAACCCCGAATGAAAAGTGCTTTGTGGTTTTGCCGGAGGTTGTTATTGATACTGTGGCTATGCAAAAGCAGCTTGAAGCCATTCCCACCTCCTTCGGAGTTTATGCTTCGGATATCGGTATGCTTTCCTATGCAAAAAGTAAAGGTCATAAAGTGTATGCAGATTGGGGAATGAATATATATAACAGTGTAAGTGCACTTCTTATGAGTGATATGGCTGAAGCCGTGACTGTATCTCCCGAGCTTTCGCTCTCTGCAATAAAAGATATTGCCTCTGTAACAAAAATGCCTTTGGAGGTAATATCTTACGGTTACCAGCGGGTGATGACATCCCGTGCGTGCCTTATCCGTGGTATTACGGGCAGATGCGACTGCACCTCCCCCGTTTTGTTAAAGGACAAAACAGGCGCACAGTTTACCATTATGGGAAATCCCACAACGCATCTTAATTCCATATACAATTCCCATCCTACCTTTATGGCGGATAAGCTTAAGGAGATAAGAAAATCAGGTTCCTCGGGAATGAGGCTTTGCTTCACTGTGGAAACCGCTGCCCAAACGCAAAAAATTATAGATATGTACAAAGGAAAAATGACCCCTGAAAAGCCTAATTTTTATACGAGGGGCTATTTACTCAAATAATTCAGGAATATTTTATTTATTTTTCCTCGTTTATGAAAAAAGTTCTTGATATTTAACAGATAATGATGTAAAATAAGATGTAACGTAGTTTCAAAATACATTACGAAAGGATAGAATTAAAATGATTTCAGCAGGAGATTTTAGAAACGGAGTAACTTTCGAATATGATGGTAGTGTATATCAGATTATCGAATTCCAGCACGTTAAACCCGGAAAAGGCGCAGCTTTTGTAAGAACAAAGATTAAGAACGTTATCTCTGGCGGTGTTGTTGAAAAAACATTCAGCCCTACAGATAAAATGCCCAAGGCGCATATTGAACGTAAGGATATGGAATATCTTTACAGCGACGGTGATCTTTTCTACTTTATGGATCCCGAAACTTACGAGCAGATTCCTGTAAGCGCTGACCAGCTTGGCGATGCTCTTAAATTCGTTAAAGAAAATATGCAGGTTAAGATTCTTTCATTCAAGGGCAACATCTTCGGTATCGAGCCTCCGAACTTTGTTGAGCTCGCTATCACAGAGACTGAACCCGGCTTTGCCGGCAATACAGCAACAGGTGCTACAAAGCCCGCTACTCTTGAAACAGGAGCTATTGTTCAGGTTCCCCTCTTCATTGACAATGGTGAGGTCATTAAGGTTGATACCCGTACAGGCGAATATATGGGTAGAGCATAATTAAATTTTTTGGAGGTTAATATGAGCTATTTAACAGAAAAAATGGCGTACATCCAGGGTCTTGCAGAAGGTCTTGAGATTGACGAAACTACCAAAGAAGGAAAGCTTCTTCTCGCTCTTGTAGAAGCGCTTTCAGATGCAGCAGATGAAATTTGTGAGCTTCAGGATTATCAGGATGAGATGCAGGAACAGCTCGACGAAGTTGACGAGGATCTCGATGCTCTTGAGGGTATTATATACGACGATGAAGATGAAGAAGATGAGTTTGGTGTTGAATGTCCCAATTGCGGAGATATGATTTATCTCGACGAAGAAACTCTTGCTTCTTGCCAGGACAGCATCGTTTGCCCCGGCTGTAACGAAAAAATTGAAATCGAGTACGATTGCGATTGTGAAAGTTGCGGCGGTTGCGAGGAATAATTTCAACTTAATTAAAGTCTGTCACGCCTCGGAAATCCGGGGTGTGACAGTTTTTAATATAATTGAGGTGATCTGATATGGAAATTCGTACAACAATAAAAAACAGTTTTCTTACAGTAGAAATCAGCAATGCAGGAGCCGAGCTTAAAAGCATTGTTGACAAAAATGGCACACAGTGCCTGTGGCAGGGCGGTGACGAATGGAATGGGCAGGCTCCTCTCCTTTTCCCTGTTTGCGGCTGTATGACGGAAAGTCGTTATCTGTATAACGGCACTTCTTACACCATTCCGCCTCACGGATTTGCAAGGAAGTCTGTTTTTTCTCTTGAAAGCAGCAGCGATGATAAGGCAGTCTATCTCCTTACATCAAGCGAAGACACACGTAAGGTTTACCCCTTTGACTTTGAGCTTCGTGTTACTTATACTCTTACTGAGAATGCTCTTGCCGTTACATATACGGTAAATAACAAAACAGACGGCGAAATGTATTTTTCAATCGGTTCTCATGAGGGTTACCTCTGTGAGGGTGAAACTCCTGAGTATAACATCTTTTTTGACAAGAAGGAAGTTCTCCCCAATCACCTTCTGAATGGACCTCTCCTTAACGGAGAGGTTGAGGATGCTCCCATAACTGACGGTGTTATGGAGCTTTGCGACAGCGAATTCAAACGACTTGACACATATATTTTCAAGGACACGATTTCAAAACGTGTTACCCTTAAGAAAAAGGATGCCGATAAATCAGTCAGTGTAGAATATCCCGACACACCGAATCTTCTCATTTGGAAAGAACCCGGTGCGGAATTTGTTTGCATTGAGCCATGGTGCGGACTTCCCGATCACGATGGTGAGGTAAGGGAATTAGCCGACAAGGACGGCATCGTTAAACTTGAAAAAAACGGTGTGTTTAACAATACACATACGATTATTATAGACTAAAAGGAAGGTATTTTTATGAAACGTACTACAATAAAACAGCTTTACAGAAGCACAAACCTTAAAAACGGCGATAAAGTACGCGTTGCTGGATGGATAAGATCAATCCGCGCAAATAACAACATTGGATTTGTTTCAATCAATGATGGTAGCTTTTTTGACAGTCTGCAGGTTGTTATTGAAAAGGATAAGCTTGCTTGTTATGACGAAATTGCGGCTCTTAACGTGGGCAGTGCTGTTTATTTCGAGGGTAGTATTGTTCTTACTCCCGATGCTAAACAGCCCTTTGAGCTTAACGCAGATATTGCAGAGATTGAGGGAACTTCTACTCCCGACTATCCTCTTCAGAAGAAGCGCCACTCTAACGAATATCTTCGTACTATTGCGCATCTTCGTCCCAGAACAAATACATTCTCTGCTGTTTTCCGCGTAAGAAGTATTCTTGCGTACGCAATTCACTCTTTCTTCAATGAAAGAGGGTTTGTATATGTTCATACTCCCATCATCACATCGAGTGACTGTGAGGGCGCAGGTGAAATGTTCAGAGTAACAACTCTTGATATGGACAATCCTCCCCGTAACCCTGACGGAAGTATTGACTTTAGTCAGGATTTCTTTGGCAAGCCCACTAACCTTACCGTAAGTGGTCAGCTTAACGTAGAAACCCATGCAATGGCCCTCGGCGGTGTATACACATTCGGTCCTACATTCCGCGCAGAAAAGAGTAACACACCACGCCACGGAGCAGAATTCTGGATGGTTGAGCCTGAAATTGCTTTTGCAGACCTTAACGATGACGCAGAGCTTGCAGAAGATATGCTTAAATACATCATTAAATACGTTCTTGATAATGCTCCCGAAGAAATGGAATTCTTCAATAAATTTATTGACAACACACTCTTTGACAGACTCAATATAGTTCTTAACTCTGACTTTGGCAGAGTGACTTATACAGAAGCAATCAAGCTTCTCCATGAAAGCGGTGAGAAGTTTGACTATCCTGTAGAATGGGGTATCGACCTTCAGACAGAGCACGAACGTTATCTTACCGAAAAGATATTCAAGCGCCCTGTGTTTGTTATGGACTATCCCAAGGAAATCAAGGCTTTCTATATGCGTCTTAACGACGATGGCAAGACTGTTGCGGCTATGGACTGCCTTGTTCCCGGTGTTGGCGAAATCATCGGTGGTAGTCAGCGCGAAGAGCGCCTTGACCTTCTTGAAGCACGAATGGCAGAGCTCGGTCTTGACCCCAAGGATTATTGGTGGTACCTTGACCTTCGTCGTTACGGAAGTGCAAAGCATGCAGGTTTTGGTCTCGGTTTTGAAAGAGCCCTGATGTATATTACCGGTATACAAAACATCCGTGATGCACTCAGTTTCCCCAGAACAACAGGTTCTGCAGAATTTTAATTAAAGAGGTTTATATTATGAAAAATCTTTTGTATGCTATAGCGATTTTCGGTGTATTCTGGTTTGTAACAACTAATTTCGGTATTATTGCGTCGTTGGTTCTTGCTCTCTTACTTATAGCTTGCATTATCTGGAACAAACGCGTGATGATTACCACATACCTTGCTTCTCAGGCATATTTTGTAAAGGGGGACAGAGAAAAGGCTTACAACCGTTACCAGTCTGCCTACAAGTCAGGTTATATGACCCCCGACGGTAAGATTTCTTTTGCAGCATTCTGCCTGTATACAGGCAAATATGAAAAATGCAGACGTCTTCTCACATCGGTTGTAAATTCCTCCATTGCTTCTGCAGAGTGCAGAACAAATGCAAAGCATTATCTCGCCATTCTTACGTGGAAAGAGGGCGATCTCGACGAAGCGATTGCGCAGATGGAAGTTGTTCATAAAGAAAGCACCTCAACCGGCACGTACGGTACCCTCGGAGCATTCTATGTTGAAAAGGCAAAGCGCGACGGATGCTTCCACACATATCTTGACTTTATGCTTGAAGCATATGATTACAACGATATTGACAAAACCATATGTGACAATCTTGGTGAGCTTTATCTTTATCTGGGCGAATATATTAAAGCTGAAGAAATGTATATCAAGCTGTTTAAAACAGCGCAGACCAGTCCTGTTCCCTATTTCCATTACGGACAGGTTCTTAAAAATCTCGGCAAAACAGAAGAGGCCAAGGCGAATTTTGAAAAAGCCCTTACCTGTAATTTTGCCCGTGCTTTGACAGTCTCCCGTGATATGATTAAGGATGAACTGGAAAATCTGCAGTAATCGATTATTTTATCAAACAAAACTCGCACCGTATTTAAATCGGTGCGAGTTTTTTCTTGACTAGAATGTCCATTTATGCTATTATATACAAGGTGGTTATTTTGGATAACAAGTTTATGAAAATCGCTCTTCAAGAAGCAAATATCGCCGCAGTTGAGGGCGAAATGCCTGTTGGCGCAGTCGTTGTCAAAGATGGTGAGGTTATCGGTATCGGACACAATGTGCGCAATGAGTTGTGCGATCCCACTCTCCATGCAGAGATTGTGGCTATCCGTCAGGCTTGTGAGAAGATTTCTGACTGGCGGCTTACAGATTGCGACCTGTACGTAACTCTTGAACCTTGCGTGATGTGTAGCGGTGCTATCATCAATGCCCGTATGCGCAGTGTGCATTTCGGGGCATATGACCCTGAATACGGGGCCGCAGGCGGCAGAATAGATTTGTTTTCAAAATCGTATTTCGGCAGCCATACCAGTGTCTATGGCGGCATTATGGAAGATGAATGTACTTCTATGCTGAAAAACTTCTTTGCTGACCTTCGCAAAGACAAGAAAAGGTAAAACTAAATATTCGGAGAAGTATCGAAGAGGTCATAACGAGAACGACTCGAAATCATTCGAAATTGTTTGAACTTAGTGGAACTTGAAACCCCACAAACGCTGTAACAGTGCGGTTTTCAGCAATCAGTGCTGACAATGAAGAAATTCTTTTCTAATGGGATTTCTAATAAAATTTAAT
>CAYLPQ010000077.1:0-8801 GCA_964385605.1 uncultured Oscillospiraceae bacterium | reverse complement strand
CATTCTTTATGAGGCTCTTTAAATGGTTGCTCTTTCTGGTGGACCATTCCGCATCTACCAGAATACTGAATCTGTCCTCAAAAGACATGGATGCAAACTGAGGATCGTCCAGCTGTTCCTTGAACTGTCTTGCCATGACACCCAGCCGCATATCCTGCAGCTTGGAAATAGTTTCATTTGTCAGCATTATTTATCCCTCCTGTAATATCCTGCACCACGGGTAAAGCTGTATTGAGAAGCTTTTGTCGTAGTTGGTGTGTCCTCTTCGTCCGGCAGCTTATCCTGACCGGATTTCAGGATGGATTGGATACTTTTCAGACTTGGACCCGGCGTGAATGCCAGTGCCTTTTTGCAGGCCGCTTCCAATCTGGCGGAGGAATACTTGTCTGCGGACTTCAACAGGGCTATACAGGATTTGTATCCCTGCTGTTCAACTTTATATGCGGATAGGAATAGCTTTACAACGGTGGCAGTGTTGGGGCCGACTTGTCTGGCCCAACGGAGAAAAAGGTCTCCGTTCCACTGCAAATATTCCTGATGTTCCGGCGGCATATGGCTCTCATTTGTGCTATACTGGTTAGGGCGGCCGAGCAGCCGGGGATGGGATGCGATCCGGGTTCCACCAAAGAATACTTCTACAGCGCAGCGTGTCAGGCGGACATCTACCTGCTGTTTAATGTATTCGTAAGGGACGGAGTAGTTCATCCTGTCAACGCTTACATGGTAATTGTATTGAACTGTAGCAACCTTCCAAACTGCCAGTTCAAAGGGTGTAGGCGGCAGAGGGAGCAGAAACAACTGTTCCTCCTGAAACAGTTTTGCTCGGCTGCCTTCTTTCTTTTGGAATGGCTTGCTATTAAACGCAGTCAGCTTTTCCTGAATTGCAATATTCAGCTCTTTTAGGGAAAGAAACTGCTGGTTTCGCAAGGCAGCCAGGATCCACGTGGATACCACGCCTACAGAACCTTCCACATAAGCCTTATCCTTGGGCTTCCGGGGTCTGGCAGGAATAATAGCGGTTCCATAATGTTCCGCCATCTCCTGGTAGGATTTGTTGACCACGGTTTCATCTTTTGTGTTCTTTATGACACCGGTTTTCAGATTGTCCGGCGTGAGAATCCGGGTCACACCGCCAAAGAAGCGATATGCATTGACATGGGCAGTGATCCATGCGTCCTGCTTCATATCCAGAAAGGCTTCCGTGTAGGCATAGCCGGAGTACGGAAGAACAGCAACAAACAGATAGGCATCCAACTGTTCGCCGGTGTCGGTATCCACGATGTGTGCTGTCTGACCGGCCCAGTCTACCTGCATGGTTTCACCGGGTTTATGTTCCAGATGCATGGTTGCTTTGGTTTTGTGGACGAAGTCGGCGTAGTACTTGTTGAACTGTGTGGACTGATACGGCAGTTCACCGTTTGTGCGGCACTGCTCGCAGTATTCCACCCACAGCAGGCTCAGAGTAACGCCGCTCTTCTGCATTTCCTGGTGGATGTATCCGTAGTCCGGCATCTTGTACTGCCGACCCATGGAAGTGGCAGGATACAGCTTTCTGGCCACCTCTGCTTCACCCAGGGAACGGATATCCTCCCAGGTGATTCCTTTCTCCTGCGCTCGCTGAACCGTTGATATGACGGTACTCCGGGCACAGCCGCAGCTTTCCGCTACGCGTGTGTTGTTGATCCCGAGGCTATGCAGCCGCAGGATCTCCTTGTAATTGGTCATGTGCAGACCTCCTATAATAGATTCGCATCTTGCGATGCAACCCCATTATACAGAAGGTGTAGGACCAGCGGAAAGGATGTAGGATTTGAGCGGAATGAGTGTCGGACTTGCGCGGTCAAACTGTCGGTTCCCGCCCGGCGTATTCACTTGCCTTCTTTAGAATAGTGAATCATCCGAATTTCTTCTTCAGAAGCATATTCTGAATCCTTTATCAAGAATCGTACTTCATTGAAACAGCTTCTTACAAATTCGTCGATCACATGTATTAGATTGCGCTTCTTTTCATATGGATAGGCCATATCTTCTAAGTTACTAATTAGGTTGCTCACTAAACGCAAGATTGTTCTGATATAGCTATTGATTTCTTTCAACATTATATCATCTTTTGGAGCTCTATCATCTGCTCTAGCTCCTAGCTTACTATTCGTCTCTATATAGCATACTCTGTATAATGGGTAGTCGGCATCTGAATAGCTGGCCACATCAGTCACCAGATCTCTGTGATGCATGAGTCTTAAAAATTCTTCAGAGTATGTCACTGCACAGCCTTTTCCAGTGTCTGCATAGGAAACCCACATTGGAATGGCATCCCTTTTTAATGACAGGCTGGAAATATAGATATTTTTATCTGCACTAGAAATCAGATTACTCACATTGTCTTGCTCTTTAGTTTTGGTGTAGCGCTCAACAGTCTCTTTGTAAGCGTTATCTGCAGCTGTCTGCAGTATTGTATCAAAGGCTTCTCCCTCTAAATAATCGTTCATATACGCTATATTCCACAGAGTGAATCCTCCTGATTGATCTTTTTCACCTTCCATGTAGCTCTTCAGTCTTTTTATCGAACGATACTGAACAGGTAAATTATCAGGATCTGGATAATAACGGCAAAGCTCTTTAATATCCATAATATTCTTGTATATCTGGAACAGAAAAATCAACAGGCTTCCTCTTTCAACAGAATCCAAGGCAGAAAAGTAGTCATTTGCTCTAAGCTCTTGGAATAATGAGTATCCTTCTTCACCAACACTTAATTGAATACGAGCCAAGCATCGCAATAATATTTTATCTTCTGTATTTCTTCCCAGTCGGGTATCAAGAGAAAATAATATCTCAGCAAGTTTTGCGCAGGATCGAATGGAGTACGGACCCGAAATATAATGGAGTCTTTTCTTTACTTGATCAATTACTGAGCTGTGATTTTTTCCAGTTTGCCACAATGCATATGCTGCTGAAACCCATCCCGAATGCACATAAACATCTTTGTGTAACTGTACAGCCGCCTTCTTAAAACAATTCAATGCGTCACAAAGATGTTTTGGATTTTGTCCATCAGCTTTTGCGTACATTCCACGCAGCAAATTATAGTAACCTTCATGTCTTAACGCTGTACCATTCAACGGTTCCCTATTATATATGTACCTGAAATTTTCTTCTATTATTGTTTCAATTTTCAGTAATCTATCACTTTTTATACCAGTTTTATAATAACCCGCAAGTATCTGGAGGCAGCACTCAATCAGGTTATTTCTAATTTTCATTTCATTGTGTAATCCCAAGCGCGAAATATAACAACCGTAATGTGTCAAAATATCCACATAAATTTCCTTTGCATCTTCGTACTCTCTAATATTCATCAAGCACCAAGCATAATCCATTTCAGAAAGCACATCGATATTGGGAAGATCGGCTAAACAAACAACCGCATTATTATAAGAGACACTTTCTATCACTTCCTCGCTTGACGATATTGCATTTTGAATCTGCAAAAAGTACTTTTTAGCTTCATGATATCTTTTCTCTGCTAAAAGATTACATCCCAAATTGTAAACTGCCTTCAAGCCGATTGTTCCTCTTGCAATTTGAGGATAATCAGAATATAGCTTTCGGAAAATTTCATTGGAATCCCTTAGCTTTCCTACTCGCTGAAAAAATAAACCTTTTTGCAAAAGCAATTCGCGATCATTGGGATTACTCGCCAAACGTTCATCAATATACTTACCAATTTTATCGAATTGGCAAGAACAATAAACCATTTCCTTAAGTGCAAAACGGATGAACTCAATTATTGCAAAACGATTCTTTAGAGAATCAATGCCTTTTCCATTGCCTGGATCGTTTTCTGATATCATCTTAAATTTGGCATTGATTTGTCCTTCTGCGTTCTCACCTTGCAAAACACAGCTAATTATTGCTAAATAAAGCTTTTTTACATCTTTCATCAGCATATTACATTTAACAAGTTGATTAAAATCTTGATCCTCTTTGGTTTCATCGAATAATTTTGATTTATCAGGCTTTTCGCTTGTAAAATAAGTAATGAGCTTATCCTCTGCTGATGTTATGTAATCAATATAAAATCCACTTTTTCTTAAACATACTGCATAGTTATTCAATGCATCTACATTCAACCCATTTTTCGAAGTGCCTTTTATATTTTTGCACAAAATCATTGCAAATATTTCACGCGCAATTGTATAATCCCGTGTCTTTCTATAGGCTATTCCCATCTGAATTAAGGATTGAATTGCGTATCCGCTTTTAGTTTCTGAATTACTCTTAGTCCTTTCAGTATTTGAGTCCTGCAAATCAGCTAAAACCGCTCCAATTCTTGCAAACTTTTTATAGTCAGGATTTAGTTCATACTCTCCATCCAAAGTAAAAATCGACTTAATCTTCTGGCTAATATTGGGGCTTGTCATTTTATATACGTACCATAAATGGAGCTTTGCAGATTTAAGATGATAAAGGTATATTTCTGTTCTGCTCAAATTCATCATTGCTTCTAGCCATATATAATCTTTCCATGGCTCTTTGTTTTTTTCAGATTTGGTGTCTATTGTACTGAGCAATTTCCCCAGCAGATTATTAAATTCATCATAAGCCCTCCAATAGTAATCACTCCTGTGCATATACATTCCCATATTTCGGAAATACTTTCCCAAATTGAGCTGAATTAAGAATTCCAGGAAATCTGCTTTCCTGGGCTCTCTCTGCTCATAAAGCTGTTCTAAAATAACACACGCCTGCTGATAATCATCCGTAGGATCAATAAAGGAATCTGCCTTTACCTGCCCACTCCGCAGCAATACATTCGCTTTGACAACACCTTTTAATCTGAAAATATTACAATCATCCTCATCGGAACAACGAAAGTTTTCGATATCGTATAAATAATCCGATAACACATTAATTTTATTATCACTAAAACGCTCATCGTAACAATCATTTGTTAAACGATATACCTGAAGCAAAATCTTCAAATCTTTTCGAACTTTATCGTCCGCTTTGACACTATTTGCCCAGCACATAAGTGGCTGTTCAACTTTAACCTCTTTATTTCCGGAAATAACAGCTTCCATTGAAATACCCATTTGCAATTCTCCCTTCTATAATTACAGCAATGGCTTCACATGTTATAGTTCATCTGTTTTTTCACTTATAATATATATTACATTATAACCACACTCTATCTTTTACGTCAACAGCATATAGTGATTCATTTCTTATCACTTTCTCCAAATATCATCATCTGAATTTGTTTATAATCGCAGGATACAAAGAGAGGAATGGTTCCCACCATTCCTCTCTTCATAGCCTGCGTAATTACTCATATCTTTTTAAAAAGTTTTCAATTTCTTCTCCAGAGATAATCTGATACAGCCGCCTCGCATTGGACACCACAAACCGATCCCTCTCATAGAACGTTCTGGATGGTTTACCCGTCGCAGTCACCTGTCGTTCTCTCTCTGCAGCCTCGGGGTAAAGTGCATAATACAGTTCATCCAGATACTCCGTTTCTACCATACAAGGGGTCAACTGTGCCACCGTATCAACATGATGTTTTTTCATTCCTAGGATTTTCAACGCTGTATCCTCATCTATGCCTTGCATACCCTCACAACGGGAATAATTCATCCATCGCCTATGTTCCGCATCAATCATACTGTGTTTCTGGGTATGAATAAGCCGCACATAGGAAACGTCATAATTCTTATCAGATGAATAGCATTCCATTGATTTTATATGGTAGGATGCATGGGCAGCACTTGCAACTGATGAGCGGCGCTCATATTCAGACCAATATGTAAAATCAAAGTCGGTTTCTTCACGCAGGCCTTTATGAAGCATTCTAGCAGCATTCCATAAGCTACGGTTGATAAGCATTCCCTCGGAGAACGTCCTGTTATCTGTACCAAATACATGCAACGGGACAGCAGGCTCATCATGTTCGAAAAGCTCCGAGACGTAATCAGACTTGATCTCATTTTCCAGATTTACACAAATCGTCGGCAGATGAACTTTATCATTCTTCCATTTCTCTTTACGATACTGACGGGCTAGTCTGCTGGCAAGTCGAATGTTACGTTCGTCGTCACCTAGCGACAGCATGATGTAAGTAAACGGTTCCGATCCAACAGCTTTCTTAAATATCCATTCTAACTCACATGATGACAGCACATTCACAGCTTTTCTGTATGTAGTCGGCCCTTTGTTGCAATCCGGATACTCCAGAAGCAGATTATCCCATTGCCTATCCATATCCTGGTCTCTGATATAGAACGATGTCTCGTAGCCAGCCATAGAGCACATAGAAGCTGCCGAACGAAAGAACGCCTTACCGACCCGTCCAAAGCCCAAAATCAAGACCCGGATCTTTTTATTATCTGCAGTTTCATAAAGAGGCTTCTCTTGTAAAAGCTCATACATAACCGTTCGATATCGGTCCAGCAACCTCAGATCCGTATGCGCAAAGACAGGAATTCTCTGATACTTTTCCTGCTCATTCTTTCGTTCATGGCACATGTCTTTACGCAAATGGTCAATTATCATAGGTGCAGACGCCGTTTCGGAAAGAAGGTACAGTTCCTGACGGTATATTCCCTTTTGTTCATCCGCCCTCACCTTTTCTTTATTGACAAACCAAGATTCTTTGAAAAGAGAATCGTTCCTTACCTCCTCCAGAAGTGTCTGTATTCGTGAAAAATTTAATTCTGTATTTGAAGAAAGAAAAAAGAATCGAATATTCTTGCGCCTTAGTTTTCCATGGATTCTAAGAAGATCTGCTTCTGTATACGGGAAGACTTTTGCGTTGATCCTCTTCAACCGTAATTCATATTCCGGAGAAAGCGCATCCTTTTCCATACGAAGGAATATTGCCAGCCGATCTTTTCGGATAGTTTTCTTATTTCCAGAGTACATCATACTCTCTGCGAGAAGAATACTATTCTCTTCTACCTGTGTAAAAATCAAGTACTCTTTTTTACAAGGCAACGGCCATGGAATGAAATTAACTAGGACAGACAGCACCGTACTGACGGTCAATACAGGAATTCCACTACACAGCGCCCACGTTATATAGCGTCGATTTGGATATGCATTGACAAACGTATCCGAATCACCTTCCAGAATTCGCAAAACAGTTTGGATTCCATACAGAACCGCATCTGCAAATGCTTCTAACGTAGATTTCAGTGCAAGCAACAGTTCCTCACTAGATGTCACACTTACTTGCGGAAAGAAAAAATGTATTTTGGCCCCCATTCCGAATGCTATAACTACGAAAAAAATCAGCAAAATTGAACACACTGTGCTGAACTTTAATTTATATCCAGCCCATCGTTTAATTGAAATCACCAATCCCCGAAAGAACGCTAGTTTTACAAACACAATGAATAAAACAATTGCAACAAATATGGCTATTATTTTTTCCAATCTACTCCCCCCTGTAATGATTATTAGTATATCATAAAAAATACATACCTCAACTACTTCTTATACAAAATATCGTATTTTATGCCTTTGGAAAAGCGCTTGTATGTATTCATAGGGGATTTGTAAACAGTTTGCATCAAATGAAATACCACTGGATTCCTACTTACTGAGTCTTGCCATACAGTCATTTTCACATATTCTACGGGGCAAAAATACCTTTATTGCTTCTTACGATAATTCATAACATATTCCTTTGGCGCGTAATCAATATACATCTCATATATTGGAATATTCTTATCAATTGCAATTTTCGTTAATTCATCCCCATCTGTTTTTTCATTCGCTCACCAAGATAAATATGCTTTTTTGTTCCTATAAGGATTGGACATGCACATATCCGCAGGCCATTCACGTGTCATTTATCATTCTCCATTCCTTCTCGTAAGACCAAGTAACAGATTTTTACAAGCTTAGTTTTGTTCTCAAAAGCATATCTGACATGAACATCCCTTCCTGCCATCACATTTCTTTCGGCCTTACCCTATCCTCTGTTTCAAACATACAATACCATTTTGCCAACTTTGTCGCATCTGGTCTATACTTTGAATAGAAAACAGGTAACAAAGATTTCCAACCATAGTGAAAACCTTTTCCAGCTTTTGAACTGTATGGTGCAGGCGGAGTCTTCTGGGGGCATTTTTATGTAGGTAGTTACTGATTGGACTCAATTGTTTTTCCATTTTCTCGCTGTCACCACAAAACATGCAGTCATAGTATTTCCGCTAATAATTGTTTTCCCAACAAATCATGTATATTGGTAGATTCCGTACTATTTGCTCTCATATTTCTTCCCCGATTTTTAAATAGGCAAGAATTGACGGTTTAATCTATAGCAAATCAAATATTACTTAACTTTCCTCCAAGAGATCCCAAAAATTGAATTTTCTTCCGATATCCCAGCATGATTGAATCCACATAAGGAATCAGCGCATCCATACTATAGATCGTCCGCAATTCTTCTTCCGTAGGCAGTTTAGAAATATCCAATACCTCTTTATCCCGGACAAGCTGCAGCATTCTCTTTTCCGTATTCCGGAAACTGTTTACTGCGATATCCGTCAAGTCGATGTGTGCAGGCAGCCTTGGATTCTGCCAGAACATGGAGTTGCCGGAATCGAAGATCGGAGCCATACCGATGAACTCCAAAGTATTCGCATTCCGAAGAACACCAAAATTATTAAGGTGCCGGTCCGTGTTTGTCAGGACAAAGTCCGAAAGAATCTGATACTCCAGGAATGTCCGTACCGTACCCTCATCCATTCCATGCTTGGTACAAACATGAATGAAATGCTCATACATGGACA
>CAYLPQ010000076.1:0-8805 GCA_964385605.1 uncultured Oscillospiraceae bacterium | reverse complement strand
ATGCTTCTTACAAGAATTCTCTGTCTTGTATTCGTTGCTTGCTCATTTATCTTTGCAACACAGAATATTCCGATTATCGTAAGCCTTATGTCTTTCTCGTGGGGTGTTGTTTCGGGATGTTTCATAGGACCTTACATATGGGGCCTTTTCTCAAAGAAAATCACGAAAGCAGGCGCATATGCAGGTGTGCTTTCAGGTCTTTTCACAGTAGGTATTTCAACACTTGTTATTACACTTACATCTAACTTTGGTGTTGCGGCATCTCATTCTCCAGAAATGGGTGTTGCTGCAATGGCAGTTTCCTTTGTGGTAGTTCCTGTTGTAAGCTTGTTTACTAAAAAACCCGACAAGCAGAAAGTTGATGAAATTTTTGCTTGTTACAATGAAGAATAAAATTTGATGATACAGGCAGCAGATAAATCTGCTGCCTGTATTTTTGCATATTATCAAAATCCTCTGCATATATTTACGGTAGGAGGGATTTATATGTGGAAAAAATATAAGCCGTACATAATTTCGATTGCTCTTGCACTTGGTGTGGGAGGTCTTGCAGCGCTTCTTACAAGAGATAATATGAATATTTACGACAGAATAATTATGCCGCTCCTTTCTCCGCCGGGATGGCTTTTTCCTGTAGTGTGGACAGTTCTGTATATTCTTATGGGAATTAGTAGTGCAAGAATCTGGATTAAAGGAAAAGAAGAGGGGGCAGATGTAACTTCTTCACTTAAAGTGTACGGATGGCAGCTGGCGGTTAATTTTATATGGAGTCTGATATTCTTTAATATGCAGGCTTTTTTACTCGCACTTGCGTGGATTATAGTTCTGTGGGGACTTATCTACACAATGATTAAAAAGTTTAAAGAGATAGATTCTCTTGCCGCAAATTTGCAGATACCGTATCTTTTGTGGGTAACTTTTGCGGCATATCTTAATTATATGATATGGATTCTAAACAAATGATTTGTGAAAAGTGAGGTTACAGTAAAAAATTGGCTGTAGCCTCATTCATTTTAATAAAATTAGTTGAAAATCCCCTTGGAATGTGATATACTCTATTCTAGATAGGTGTATATATAAACGAAAGGGAATGATTTAGATGAAAATTCTGATAGTAGATGACGAAAAGTTGCTTGTTAAGGGTATAAAATTTAATCTTGAACAGGACGGCTATGAAACAGAAACTGCTTATGACGGAGAAGAGGCTCTTAAGCTTGCACGTGATAAGAGCATATCTCTTATTATACTTGACCTTATGATTCCTAAAATTGACGGTCTTACTGTTTGTCAGAAGGTAAGGGAGTTTTCAACAGTTCCGATTATTATGCTTACTGCAAAGACAGAGGATATGGATAAGATTCTCGGTCTTGAGTACGGTGCAGACGATTATCTTACAAAGCCTTTCAATATTCTTGAACTCAAGGCAAGAATCAAGGCTATTTTAAGACGTTCATCAAACAGTGCCCAGCCTGCGAATAAGAGTACGGTAAATGCCGGCGGTATAGAGCTTGACTATAACCTCAGACGTGTAAGAATAGACAATAAGACTATTGAACTTACTGCAAAGGAATTTGACCTTTGTGACCTTTTTGTGTCAAATCCCGGAAAAGTTTATTCAAGAGAAAACCTGCTTGATATAGTGTGGGGCTATGACTATCCCGGTGATATAAGAACAGTGGATGTTCATGTAAGACGTCTCAGAGAAAAGATTGAACCGGATGCGGCAGTTCCTACATATATTCTTACCAAGTGGGGGGTAGGTTACTATTTTAAGGAAAATTAAGGACAAGGTACAGAGTATCCGCTGGCGACTTGTGCTGACGTATTTTATAATTATAGTGCTGACCCTTGGATTTATAAGTGTGTATATCACAAACTCAATGCATAATTACACTCTTGAACAAAAAGAGGTACAGACCCTTACTCAGGCAAATGTTATAGCGGGTCATATATCACAGAATCAGGAGCTTACAGCGGAAAGTATCACTATTTTGCTTGAAAAACAGCAGGTGTCAAGCAGTAGCCGTGTTATTATGCTTGACACGGAAGCGCGCATTACCTACGATTCGAACAACGGTATTTTACAGGGCAAGTATATGCCTACTCCCGCCATTCTTGATGCTATGAACGGAAAGAACAACGTTGAACAGGTTGAGGATGCAAATGGTGAGCCTGTAGTTTGTGCAGCGGCGCCTGTTGTTAAAGATAAGAAAATTACCGGTGTTATATATTATCAGGAATCTGCGGCAGATACTACAGAATTTATGAATCAGATGCTTGCAACCATGCTTATGCTTATAGTGCTTGTAAGTGTGCTTATTGGTGTAATCAGCTTCTTTATGGCTGGGATTATTACAGAGCCCATACGCGACCTTACAAATAAGCTCAGTAAAGCTACTGATGAAGGAACAGACTATTATATTGAAAAAAACACAGGTGGAGAAATCGGGCAGCTTATAGATTCGTTCAATAAAATGACCGAGCAGATAAAGCTTCAGGAGGAAAAGAGGCAGGAATTTGTTTCGAATGCTTCTCACGAGCTTAAGACTCCGCTCAGTTCTATAAAGCTTATTTCTGATTCACTTATAAATACACAGGACGCACCACAGGAAATGGTTAATGAATTTCTTACCGATATGAATGTTCAGGTTGACCGTCTTACGAGGATAGTGGATAAGCTTCTTACCCTTACAAGAATGGACAACTCTGCAAATGTGTCACGAATGGAATTTGCAGTTACAGACCTTACAGAGTTATGCTCTAATATAGCGAAGGCTCTGCGTCCTCTTGCGGAACAGAAGCATATAGAACTTTCTTATGAGGCGGAGGGTTCGATATATTCAAAGGTTGAACGCGACAGAATCTGGGAAGCGATTTACAACGTGCTTGACAACAGTATCAAATACACGAAAGAAGACGGCAAAGTCAGTATGAAGCTTTCAAAGGATGAAACTAATGTAAAAATAGAAATTTCGGATACGGGTATAGGTATCGCTCCCGATGAAAAATATAAGATATTTGACAGGTTTTACCGTGTGGATAAAGCCCGTGCCCGTGAAACAGGCGGTACAGGCCTGGGACTTTCCATCGCTATGACAGCAGTGGAGCTTCACGGCGGAAATATAGTAGTGGAAAGTGAAGAGGGAGTTGGAAGCACATTCAGTATAATTATCCCCATTACCTTTAAGTAAAAAAGAAAGGATGGATATTATGAGAAAAGCGATATTGTTTTTCGTAGTGTTTGCCCTTGCTGTGTCAGTTTTTTCAGGTTGCGGTTCAAATGCAACATCAGAAACAGTAAGCCTGTATTTCAGGGATGCAAATACCAATGCCATTAACGAAGAAACAAGAAGTATGGATACAAAAAAAGCAACTACTGAAGAAAAAGCCAGATTTGCAGTCACAGAGCTTATAAAAGGACCTCTTAAAGAGAACAACAGGCCTGTAATAAGCGACAAGGCAACACTTCTCAAACTGGATATAAAAGGCGGTGTTGCTACGGTAGACCTTTCAAAGCATTATTCTGAAAAAAAGGGGACCGAGGAGCTTCTTTTAAGGAATGCGCTTGTTAAAACTCTTTGTTCCATAGATGGAATTGATGCTATCGTAATCCAGGTTGAAGGTAGTCCTATAATGGATGCCGAAAATAAAGAAATCGGCAGACTCAGTATAAATGATTATACTGATCCTCATACCAAGGAGGAGACGGCTGTTAAGCTTTATTTCCCTAACAGTGACGGAGATATACTTGAATCTGAAACACGCAAGGTAGAGGTGCAGAATGCGCTTTCTCTTGAGAGAACAGTGGTCAATGAGCTTATCGCAGGACCGTCAGAAGAGAATCTGTCTCCCTCTGTTCCCGCAGGAACAAAGCTCATCAAAATAGAAAATAACGATGGTGTATGCACAGTGAATTTCTCCAAGGAATTTACGGGTAATACAAGCGGAAGCACTCTTGAAACAACACTCAGACTATATTCAGTGGTAAATTCACTGTGTGAACTGGATGACGTTGAAAGTGTACAGATTCTTATAAACGGCGAGGTAAATGCTGAAATGGGTGACATCGTGTTTGATACCACTTATTATGCAGACTTATCCTATGTTAAATAACAGTTGCGGATAAAAATTGGAGGAAAATGTTATGAAGCTTACAGAGATTAAGGACATACTGAACGCAGAAGTTTGTTGCGGAGAGGAGTTTCTTGATAGGGAAATCAGCTCGGCATTTGCGTGTGACCTGATGAGCGATGTGCTTGCTTTTGTTGAGAACCAGGCACTGCTTCTTACAGGACTTGTGAACGGTCAGGTTATAAGAACTGCAGAAATGATGGATATAAAAACAATAGTTTTTGTCCGCGGAAAGCAACCGACAGATGAAATCCGTGAGCTTGCAAATGAGTATTCTATGGTTGTCATGTCTACAAAGGATATTCTTTATACCGCCTGCGGTAAGCTCTATTCTGCGGGGCTTTCTCATAAGGAAGTGTAAGTATGTCACAGGAAACCTTGAAGTTACACTATGTTGTAAATCCCGATGATTTTTCGGTTGCAGGTGAAGCCAGCACCAATGTTAAAAAAGTTCTCAAACAGCTTGGATTCTCACCTGAAATAATACGAAAGGTTGCCGTAGCAATGTATGAGTGTGAGATTAATATGGTCATACATGCCGACGGCGGAGAAATTGATGTGGAAATATCTCCCGAAAAAATTCGAATGGTACATTCTGACCGCGGCCCGGGTATAAAAGATTTAGAAAAAGCTATGGAGAAGGGCTATTCCACGGCAAGCGAATCTGCCCGTGAAATGGGCTTCGGTGCAGGAATGGGTCTTCCCAATATGGAACGTTATACGGACGAGATGCACATAACAACAGAAATAGGAAAGGGAACAGTTGTTGATATGACTGTATACGTCAGGTAAAGGAGGCGTAGACAATGCCCTCGGAAAGAAAACATGATTTGATTTATCACAGTGTAAGCCTTGATACCGATTTGTGCAAAGGTTGCACAATGTGTATGCGTCATTGTCCCACACAGGCAATACGCGTGCAGAACGGAAAGGCTAAAATTATAAAAGAACGGTGTATAGACTGCGGCGAATGCGTGAGAAGATGCCCCTACCATGCCAAAAAGGTGCAGAGCGATGCTTTTGAAAAGCTTGGTCAGTTTGAGTATAATATTGCCCTGATACCGCCTGCATTTTTTGGGCAGTTTCCGGATAGTGCAGATGTAGATACTATTCTTACGGGACTTCTCAATCTTGGCTTTGACGATGTGTTTGAAGTTGCCCGAGGAGCAGAGGTTATAACGCAGAAAACAAGGGAAATGCTTTCTGATGAAAGCCGGCAGAAGCCGGTAATATCTTCAGCATGTCCTGCCGTTGTAAGGCTCATTGCGGTAAGGTTTCCCTCTTTGTCTGAAAATATAATACCCTTAACATCTCCTATGGAGGTTGCGGCACAGCTTGCAAGAAAAGAAGCGATGGAAAAAACAGGGTTGTCGGATGAAAAAATAGGAACTTTCTTTATAACTCCGTGTCCTGCGAAGGTGACTGCTACAAAACAGCCTCTGGCACTCAGCAAGTCTGATGTGAGCGGTGTTATCCCTGTGAAAGATATTTATATGCCCCTTTCTCACGAAATTAAGAAGGTAAAAGAACCCAAAAAGCTCTCCCGTTCGGGCAGAGACGGTATCCGTTGGGCAAGAAGTGGCGGAGAAGCACAGGCGCTTGGAATAAAAAATTATATTTCTGTTGATGGAATACATAATGTTATAAATATTCTTGAAGCTCTTGAGGATGAGAAGCTCAAGGATGTTGAATTTATTGAAGCGCTTGCGTGTGTAAGCGGATGCACCGGCGGTCCTTTGAATGTAGAAAATGAATTTATCGCAAATTCAAAAATACGCAACATATCCGATTCGTTGCCTGAATGTAAGGTGGACGGCGATGGACTCAACCTTTTGTGGGAAAGAAAAATTGTCTATAAGCCAATCTCACCCCTTGATTCTGATATGAATGAAGCTATGCGTAAAATGCTTCTCATGGAAGAAATATATGAAAGGTTGCCCAGACTTGATTGCGGCAGTTGCGGCAGTCCCAGTTGCCGTGATTTCGCAGAAGATATAGTTCGCGGAAAGGCACAGGAAAGGGATTGTATTTTCCGTCTGCGTGAGAAAATAGAGATGCTTGCAAAAGAAATTACAGAAATCAGCAAGCTCATTAATGAATAAAGCAGAAAAGAGGGGATTTCTGTGACAGTAAAGGAAATTGTAGAAAAAATCGGTCTTATAACTGTTAATTCCGGTGATTATGAAGACAGAGAAGTAACTGGTTGTCACATAGGTGACCTGCTCAGCCTCGTTATGAGTAAAGCAAAGTCAGGTGACGCGTGGATAACAATACAGGGGAATATCAATGTGCCTGCAGTTGCGGCACTTACCGACTCTGCAATGGTAATTCTTGCAGAGGGTATTCAGCTTGACGATGCGGCAAAAAAACGTGCAGAGCAGCAGGAAATTTCTGTTTATTCGTCGGAAAAAAGTGCTTTTGAATTAGCTTGTGCAATAAAAGAATGCTTATGAAATGTTACTATGATTTTCACATTCATTCCTGTCTGTCACCGTGTGCAGATATGGATATGACTCCCCACAGTATAGCGGGGATGAGTTACATAAACGGACTTAATGCAATAGCAGTTGCAGATCATAATACCGCACGGAATATCCGTGCGGTCACTACTGCTGCAGAAGAATTTAATATCACTGTTGTTCCTGCTATCGAAGCAGAAACAGCAGAAAATATTCATCTGCTGTGTTTGTTTCCCACTATAGAGGCAGCTGAAAAAATGGGCGAACTGCTTGAACGTAGTCTTCCTCCTATAAAGAACCGTGCCGATATTTTCGGGGAACAGATTATAATGAATGAGGTTGATGAGAAAACAGGGGAGATAGAGACACTTCTTATAAATGCAACATCTTTAAGTATCGAAGAAGTAAAAAAAGAAGTGGAAAACCTTGAAGGGGTTTGCATTGCTGCGCATATCGACAGGGAAAAGAACGGTATTGTTTCAATTCTCGGTTGTGTGCCTGACGAGCTTGGCTTTTCAACTCTTGAGGTTTCGGGTGCGGCAGACCTTATGGTGGAGGATGACCTTTATAAATATATTACTGACAGCGATGCTCATACACTTGTAAAAATTTCAGAAAAAGTCAATTTTTTAGAAGTAAATGAGATTTCTGTAAGCGAAATATTGAAAAAATTGAAATAAAATAAAAAATAATAAAAAAATAAGTAATTTGGTGTAGACATACAGTTTTTTTTTTGGTATAATCATTGGGATGGCGCTTATATCGATAAAAAAATATCGATATAAGCTGGTTAAAAGTAAAATTTATTGAAATATAGGAGGTTCAGACAATGGCAAATGAAGCAGTTATTCCCTTCAAGGGAACAGTTGAGCAGGAAGAAAAGCTTATGGCTGTGATTGCTGAACACAAGGGTCAGGACGGTGCACTCATTCCCGTGCTCCACAACGCACAGGAAATCTACGGTTACCTTCCGATTGAGGTTCAGACAATGATAGCAGACGGGCTTGAGGTTCCGCTGGCAGAGGTTTATGGTGTTGTTACTTTCTACACCCAGTTTTCACTTAACCCGAAGGGTGAGTACAAGATTGGCGTCTGTCTTGGAACCGCATGCTATGTTAAAGGCAGCGGTGATATTCTTGAAAAAATTAAAGAGAATATCGGAATTGATGTTGACGGATGTACTCCCGACGGTAAGTTCTCACTTGAGGCTACTCGTTGTATAGGTGCTTGCGGTCTTGCGCCGGTATTTACAATCAATGATGATGTTTACGGTCGTATAACTGCTGATGACGTTCCCGGAATTCTTGCAAAGTACAAAGACTGATATGCAGGAAATAAGTCTCAATATTCTTGATATTGCAGAAAATTCAATCCGGGCAGAAGCTGACCTTGTTGAAGTGACAGTGAAGGAGCTTCCCGATGAAGATGTTTTGTCCTTTACAATAAAGGATAACGGATGCGGTATGGATGAGGAAATGGTTAAGAGAGTCAGTGACCCTTTTGTCACTACACGTACTACCCGTAAGGTAGGGCTTGGGATTTCTCTTTTGAAATCATCTGCACAGCAAACCGGTGGTGACGTCTTTATCGAAAGTCAGGTCGGTGTGGGTACAACACTTACCGCCACATTTTCCTATAGCCATATTGACCGTCAGCCCCTCGGGGACATCGGTGCGGTTATGGTGTCACTTATAAGTATGAATCCGGATATTGATTTTATATATACTCACGTTTACTGCCGTAAGGAGTTCCGGCTTGATACAAGGGAGCTTCGCGCGGTGCTCGGTGATGAGGTAAAATTCAGCGAGCCCAGTGTTGCAGTGTGGATTGGTGAGTATATAACCGATAATTTAACCGAAATCTATGGAGGTGCGAATTAATGAAAAGTATAGCAGAACTTGAAGCTATTAAGAAAAAGGTTCTTGACAGTGTAAATCTCAGAGCAGAGAGAGAAGAGGGTGTGCGTGTTGTAATCGGTATGGCTACATGCGGTATCGCAGCAGGTGCACGTCCCGTTATGACAGCTTTTGTTGAAGAGGCAAGCAAGCGTAATCTTGGCAATGTTGTTATTGAGCAGACCGGTTGCATCGGTATGTGCGCTCTTGAGCCTATTGTTGAAGTTTATGTTCCGGGCAAGGAAAAGGTAACATATGTTAAAATGTCACCTGAAAAGGTTGCAAAAATTGTATCCGATCATATCGTCAACGGTGCTCCC
>CAYLPQ010000075.1:0-8868 GCA_964385605.1 uncultured Oscillospiraceae bacterium | reverse complement strand
CTCGGGACGTTCTCTGCGAACGTTTTCTTCGGGAGCAGCCGCTATAACAGCACCGATTTCCATTCTCTTTGCAACGTAACCTGGATGATAGATTTCATCAACCTGACCTGTTGCAAGACCAATCTGATTACCGTATGAGCTGTAGCCGTTAGCCGCAGTTGTGACAATCTTTCTCTGGGGAAGCTTACCCTGCATCGTTTCAGAAACGGGAACAAGGGGGTCAGCCGCACCTGTTACACGCATAGCCGCATAAACATAGCTTCTGCCTGAAAGTGGGTCACGGATAGCACCGCCGATACAGGTAGCCGCACCGCCGAAAGGCTCAATTTCTGTGGGATGGTTATGTGTTTCGTTCTTGAAAAGAAGAAGCCATTTTTGGGTTTCTCCGTCCTTTTCAACGTCGATTTTTACTGTACAAGCATTGATTTCTTCGGATTCGTCAAGTTTCTGGAGCTTGCCTGCTTTTTTAAGGCATTTTGTAGCAAGAGTTGCTATATCCATAAGATTAATGGGTTTTGTTCTATTAAGTTCCTTACGGTCATTAAGATACTCGTCATAAGTTTTCTGCAAAACATCATCCTCAAACTTAACACTGTCAATAGTTGTGAGGAATGTAGTATGACGGCAATGATCTGACCAGTAAGTGTCAATCATCTTGATTTCAGTAACGGTAGGCTCTCTTCTTTCGCCTTTGAAATATTCCTGACAGAAAAGAATATCGTCAATATCCATTGCAAGACCGCGGTCATCAATGAATTTCTGAAGTTCTTCTCTTGAAAGAGCACAGAAACCGTCAAGAATTTCAACCTCTGTAGGGATGTCATACACTGTTTTAAGTGTTTCGGGAAGTACTAATTCTGCTTCTCTTGCCTCAACGGGGTTAATTACATATTTCTTAATTGCCTGAAGGTCATCATCTGAAATATTGCCGTTAATAACATATACTTTTGCTGTACGTACATCGGGTCTTTCACCCTTTGAAATAATCTGAATACACTCTGCCGCAGAAGCCGCACGTGCATCAAACTGACCGGGAAGATATTCTACTGCGAACACCTTATCGCCGGAGGGCTCGTCAAAAGTAATATTATCTGTCTGCGGTTCTGAAAATACAGTCTTGAGAGAGCTATCGAAAAGCTCTTTGGAAAGATTTTCAACGTCATAGCGGTTAAACAGACGTATTCCTGAAATCCCCTTTATACCGACAAGTTCAGTTAAATCATTCTTAAGGGCGGTTGCTTCGTGAGCAAGTCCCTGTTTCTTTTCTACATATACTCTGAATACCATTTATTTTACCTCCTTAAGAGCCCTTTGCCCGATGTCGCTTCTGTAATAAGCATTTTCAAAGCTTACTGTCTTTACAGTTTCGTAAGCTTTATCAATAGCTTCCTTAAGTGTGGGAGCAGTTTCCGTTACACCGAGAACTCTGCCGCCGCCTGTAAGTAGCTTATTTCCCTGGAGCTTTGCACCTGCAACATAAATATTCTTATCAGCCGGCATAGTGATTTCAAAGCCTGTTTCATACTTCTGGGGATACCCCTTTGAAGCCATAACAACACAGCAGGCACTGCCGTTTGAAAATCTCACATCAGCATTCTTAAGGTCTTTGTCTGCAATATGAAGCATAATGTCAAGAAGGTCACTTTCAAGAAGAGGAAGAACAACCTGTGTTTCAGGGTCACCGAAACGGCAGTTATACTCAATTACCTTGGGTCCGTTTTCTGTAAGCATAAGTCCGAAATAAAGACATCCTGAAAAGCTTCTTCCCTCTTTATTCATCGCATCAACTGTGGGCATAAAGATTGTATCCATACAAACCTTTGCCGTTCTCTCTGTATAGCAGGGGTTGGGAGCAATTGTTCCCATACCTCCTGTATTAAGTCCCTCATCATTGTCTAGAGCGCGCTTGTGATCCATTGATGAAACCATCGGAATAAGAGTTTCGCCGTCTGTGAATGCAAGAACGGAAACCTCTGGACCTGTAAGGAACTCCTCTATTACGACACTGCTGCCGCTTTCGCCGAAGATTTTGTCCTCCATCATACTCTTTACAGCATCAACTGCCTCCTGACGGGTCATAGCAATTATAACACCTTTACCAAGAGCAAGTCCGTCAGCCTTTACAACTGTGGGAATGGGTGCAGTTTCGAGATATTTGAGAGCCGCGTCCATATCTGTAAACACTTCGTACTGGGCTGTGGGGATGTTGTATTTTTTCATAAGGTTTTTGGAGAAAACCTTGCTACCCTCGATAATAGCCGCTGCCTTATTGGGACCAAAAGTCCTGATGCCTTTAGCATTAAGGGCATCTACTGCACCGAGAACAAGTGGGTCATCAGGTGCAACAACTGCAAAATCAATATTGTTTTCTACTGCAAATTCCGTGATTTTGTCAATATCCTTTGCGCCGATATTTACGCAGGTTGCATCCTTTGCAATACCGCCGTTACCGGGAAGCGCATAAAGCTCTGTCACGGAATTGTTTTCCTTTATTTTCTTAATAATAGCATGCTCACGGCCACCGCCGCCTACTACCATAACTTTCATTATATTAAACAATCCTCTCTATTAGTGATGGAACAGGCGCATCTTTGTCATCGCCATAACCATGTTGTATTTATTACAGGTGTCAATTACGTTATCGTCACGAATTGAACCGCCGGGCTGTGCAATATATGTTACACCGCTCTTGTGTGCTCGTTCAATATTGTCACCGAATGGGAAGAACGCATCAGAACCAAGTGCAACACCGCTTAATGTAGAAAGATACTCTCTCTGTTCTGCACGTGTAAATGGCTGGGGCTTTTCTGTAAAGAGTGCTTCCCAGTTGCCATCACCAATAACATCCTCGTAATCTTCTGAAAGATACACGTCAATAGCATTGTCACGGTCAGGTCTTCTTACCTCTTCCTTAAAGGGCAGGTTAAGAACTCTCTCACTTTGACGGAGATGCCAGAGGTCAGCCTTGTTACCTGCAAGACGTGTACAGTGAATTCTTGATTGCTGTCCTGCGCCTACACCGATAGCCTGTCCGTCCTTCGCAAAGCAAACGGAGTTAGACTGTGTATATTTAAGTGTGATAAGTGCGATTATAAGGTCGCGCTTTGCATCCTCGGGCATTTCCTTATTATTTGTAACGATGTCCTGGAGGAGTGCACGATTAATTTCAAAGTTGTTTCTTCCCTGCTCAAATGTGATGCCGTAAACCTGCTTGCACTCAACAGGTGCAGGAACAAAATCGGGGGCAATCTTTACAATATTATATGCACCCTTTTTCTTTGCCTTAAGAATTTCAAGCGCTTCGGGATCGTAATCGGGTGCGATAACACCGTCAGACACTTCTCTTGCAATAAGCTTTGCACAGGTTACGTCACACTTGTCAGAAAGTGCAATCCAGTCACCGAAAGAGCTCATACGGTCAGTGCCTCTCGCTCTTGCGTAAGCAGTTGCAAGTGGTGACTCATCGAGACCTTCTACGTCGTCTACAAAGCAAGCCTTCTTTAATTTCTCGCTCATCTTAACACCTACTGCCGCAGATGTTGGACTAACATGCTTGAATGATGTCGCCGCACACATACCGAGTGCCTCTTTAAGTTCTTTAACGAGCTGCCAGCTGTTGAACGCATCAAGGAAATTGATGTAGCCGGGTCTGCCGTTAAGGATTTCAATAGGAAGTTCACTTCCGTCGTGCATATAAATCTTTGAAGGCTTCTGATTTGGGTTACAGCCGTATTTTAATTCAAACTCTTTCATTTGTGATTGTCCTTTCTTACTTATTTTTGTTGATAAGGCGATTTTCACACTCGCCTGTTTCAAGGTCGATATATCTCACGTAAATGGAAATCTTGTTGTTTTCGTCAAGATTTGTCCAGATGTCGTTTAAAAACTCATCTATATCATCGGGAATAGATACTCTCTCCGGCTCACCCAGAAATGTAGGAATGGGATTTCCGTCGCACACATAAGTGTGGATGAAATGACCTATACCGTTAAGAGACGGATAGCTGAAGTTGTATCTTGCACAGGCACTACCCTCTGCGTCAGCACTCTTGAGAATATTCATTTCATAAGTAAAATCTTTATTTTCAAAGGTAAGCATTGCGCTTATTCTGGGTGTGAAGTTAGGGGCATCCGGCTCAAACCCTCTTGTAGTGAGAGCCGCACTAAAGCTCTTACCCTGTTTGATAAAGTTGTAGATTGTATCTGTCTGATCACCGTTTGTTACGATGAGTTTGTTATCAATCTTTCTGATGGGAGAATAAATGATAAGGGAAGGATCCTCAACCTTACTTTCGTCGAAAGGATAGATGATGATGCCATCCTCCGTTTCTTCGAAAATTCTGTTACGTGAATTTTCGCTTCTGCCCATAATAAAGTATGCCGTAGCGGCTTTCTTTCCGTCAGCAGTTTTACCAACTACAATACCACGACCTACGTAAGAATTACCGTTAATTCTCTCACCCATTGCTTTTGTTTCGTATACGTTCATTTGTTAAACTTCCTTTCCAAGTCTTATACTTTTACTTACAAGTTGTGCCGCCTCTGGAAGTATTTTCCACTCGGCATTTTCCATAACTCTTTTTTGCAGGACTTCGGGAGTGTCGCCGGGAAGAATATCTACTGCCTTTTGCAGAATAATCTTTCCCCCGTCGGGGATTTCGTTAACAAAATGTACTGTAGCGCCCGTAACCTTTACACCGTAGGAAAGTGCCGCCTCGTGAACGTGCAGACCGTAAAATCCTTTTCCGCAGAATGACGGAATAAGCGACGGATGCACATTTATAATTCTTTCGGGATAGTGTTTTGTAAAGTTCTCGCTTAAAATACACATAAAGCCTGCAAGAATTATAAGCTCGATACCGTTTTCCTCAAGAGTAGAGATAAGTTTCTCCTCAAACTCTTCCTGTGAAGCACATTCCTTTTTATTTACAACAGCTGTTTTGATATTTGCGTTTACCGCTCTTTCAAGCGCATAGGCTTCGGGGTTATTTGATATAACAAGTGAAATCTCACCGTCTGTTATAATCCCACTTTTCTGTGCATCAATAAGTGCCTGCAGGTTTGTTCCGCCGCCCGACACAAGGACACCTATTTTTGTCAGCATATTACCACACTTTCATCGCTCTTCACGATTTCACCGATGATATATGCATCCTCGCCGTTTGCTTTGAGAATTTCAAGAGCTTTATCAGCCTCGTCCTTTGAAACAACAACACTCATACCAACACCCATGTTGTATGTATTGAACATATCGCGTTCTGAAATGTTGCCCTCTTTCTGAAGAAGGTCAAATATGGGAAGTATACGGATTGCACTCTTCTCTATTTTTGCACCGTAACCCTTGGGGAGACTTCTGGGAATATTTTCGTAGAAGCCGCCGCCTGTGATATGAGAAACAGCCTTAACCGTAACTGCATCAAAGAGAGCAAGCATGGGCTTAACATAAATCTTTGTAGGAGTAAGAAGTGTTTCACCCACACTCTTTCCACCGAGAGCCTCAACAGGTACTGTGATGTCCTTATTTTCAACGTCAAATACTTTTCTTACAAGCGAGAAACCGTTTGAATGAACACCGCTTGAGGGAAGTGCAATAATAACATCCCCCACTGTAACCTTGGAATTGTCAAGAACCTTTGACTTGTCAACAACACCTACAGAGAAGCCTGCAAGGTCATATTCATCAACACTGTAGAATCCGGGCATTTCAGCAGTTTCACCACCGACAAGCTCACATCCTGCCTGAACACAACCCTCTGCAATACCGGAAACTATCTCCGCAATTTTTTCGGGATAGTTCTTTCCGCAAGCAATATAGTCAAGGAAAAGAAGCGGCTTTGCACCGCAACAAATAATGTCGTTAACGCACATCGCAACGCAGTCGATACCAACTGTGTCGTGCTTGTCAAGAATAAAAGCAAGCTTAAGCTTTGTACCTACACCGTCTGTACCGCTTACAAGCACGGGACGTGTGATACCTGTCATATCAAGCTCGAAAAGGCCGCCAAAACCGCCGATTTCCTCACTCTTGTCACTGATAACTGTTCTTGCAATATGTTTTTTCATAAGCTCTACCGCACGGTAGCCGGCTGTAATATCAACACCTGCTGCTGCGTAGCTTTCTGACTGTGATTTTGAACTCATATTCTATCCATCCTTTCAATTAACCTTTTCCGTTCCAGCAATATGTGCAAAGCTTGCAAGGGTCCATACCGATTGCCTTGATTGCACCATCCAATGACTGGAACTCAAGTGAAGCAAATTTGAATTTTTCTGCAATAGTTTTACGAAGTGATTTTCCGCGTTCTGTAGAAGCATCGGAATATTCCTCAATATACTTAAATCCCTCTTCACCCTCAAGCTCAACGATAATTCTTCTTGCAATTAATTCCATATCGCTTGTAGCTCTGGAGAAGTTAAGATATTTACATCCGTACATTACCGGAGGACAAGCACTGCGCATATGCACCTCTTTCGCACCGTTATCATAAAGGAAATCTACCGTTTCCTTAAGCTGTGTACCCCTTACGATTGAGTCGTCAACGAAAAGGAGCTTTTTGTCAACGATTAAATCGTGAATGGGAAGCTGTTTCATCTTGGCAACCTTTGCTCTTTCGGTCTGCTTGGGAGGTGTGAAGCTTCTCGCCCATGTGGGGGTATATTTGATAAAGGGTCTTCCGAAAGGCACACCGCTTTCATTGGCATAACCAATTGCGTGGGGAGTTCCCGAATCCGGAACACCGCTGACATAGTCAAGCTCACCAACATTTCCGACCTCTTTATCATACTGTGCAAGTATTCGTCCGTTGCGGTTACGCATTACCTCGACATTAATCCCCTCATAAATTGAATTGGGGTAACCGTAATATGTCCAGAGGAATGCACACATCTTCATTTCCTTGCCCGGTTTTGCAAGCTGCCAGAGATTTTCACTGTCAAACATTACAATTTCTCCGGGACCGAGCTCTTTTAGGAGCTCATAGCCAACCTTCTGACAAGCAAAGGACTCAAATGACGCACAGTACCCTTCCTCATTCTTACCAATATGAATGGGAGTCCTTCCCACCTTGTCACGTGCGGCAATAATCGAGCCGTCATTTTTAAGAATAAGAAGTGACAGCGATCCGTCAATTACTTTTTGTGCAAATTTGATACCGTCAACAAAGTCACTCTTCTGATTGATAAGTGCCGCTGCAAGCTCTGTTGAATTAACCTTTCCACCGGTCATTGCATCGAAATGACCGCCGCTGAAAGAAAGATACTGATTAATCAGTTCCTCCGAGTTATTTATAACACCTACAACACAGAGTGCATATATACCAAGATTTGAACGGATAAGAAGCGGCTGCGGGTCTGTGTCGCTGATACAACCGATTGCCGCATTACCCTTCATTTCCTCAAAAACGTGGTCGAACTTTGTACGGAAAGGAGATTTTTCAATATTATGAATTTCTCTCTGTAACCCTATCTCTGTATCGTAAGCAGCCATACCGCCCCTCTTTGTGCCGAGATGCGAATGATAGTCTGTTCCAAAAAACACGTCTGCTATAACGTCGTGTTTACTTACTGCTCCAAAATAACCGCCCATCAGTTTACTCCTTTATATATTGAACTTTTCCTCTACTGCCCTGTTCTTCTCAAGAACCTTCTTTGCGTCAGCCGCTCTCTTATCATCAAGCTTCTTTGCAAGAGAAGCATCCTCAACAGCAAGTATCTGTATACAAATCAAAGCGGCATTAGCTGCACCGTTGATTGCAACCGTAGCTACGGGAATGCCGGTAGGCATCTGAACAGTTGACAAAAGTGCATCCATGCCGTCGAGTGTAGTTGATTTTACAGGTATACCTATAACGGGAAGTGTAGTATTTGCAGCAATCGCACCTGCAAGATGAGCCGCCATACCAGCCGCCGCAATAATAGCACCGAATCCGTTAGCACGTGCATTCTTTGAAAAGTCTGCCGCCTCTACAGGAGTCCTGTGTGCGGAAAAAACGTGCACCTCATAAGGAACACCAAATTCTTTTAACATATCAATAGCTTTCTCCACAACAGGAAGATCGCTGTCTGAGCCCATAATAATACCGATCTTTCTCATATATATCAATCCTTTCAAATTGTAATCAAACATAAAAAGGCACACTTGTCCCCCATACAGGAACAGTGCGCCCAGACGGTCGGCAAAAGCGCTTTCTGCTCCCATGCGGTTAATTCCGCTTCCGTCAGTAACAAAAAGCTTTGTTCATACGTAGTATATATTATACCAATTTTCCTAAATTTCGTCAAGGGCAAAACAGATAAATTTAGTCAAATATCGTTAATATTATTTGGTAAATATTTTGTATTTTTTTGTCTGAAATTTTTCTTGAATATTTTTTAAAAAAGACTTTACAAACTCTTTTTTCTGTGCTATAATGAATTACGTTCTGTTGAAGATCAACATCGCGGGGTAGAGCAGTTTGGTAGCTCGTCGGGCTCATAACCCGGAGGTCATGTGGTTCAAATCCCATCCCCGCAACCAAAAAACCTTCGACACCTTTTGGTGTCGGAGGTTTTTCTTTGTGCGTTTAATTGAAGTAACGAGCTTGTCAGGTTATGAGATCGACGAGCGATGCTCGTTGGGTTAGTGCAGAAAAAACGATTAAGTATCGTTTTTTCAAGCGGTGTCACCCAAAGTGCGAGCGAGGCAAGGCAAGTGTACCGAGCCGAAGACTCGCGACACACGACGGCGACTGGCGCGAAGCGATAACCCGGAGGTCATGTGACTGGAATCCCATCCCCGCAACCAAAAAACCTTCGACACCTTTTGGTGTCGGAGGTTTCAGACTGTCGAAGAACCCGACTTTGCTTTAGGCAAAAATCGGGTTCTTCTTC
>CAYLPQ010000074.1:0-8891 GCA_964385605.1 uncultured Oscillospiraceae bacterium | reverse complement strand
TACCCCTCAAGATTGAGGGGTAAGGGGTGTTGAAGTGTTTAAAAAACACTTTTTTACTGTATAGGAAAATTGCGTTATATTAATACTTAGGAAACTATGTTCGCACTAAATAGGAGCGCAGGATCAGCCTGCTTTTTTGTATATTTTGCGTAACCTGATGCGCCTGTTATTCAAACATCGGTGTTGAAAGGTATCTTTCCCCTGAATCGGGAAGAAGCACAACAATATTTTTGCCTTTGTTTTCTTCTTTTTTTGAAAGAAGAGCCGCCGCATATGCCGCCGCTCCGGAGGATATTCCCACAAGAATTCCCTCCTTTTTTGCGATGAGATTCCCTGTTTTCAGCGCATCCTCATCTTTTACGGCAATAACCTCATCAACAATGTCAAGGTCAAGATTTTCGGGAATAAATCCTGCGCCTATTCCCTGAATTTTATGAGCGCCTGCCTTGCCCTCTGTAATAAAGGGTGATGAAGCCGGCTCAACTCCGATAATTTTTATGTCGGGGTTTTTTTCTTTTAAAAATTTTCCTGTTCCGCTTATGGTGCCGCCGGTGCCTATTCCCGCAACAAAAATATCAACCTTGCCCTCCGCATCCTGCCATATTTCGGGTCCTGTGGTTTTATAGTGTGCAAGAGGATTAGCAGGGTTTATAAACTGACCTGCGATAATGCTCCCGGGGATGTTTTTATGCAGCTCTTCGGCTTTTGCAATAGCGCCGTTCATACCCTTTGCGCCCTCGGTCAGAACAATTTCTGCTCCATATGCTTTTATGAGATTTCTGCGTTCGATGCTCATAGTGTCGGGCATTGTAAGAATTACCCTGTACCCTTTCCAACAGCCTGCCGCTGCAAGACCTATTCCCGTGTTTCCGCTTGTCGGTTCAATTATTACCGCACCTTTTTTGAGAATGCCATTTTCCTCGGCATCTTCAATCATAGCCTTTGCAACTCTGTCCTTTGCGCTGCCTGCGGGGTTAAAAAGCTCCAGCTTTGCGATAATATTTGACTCTGCACCAAATTCCTTTTCAATATTTGAAAGCTCCATCAGAGGAGTTTTTCCTATCAATTCTGTAATTGACTTGTATATCATTTTTATTCCCCCTTTAAGGTCGGTGCTGCTTTATCACATTCGATTAATAGCCGAGCTTGTCTCCCAGGCTATCATCATTCTCAATCCATTCCTTTTCAACATCGATAATCTCATACTCGTTCTCGTCTCTGCGGACAACGACAGTTGAAATTCCCGCATTTATAATCTGACGTTTGCACATAGCACAGCTTGTTGCATCGTGTACAAGCTCACCTGTTTTGCAGTCTCTGCCTGCAAGGTAAAGTGTAGCACCTATCATATCACGGCGCGATGCACTTATAATGGCATTCGCCTCGCTATGTACACTTCTGCAAAGCTCATAACGTTCCCCTCTTGGAATGTTGAGCTGTTCTCTTCTGCAAAATCCAAGGTCCATACAGTTTTTGCGTCCGCGGGGTGCGCCGGTGTAGCCTGTGGAGATTATTTCATCATTCTTTACGATGATAGAACCGTAATTTCTGCGCAGACAGGTCCCCCTCTCAAGAACGGTAGTAGCTATATCAAGATAATAATTGTGTTTGTCGCGTCTTTCCATAAGTATTCCTCCTTTCCTTTAATTTTATATCATAACGCACTATTTGTCAATTCGCGGCGGAATAATAATTGACAAATTCATGCTTGTTTGATAGAATAGAATAAATATATATATAAGTAAATTTGAAGGGATAAAGAATAATGAGCAAAGAAAAGAAACTAGTTGAAGAAATCACCTCTATGGATGAGGATTTTGCCCGTTGGTATACCGACATTGTGAAAAAGGCAGACCTCGTCGAATATACAAGCATCAAGGGATGCTGTGTATTCCGCCCCTATGCATATGCACTGTGGGAAAATATCCAGCACGTTCTTGACACAAGATTTAAGGAACTCGGTCATGAAAATGTGTATATGCCCATGTTCATCCCCGAGGGACTTTTACAGAAAGAAAAGGATCATGTTGAGGGTTTTGCTCCCGAAGTTGCGTGGGTAACACACGGCGGCGGAGAAAAGCTTCAGGAACGTATGTGTGTGCGCCCTACAAGTGAGACTCTTTTCTGTGAGCATTACAGCAATATTATTCAGTCGCACCGCGATCTTCCCAAGCTTTATAATCAGTGGTGCAGTGTTGTAAGATGGGAAAAAACTACCCGTCCTTTCCTCCGCAGTATGGAATTTCTGTGGCAGGAGGGTCATACGGCTCATGCTACCGCAGAAGAAGCACAGGAAGAGACAATCCGTATGCTTAACGTTTATGCAGATTTCTGTGAGCAATACCTTGCAATCCCCGTTGTAAAGGGTATCAAGACAGATAAGGAAAAGTTTGCAGGTGCAGTTGAAACATATACTATTGAAAGTCTTATGCACGACGGTAAGGCGCTTCAGTCGGGTACCAGCCATAACTTTGGAAACGGCTTTGCAAAGGCATTTGATATTCAGTATTCTGACAAGGATAACAAGCTTCAGTATGTATATCAGACCTCCTGGGGTGTAACTACAAGACTTATCGGTGCTATCATTATGGTACACGGCGACAACAGCGGTCTTGTGCTTCCTCCAAGAATTGCGCCCAAGCAGATTATGGTTGTTCCCATTGCAATGCATAAAGAGGGTGTAAGTGAGAAAGCTACAGAGCTTTGCAATCAGCTCAAGGCTAAATTCCGTGCAGATATTGACCTTTCGGACAAGTCTCCCGGATGGAAGTTTGCAGAATATGAGATGAAGGGTATCCCTGTAAGACTTGAAATCGGTCCCAAGGATATTGAAAACAATAACTGTGTTCTCGTAAGACGTGACACAGGGGAAAAGGTTGTTGCTTCTCTTGACAATATTGAGGAGACAATCGAAGCACTTCTTGAAGATATTCAGAATTCTCTTTATAACAAAGCTCTTGCTCACCGTGAGGAACATACTTACGATGCAACAGATTACGACAGCTTCAAAAATATTGTAGAAGAAAAGCCCGGCTTTGTAAGAGCTATGTGGTGTGGCGACGTAGAGTGTGAAAACAAGGTTAAGGAGGATACAGGTGCAACTGCACGTTGTATGCCCTTTGAGCAGAAGAATCTTTCAGATACCTGCGTATGCTGTGGTAAAAAGGCAAAATCAATGGTATATTGGGGCAGAGCATATTAATTTGAATTTATATTAACAAGAGAGAAGGGTTAAGATGCTTGGTTATGTTATTTCTTGCATTGTGTTAGGCTTAATAATAGTGGCATTTATCCCTGCGATGATTGCGTCGCATAAAAGTTATCCGTTTATCAGATGGTATCTGTACGGGGTTGCATTACTTCCCTTGGCACTGATACATTCAATTATGCTGAAACAGCCTGTGCGTATTGTAACTATATACTCAACAGAAAAAGAGGGAAATAGAAAAAAGAAGTCCTACCGGGCTCTCCTGGTTAAGAAAAATGAGAGAAAATTGTCTTTGTGGTATATTGTTAATGTGTTTTTGTCAAAGCTTATTTTCGGTGCATTTATGGCATTTATAGCTTTTGCAATTATGAGAACGTACACTGCAGATACTGCAATTCTGCGAGGTGCTTGTGTGATATTTGCCGTTGTTTTTTCGGTTGCTATGTCAATTACCGAAATTTTCGGCTTTTCTAGACTCCCCATAATTGCCGACGAGATGACAAAGCGCGCTTTGCTGATAATACTGTTTTCTGTTGTAGTCTCTGTTGTAATGAGTGTTGTAAAGGTGCTGATAACAAGCAATGTTTCAGAACATCATGAATTTTTCAGATTTTTGTGTACATTAATATCCTTTATCGGTTTCCTGCTTTTACTGCTTAATTTGCAGAAGCATTACTACAGTGTTTTCTCGCGGTTCTTCGATTATTGTGTACTTTCGGTAGGTTCTTACGGAATGTATGCTTCCGTAATGCTTGTAATGCTGTCTGTCTTGAAAAAATGGCGCTTTGCGGTGTATGCTATGTCTATGCCGATGCAGCTGTTTAACTTCAGCTACTTCGCCAATATTAACTATATTGAAAATCTGCCCGCAATCTATTCTGCGGCATTGGTGCATATGTTTGTTGTGGTATTAATCCTGCTTTCAGGGTGGGGTTGCTATAACTACAGGAAGAAAGAGCTTGCCTACAGGGTGGAGTACAGGACGAAGGCTTTCCGAATGTCGAGACGTCAGGCTTTGAGAAGACATATTCCCAAAGCAGGCTTACAGACTGTAAAGCCCGTAAAATAACTACATAAAAAGCCACGGAGTACATTCCGTGGCTTTTTTCTGTATACGAAATTGTGTAAAATTAACCTGCATTAAGAAGTGCTTTGCGGTTGGTATTGTCCCATGAATAAGAGAAATACTTTCCAAGCTCTTCAAAGCTTATTGCGCACATTCCGTTAAGCGGATAAACCTTTGAAAGCGGGTAGTGCACATTGTTTTTTACAAGCACAACTTTAATATCTGAATTTCTGTTGATTTTATAAATCGGGGTCATTGGCTCATCATCCCCGGGAACCATTGTATAAATCTCCTTTGAGGGGGTGTCGTATATATATAGTGTTGAACTGCCATTATCATAATGGGTGTCAAATCCAAAGCTGTTGAGGTTTTCTGCAACAACATACAGGGTTTTATTCTGATCCGGATAGTAACAGCAGGGGATTTCATATCCGTCTATATATGTTCTGGAATCGGTTGTGTAGAGATAATTACCTCCGTAACCGTAGCGCGCAAAGGCATCATCAAGCAGAACCGTACTGTCCTTATAGCGGTCTGCGTTGGTTGGAGCATTCATTACTACACTGATAATGCGATGTCCGTCGCGGGATGCGGTGGAAACAATACACTTGCCAGCCTTGTTGGTGGTTCCTGTTTTAAAGCCGTCAACACCACTGTAAAAATAGCCGCCGCTTCTGCTTTTCAGAAGCAGATTGGTAGAAGTGTATGTTGTTCCGTTTATTGTGACAGACGGTTTTTTTGTGTAATTAAGAATGTCGGGATAATTTTTTATAAAGCTTCGCACAAGAGTCGCCATTGCAACAGGAGATATTGTGTTGTAATCTGAAATTCCGGATGAATCCACAAAATGAGCATTGATACCAAGCTCTGCTACCTTTTTGTTCATCAGTTTTACAAAATCCGGTTCGCTTCCTGCAATAAACTCCGCCGCGGCAGTGCTGGCACCACACGCAGAAACAGTAACAATACCGCTTATAAGGGTATCAAGGGGGACCGATGTTCCGGCTTTCAGAGGTATGTTGGTATATCCTTTTCTGGAAGCTTCCTTTTCTGCATTTGAAGAAATGGGCACAAGGGTGTCTTTTGACAGCTCCCCTGAATTGAGTCTTTCAAAAATCAGATAAAGAGTCATTACCTTTGTCATACTGGCAGGCACCATAGGGGTGTCTGCGTTTTTTTGGTAAAAAATTTCCCCTGTTTCAAAATCCATACTGCATCCGCCTGTTGCAGATATACCAAGCGCAGAAGCGGAAAGCGATACTGTAAATGAAAGAAGAAGTATAACAGCAATAACTTTTATTTTTGTCATTTCTTTAATTCCTCAACTATCCGGGTGAAATTCATAAAATGTGATGCTTTTACAAGGATAACGTCCTTTTCGCACAATATATCATTTGTCCGGGAAAGAAATTCTTCTTTTGTTTCAAACCAAAGGGATTTCTGACCGTGGCACACGGCTCCCTCATAAATATTCTTCGAAAGAGGTCCGATTGCAATAAGAAGTCCCACTTTGTTTTTTGCGGCATATTCTCCTACAGATTTGTGCAAAAACTCTTCGTCTTCACCAAGCTCTCCCATATCGCCGAAAACGCATACCGTCCGGAGGTCGTCGTCAGACTTTACGAGCAGGTCGATACCGCTTTTCATAGACTGGGGAGCGGCATTGTAGCAATCGTCAATAATTGTATATTTATCCGTGTGGATGACATTGGCCCTGCCGCTGATTGTTTGAGCCTCCGAAATGCCATCGAGAAGCTGCTGGTGAGTAAGACCAAGCCAACTGCCTACCGCCATTGCCGCCATTGCCGCAAAAAGCATATGTCTTCCAGGTACATTTATTCTGCAGCGGTAATGCTCACCGTACATACATACTTCAAAGTCGGTGCCGTCAAACCCGCGTTCAAAGAAAGACTCTATGTAAACATCATTATCACTGTCAAAACCGTAAAAACACTTGTTGGGACGGTCAACTGTGGAAAGCAGGTCATCGTCACCGTTCAATATACAGCGCGCTGTTGATGACATATGCTCAAATATCTCACTCTTGGCTTTAAGAATATTTTCTCTTGAACCGAGATTTTCTATGTGGGATATACCGATGTTTGTCATTATGCACATTGAAGGCACAGCTATAGAGGACAGAAGTCGCATTTCGCCCTCGTGGTTCATTCCCATTTCAACCACAGCAACCTCGGTGTCAGGCTTTATAGACATAATTGTCAGAGGCAGGCCCAAGCCATTATTGAAATTACCCTCGGTCTTGACAACATTATATTTCTGGGAGAGAACAGATGCCACCATTTCCTTGGTGGTTGTTTTTCCTACACTTCCCGTGATACCTACCACGGTAATATTAAGTATCTGACGGTAAGCTCTTGCTATCTTCTGCAATGCTTCCACAGGTTCGTTAACTACGATGCAGGGGTAGCCGTCATATTCCCGGTCCGAAACAGCACATAGCGCTCCCTTTTCTATAGCAGAGGGGATGTAATTGTAGCCGTCTGTATTATCGCCCTTTATTGCAACAAAAAGACTTCCATCTTCGGCTTTGCGGCTGTCAATGCATACGGTAGTAAACTTCTTGTCAAGTAATGTGCAGTCGCCTGTGAAAATACCGTTGGATGCAAGCAAAGCATCTCTCACGGTGAAATTTATTTTGCTGTTCATAATAAAACCTCCCCTAGTTTTCCAGGATAAATACAGCCTGCTCACCGCTGTTGAAAATGCGGTTTGCATCTTCCAGAATATCAGCAGCCGTCACGCAGGCAACCTTGGCGAGAATTTCGTCATCCGTACGCACTCTTCCCAGAAGAATCTGCGACCTGCCATTTTCCGACATTCTTGACGATACACTTTCCCTTGCCATTATAATTGAACATTTCAACTGACTGCGAGCTTTTTCAATTTCGTAATCTGATACTTTTTTTGTGCAGATTTCGTGAATTTCTTTTTCTATCATATCATATGCCGCAGGCAGTGTATCTTTTGACAAACCTGCATAAATACCCATCATACCGGCTCTGGGATATGATGCGGAATATGAATAAATACTGTAGCACAATCCGTGATTTTCCCGCAAAGACTGAAAAAGACGGCTCGACATACTTCCACCCAAAATGTTATTGAGAAGTGACTTGGAATAAAGCCTGTCGCTGAAAAGGTCATAGGCAGGATATGCGATTGACAGATGTGCCTGTTCAATGTCCTTTTTTTCGGTCCATCTTCCGCTGTGGAACATAACCTCACCCAGCGGGTGCGGAACCTCTACGGATTTCTGTGAGAAAAACTCTTCACACAAGCCTATAAGAGTGTCCTCATCAAAGCAACCTGCTACGGATATTACCGTGTTTTCAGGACTGTAACGACGTTTGTGATAGTCAATCATCATATCGCGGGTAATTCCGCTTACACTTTCAATAGTTCCCGCTACATTATATCCAAGGGGGCTCGACTTCCACATATGCTCTGTAATGGAATCAAGAGCAACGTCCTCGGGAGAATCCTCGTACATATTTATTTCTTCAATTATGACTCCTCTTTCAAGGTTAATATCTTCCTCTCTGAAAAGGGAGTTGTAGTACATATCGCTGAGGATTTCGATAGAAAGGGGCATATTTTCCTCGAGAGTTTTTGTGTAATAGCAGGTGCACTCCCTGGAAGTGTATGCGTTTATATGACCGCCGGCAAAATCCATCTGCTCCGCGATGTCCCGGGCAGAGCGGTTTTTTGTTCCTTTAAACAGCATATGCTCAATAAAATGACTTATGCCGTTTTCCGCCGCAGTTTCATACATACTGCCACTTTTTATCCATATGCCTGCACTTACACTTTTTACACCGGGCATTTTTTCGTAAACCAGACATATTCCGTTTTTAAGATAGTGTGTATTATACATAATATTCCCTCGGATTAAAACAAAAAGGCGCCCAACGGACGCCTTTTCATATTTCAACGTATATTTTTGCGCAAAGTCAATACGCATGAATCTATGTTTGTACAAAGAATGAGTGCGACATGCCCGAAGACGCAGTCTTCTTATTCTTCTGTGGGGGTAATCATTGTGTCTTTTCTTGAGAAATTGTAGCGTCCCATACGGTCAATTTCTACAAGCTTGACATTAATCTGGTCGCCTACGTTAACAACATCTGTTACCTTTTCAACTCGCTTTGTATCAAGCTTGCTGATGTGAACAAGACCTTCTTTTCCGGGAAGATACTCAACAAATGCACCGAAGTCCATAATCTTTGTGACTGTTGCTTTGAATACATCGCCGATTTCGATATCGCCTGCAATACCGCGAACAATCTTGAGGGCGCGCTGTGCAGCCTCGCTGTCTGATGTAGCGAAGAATACTGTACCGTCTTCCTCGATATCGATTTTAACACCTGTTTCAGCAACAATCTTCTGAATAACTTTACCGCCGCTGCCGATAACGTCACGAATCTTTTCGGGGTCGATAGTTGTTGAAATAATCTTGGGTGCGTACTTTGAAAGCTCTTCTCTCGGCTGTGCGATGCAGGGAAGCATACACTCGTCAAGGATTTTGTAACGTGCAAGACGTGTTTTTTCAAGAGCCTCACGAATGATTTCGGGCTTAAGACCGTCAATCTTGATATC
>CAYLPQ010000073.1:0-8903 GCA_964385605.1 uncultured Oscillospiraceae bacterium | reverse complement strand
ATGAAGAAGAACCCGATTTTTGCCTAAAGCAAAGTCGGGTTCTTCGACAGTCTGAGGTTGCAAGCATTGCTTGCAACCTTTCTTTTAATCTTCTTTAGGTATCTTAATATTAATTCCGTTTACGCATACGGCATCGTCTGCAGGAATAAGCAGATATTTTCTGCCGTCAATAACTCTTGTTTCAACGGAATATGTATACTCGGGGTCAACGGTTATTTTAACCTGGGGAGTTTCAATTTTAAATTTCTTGCTTTCAATAATATTCGTGGGAATGAGAACGGCATTTTCACCAAAGTCCTCCTCGCATTTTTTACAGAAAGCCTCAACCTTTTCTTCCTTTACACCGCTGTAGGTGAGCATTTTACCCACATCTGCAGGTGTAAATTCAAGGGGAGTAGGCTCGTGACTTTCCTTATGCTGCGTAATGCGCTCTGTAATCTGCTCGTGTATAGACTGCACAACATCGTAACTGCACTCTTCCTGAAGTGTTTCGGTAAGCGCACCGGTGAAAATTTCTTTCTGCTCGGGAGCGGAAAGAGGAACGTCAGTTTTAAAGAGCGCCTCAATCAGATTTTCCTGCGATATAGAAGTGTCCTTTGTATAAAGAAGTGTATTATAGATGTTTGTACTGCGGTCGTCAAAGGTTGGGAACATAAATCCCACTGCAGGAGCAGATACAAGCTGGGGTGAGAGAAAGGTGTGAAACTCCTTTTCCTCGGAGTTGTATGCAAGCTCTGCCTTACCATCCTTCACGGGGCATATAGCGCAGATTATGTAGGAAAATACATTCAGAGAATCGCCGGAAGTATCTTCGTCAGTAGTCTTGAACGGAACGTCGTATGTATCTGCCGCAAGGAGAATTACATAGTTGCTGTCAAGCATATTTACATTTGTAATGATTTCAGAAATAAGCTTTTCTCTAGCTTCCTCATTTTCAAGTGAGGAATTTTTCAATTCCATCATAAGCTTGTGCTCTGGACTGTCCATAACCTGCTGTGTGGAAAATGAAATGTCCACCATACATTTCCCGAGACCTCCTGAAAGCACCTTTTTAAAAAGTGACATATACTTTTCCTTTTCACTTTGTAACATCAGGGAAAAGGAGTAGTCAATTTTAGAAATAACCTCTTTGTTTTTGTTTACAAAGCAGCCGTATATTCTTTTTGTACACGCGCGCTCTGAATTAAGATGTCGGCGTATTTCGTTAATTTCTTTCTGTATCATAAATTACCTCGTCTTAAATAGTTATGTTAATGCCGTTTTCCTTTAAAAGTGCAATGGTTTCTTTGTCTGCGGAGCCGTTTGTTACAATATAGTCTGCAACATTTACATCGGAAATCTTCACAAATGCACTTCTGCCGAATTTTGAATGGTCAGCTGCAACTATACAGCAGTTCGACTGCTCTATCATAGCACGGTCTATGTCAGATTCCTTATCGTAGTATGTAGTGAATCCATAATGGGGATCAATACCGTCAACAGACAGAATGAGCTTGTCTGCGTGGTAGCTTTTAAGCTGATTTACAGCATCACTGCCGAAAGTGAACTGATACTTTGTATTTACAAGTCCGCCGATAAGAATAACGTTGTAATTGGGGTTGGATGCCGCCTCAAGTGCCACGGCAATTGAATTTGTAACAATACTTAAGTTATATTCTGACGGGAAATTACGGAATGCAAGCAGGGTAGTCGTTCCCGAATTAAGCATAATTGTATCGTTAGGCTCAATAAATGAGGAAATCTTTTCAGCAATGGAAACCTTCTCCATCTGGTTTGTTTCAAGCCGCTGTGTAAGATTCATACTGTAGTATGGCTTATATGAACTCATAGCACCGCCGTGAATACGGGAGAGAAGTCCCTTGCTTTCCATATCGGCAAGATAGTTACGGATAGTAACCTCCGACACGTCAAAAAGACGGCTGAGTTCAGATACCTTTACAGAACCGTTTTTCTTAAGTAAATTCAATATTTGTTGTTTTCTTTCGTCAGCTATCATTATAATCACTCCAAGGCTGATTATAGCACAGTTTACAATTAGTGTCAATCAAAATATTTTCGTTCGTAAGTCTTAAACTTTCGTTTTTTATGATTGACGTTTTGGCAGTAATAAGGTATAATATAGGATAATGAGCAAAAAATTGGAGGCTGTCAATATGAAAAAGAAAATTTTCGGTGTCTTTATGATGCTTCTCTTGTTTGCTGGTATACATTTTACTGCAAATGCACAAACGGAGTTTGTATATGGTAATATTGTGGAAAAGGCTATCTCTACAGGAATATCACAGAAGTTACAGCTTCTCGTTGCGGATAAAAACGGTGTGGAAACAATTTATACCTGTAACAGCAGAATACGCATAAATGGTACGGCTTACCGCTCTGCAAGTGATGCCGGAGCAGAAATACCTGACGGTGTCTATGTAAAAATGGCAGTAGAGGATGGCGCAGTAACTATAATTAATTACGGTTCAAGTTGCGATACTTTCCAGAATGTTTCTTATAACGAGAGAACAAATTCCTTTAATGGCATCAAAAACAGAAAATCAGGTCTTCCCATATATTGCATTTACAATGATGTGTTTGTTCCGTCATACCCCGACGAAAATCACTATTATGATATAGAAGTTTATGACTATGCAATCTGTATAACAGATGTGCGCTCAAAGGATGGCAAGGAAGTAATTAAGCTGATAGAAACTGGCAGCGGAATAGTCAGTGGATTTTTACAATGTATACGTATCTATTGTGAAACAGAGTCTGATTGTGAATATGTTTTAAAAGCTGAAGCATACAATTCATGCGGCGTGCTTGTTTCTCAAAATAATATAACAGGACAAAATCAGTATGAAATATATTTAGAAAGTATAGAGAATAAAACAGAAACTTATACATTAAGATTCTGGCTTGAAGATTTTGACGGAAATCCGGTAAGCTCGGTTTATACGAAGAAACATAAGGTAGAAGCGGCAGATATTTATTATGGTTACATTCTTCAAAAAGAAATATCAGAATCAAGTCTTACAGAAGCACTGCAGATACAGACAGTTAATACGGAAGGGAAAGAAGAAGTATATACATTTGCTTCAAGAGCATTTGTAAACGGAATTCGTTATAATGATTTTTCAGAGCTTGCGGAGGCCTTGCCGACGGATGTTTTTGCCAAATTTGCAGTTGAAAATGGTGAAATCAGGAGACTTGTGTACAATGAAGAAGCGGGTACGGAGAAAAATGTGTCAGACAGTGTGATTAAGGGAAAATCCTTGCCTGTTTATTACACATATAACAACGGATTTGTTTCTGCATATCTTGATGAAAACCACGTTTATGATATTGAGGTTTATGATTATGCAATCTGCATAACTGATATGCGTTCAAAGGATGATAAGGAAGTAATTAAGCTGATAGAAACTGACAGCGGAATAGTCAGTGGATTTTTACAATGTATACGTATCTATTGTGAAACAGAGTCTGATTGTGAATATGTTTTAAAAGCTGAAGCATACAATTCATGCGGCGTGCTTGTTTCTCAAAATAATATAACAGGACAAAATCAGTATGAAATATATTTAGAAAGTATAGAGAATAAAACAGAAACTTATACATTAAGATTCTGGCTTGAAGATTTTGACGGAAATCCGGTAAGCTCGGTTTATACGAAGAAACATAAGGTAGAAGCGGCAGATATTTATTATGGTTACATTCTTCAAAAAGAAATATCAGAATCAAGTCTTACAGAAGCACTGCAGATACAGACAGTTAATACGGAAGGGAAAGAAGAAGTATATACATTTGCTTCAAGAGCATTTGTAAACGGAATTCGTTATAATGATTTTTCAGAGCTTGCGGAGGCCTTGCCGACGGATGTTTTTGCCAAAATTGCAGTTGAAAATGGTGAAATCAAGAGACTTGTGTACGATGAAGAGGCGGATACGGAAAAAAATGTGTCAGATAGTGTAATTAAGAGAAAATCCTTGCCGATTTATTACCGGTATAACGATGTGTTTACTCCGGCATACATAGACGGAGAACATTGTTACGATATTGAGGTTTACGACTATGCTGTTTGTATAACAAATATGACCTCAAAGACTATGCCTGTAACTATAAAAACTATTGAGACTTATACAGGTATTAACTACAGATTTATGCCATATCTTGATGTGTATTGTGTAACGGATTCTGTGGATAGTCTTGTTTTGAAAGGTGAGCTATACGGTGAAAAACCTGGATGTATAGAAATAGTTGGCTTTGCAGGTTGCGGAGAATTTGAATTGTCCTTTGAAAAACTTAAAAACGATGCAAAGACATATATGATTAAACTTTGGCTGGAAGACGGTAACGGCAACAGAGTAAGCAGTGTGTATGTTCTTAATCCTAAATTCAAAAAGAATGATATTTTATACGGAGATATTGCAATCAAGCATACTAAAACTGTTGACGGAAAAGAGAAAGACGTGCTAAATATCAGAGATATAGATGGAAACGAAAGAAATTACATCTGTGATGATAATATGATTGTTTTCAGTCCTGTAAGTACTCTGTATGATTCAGAGGTTGAAATTCCGGAAAACGCATTTGTTAAATTTGTAGCAGAAGACGATGTTATAAAGGTTATTCAGATTGGTGTTGACACTCTTGAAGTTGCATCAACAGATTTTAAAGTTGATGACGGAGAACTTTCAGGATGTGTAAATATTATGAATAATACCGAAGAAGATGCTGCATTTAAGTGCGTTATTGCGATTTTTGATGTTAATGGTAAGCTTAAAACCATAACTTCTGTTCCGGTTGAAATCAATGCGGATTCAGATACGAAAATACCTCCGGAATTTGATGATTACAGCTATGCTGACGGAGATTACGTAAAAGTATTTTCATGGAATGATGGCACTATTAATCCATTATTTAATCTGATTGAAAATGACGTTGTGAGTGAATAAGATTTCTTTTTCTAAAATAATTTTTAAGGGTGATTTAGATGAATTTTTTAGGAGTTGACTACGGTACTACATCTGTAAAGGCGGTTTTGTTTGACGAAAAGCTTACAGAGATAACATCTTATACAGAGGAGTACACACTTAATACAAAGGGAAATATTGTAGAATTTCCTGCGAAAAAATACTGGACAATTATGCAGAACGTTCTGAATAACGTTCTGAATAACGTTCTTGAAACATCTTCTGTTGATGCTCTTGCAATCGACACGCAGTGCGAGACCCTTATCCTTACAGATGAGAATGGTGAGCCTGTGCGTGAAGCTATCGTATGGCTTGATAACCGTGCCGAGAAAGAGGCTGAAATTATTGAAGCACACTTTGGAAGAAAAAAGGTTTATGACGTAACGGGTCAGCCTGAAATTACAGCTACCTGGCCTGCGGCAAAGCTTCTGTGGGTTAAGAATAACGAGCCTGAAGTATGGGCAAAAACAAAGAAGATTTTCCTTCTTGAAGACTACGTTCTCTATAAGCTTACGGGAAAATTCGTAACAGAAAAAACACTTCAGTCATCAACCATTTACTTTGACATAAAGAATGACATATGGTGGAAAGAAATGCTCGACTTCATCGGAGTGAGCGAGGATATGCTTCCCGAGCTTCTCGACAGCGGTAAGCTTGTCGGAGAGTATAACGGTATTAAGGTTGTAACCTCCGCTATGGACCAGGTTGCAGGTGCAATCGGTGCTGGTGTAATCAAAAAGGGAATAGTAAGTGCAATGACAGGTACAACAATGGTTATCTATGTTCCTACAGACTCTATGCCGGAATTTGATGAGAACAGCTTCGTTCCTTGTCACTACAGCTTTGACGGTAGCTACACTCTTCTTTCCTGGAGTCCTACGGCAGGTATGGCACTTAAGTGGTTCAGAGATGCATTCTTAAAGGACACACCCTTTGAAGAAATCAGCGAAATGGCAGATAAAATTCCTGCAGGTAGTGACGGTCTTACATTCCTTCCGTACCTTTGCGGTTCAACAATGCCCAAGTACAATCCCTCTGCTCGCGGTAGTTTTACAGGCATAACTCCCGAACATACTCCTGCGCACTTTGCAAGAAGTATTATGGAAGCGGTTGCTTGTATGCTTAAGAACAATCTCGACTATCTTGATGTTCCCGTGTCTGAAATCCGTGTAATGGGTGGCGGTGCAAAGAGTGATGCATGGTGCAGAATTAAGTCTGATATGACAAAGAAAAAGCTTGTTACTCTTAAAAACAAAGAAACTGCGTGTCTTGGCTCTGCTATTCTTGCGGCAGTTTGTTCGGGTGCATTTCCATCTGTTGAAAAGGCATGCGAGCTTATTCTGACAGACAAGGAATACCTTCCCGGCGATACGGATTACACTGCGGCTTGTGAGGCATTCAATAAATATGATGACATTCTTAATGTAAGGGACTGACGATGAAATTATGAAAAGACGAATTGAAATTCCCGACTTTTTCAAAAACAGCTATGAACACGTTGAAAAAGTTGTAGCAAGTCTTAAAAAAGGAAAGGTCGAGCTTGGATGTAAAAGTGCAGGCGGCAGAAATGTATATGTTGTTGAATACGGTGAGCCGAATAAGTGCGAGAGAAAGGCTAACTACAGTTCTGCTCTCGGTGCACACGATATAAGCTGTTATAAAAAGAATGAAAAACCCTGCGTGTTATTAATCGGCGGTATTCACGGCGGTGAGTTTGAGGGTACGGCGGCACTTCTCAATCTTTTCAATATTCTTGAAAATGGTACTGACCTGAAGGGGAGAGAGCATAAAGAGCTTGTCCGGATGATAGAAAATACACATCTTATAATTATTCCCTGCCTTAATCCCGATGGCAGATGCCGTATACCCTTTGAGGGATTCGGCGGTGTATCACACGATATGCTCCGTTATTACAATCAGGGGACGTGGAAAGATGGCACACTTTGCGGATGGCCCGGATGTAAGCAGGTGCATCCTATGCGTGACTATGAGAATCTCGGTGCATATTTTAATGATGATGGCATAAATCTTATGCACGATGATTTCTTTAACCCTATGGCGGAGGAAACGAAGTTCCTTTTCGCCCTTGCAACAAAGTATACGCCTGACCTTATTGCGGGACTTCACGGCGCAGCGGAAATGGGTTACGGGATATACCACCCCGGCTCGGCTACATACGAAGACCTTGAAGACGGTCTCCGCTTTGAAAAAGCTCTTAAAGATGTCTTTGAAAAAGAGGGCATCCGTTATATTGAAACAAACTGCGACAATTCCGTAAGGGAATTTAACCAGACAGTGGCGCTTTACTATGCCTGCGGTGCTCTTTCCGTAACGTGGGAGAGCTATCAGGGGGTGCTTGCATCGCCTGATGAACCTATGGACGAAACTGTATATGATGAAATTCTCGATGCACATTTTCTGTTTTTTAACGAGTGCTTCAGGTATGCAGAAAACAAATATAAGGGAGAATAACAATGGCAATTATTGACGAAAAATGGATAAACGAAACCTGGGAAAAGCTTGACAAAAAGCTTTCAAGAGTAGCAGTAACAAAGCGCGGTACACTTCCTTATACAACAAGAGAGGGAAAGGTGTACGACGATTGCAACATCTACGATGTCAACTGGTGGACAAACGGATTCTGGCCGGGTATGATGTGGCTTATGTACGATGCTACAAAGAACGAAGAGTATAAAATAACTGCGGAAGTTTCAGAAAAGCTTCTTGATAAAGCACTTGCAAACTTTGACGCGCTTCATCACGATGTAGGCTTTATGTGGCATATTTCAAGCGGTGCAAACTATGCTTTTACAGGAAATAAAGAATCCTATGTGAGAAATATGTATGCCGCTAATGTCCTTGCCGGAAGATATAACCTCAAGGGTGGATATATAAGAGCTTGGAACGGTGAAGGTAAGGAAGGCTATGCAATTATCGACTGTATGATGAACATTCCGCTTCTTTACTGGGCATCAAGGGAGTCAAAGGATGACAGATATAAAAATATTGCTATGAGCCACGCGGATAAAACTCTTACATACCATGTTCGTGAAGACGGCAGTGTAAACCACATTGTAAATTACAGTCCCGAAACGGGGGAGGTTGTGGAAACAATCGGTGGTCAGGGCTACGGAGTAGGCTCATCATGGTCAAGAGGTCAGGCATGGGGTGTGTACGGCTTTACATTGAGTTATATACATACAAAGGAAGAAAGGTATCTTAACACCGCTAAAAAGATTGCTAACTACTTTATTGCGGCAACTTGTGACGATTATCTTCCAAAATGCGATTTCAGAAGTCCCGAAGAGCCTGTAATTTATGACTCTACTGCAGGTCTTATTGCGGCTTGCGGACTTATAGAGCTGTCAAGAGTTCTTCCCGAGCACGAGAGCAGAATGTATTACAACGCGGCTCTCCGCCTTATCAAGACTATTACAGACACCTTTGCTGACTGGTCAGAGGATTCTGATGCAATAATCACGCACTGCAGTGAAAATTATAATGCAGGAAAACATCTCACACTTGTGTATGCAGACTTCTTCCTTGCAGAGGCGCTTAATAAACTTAAGGGTACAAATACGTTTTTGTGGTAAAAAGAACACACCGTCAGAGTTTTTGACGGTGTGTTTTCTGCAAGTAAATCCCCGTTTTTAATATGAAACTGTGTTATAAAGTGCAAACAATTGATTTTATATTCACAGTGAAGATTTTGTCTACTAATATTAGATTTTGTCTCTTGTAACTTGATTTAAATCTGTGTTATAGTACAATTAACACAGATTTTAGCTGGAGGTGTATTATGACAAAGATTTTCGATAATAACAGCTTTTTTCTCGGATGTAACTACTGGGCATCACATGCCGGCATTGATATGTGGAAAAACTGGGATGAAGATGTTGTAAAAAATGACTTTAAACTTCTTTCGGGAATAGGGGTGAAGGTTCTACG
>CAYLPQ010000072.1:0-8919 GCA_964385605.1 uncultured Oscillospiraceae bacterium | reverse complement strand
TTTTTCTTTTTTGTAAAGCTCTATTGTTGGTTACCCCAACATTTATTATAGAGCCGCTTTTCAATGCAAATTTATAATATTTCTATAATACTTTCGGCTTCCTTACTGATTTACTTTTTCTTTTGCAAGAATATCTCTGATTTCTTCAAGAAGCTGGATGTCATCGGGCTTGGGAGCGGGCTCTTCAGGCTTTTCCTCAACAGGCTTGGGATTCTTAAGCTTATTCATAAGCTTTACTGCAAGGAAAAGACAGAATGCGATAATTAAAAAGTTAACTATGTTCTGGATGAACATACCGTACTTGATACCGCCAACGAGTGTTCCGTCCTCTGCATACTCTGCAAAAGCAACAAGCTGTGAAAAATCGCTCTTTCCAAAAATAAAAGCAAATGCCGGCATAATGAGGTCGTCAACGATTGATTTAACAACTGCGTTGAAGGATGTAGCAATAATCATACCTATAGCAAGGTCTATCATATTGCCCTTGAGTGCAAATTCTTTGAATTCAGCTATAAATTTTTTCATTTTACTGCGTCCTTTCTACAAAATACTACAAATACACTACCACAAAAAGGGAATATTGTCAAGCTGTATTTGCTGGTTATTCAAATAGGAAAGAACTCCGTCATAATATTCCGAAAATGCAAAACGTATTTTGTATGCAACAAGCAATTGACCGCCGCCCTGTTTAGCTCCGTATTTTTTATCTCCCACAAGAGGACAGCCGATAGAAGAAAAATAAGCTCTTATCTGGTGACTTCTCCCTGTGTGGAGAAGTACCTGACACAGCGCCATACCGTCACGTTCTTCAATGACAAGATACTCCATGAAAATTTCTTTTCCCTGGTCAGAAATGCGACTTATGTTAGTAGTTTCTTCCTTTATGATATGTGCATTTACAAAATCAGATTTTTTTGCAGGAATATTTTCGAGCTTGCACAGATAATATTTGTGAACATTGTGTAATCTTATCTGCTCATTCATATCGCGGAGTGCCTCTGCATTTTTTGCACCAATAACAAGTCCCGACGTGTTTGTGTCAAGTCGGTTGCATAAAGCAGGGGAGAAGCTTGCCTCATTTTCGGGGTTGTATTCTCCTTTATCAATGAGGTAGCTTTTCAGCATATCGGAAAGAGTACCGTCTTTGTGATTTGCATCCGGCTGACAGGGAAGTTCCCGGGGTTTATTGAAAATAATGATATTTTCATCCTCATAAAGAATGGGAGCAGTCAGTTTAGTTTCCTTCACCTGTTTTTCTTTCTGAAAATCTTCCTTTATATATATACGCAGAACATCGCCCTCGCAAAGGACATAATCTTCCTTTATCCATTTGCCGTTAATCTTGACATCCTTTTTTCTGAATGTTTTGTATATCAGGGAAGACGGTGCTGTTGTAGCCTTTAACAGAAAACGGTCAGCACGAATTCCGGATGAGTTTCTTCCTATAATATATTTTATCATAAAATCACCACCGTTATTGTAGCATATAAAAAACAAGGTTGTCAACTGACAACCTTAACTGAAATGGAAACAAGGAAATATATTGAAAAAATCAATAAGATATGATACTATGTAAATGTAGGTTTATAAAAATAAGCAGAATCAATTAAGGAGAGATTATATGAATAGAATTATATCTGCAATATTAGCTTTTACAATGATTGTTTCAATATCAAATATATCGTTTGCTGAAGAAAAAATTTTCACATATGATATTGAGGAAACAGAGGAACCATCATCAATAATATTTGAAGATATTAATAGTGACTTGATTCAATTAAAGGAATACGATGAAAGTTTTGCTGAAGAAAGCCGCTTTTCAAATAAGGAACCTCTTTTTGTGCAAGTAGAAAAATCGGATTCAGAGAGTGAAATGGAACTATATTCGACACAAGACGAGCTTTCATATATGTCAACCGATTATACGTTTGACCCGGATTTGTTTACTTCGTTTAATACTGTGACCGGACCTGTTATTGGAAATGGTGCAAATGAACCGAAATTTTCATATAACAGTTTTCTGGAAGAAAATATATCTGATTATTCAGGAGCGCTTACACTGAATTTTGATGACCTTACACTTGAAGGCCGCAATGGACTTGATCTTAATATAGGCAGAACGTACCAGTCCGTTGCATCGTGGCTGGGAGACGTATCTCTTATGGTTTTGCCTGATGATAGTGGGAACATAGAAAACAGACTTATAAGAAATTATTCAAGCTACCTTCTCGACAGATATAATCTTGGAGTGGGATGGGGATTCAGTTTCCCGTCTGTGCAGATTGAAACAGAGTATATTCCTCAGGAAACCGGAACTACATTTGAATACGATATAGAAAAAGAAGTATATTACCACAGTGGAAATGGAGATGTATACAGAGTTAGGTTCACTCCGGACACATCTGACAGCAATCTGATAGACTATTATGGTAAGGATATTCAATTCAATAAAAATGATGAAGCATATTCAAATGGTTTGGTTACTTCCTACTATTCAATGACACTTGCAGATAAAACAAAACAATATTTTGCAGAAGACGGCAGATTAATCGGCATTGTTGACAGATTTGGTAATACAATAAAATTTGAGCATGAACTCACAAGCATTGTCAACAGAATTCCTGAAGGAAATTTTCAATGCGACAGTGATATGTGGATTACTTCCACATCAAGCAGTGGTTCGGCTGATGCTATCCGGCAAACGGATACCGGAATTGGCAGTGTTGATGGTTATGTAATGAAATTCAGACGAAATAATGCATATATTATGTCGCGTCCTATTCAGATTAAACCATCAACAACATATGATTTCGGAATGCGGTTTAAACATCAAAACGGTGAAGATATCGAGGTCGAAATAATAGGCTATGACACGGCATACAATGTCAGGAGCACAAAGACAATCCTGATAACCGATTATGATACGGAAGATTGGGTTGATTTTGAAAAGGATTTCTCAATGTCAAGTACTGTCAGATATATTCAGATAAAAATCAGTCCCGAATCTTCTAATGGTACTTATATTGATAATGTAAGACTTGATGAACCCAAGCCTGTTTTGAAAAAAATCACCGATACAGTAGGAAGAACAGTTGACTTTGCATATCAGGGAGATATGACTGCAGGAGAAACAGAAGGCACAGTAACTTTAACTGTAACTTCTCCTGACGGTGCTGCTTCAAAAACATTGACCTACACTAAAGAGGCTGTTACTTTTAAAACACAATACCTTGAACACGACGAGCATAGATTGTACTGGTATTTAATCAGCAGTGCTACTGAAGGAGCTGACGGGGAATCTGTCTCATATACATACGAAGACAGAGTAACTACCGAATCTGACGGAACACTTGTGTATCCTCAACTTTATATGAGCTATGACACAAAAACTTATAACGATACACATGCTCCCACAAATCAGCCTGTTTTGAGCAGTGTTTGGTATAAAGACAGGAAAAAAATATATGAGTACGAAACTGTCCGTAAGCATTTGAGTGAAGACGGATATTATGATACATTAAGAATAAAAAAGAAATATGATATGTATGCATATGTGCCTGAAGGAAGCACAAATATTTCTTTTAAAGGGGAGCTTGATGCAGTAAACTACTCATACGAAGGAACTTACAACGGCAACAGTTTCGATAATGAAACAGGCTACCCTGATTATACTTTTAGTGACAAAACGAATCTCAATGAGTACTGGACAGTAACCAAAGCAGGACAAAGAACAGACACAGTTACTTTCAGTAATTGTGCCATTGTGCAGCAGACGAGCAGTGACGGGGACGTAACAATAACTTCAGATTTTACGAATCATTCTGTATTTAAAAACTCCCCTGTACAAATAAAAAATACAGTAGCTCAAGACGGGGCTTCAAGGCAGACCTACCTTTTGTACTCATATAATGATTGGGGTGGAGTTGAAACCGAAAGCAAGGAAGTTACGGAAAGCATCAAAAATGATTCCGAACTGCTTGAAAAGTACACAACTACATATGAATACAATCCCGACTATCATTTCGTTACAAAAAAGAGCTATTATAATAATATTGACAGTCCGCAGATTCACGAACGAAACTCCTATGATGCGAACGGAAGGTTAACGGTAAGTGAAAATGCTGTAGGAGAAAAGATTAATTATTACTATGAAAACGATAATTATAATTTCCTTCTCACCAAAACCGTTCAGGACGACCCTATGGGACTATATAATCTTGAAGAAGCGGACAGAATCGTAACCTATACCTATGACGATTATGCTCTTTACCCTGTGACTGTATCAGAAAATTACAATGGCTCTGTAGCCTCAACCCTATATACATATGACTACATAAGCGGTGATGTGTTAAGGGAAACACTGCCTGACAATTCCTATATAAAATATACGTATTATTCTGATGGGAAGGTTAAACAGGCTATACATCCCTATATGTGTTATGCAGACGGACGGGCATTTCGCACAGTTGAAAACCATACATACAAAACGTATGTATTACCTCCTGATTACAGTGAAGATAACAAAGTATATGGAATAGATGAAGTTCGGTATTACAGGCAGTTTTCAGGGGAAACAACTGCTAATCTATATTCCGTAGAACAGAATCTGTATGATGCAACCGGTAACCTGAAAATGAATATTAAATATGATGTTTCTAAAACAGATGACGGTGGAAGCTATGTCAGATACAGTACAAAGTATTATCATGATAATTATGGAAGGTTAAATAAAACTATTGATACAGACGAAAATATAGTGTCATATTCCTATGACGGTTTTGACAGACCTTTCAGCATAACAGACAGCGAAGGTAATGTGTATATTTATTCCTATGATACTGTTCAGAATAGTGTTGATATTACTCTGGACGGGGTAAACGGTTCGGAAGAACAAATGCTTATGACACAGTTCTTTGATTTGGACGGAAATACCATCCGTAACGTTGTTTATCCCGACAATATTCAGTCGCAGACTTTAGAGGAAAGCTATGGGTATGACCTGAATAATAACCTTGTCAGCTATACGGATGCTAATGGGAATGAAACGCAGTATTCTTATGACGCGGCAAACAGACTTACCCAAACCATTCTTCCAAACGGAGTGAAAGCAACTTCAAGCTACAGTGCATTTAATAAGCCTGTATTTGAAAAAGTATATGCGGCAGACGGAACAGAAAAATCAGCCAGAATTTCCTATCAGAACGAAAAAGGCGATTTGAAGGCAAAGCTCTTTACCTATGACAGACGTATGACAGATGCTGATACGTATTCTACTGACGCAAGAGGAAGAGTAACTGAAATAAATGAGGGCGAAAATCCGAAAACTGTTGCTTACGACCAGTTTGTTAATCCGTTGGTTTTAACAAGCGGAGACAGCCAGATTCACAGAAGATATAACTGGTTTGGCGAAATATGGTCTGCAGCAACCGATGAAAGTATAACTGAAGTATCTATGCAGTATGATTCACTCGGGTACATATCGGAAAGACTGCAAAACGACAGTTATTCTATGAATTATACGCACTCTGCTTCAGGAAAAATTACTCAAACTACAATGCCGTCGGAGAGGACAGAAAGCTACACCTATACTCCTAACGGAAATCTTGACACAATTGTTTCTGATGGAAAAACGTTTGATTACGATTATTATGATACAGGATATGTTAAGAGCATAGCTTACCCCGGAGGACTTGAGACAGTCTATGAATATGACAATATAAACCGCGTGACAAAGCTCACAACCACCAAGAACGGCAATGTGATTAATACCTTTGAGTATGAGTATGACAATAACGGAAACACTACAAAGGAAATTCGTAACGGTGAAACAACCTCATATTCATACGACAGCCTTAACAGACTCATTTCCGTTACATACAGCGACGGCTCATCGGTTACATATGAGTATGATGCCCTCAATAACAGAACCAAAGAAACCTATTCTGACGGCGATGTTAAGGACTATGTGTATAATACAAAATATCAGCTTAAAGAGATTAAGCTGAACGGTGAAGTTACAGATACATATACCTATAACGAAACAGGTGCAGTTACTTCCCATAACGACGAAACGTACACATATGATATGTGGGACAGACTGTCAACATATTCGGACGGAGCAGAAACCTATACATATAAGTATGATGCTAACGGTATCAGAACGCAGAAAAATGATAAGCAGTATGTTATAGACATCAATAACAATGTTATTGCCGAGACAGACAGCACAGGAGAAATAACAGACGAAATTCTTTGGGGACATCAGCCTCTTGCAAGAAAGACAGACGGCAGTTGGTATTATTATATCTACAATGCACACGGCGATGTTGTAGGTCTTGTGAACAATTCCAGAACAGTTGTGAATACGTACGAATATACTCCTTGGGGAGAAATTCGTAGCGAAACTGAAACTGTTGATAATCCCATAAAGTATGCCGGGGAGTATTATGATGACGAGCTTGATATGATATATCTTCGTGCAAGATACTATAATCCGCAAATAGGCAGATTCACAAGCCTTGATGTCGAAGAAGGCGAAATATCAAGCCCTCTCGATATGAACAGGTATGTGTATTGCAGAAACAATCCGATTAAGTATGTGGATCCAACAGGCATGTTAGCTTATCCGGGACAAATACATAATTTGGTAGTTGAAAAAGTTGCAGATAAGTATGGTTTATACACAGAAGAGACTATAAGCTACAATTTTGGTTGGGGAAGAGCAGATTTAATAAGTGCTACTGGTGCTGTGTGGGATGTAAAGAGAGACAAACCGAATCAAATTGCAAAAGGAGTAACTCAAGTTCAAAAATACGTGAATAATACATGGAAGCGATTCCCGAATCGAGATTTATCAGTAGGTGGCATTGTCGATTCTGGCAGTTTTTCGGAAACATTAAATATGGATACATATTATATCACATATAGATATGCTGGAAATGGGATTATTGCATATGATTATTATAAAGTTACAGATTGGGATACTGTCAAAGCATATGCATCGATAGCAGGGATGACCGTTTTATCGGCACTGGCATTCTTGATTTCGCAAGGGGCAGTACAGTTACAACCAGTATGGTAAGGAGAAGTTATGGATTATTTTATTAATGCCTATAAAAAAAGATGTAAAGAAGAATTTAATGAATATGGGTTTAAAACATATCGTAATAACCACTATAGGATAGTAAATGATATATTCCAAAGTTTTACATTGCATCGTTCTGTTTCCGGAAATGATTGTAATGTTATATTTGGAATTGTTCCGTTGTCTGTTGAATATGAGTTGGACAAAACATTTGTTAATCCCTGTCGTGTAAGTGACTTCGAGGACAAAAAAACTTGGTTCAATTACGATAGGACTTTGCATTCGAGTATTGAGAAATGTATTGATGATATGATTGCATATATGAAAAAATACCTGATGCCAGTTTTTGAAAAAGCGGTAAATTGTGAGTCTGCATATTTGACAATAATTAAATATGATAATGTTTTTAGAGGAAATACCTATGAGAGGTTATGTATGTGCCTGAAATTCGGTGATTATAAAAATGCAAAAAAGCATCTTCAAGAGGTAATTGAGCAGCATAAAGATGCATTTAGGAGAAACAAAGAGGCGCTTGGAAATAATATTACTCAAGAATACATTCAAAAAATGGAAGAAAAGATTTCTCAAAAGCAACTTTTATTAGAGATGATTGAATGTAAGGATTATGACACTATTCAAAAGTGGGTGTCTGCGAATGAAAAGAGAAATAAGAAAAATTTAGGAATCAAAGATTGACAGAGCCATTTAGGGACGTGAGCCATTTAGGGACGAGCCATTTAGGGACGTACATCTTTTGGTATCTTTCTCTTGGGAGCCATTTAGGGACGTACATCTTTTGGTATCTTTCTCTTGAATTAAATAAAATTACATGGTATACTCTTCATGGAGGTGGATGTTATGAGCAGACTTGCCAGAGCTTTCAGTGAAAGTGGAGTATACCATATTTTGTTTCGTGGCGTTAATCAACAAAATATTTTTGAAGAAGATACGGATTTCAAAAAATTAAAGGAAACTATTGAACAGGTGAAACAGGATCTTGGTTTCGAAATATATGCGTATTGCTTTATGAGTAATCATGTACATATTGTTTTGAAAGAAAAGAATATGGGAGATATTTCCCTGATAATGAAACGTATTTTGACAAAATATGCTCGTTGGTATAACATAAAGTATGGCAGAAGCGGTGCTTTAATAGCAAATAGATATAAAAGCGTGCCGATAGAAGTTGATGAATATTTTTTGCCACTTATAAGATATGTTCATCAAAATCCGATTAAAGCAGGGATTACAGAGAAACTTGAAAATTATCCTTACAGCAGTTTCGTGGAATATATAAACGAAAAAGATATAACTGATACAGATTTTTTATTGCAAATGATAAACAAAAAAGAATTTATTGACTTCCATCAGGAAATAGAGAACTCGACTTTTCAAGTTACGGACAGCAAGAGAAAAACGGATGAAGATGTTTTACGCTTTATCAAAAAGCATTATAAAATTGATAATCCAAAAATCATAGCTAAATTGGCAAAGTCTGACCGAGATAAGATTTTAGTAGAATTAAAAAAAGAATTTTCGGTAAGACATTTGCAGCGAATAACCGGTGTTTCAAGAGGAGTAATAACTAGATCATAAAAAGATACCAAAAAATGTACGTCCCTAAATGGTTCATAACTAGATCATAAAAAGATACCAAAAAATGTACGTCCCTAAATGGTTTAAAAAGATACCAAAAAATGTACGTCCCTAAATGGTTCCATATAATTTTGACGAATATCTTGAAGCTAACTCAATAAGTAATTGCCTAAATAATTGGGGTTATGATATGCAGAAAAAAGGTAAATTAATACCCTATTTTTGGAGTGTTACTTTTA
>CAYLPQ010000071.1:0-9174 GCA_964385605.1 uncultured Oscillospiraceae bacterium | reverse complement strand
TACCATAAAACGCAGAAAAAGCCCAGACTTTTCTGGACTTTTTCGACAGTCTGAAGCTTGCACAAAAGGATTTGTGCAAGCTTTTTTAAAATATTTTATTTTTTTGCTTGACATTTACATCCTTATTGATTATAATAATTGAGTAACTTATCTGGGTGTGGCGCAGTTTGGTAGCGTGCTTGAATGGGGTTCAAGAGGCCGAGAGTTCGAGTCTCTCCACTCAGACCAAATAGAAGAACCGCAATGTATTGGGATTTTCCCATTATATTGCGGTTCTTCTCGTTTTTTCACTATAGCATAATTCAGCAAAAATACGTATCTTCCCGCATCAAATCTTTGTCAAATCTTTGTCAGACACAGTTCTGCTTTCAGAAAGGAAGCACCTATGTCTGACTCCCCAAAACTTTGTGATGTTCTTCTCTCAAAAAGGTTTGAACACAAGCACACCCAGGAACAAGCTGCTGAACTTCTTGATATTTCTACACGTTACTATCAAGACCTTGAACGCGGCAGGTCTTTACCCGGGTTCAAATCCGTCTGCAAGCTAGCGAAAGAATATAAAATAGACTTTGCGCAGTTCGCAGAAGATGAAGAGGGCATCATCTGATTTTTGAGCATCTACTTTGTAGGTGCTCTTTTTTTACCCAACACGAACTATCTCTCGTGTTAGCAATCGTCTGTACTTGCTAAACTTTTGTCGTAATCTGACGAAAGCGAGTGCACGGCAATGCGAAAACACTACTCTGACATACTCAAAAAACAATTCTACCATTACCTTATAGAAACCAGGGCTACCCTTGGACTTACACAGGAGCAAATGGCAGAAAAACTTGTTATGGATGTTCGTTCCTTTATGTATCTTGACCATGGTAAACACAGTTGCAGTGCACTCACTCTTTCGTTATACCTTATTTATTACTGTCCTGATGTGGATGCTTTCCTTCAGGAGCTTAAATCTGCATTTGAGAAAGAAGATGACAACATTGCTTAAGCTTTTTAAAAAAACAGATGCACAGTCCTACCGTTCCCCTGCAGAAGTAACTCAATTCTTTATCAGCGAAAGTTCAGGAGCTTATCCCATCTGTCCTCGGTGTAATACCTCTTTTGAAACAGAGTATCAGAAATACTGTGGTAACTGCGGACAGCATCTCTCCTGGCATCGTTACGCAAAACTTATATCAGAAGATTGAAAAGAGCACCGCAGGGTGCTCTTTTCTCATTCACATTCTTATCTGTCATAAACTCCGGCTCTGTCATTGATAACGAGTATGCGGAGCATATTCATATCAAGATTCAGTGCGCCATCTTCATTGCCTTTCAGATAGCCTTTGGTAAGAAGCTTTGTTATCGTAGGCTTTGCCCATTCAGGCACTTCATCAATGTGATTATATATAGTAGGCCCCATAGCACTCTCCTCCTTCCCATAGCTTTTTATAAGCGGCATAAGATTATTTTCGTATGCCGTCAGTGTATTTCCTCCAAAGAAGTTCGTCCCCGGACAAGTCTTCGCGCTCTTTCCTTTTATGTAATCTCCAATATCACTTCCGGAGCTTGTCCACCAGCAGTGATATGTCACATTATCCTCTGCATTAAGATTAAACTTGTCAAGCAGAATCTTCACCGCACCGACGATAGCTTCTTTCTGTGCTTCTGTCATTGCATCGCCGCCCTTATCGAAATTACCGAGACATTCTATGCAGATTGAACCTGTATTCGCGCCGTATATTCCGGCAGGGCTCTTTTCAATACTTCTTCCTGTCATAATAACTCCGTCGGGGAATATTGTAAAATGCTGACCTATGTCAGACCAACCGTTCGTATTAACATGATAGCTACGCATATTCCTCTGTAATGCCTCGTGATTATTCCCCGTAAAGTTTTTATACGAAGGTGAATATGTGTGGTGTAGTTGTATAAGCTTCACCTTTCTTGCCACTTTCATATTCTTTATATAATCCTCAAAACTCTTTACATCAAAGCTTTTAAATGAACTCATTTTCATCTTCTCCTTTTCTTATTCTACTACTTCAAATACCCGGTCAAGGCTCTTAATCTCACAAATCCCCTTGCCCTTTATCCTTATACTTAATTCTCTGCACATAAACGGTTCTGATTTTACAGACAAATTATTTTCCGTGAAAGCATAAGCCTGCCACTCACCGTCATCTGCCTTAAGATATAGCTCGCATTCTCCGAGATTACCTCTCACGTGAAATTCCTTGTACTTCTTGAGCTTGTGTGTTCCCTCATCATACCATAGTTCTGCTTCCCACTCGACTTCTTCCTGTGGCGATTCAAGGCAAAATATTTGTGTATCCGTTGCCATATACATTTTTCCGCCAATAGTAGTGAAGCTCACCGCTGCCGTGCTGTCCTCCTTGTGCCATAGGCCAAGGTCTATATCATAAACATATAGCGCATAATTTCCGTCGTCCTCTTTTACAGATAACCAATACTTTCTTCCGTCACTTGCACCTACAGCATCAGTTCCCTTAATTTTAACATCTCTGCTGATGCATTGCGGTAAACCTCCCGAAAATCTGTACACACCGTCATGCGATAAATAATATACTGCCTCATTTGCCACTGCTACGGATTCGCGATTTTCAGATGGCAATCCCCTGCAGGGTATTGTTCTTCCACTCATTATTGCAGGATAATTCCCGGTAAATACAGTCAGATTGTCTTCCTTAAACAAAATTAAAGCATCACTCAATGCCGCAAGTCCCGTGATATTTCCGCCCTGCCATATGGGCTGCGCTATAGCTTCGGTATAAGTATTGTCACCGGTACTCCAATCAACTTTTCCATCCTCGTTATATATGTCCTGCACCGTTCCCTGTATATAGTTTTCGTCATATCCCCACAACCGTTTTTTCCATGCCACTACATCAAAATAGTGAGGATTTACGGAAGCTATTGTTACTTGTTTTTTTACATCATCGTCATACGTTCCCCAGTCATATTTTTCATACATTCCGGTTGCATTAATCATCAGAATATCAGCATAAAATGTCTCTCCGGAAGAATTTCCTCCAATTAATTTGTTATAATCATAGTGTACTGATGTAACCTTTAAAAAATAATAATTTCCATCAAGCTTGATTTTAAAGCGAGTGTTTTCTCCTTGTAACCCGTTATACACTTCTTCGTAACCATCTCCATAGGTTCCTTTGGTTACAAACTTAAGCACTATATTCCCTTTGCCGGCTGAATATATATAACTGTCGATATATCTTTCATTAACTGCCGCCCAGCCTGCTGTTATGGTTCTGGAAAACGTTTTTTCTTGCACGTTTAACGTCAGCTCTTTTTTTATTCCATCGTTTTCCTCGGTTTTTTTATAATATAAATAACATCCGCTTTCCCCTACAACAAGCCTGTTTCCCACGGTCTGGAGTTTTTTTCCGGAAGCTTCTGTTAAATCGGTAATATCTCCAAACAACTGATTTTCATAATAGAGTTTTATTTTTTTATTTTCATCGCTGAACAAAACTGCTATTTTTTCATTAAGCTGTCCTATTTCAATGATTTTTGTTAACCCCACACATTGGTACTTCGTGAGATATTCTTCTAACGTCACCGATTTTTTAACCTGTGGTCTTTCTGTTTCGACCCATTCAAAACTTCCTTCTTTGCTTTCTGTTTCGACCCATTCGCATATGTAATAAGTACCTGTTGTGATACCTGTATCGTATACAACCCCTAGAGTTTCAGCGCTTGCTTCAGGAAGTTCTTCTATGATTTTGCATTCTCCTTTGTACTCAAAGCTTTTTGTATAAAAGTATAATTCCACTCCTTTATACGTTTCCTCGCAGCCCCGATAATATGCCTTTTCAACGGAATTTCCTTGGTAATTTCCTATGTATCGTATCTGCTTCACTCCTTCAGGTTCTGGGGGCAGTTCCCGCACCGGTTCATACACGTCGTCTTCTGTTTCTTTCCAATAACCATATCCCTTAAGATAACAGCTGTAGTAATCTCCATTTTTAAATATATCGTCATCTTCTCCAATATACTTAAAATATTTCCTTATTTCTGCATACTCTTCGCTCGCTTCGGGAATTGTTTCATATTCTCCAAGATACGTACCTTTATGATTCCATTCATCCCAGTAGGGTGTCACCACTATTTTATACTCATACGTTTTTCCGAACGTAAATTTGTCTGTAGTTTTACCCATATATTTTATAATCTTGCCCTCATATTTGCTTCTGTAGGTGCTGGAACCATATACATATCTTTGTTTTTTAAATGAAGAAGTTTTAAAGCTGTAATCCACTTCTTCCGCAATTCCCAAAAAATCCACATCATAAATTCCCTGTTTCCAGCCGTTCCCATCATAATAATAAAATTCGCCTGCAATATATTGGTTTTCCGGAAGAACGACCTTCACTATCTTCCCTTCATATTCCTCACTCTCTTTGGGAAGCTCTATTACATCCTCAAGATACCCGTCCCCCGGAGAGCCGGGAACAAATGTCGTCAGCTTATATTCCTCCCTGCCCTTTCTCGTTGTCAGGTACGGATATGCATCAGAAGACAAGTTCTTCATACTCCGCATCTGACCGTCCTCGATATAAGGCATCCTGTTAAGACCTCTCCACACAGGTGTCCTCATCGTTGTATCACTCATTTACATCACCTCCTCATTTCGGATTTATTATATATCTGTTTTTTCTTTTCTTCGACTCCCACACAAAAAGAGAGCAGGCTGTGCCTGCTCTCTCTAGGCCTCCCTTGTGTAAAGGGAGGTGTCACAAAGTGACGGAGGGATTGTCCTTTTGTTTTGTCAATCCTCAACCTTCGGGAAATGCACCCCATCACCAATCTTCCCGCCTGTATACGGATTTTTCCATCCTTTATTACCGATTGCCTCAAATAGCGCACCTTTAACCGCTGCACTGTAATCTGTGCTTTCAAGATATGTCCAAAGTTCATCTGAACTCATACTGTTCGGACTTCCTTCGCCCATAGTTGCCGCCGTCTTTTTGGCATAGGCACGAACTCCGGCATATTCCTCAATTTCCATCTCATCTGAAATATAATCATCATATACCTGAATATGTCGATACGTTGACTCGTTATAATCTCTTCCCATTTCTACAGATGAATAATAACTCGCCGCATCGGACTCAACCTGCTGTACAGTTTTAAGCTCTTCAGGAGAGTACTTTGATGCATCATAGCTGAATGTGTCCTTGTATTCATCTTTAGCATCTGTAAACCTGCTCTTTTCTACCTGCTCAATACCTTTTTCAATAATATAACTCTCTGCTTCAACATAGTTTCCACCTTCAATAAGCTCTAACGTCTCCGAAATCCACTTTGTTTCAGGATTCCATGCATCATTGGCAATACCCTTCTTTGCGCTTGCGGTTGCTAGCTCGTATACATTGCTGACAATTTTTCCTTTTGTGAAATCATCTGCCACCTTGTACTCATCTCTTGCCGTAATCGCAGTTAACAGCTTGTATGCTGTCTGTCCCTGCACCGTCTGCATCTTGGTATATTCCTTTGCAGTAAGGTTTTTCTCACTGCCGTCATCGAGGGTGAATTTACTTGGCGCCTTTGAGGGGAATATCTTCATATTATTCTCATCCCCGACTTTTTCGTACAGCCTCTTAAGCTCTTTTTCCATTTCGCTTTCTTCCACCTTGGAATAATATCCCGGAGAAAGCATATTGGAAACAGCTCTCTGGGTTGCATTGCCTGTCTTTTTCTGCCTGCCCCAAAGGTCAACATACGGCTCAAGATTTTGTGAAGCTCCCGGGGTTTTCTTCATAATTCCCTGTGTAAAATATTGAATAGAACTTGGCATATCGGAATTTTTATCATCGTAGCTTCTTCTCTGTGTTCCGTCAATTGTTCTTGCAACCTGCCCAAACAAAGTCGGCACACCTTGATTCACATAATTTGTTACAATATTCCAACCTACATTCCCGAATACTTCTGCTGAATTTGCATTATGTATGGTGTCAATTGTTTCTGAAATTCCCTGAAGCATACTCATTTCGAAGAACGGCTCTGTCATATTACCGAGTACCTCCATACCGTTTCGGAAATCAATCTCGTCGCCCTGCTCAATAATGTCCTGCATCTCAACACCTACAAAGAACGGAAGTGAGAACGGTGCCAGCCAGTCAATTGTGTAGCTGTGGTCTCCTATCAGCAGAGAATAATCCTGTACACCCATAAGCTCGTCAAACTCTTTTTCCTCGTCATCATCGGATGCTCCTGTGACAAGACCGAGGGAGCGCAGAAACATTCCCAATGCTATAACTCCTGTACCTGTTAAAGAACAGCATATTCTGTCGATATATTCGCTTGCCGTCATATCGCCCTTTGTAACCTTGTATAAATCTGCTGTAAGCACCTTTACAAGTCCTGCCGGGCTGTATTCTACTCCGCGTTTAAGTACATTTATCGGTGTTTTTTTAAATGGCATCAGAGCTTCTGTGAGAAGTGACGTAGCCACATTTTTCTTTGAAAATTTTGCGACACTGTTTGCAAATGCACTTACGTCCCTGTATGTATTTCTCTGTGCTTCTCTTATAGCCATTCTTCTTGCCCTGTCAAGAGTCTTTTCATCCATACTATCAAGGTCAATCTTGTTCGCCGCAAGATAGTTTGAAAGTGCAGTCTGATAATGTCTCTTCAGGAACAGCCAGTCTTCCGCCTCCAGAGAATCACCGATTTTCACCCGCAACCATTCAAAAGCCTTTGTTTTAAATACTTCCCTCTTGTCCCTTATAATATCTGTCGGATTGTACTTACCTCCACCGGTAAGCTCCTTTTTTACCGCTACAGCATCTTTTTTTGCAAACTCGCGGTATTCTTTCCCGACAAAGAAAGTCTTGCTTCGCTCAAATCTTATAGTTTTGGGTACAGGGGAATTAACTGTAGATTTTCTGCTTCCTGAATATTTTCTTTTCTCTGCTTCAAGCGCTGTATTCTTTGCTCTTATTTGCTCTTTATTAAGAAATTGATTCGGAATGTATTTTAGGAAATTTTTATCATCAGGGTTGATTTTAGAGAATATTTCGGATATACTTATGTTAGAGACTGGTAGCAGGCTTGTCGCCTTCTGTTCATCAGGAGCCGTATTGCCCTTGACGCCAGTCTCTATTTTTGTTAATGCAACAGCGAGATATAACCGGTTATCCTCGCTCAAATATTGTTCAACCTCAAACTGAACCGGAATAATAAGATTTTTTTCTTTTAATGCACTAACCAAAACATAAACACATTCCAGTCCTCTTTTTTCTTTTTCAGTTCCTTTTCCTTTATCGGTGTGAGCTTCAATCAGGACGGAGGAATTTAATAATTCTTGCAAATTCAATAAAACCTTTGCAAAATCAGCTTTACTTCCACCGTAGTAATTTTCTTGAGAATGTAAGCTTTTCCTGAAACCTTTCCCCGTAAAGTCGAAATACACATCATCCACTGCTATACTTGTATATTTTTTTAGCGCACCCATTTGCTGGAATTTTTTTAGCAATTCTTTTTCAACAACACTCTTAATATTTTTCTCGAGATATTCAAAATCAATGTCCGGGTTCTCATCCGCTTTCGCTAGAACGGGGATGATTTTTTTATTCTTCAAAATTTCATATCTTGTTTCTTCATCCATATCGACAGTTATTCGATTATGGTGCTGTATTATTGAAGCTTCCGTGGATGATGTAACTCCTCTTTTCCGCTCAACCACTCTCTGTACTATAGGCTCCGCTATTTTTGCCGCCGTATTCTTTGCCGCAATCATCGGCATAAAGAACGCATTTCCCACTACGTTTCTGACGTGAGTTCGCAGATTTCCGAGCATTGACATATATCTCCATGCGTTCCATTTATCAACCCACGTTGAGGAAAGATTATTGGCAATCTCTGTGTATATTTCCTCTCTGATTGCTTCCCGTTCTTCTTCTGTCTTCGCCTTTCGCAGTGCATCCTTCAGCTCATCCGAGACTTCTATTTCTGCAGAATACTCTTTTCCGAACTTTTTCTTATTGTTTCGCTCAATAATGTCTTCTTTCAGATTTTCTACAATTTTTTCAATATAGGCAACTTCGTAATTCTTGTCAAGTTTTTTCAGCATACTTATAGCCTGAATACTCTGCCCCATTCTCGTACCTTCCGCTGCAAATTCGATTATAAGCCGTTGTGCCTTCTCCTGTTGACCCTCCTCGCTATATTTCTGCATAAGAATCTCTGCCATAGCGACTGTCTCTTTATCAAGGCTGTGTGTAGCCATCGCACTGCTTACCTTCTTTTCAATCCATTCAAGCCCCATAGTATCGAGAGATGCATATGCTTTTTGCATTACACTACTATTAGATACAGGTGTGTAATTGAATTTGCCCTTTTCCACATTTTCAAGTACACCCTCACTGGTTTCATCAGTCAGTGTCTCTGCCTCTGCCGCAGTCCTCGCAAAATGCCTTACCTTTGTCCCCTTTTTCACACTTTCAGGCACCTTTACATTACGTCTTGGCTCTTCCCCGGGCTTTATAGATTTCTGTGGTGTAGTTTCGTCAGTTTCAACATTGGTTTCGCCGCTCAAAGCCTCCCTTGTGTAAAGGGAGGTGTCAGACCCGCTGACGGAGGGATTGTCCACCACACGGGTACCGCTTACTGATTTTCGAGTTCTTCTATCAGCTGTTTTGCTATCTGTTCCTTTTCTTTGATTGTTGTCGCTTTCCCCATAGGTCCTACTAGTGTAAGAGTTTGTTGATGTGATAGCCCCTTTTCCGAGCATAACTTGAGTAATTTCACAGCATTCTTCGCAATTTTTACCGTTTTCTGCTTCATTCCAAATAATTTCCTTTCCATATTCAATTTCTTCTGCATTTAAACTTTCAAATTCAACAATATGATTAACTTTAGGGTTCTTATAATTTCCGTCTGTAAAAATTAACTTATCGTCAGTTTCAAAAATGTAATCTCCGTCGATTGTTTGCGGAAACCACATTCCTCTTTTTAATTCCCCAAGAGAATTATAAAACATTTTCCATTCCAAACGAGTTAATTTTTCACTAATTTCATTATACTTATTATTTGAACTATCGTCAACCCTTGTCCCACTCTTTGAATCCTTCGAAGTTCCATCCTCATACTTAGCATCCTTATTCTTCATAACCTCTCTGTAAGCACTCGCCCACATGCGCTGTGCTT
>CAYLPQ010000070.1:0-9224 GCA_964385605.1 uncultured Oscillospiraceae bacterium | reverse complement strand
CGTGGCATGGGGCGTTGCAATGAAGGTTGCTGAGCTTGGCGGTAAGGTTGTTACAATCTCCGGTCCTGACGGTTATGTATATGATCCCGATGGTGTTGTTACAGATGAAAAGATTAACTACCTTCTTGAAATGAGAGCTTCAGGTCGTGACAAAGCACAGGATTATGCTGACAAGTTCGGTTGCGAATTCTTCGCCAAAGAAAAGCCCTGGGGTGTTAAGGTTGACATCTGTATGCCTTGCGCAACACAGAACGAAATTAATGAGAACGAAGCAAAGAAGATTATTGCTAACGGCACAAAATACTACATCGAAGTTGCTAATATGCCCACAACTGCAGACGCAACTACACTTCTCCGTGATGCAGGTCTTATCATCGGGCCCGCAAAAGCTGTTAATGCAGGCGGTGTTGCTGTATCAGCTCTTGAAATGGCACAGAACTCTATGCGTTACAGCTGGAGCGACAAGGAAGTTGACGAAAAGCTCCGCGGAATCATGGCTAACATTCATAAGGTTTCTGTTGATGCCGCTGAAGAATATGGCCTTGGCTATGACCTCATTGCAGGCGCTAATATTGCAGGCTTCAAGAAGGTTGCAGATGCTATGCTTGCATACGGCATTAACTGATTTATACGGCTTGATAAAAAGCACAGACCGCGCAAAGCAGAGATGATTTTTGTTTCATTTTGTGCTAAAATCCGATTCAGCTTTAATGTTGGACACCACCTTTTTGAGTGGTGTCCTTTGTTTTGGCGCTTTGCGCTACCGACAAACCTCACCGCTCGCTGTATACACATACAGCTTCGGGTATCCACGGAAACCGTGGTTCGGTTTGTCAATTCTGCATCTTTTTCTCTGCGCCTTTCTTTTTCAGCGCAGACCGCGCAAAGCAGAGATGATTTTCCTTTCATTTTTAGCGGAGAGGTTTACAATGAGGAAATATTATGGTAGAATATGGGACATAAGGAGTTGATTTTATGAACAAGCACGAAGAGCTTGCAGGAAAATATTTTACAGACGGTTACAACTGTGCCCAGGCGGTATTTGCGGCATTTCACGAAGAAATGAATTTAACGGAAAGTCAAGCGCTTAAGATGTCTTCTGCGTTTGGCGGCGGAATGGGCAGACTGCGGGAGGTTTGCGGAGCGGTAAGCGGTATGTTTATGGTTCTCGGCACTCTTTACGGATATGACGATGCCAAGGATGACAGCGCGAAGAAGGAACTCTATATCCGTGTACAAGCCCTTGCAGATGAATTTAAGGACGAGTATAAAACCATTATTTGCCGCGAGTTACTGGGTGTCGACGGAGCAGAAAAGCCCGAGCCCGCACCGAGAAATCCTGAATATTACAGGGACCGTCCCTGTCTCGCATTTGTGAGAAGCGCGGCGAGAATACTGTCGGAATTTTTAGAAGAAATCAAATAATCGAAAGGGATTTGCAAAAAAGCAAATCCCTTTCTCTTCCGCTCTGAAAATTCCCCAAATTGGGGAATTTTCTCAAAATGGGGACTGTCCCCTTTTTGGGATTAGTCCTCAATGTCGTCTTCGGGGAATGAGCTTTTCCGATACCAGTCCGGCACAAATTCCGGTGGGTACAGGCACAACTGCGATTGTGCGGTTTCCATCCCCACGAACTGCGGAAGCATACTTTTAGGTACGGCATAGGTTATGTAACACATACACTGTTCTTCATTCATTAAAAATCACCTCGGAATAATTATATGCACAGATATTGCGTTTTTTGAAAATTAGGTGTATAATAAATTCAAATTAACGAAAGGTACTGAATATATATGTTTACAGAGATAAAAAGCGATGCAAAAAAAGCCGCCGAAGAGCTTTGCGAAATTGCGGGACTTAAAAAAGGTGATATTTTCGTAGTCGGATGCTCTTCAAGCGAGGTTTGTGGCGAAAAAATCGGCACAGGCTCAAATTTCGAGGTAGGTGGTGCCGTATTTGAAGGTATTTACGAAGCTCTTTCCGAAAAGGGTATTTATCTTGCGGCACAGTGCTGCGAGCATCTTAACCGCAGTCTTGTAATAGAGCGCGAATGTATGGAGAAATACAATCTCGAAGAGGTTTCTGCTGTTCCTATGCCCAAGGCAGGCGGTTCTTTTGCTACAAATGCATACAGAACTTATAACGACCCGGTGCTTGTTGATTATATTCAGGCACACGCAGGTATAGACATCGGGGGAACACTTATTGGTATGCATCTTAAAAGGGTGTGTGTTCCTGTCCGCCTCAGCATCAAAAAAATCGGCGAAGCGCCCATTCTTTGTGCTAAAACGCGCCCTCGTCTTATTGGTGGCGAAAGAGCGGTATACAAAACAGTGGAGGAAGTTGTTCGCTAAACGTCTTCCGGAAAGGTTTCTGATATAATGGAAAAGAAAAATAAGGCTCCGTCCTTTCTGACAAATGTCATAACGATTTTGTTTGCTCAGCTCTTTGTCAAGCTACTCGGTTTTGCGTACCGTATGGTCATAACAAATATCGACGGCTTCGGCGATATGGGCAACGGCTATTATAATTTTGGATTTCAGATATATACGTTGCTTCTTGCGATAAGCTCTATCGGTATTCCCAATGCGATTTCAAAGCTTGTTGCAGAAAGATGTGCTCTTGACGATTTCAAGGGGGCTATGCGGATTTTCCGTGTGGCTCTGGTACTGTTCTCCTGCGTAGGACTGTTCTTCTCGGGAGTAATGTTTTTCGGAGCAGAGTTCATTTCAACGTATATTCTTGATGCTCCTCTTGCAAAATACACTATAAAGGCGCTGTCCCCTGCACTTATATTTGTATCAGTATCAAGTGTTATAAGAGGATTTTTTGCAGGTCAGCAAAATATGAAAGCTACAAACACAAGCCAGGTGCTGGAACAGTTTTTGAAGAGTCTTTCCACCATATTGATAGTTCTCGCAATAGCAGGAGCAAAGCCTGAATATATGGCGGCGGGTGCTACACTTGCAACTACACTTTCCACATTTTTAAGTTGCGGCTATCTGTTTATTTTCTACAATCTCAACAAAAAAAACATAAAAGAAAAAATAGCTGCTGCGCCTGCTGCAAAAATCAAGGGCAATGCCATAAAAATCGCAAAAATGATTCTGATGGTGTCAATCCCCATTTCTCTCGGGGCAATAGTTGCATCACTTAACAGAGTTATAGATATAATCACGGTCATCCGCGGAATAAAAATCGCTCTTGCCGACCGTTTTGCAGACCCGGTACTTCTTTCGGAAGAGGCTGTGCGATTGAGCGGGATTCTTTCAAAGACAGATGTGCTTGTAAATCTCCCTCTTGCACTGAACACCGCATTTTCAACAGTTCTTGTACCAACGGTTGCGGCAGCTTTTGCAAAAAAGGACTACTCCGCGGCAGAAAGCAAGATTTCATTCTCTCTGCTTGTATCAATAGTAATTGCACTTCCTTGTGTTGCGGGATATATGGCTCTTGCAAGCCCTATCCTCCGTCTGATTTATCCTAATGCTCCCGATGGCGGTATGATTTTTATGATGGTTGCACCTACGGTATTTTTCTCGGCAATGAGTCAGACGATTTACGGCTCACTTCAGGGCATGGGCAAAATCTATATTCCGGCATTAAGTGTTCTTTCCGGTGGGGTTGCCAAACTGATACTTAACCTTGTTCTTATACCTATTCCAGAAATCAATATATACGGTGCACCTATTGGAAGCATCGCCTGTCAGGCAATTGCGTTTTTCATCAGCTTCTATGTTTTACGTAAAAATATGCCGATGAAGCTCGGTGCGGGAAGGTACTTCTTTAAACCCTTGTTTGCTTCCGTCATAATGGGCGGATGCGTAAAGGGCGCTCACGCAGCGATTTATCCCTTGGCAGGGAATTCCGCGGCAACAGTTATTGCCATAGCTTTCGGAGTGGTGGTATACTTTGCTCTTGTTTTTGCATTTAAAATATTTACGAAGGAAGAGCTTAAGTCTCTGCCAATTATAGGCAAAATAATATAAAGAAAAAATTACAAAAAAGAAATTCTCTTTTTAAAGAAGAATTTCTTTTTTTTTGGTAAAAATAAAACCGAAAGGATGATTTATATGAACGGAAAATACAGAATTTTTCTGATTATATTTGCTTTTATATCACTTATGGTTATAAAATTTTTCACCTTAACTGACGGAGCTATTACGGGTAGCACCTCAACATTTATATAAAAGGAGCTTTTTATTATGATAAGCAAAAAGGAATATGCCAGAATTGTGGAAAAGCATTCCGGAAAATCCCCCATTGTAAAAGACACACTGCGGGCATTTTTTGCAGGCGGCGCAATCTGCACCTTCGGTCAGCTTCTGCGCAATTTTTATTTTTCTTTAGGTCTTAATAAGGAGGCTGTGGGGAGCGCTACAAGCATCACCCTTATATTTATTGCGTCATTTCTGACGGCAATAGGCATCTTTGACAAAATAGGAAAATTTGCCGGTGCCGGAACACTTGTCCCTATTACCGGCTTTTCAAACGCAGTCACGTCCCCTGCTATGGAATTTAAAACAGAGGGACTTGTTCCCGGAACTGCCGCTAAAATGTTTGACGTGGCAGGCCCGGTAATAGTATTCGGTACGGCATCCTCTTTTGTGGCAGGATTGTTATATTTCATTTTCAGATAGGAGAAAGATATGTACAACGCAGGAAACGGAACCGTTATTTTTGAAAAAAAGCCATCAATACTTTCTTATGCGGCAGTAGTCGGAAAAAAGGAGGGCGACGGCCCATACGGCAAGTGTTTTGATATGATTGAAGAGGACGAATACTTTGGTCAACCAAGCTGGGAAAAAGCTGAAAGTGAAATCCTCCGCCGCAGTGCGGCTCTGGCGCTTTCAAAAGGGAAATTCCAAAGTAGCGAAATTGATTTTGCAATTTCGGGAGATTTGCTTAACCAATGTATTTCATCGGGGTACGCACTCCGTGAGTTCAACATTCCGTTTTTCGGAGTTTACGGCGCCTGCTCTACAATGGCAGAAAGCATGGTGCTTGCCTCTCTGATTTTAAGCGGAGGGGGCGCAGAAAAAATTCTTTGCTCAACGAGCAGTCATTTCTGCAGTGCGGAAAAGCAATTCAGAACACCACTTGAATACGGCGGACAGCGCACTCCCAATGCTCAATGGACAGTAACCGGAAGCGGAAGTGTAATTTTAGGTGCTTCGGGAAACGCACCGTGTGTCGAAGCAATAACCTGCGGTAAAATTACGGACCTTGGAGTTACAGACATAGGAAATATGGGTGCAGCAATGGCACCGGCATTTGTCCGCACATTGAAAACCCATCTTGAAGCTATGGGGAGAAAAGCAACTGACTATGATTTGATTTTGTCGGGAGACCTGGGAAATGTAGGCAGCAGTATTGCAAAAGAATTGTTTTTAAAAGAAGGTCTGGGGGAAATTCCCAACTATAATGACTGCGGTGCTATGATATTTGATGAAAAAAATCAGGATACCCACGCCGGCGGAAGCGGTTGCGGCTGCGCCGCATCTATGCTGTGCGGATATGTTTTGCCTGAAATGCAAAAAGGCAAGCTCAAAAAGGTGCTTTTTGCGGCAACAGGCGCCCTTATGAGTCCTACCTCCACCTCTCAGGGCGAAAGCATCCCCTCTATTTCCCACGCAATAAGCATATCCGCTATTTAATAGCATAAAAATATAAACCTCCCCATATTCTAAAAGAGGGGAGGTTTATGCATGAAAAAGAGATTTTTACTTAATATGCTGACGGTGATACTTCTTATTCTTCCTCTGATGCTGTTTCTCCGTCACGTACTCGCAAAAGAAGAAAAAATTGCATATCTGACATTTGATGACGGTCCCACACTTAATACACCTGTTATTCTTAAGCATCTGGAGCAGCACGGTGCAAAAGCGACGTTTTTCGTTCTTGAAGAAAGAATTATTATGTACCCTGATTATATAAAGGAAATTATTCACAGCGGAAGCGCAATAGGCCTTCACGGTGTAAGCCACAGTGATGCAATATATGCGACGGACACATCTCCTTTAAAAGAAATGGAAAAGACAAACAACTCTCTGGAAAACATTACAGGCATCCGCTCACCCCTTGCCCGTGTGCCTTTCGGGTCAAGTTACCGCCTTAACAAAACTCAGGCAAAGCATCTGGAAAACAACGGTTACATCCTCTGGGACTGGAATGTAGACCCAAGGGACAGTGTCGGAAAAATTGTACCTGAAAAAGTGCTTGCCAATCTGCGTCGCGACCTTGCCAAATGCAAAGGCGAGCCGATAATCCTTTTTCACGACAGAAAAAGCACCGCAGAGCTTCTGCCGATGGTGCTTGAATATCTGACAGAAGAGGGCTACACTATGCTGCCCATAAGTGACAAGCAGGAGCCTGTGTGTCATCTGCGGTGATTGTTTTGTAATGTGCTGTGAGGGCAGTCTGTGTCAATGCAGGTTTTGCAAGCATTCTCATCCGGGTTTTCAAAGCAACATAGGAAATAGTCACATTCATCACAGCAACATTCGATTATTTCACCGTTGCTGTCTTTTGTTTCTCCGTTTCCGGGACAATTTTTACCCCTATTTCCCGATATAAGTATCGTTCCTGTTACATCGATAATCATACTATCACTCCTTGTTTGTAATTTTACCATTTCTTTATAATTATTGCAATACATTCGCGATGCATACTGCAAATATTTTTTAATATACAATAAATTTGCAGAGGTGATATATATGAAAAAATTTACAATTCCTTCAGTTCCTCCAACTACTAATAAATGTATCCGCTTTCCAAATGATGTTATAGAAAAGGTAGAGAACGCAATTCAAGGCAAAAATTGTACCTTTACAGCATTCGTTGTTGAAGCAGTAAAAGTTGCTTTGGAAAATATTTCGGAAGATTAAGTTTCATAGTAGAAAAAGTAAATACAAAACCCCTGTTTTATTAAAAAATCATTTTTTTATTGACAAATCCCCACTCTTGTGTTATTATGCTATATGGCATATTATCCGGTTGCTATGGTTCGCGGTTTCTCCAACCCTTGCCTTGGCTTCGCCAACAGTTGTGTTGGTTATGGAGGTTTTGCCTAAAATATTTATAGGAGGTTTTGTTTTATGTTAAAGGAAACAAAGCAGAGCATTATCGATCAGTACAAGCTTCACGAAGGCGACACAGGTTCTCCCGAGGTTCAGATTGCTATTCTCACAGAGAGAATCAATCACCTTAACGAGCACCTCAAGGTTTACAAGAAGGACCATCATTCAAGACGTGGTCTCCTTAAGATGGTTGGACAGAGAAGAGGTCTTCTCAACTACCTTACAAAGGTTGACATCAACCGTTACCGTGCAATCGTTGAAAAGCTCGGTTTGAGAAAGTAAGTCAGTTTTTATGCCGGAGGATTTATTCCTCCGGCACATTAATGACTTTATTATCGAAAGGGCAGGTTCGTTTACGTTTGTTTACCACTTAATAAAGCAGAGAAAGAGTTTCTGTGTTTTGTTAAGTGATAAACAACTACCCTTTCGAACAAAAAATTTATTTTTATTTGGAGGTTTAGCTATGTTTAAGACTTTTGAAACAGAGTTCTGTGGCAGACCGCTTGTTGTTGAAACAGGTAAAATGGCACAGCTCGCAGGCGGTAGCTGTCTTGTTCGCTATGGTGAAACTGTAGTTCACGCAACAGCAACTGCTTCTGCAAAGCCCAGAGAAGGTGTCGATTTCTTCCCTCTGGCAGTTGACTACGAGGAAAAGCTTTATGCTGTTGGTAAAATCCCCGGCAGTTTCTTAAAGCGCGAGGGTCGTCCCACTGAAAAGGCAATCCTTGCATCAAGATGTATTGACCGCCCCATCCGTCCTCTCTTCCCGAAGGACCTTCGCAACGATGTGGCAGTTGTTACAACAGTTATGAGTGTTGAGCCCGATAACGATCCCGTTGTTACAGCTATGATTGGTGCGTCAATCGCTATTTCAATCTCATCAGTTCCCTTTGCTGGACCTATTGCAGGTGCAACCGTAGGTCTTGTTGACGGCAAGGTTGTTGTTAACCCCACAAAGGAACAGCGCGATAAGAGCGAAATGTTCCTTACCATTGCAGGTACAAAGGAAAAGGTTAATATGATTGAAGCAGGTGCAAACCAGGTTCCCGAGGACCTTGTGTTTGAGGGTATTATGGCTGCACACGCAGAAATCGCTAAAATCTGCGAATTTATTGAGTCAATTCAGGCAGAAATCGGTAAGCCCAAGTTCGATTATGAGCATATGGAAGTACCGGAAGACCTTTACGAAGCAGTTAAGGAAATTGCTATCGACAAGGTACGTGCTGCTCTTGACACAGACGACAAGAACGTTCGCGAAGAAAACCTTAAAGAGGTTTACAGCTTTGTATACGAGGCTCTCGCTGAAAGATTCCCCGAAATGGAAGCTGCTATCGACGAGGCTATCTACAAATTACAGAAGTACGTTGTACGTCGCTGGCTTCTTGACGACGGCAAGCGCGTAGACGGCAGAGGTCTTGATGACATCCGTCCTCTCGCTTCTGAAGTTGGTATTCTTCCCCGTACACACGGTAGCGGTATGTTTACAAGAGGCCAGACACAGGTTCTTACAACCTGTACTCTCGGTATGGTTTCCGAGGAACAGCTTCTTGACGGCATTGACGATGAGGAAACAAAGCGTTATATGCATCACTACAACTTCCCCTCATATTCAGTTGGCGAAACAAGAGCAAGCCGCGGTCCCGGAAGACGTGAAATCGGTCACGGTGCACTTGCTGAAAAGGCTCTTGTTCCCGTTATTCCTTCAACGGACGAGTTCCCCTATACACTCCGCCTTGTTTCTGAAGTTCTTTCTTCAAACGGTTCTACCTCACAGGGTAGTATCTGCGGAAGCACACTTGCACTTATGGACGCAGGTGTTCCGATTAAGGCACCCGTTGCAGGTATCTCATGCGGTCTTGTAACAGAGGGCGACCGCTACATCACTATGGTTGACATTCAGGGTCTTGAAGACTTCTTCGGCGATATGGACTTCAAGGTTGCAGGTACTAAAGACGGTATCACAGCAATCCAGGTTGATATTAAGATTGATGGTCTTAAGCCCGAAATCATCCGTGAAGCTCTTGAAAAAACAAAGCTTGCACGTTACAAAATTCTTGACGAGTGTATGCTCCCCTGCATCAGAGAGCCTAGAGAAGAGCTTTCAAAGTATGCTCCCAAGATTATTTCAACAGTTATCGACCCAGA
>CAYLPQ010000069.1:0-9344 GCA_964385605.1 uncultured Oscillospiraceae bacterium | reverse complement strand
ACAAAAGAACATCCGTCGCTTTGCTCCAAAGTAATAACAGAGCATTTTTGTTAAATGCACAAATACGTTACATTGATGTAATTTCCTATAAGGCAAAAAAGACACACATTGGACTAACCAATGTGTGTCTTTTTATACACCATAGCAATTGCAATGCAAGTTTTTTTATTTTAAGTTAATTACTTAAGGTTGTTCTTGAGGATTTCAAGCTGCTCCTTGATTTCCTTGGGAAGCTTATCGCCGAACTGACTAAAATACTTCTCCTGGTCTGCTACGTCTTCCATCCATACAGCCTTATCTACACTGAGAAGCTCCTTAAGGTCTGCTTCAGAGATTTCAAGGTCTGTTGTGTCGATGTCTGAAAGCTCGGGAAGGTAACCGATTTCGCTTTCAACAGCATCAACCTTACCGTCGCAACGGTCAACAATCCAGTTAAGAACACGCATATTGTCACCGAATCCGGGCCACATGAAGTTACCCTCTTCGTCTTTTCTGAACCAGTTAACGTGGAAAATCTTCGGAGCCTTGTCTGCATCCATCTTTGCGCCCATCTTAATCCAGTGTGCAAAATAGTCAGCCATATTGTAGCCAACGAAGGGCTTCATAGCCATGGGATCACGTCTTACAACACCAACTGCACCTGCAGCAGCTGCAGTAGTCTCTGATGCCATAGTAGCACCAACGAATACACCGTGGTTCCAGTCACGAGCCTGGTATACGAGGGGAGCAGTCTTTTCACGACGTCCGCCGAATACGATAGCGCTGATCGGCACACCCTGGGGATTTTCAAACTCTTTTGAGATGCAGGGACAGTTTACAGCAGGAGCTGTAAATCTTGAGTTAGGATGAGCAAGTTTGTTGCCTTCAGCAGTATATTCCTTGCCGTTAACCTTTGCACCCTTCCACTCAATTGCATTTTCGGGAGGATTCTTGTCAAGACCTTCCCACCAAACTGTCATATCGTCTTCGTTAATAGCAACGTTTGTGAAGATAGTGTTCTTCTTTGTAGCTGCAAGAGCATTGAAGTTAGTCTTTTCACTTGTTCCGGGAGCAACACCGAAGAAGCCTGCCTCGGGGTTGATTGCGTAAAGTCTGCCATCATCGCCTACACGGAGCCATGCAATATCGTCACCGATTGTCCAAACCTTGTAGCCCTTCTTCTTAAGATATTCCGGAGGAATAAGCATAGCGAGGTTTGTCTTACCGCAAGCAGAGGGGAATGCTGCACAGATATACTTAACTTCGCCCTGAGGATTCTCAAGACCGAGGATAAGCATATGCTCTGCCATCCAGCCTTCCTTCATACCCTGGTATGAAGCGATGCGGAGAGCGAAGCACTTCTTACCGAGAAGTACGTTGCCGCCATATGCAGAGTTAACTGACATAATTGTATTATCCTGGGGGAAGTGAACGATATATCTTTCGTCAGGATTTACATCCTTCTTTGCGTGAAGACACTTAACGAAGTCACCGTCTGCACCGAGAGCATCAAGAACACTCTTGCCTACTCTTGTCATAATATCCATGTTGAGAACAACGTAGATGCTGTCTGTAAGCTCAATACCAATCTTTGAGAAGGGTGAGCCTACAGGACCCATTGAGTAGGGAATTACATACATTGTTCTGCCTTCCATAGAGCCGTCGTAAAGCGCATTGAGCTTTGCATACATTTCCTTGGGAGCCATCCAGTTATTGATAGGACCTGCTTCTTCCTCTGTTTCTGTACAGATGAAAGTTCTGTCCTCAACTCTTGCCACGTCGTTTTCAGCCGTTCTGTGATAGTAGCATCCGGGAAGCTTCTCCTGATTAAGCTTAATGATTTCTCCTGATGCAACTGCTTCCTCACGAAGAGCTTCAAGCTGTGCCTCGCTACCGTCAATCCAAACTACACTCGCGGGACGGCAGAGAGCTTTCATTTCTTCAAGCCATGTTAATACCTTTTTGTTCTCTGTCATATTAAAAACTCCTTTCAAAAATCCAATTTTTCCTGTTTAACATTATATACGAAAAATCCGCGTTTGTCTACCATTTTTTTAATTATTTGCAAAAATGTCACACAATATACAAAACTCGCTAATGGAAAGTGCTTCCCCTCGTACATTTGTGTCAAAGCCAGCTTTTTCCACTGCTTTTATTACGTCCTCCTTGCCGCCGAAAGCGCCCGATGATGAAAGGGCATTAACAAGGGTTTTTCTTCGCTGTGAAAATGCCGCCTTTATGAGTTTAAAGAAAAGCTTTTCATCCTTTGGTGCAACTGACGGTTTATCGAGAATTTCCATACATACAACTGCACTGTCAACCTTCGGCGCAGGAATAAATGCCGAAGCAGGAACGTGCTTTATAATTTCAGGTTTTGAATAATACTGCGTGGCAATGCTTATTGCACCGTATTCCTTGCCGCCGGGCTTTGCACAAAGGCGCTCGGCAACTTCTCTCTGAATCATAACAACAATTTTCTTAAAGCCGAGGTGCGACTCAAGAAAATTCATTATAATAGGTGTTGTTATATAATAGGGCAGATTAGCCGCTACACTTACATTCATTCCCGAAAACTCTGTTTCCAGAAGTTCCTTGAGGTTTACCTTAAGACAGTCTTCCCAGATAAAGCTGACATTATCATACCCTGCCAGAGTTTCCGCGAGAACCGGCTGAAGCCGCTTGTCGAGCTCAATGGAGACAACCTTTTGCGCATTATTTGCAAGCACCGCCGTAAGTACACCAAAACCGGGACCAATCTCAATAATACCCTCTGCATTTTCCGTTGCAGTCTGCGCCATAGTCATAGGAACATCCGGGTCGGTAATAAAGTTCTGCCCCATACTCTTTGCGAACCGAAAGCCATATTTAGAACATAAATATTTAATTATTTTGGGGTCTGTAAGTTCGTACATTTTATTCCTCCATCGCATAAAGAAGCATGCCGCTTCACCCATGTCTCACATATATCATGCAAACATAGGTTCACGCGTTTTAATTTAATGCAAATTCCTATACGGAAAAAACGGCGACAAGCCACCTTGCCGCCCTATAACATTTCTTCAAAACTGTCAATATAATAATCGCAAAGCTTCTGCATTTCTTCTTTGTAGAATTTTCCGCGTTCATCATAAACTCCGCAGACAGCCATTCCGGCTTTTTTTGCAGTAGTAGCGGCTGACAGAACATCCTCAAACACAATGCATCTTCCGAGATCTGCCCCAGCCTTTTCTGCCGCCAGCAGATATACTCTCGTACTATTTTTACCCTCTCCCGCTTCACAGGTATTGGTAAACGCATCAAACAAATGATATATTCCGTTGTTTTTTAATGCACCCTCAAAAAAATGTCTGGGAGAGCTGGTACACAAAACAATCTTTTTATCAAGAGCTTTCAGCTTTTCTATATACTCACGAACACCGCTTTTTGCCTTTATGTTATGGGTATACTCATATTCTGCCATCTCGGTCCATTCTGCCATTAATGCTTCGGGAGTATCCGGCAGATTGAACCTTTCCTTTGTATAATCTGCAATTTCCGAAAAGCTCATTGCGGCAATTGTATGGACATAATCCTCGGGAACAGTTATTCCCCGACGTCCCTCTAAAAATGCATGGTCAATAGATTCCCATACACCTAAAGAATCCATTATAGTGCCATCCATATCGAATATAGCGGCATCAAATAAACTGTAATCAATCATAATTTACTCCGAATATTTTTCAAGAAGAGAATGACGCACATTCCATAATTCCGGTGAAAGGTCCACATAATATGCATGAGGATTCTCAAAACGTTTTACTTCATCCCATATTGTGTCTATCTGCTCCTTGCAGTACTGACGAATTTCCCCGATTTCGGGAAGCTCTGCAACACATTCACCCTTGTCAAACAACTTCACGAGAAGCTTTTTCGCAGTGAAGTTTGTCACTTTTTTACGTTTCCAAGTGTGAACCGGGTCAAATATTTCATAAGGCTCGCTATCGTTAATCTCTTCATTATGAAGAGTCATAACGTCTGCAATTGCCTTACCGCTCTCGTTATCAAACAATCTGTAAATCTGCTTAAAATCGGGAATGGTGATTTTAGCAGGATTTTCGCTGATTTTAATCTTGGGAACAATTTCCCCGTTTTCCTCAACACCTACAAGCTTATATACACCGCCGAACACGGGAGAGCTTTTTGCCGTAATAAGCCTTTCACCTACACCGAAGGAATCAATCTTTGCCCCTTGTGCAAGTGTGTCGGAAATAATATATTCATCAAGGGAATTTGACACCACTATACCGCAATCGGTAAAGCCTTCCTTATCGAGTTCCTTGCGGATTTTGGTAGAAAGATAGGTAATGTCACCGCTGTCTATACGCACACCCTTAAGTCGTTTACCCTTGGGAATCAGGCAATCCTTTGCTACCTTGATAGCATTGGGAAGACCGCTTTTAAGGACATTATAGGTATCAATAAGCAAAGTACAGCTGTCAGGATATGCCTCTGCATAAGCCTTAAAAGCCTCATACTCTGTAGGGAACATCTGAACCCAGCTGTGAGCCATTGTTCCAAGAGCTGGAATGCCGTACATTTCATCACTTATGGTACAGGCTGTTCCTACGCAACCTGCGATATATGCCGCTCTCGCACCAAGGATTGCACTGTTTGCACCGTGAGCTCTTCTTGAACCAAATTCCATCACAGCTCTGCCCTGTGCAGCACGCACAATTCTGTTCGCCTTTGTGGCAATAAGTGTCTGATGATTAACAATGAGAAGGAGCATCGTTTCAACAAGCTGCGCCTGAATTGCAGGCCCCCTTACAATAACAAGAGGCTCACCGGGAAACACCGGTGTACCCTCGGGAATTGCCCACACATCACACTGAAATTTGAATTTTTTAAGATACTCGAGGAAATCCTCGTCAAACAGGTTTTTCCTCCTCAAATATTCGATATCTTCATCCTCAAACTTAAGATTTTTAAGATAATCCACAACCTGCTCGGTTCCTGCCATAACTGCAAATCCGCCGTTATCGGGAACCGTTCTGAAATACAGGTCGAAATAACAAATCTTTTCATGTGTTCCGTTTACGAAATAGCCGTTTGCCATAGTAAACTCGTAAAAGTCGGCAAGCATTGTCAAATTCTGCTCTTTAAACATCTCCGGTCGCCCTTTCTTTATCAGCCGTTTTCAATAGCATCATCAAGCCAGAACTCCGCTATATCAATAGCTTCATAGAGACTTTCACGGTTGGCCTTCTTAATAACCTTGTTCTTTCCTGTGCCGTCATTTGTGCAAAGGTCAATTGTAACACTGTCTGCAACCTCAAGGTCGCCCACCTTTTTCTTTGACTTGATGGTGAAAATGATAATATATTTCTCACCCAGATCACCGTAATATATTGTATCACCGCGACGAACCATAGGCTTCCCCTTATAGGTAAATATATCCTTTTCTGCTGCCATTTGTATATCACTCCTTAACTTTCAGTTATAAATCTGCATAGATATTTATGTTATTATATCACATCACCAAAGATTAGTAAAGTATTTTTTAACATCAGGAAATTTTTAAGAAAAACTATTGATAATTTTACTTCTCTGTGATATACTGAATAAGCTGTACTGGCCGGGGAGGTAGCGGTGTCCTGTATCCGCAATCCGCTATAGCGGAGGTGATGTCCCCGATTGAGGCGTTTTTTTCTGTATAGCTGGAGCATATAAGTGGTGTTGACAGCCGGGTCTTGCGCAATATCGGCCCGTGAACCTTGTCAGGCGGGGAACCGAGCAGCAATAAGCGGTTACCGGTATGTGCCGCGAGGGTGCCTGGCTCGAGCTAACTGTATGAATTCCGTATATGGGATGACGTCGATTTCGGGGTGTGCAGCTAAATAAACATATATGCCGTCTTCTTTTGCAAGACGGCTTTTCTTAAAAGGAGGTAAACGTATGGAATTTCAGGCTCTTTACAGAAAATGGCGTCCGAAAACATTCGACGATGTTGTTGGACAACAGCACGTTACACAGACCATAAAAAACGAAATAAAGAATAATGCCTGCGGTCATGCGTTTCTTTTCTGCGGAAGCCGCGGAACGGGTAAAACCTCCACTGCGAGAATATTAAGTAAAGCCGTGAACTGCGAAAATCCGCAGGACGGCAACCCGTGTAATGCCTGTCCTACGTGCCTCGGCATAGAAAGCGGCAGCATTATGGACATTATCGAAATTGATGCCGCAAGTAACCGCGGTGTTGACAATATCAGAACTCTTCGTGAAGAGGCAAGCTATACAGCAGCAGTTACAAAGTACAAAGTATATATCATCGACGAGGTACACGCATTAAGCAATGATGCATTCAACGCACTCCTGAAGCTTCTTGAAGAGCCACCGGAGCACGTTAAGTTTGTCCTTGCAACCACAGAGGCGAACAAGGTGCTCGAAACCATCTCCTCCCGTTGTCAGCGCTTCGATTTCAAACGCATCACTCCCGAGGATATATATGACAGGCTTGACTATATCTGTAATTCCGAGGGAATTATGGCGGAGGAAAAGGCACTGCGTATGATTGCTCTCCACGCAGACGGCTCACTCCGTGACGCGCTCAGTTGTCTTGATCCGTGTATTGCCGCCGGCAAGGAGGTGGACACGGAATTTGTGGCAGACTTTCTTGGAAGAGCGGAGAACGATACCGTCCTTGAGCTTTGCAGATGCATCGGCGAGTATGACAGCAAGGGCGCTGTCTCCTGCATTGACGATGTATGTTCAAGAGGTAAAAACCTCACCCCGTTTATTGAAATTCTTATCAGCGCACTTCGCGATATGCTTATAATAGCAGTTTCGGGAAAAAGTAAAAGCGATTTTGACGAGGCGGAATACAGTCTGCTGGAAAAATATTCAGCGCTTTATTCCACAGAGAAGTTGCTTTACGCAATAAAATCCCTTTCTGAAGCAGGTCAAACTGCACGTTTTATGACAAATCCCCGTGTTATTTACGAGGCAGCACTTATAAAGCTGTGTATAAAGAACAATGATGGCTCTGTAGACAGCTTACTTGCAAGAATTGCAGAGCTTGAGAAAAAGATTGAAAACGGTGTTGTTACTGTAAAAGCGGCACCTGTGGCAGATGAACCGATTCTCCAAAAGGTTCAGGAAGATGAAAAGCCCACTGAAAAAATAAATCTTAACGATATTCCCGCAAGCGAATTTTTAAGCAGAATAAAAGCCGCATGGCCCGAAGTTATGAATGACCTTTCCGGAAGTATTCTCCTTTTTACGGCACTTGAGAATGTGACCCTGTGTGAGGAAAGCGGGCGGCTTGCTCTCGTCTTCCCCGATGAAGGCGGCAGAGAAATGCAGGATATGGTAAAGGGTGGAATTGACCTTATAAATTCTTCCGTCAAAGCGCACACGTCTCTTGATGCAAATGCGGTAACTCGCGTTGAAAGTGACTTCAACCCTTACGGCAAACCTAAAATGGAACATGACCCACTGGATGATATAATGAATCTTCCGATAACAAACATTGAATAAAATTTGAAAGGATGTTTTAAAAATGGCAAAAGGCGGATATCCCCGCAATATGGGCGGAATGGGAAATATGAACAATATGATTAAGCAGGCACAGAAGATGCAGGCTGAAATGCTCAAGGCGCAGGAAGCTCTTGAGGAGCAAGTTATTGAAGCTTCTGTTGGCGGCGGTGCTGTAAATGTAAAAATCAACGGCAAAAAAGAGTTAATCGAGCTTAAGCTTTCTCCCGATGCTGTGGACCCTGATGATGTTGAAATGCTTGAAGATATGATTCTTTCAGCAGTAAACGAAGCTCTTCGCAAAGCTGATGAGGCTGCCACAAGCAGTCTTAAGGGTATTACCGGTGGCATGAGCATCCCCGGATTGTTTTAACGGATGCAAAGTATCCTTTCGCAATAAAAGTTTTCCCTATAGGAGCTGATTAAATGTATCCCGTTTCACTGGAAGAACTTATTACAGAGTTTGAAAAGCTTCCCGGCATTGGACATAAAAGTGCCGTAAGACTTGCTTTTCACGTGATGAATATGCCTGAAAGCAAGGTTGAAAAATTTATCGGTGCAATAAAAAAGGCAAAGACAAATGTACATCTTTGTTCAAAGTGTCAGAATCTGACAGACAAGCCCGAATGCGATATATGCTCATCGTCCAAGCGCGATACAAGCACCATCTGCGTTATGGAAAGTCCCAAGGATGTAACTGCCCTTGAGAAAACAAAGGAGTACAACGGTCTTTACCACGTTCTTCACGGCGCTATCTCCCCTATGGACGGAGTTGGCCCCGAAGATATTAAAATCAAGGAACTGATTGCCCGCCTTACTCCCGAGGTGACAGAAGTTATTATGGCAACAAACCCTACTGTCGAGGGTGAGGCTACTGCTATGTACATAGCGAGGCTTCTTAAGCCTATGGGAATTACTGTTACAAGAATTGCACACGGTATTCCCGTCGGCGGCGATATTGAGTATGCCGATGAGGTTACTTTGACCAGGGCTATGGAAGGCAGAAGAGAGATATAATTTGGGGATGTGTGTGAACCTATGTCGCATTCCAAGTTTGTGTAGCAACCTTGGCAGTATCTGCCACAACTATTTCACACCACTTTAGGTGTAAAATCAACATTTTTTCAATGATGTGGTAAAATTTTCTTGAGGTGAGATGATGAAATATACAAAAAGATTAAAAACCTTAAGAGAAGATAATGATTTGAGCCAAAAAGAAATAGCCGCACATTTAAATACTACCCAACAAGTTTACTCAAGATACGAAAATGGTACAAATGAAATTCCGGTTCATCATCTAATTGCTTTATCAAGATTTTACAAGGTCAGTTGTGACTATATTTTAGGCGAAACAGATTGCAAAGATCAAAAATAAAAATGTGACTATAATATATATTTTTCTTTTGCAAAGTGCAAAACCTATGCCATTTTGAATGCCAAAATGGCGAAAAGCATCGGGGGATTCCGAATCTCCCCCGACCCCCCTTCAAATGCCCCCGCAGGGGCGCAATTAGTAAATGATGTGCCATAGAATAAAATAATGGTCTTTGTTAAGAAAAACACATTGCCTTTATTCCGCCGTCTGTGTCTGCAAACTTATTGCCGATGACAGACTAAAACCGCTTGCCAGCAAAGGAAGTTGATACAAGCGGTTTTACGGAAACTGTCAATGTGTTTTTCTTAACATTATTGTTTGTGCGTGTTTTAATTCTCTTAAACTAACTACGGCGCTAACCTACGGTTGATTCATATTTTATGCTTGTTAGCGGAAAAACCGTTTGCATCATTTTCCGCTGCTGGCAAACGGTTTTTAGTCCGTGCCCTGACGCATAGCCGAACAGTATTAATCCGAA
>CAYLPQ010000068.1:0-9376 GCA_964385605.1 uncultured Oscillospiraceae bacterium | reverse complement strand
AACTTCATCGATTTTGGCGAAGGTCATTCTTTCATTTTTTCCTAATTTAATAGGTTTCAACAAAATCACCTCTATCAAAATATTTGGACGAACAACTCTTACATATTCTATACTCCTGTGTAGAATGCACTCGGAATACACCGCACTGCATATTTATGCAGTGACATCACGTACGGAATTGTAGAATGCACCCCGCACGCAAAATATCAAGAATTGTTGTAATAACGCGATTTTTACCACATCTTCCCTATTCCAGCGGGCAGATGTCTGCATCTTAATGCAGTATAACATAATATCACAACTTTTACGGCTTGTCAACTTAAAAAATGTAATTTTTTCCTTAATTTTGTATATTATTATCTTTACAGTTATGCTTATAAGCTAACTTTACGAAATAAAAACCGACCCCTTGAATATCAGATTTTTCTCTGACTTTTTTGGAGTCGGTCCATTTTTGTTATTCAATTACTTTTTCTTTATTTTTATCAAGTAATAAATTAAGCTCAATAACAGACAATTTTTCTTTTATTGCAAAAATTATTATGCTGTCACGTCTGTTTTTCGCATAAAGTTGTGCAAAGCCGTTATATGCCAGAAGCTTTTGTATTTCCCGGAAGCCAAGTTCCATTCCGAATGCAAGCAAAATCACCTTGTCTCTGGAAGGAGTCCGTGTTCCGTTAAGGATCTGATAACCGTAAACTCTGTCAAGCCCCGAACGCTTTATAACTTCACTCTTCACGAGATTTTTCTTTTCTATAATTGAGTTAAGATATTCAGAAATACTAACCTGAATAAATTCTTCTTCATGATCCTGCAAAATGCCATCTATATCATGACTGTCGTTAAGAATCTTCAAGAGTTCATCGGTTTTTTTCATATTGACATTCTCCTTGTGCTTTGTTATTCTTTATTATAATACTAATTTTATTTCTTTCAACAGGTGTTTTATTATGGCTGAATACCAATGTACTTTTGTAAAAAGAAAATATAATCCTTCAATAAGGGAATTTCTGGAACACCTTGCCTGTAAACCTCATAAAAATTTCCCGACAGTCGCTGAAGTCAGCGATAGCTACTATGTAATGGAATACATTGAGGGGAAAAGTCTCCGCGAAAAACTTTCTGACAGAACCCTTTCGTCTGCCGAAGCAAAAAGCTACATATTACAGCTCCTTGATGCGGTGGAAATACTTCATAGTTTTAACATCGTTCATCGCGACATAAAGCCTGAAAATATCATTATCTCAAGTGATGGTACTCTTAAGCTTATAGATTTTGACATATCGCGTAAAATCATTAGCACAAAAAACAGAGATACCCGGATTCTTGGTACAGCAGGATATGCCGCTCCCGAGCAGTACGGATTTACCCAGACCGATGAGCGTTCGGACATTTATGCTATAGGCATTGTTTATAATTTTATGCTGACGGGCAAATTTCCCACAGAAGAAACCGCCGGCGGACAGGTAGGAAAAATAATAAAAAAATGTACATCAATCAATAAAACCGACAGGTACAAAAACATCAGACTTCTGCGCCGTGATATTTTAAAGGAGCGCTTCACATCATATAGGTTGCTTGATATTGTCCCCGGTTTCCGCACCCGCAATATATACAAATCCATAGTTGCTGTATTTTGCTATCTGGTTTTCTTCGTCGGATATTTCATTCTTGCCGTTGAAGAAGGTCCCAGAGAAAACACAACTGACATTGTTTCGTTTTATATAATGTTTTCACTGATAATTGTTTATAATTTTGTGTTTTTTGCCTTGGGTACAAATTTCCTTGGTTTTACAGACAGGATAAAGTTTCCTGTAAAAAACAAAATAATTAAGAGAATTATTCTTATGGCATTATGGTATCTTCTTGGTTTTTTCATTTTTTCTGCTTTTCTGGAAAGCATTATAGAAGGACTTTTCTATAACCCCATAACAATAACATTTTTGCTATTCGTATACCTCTTATATTCTATGGTAGAATCTTTTTTAATTGGTATGCAGTGAGCATACCAATTTTATTTTTTTACATTATAATAATCGACAGATACAGCTAAAATTCTTTTCGCTTGTCTTTTATAAAAGGAGGTCATATTATGAAGTTTTTAAAAGAGAACTGGCTCATCATTCTTATTATGGCAATTGCCGCAGCTTCGTACTTTTTTGTTGACTGGAGCGAGTTCGGCATTTTTAGTTGGTTCAAATAACTAAAATATGTGAAAGGAGCTTCTAATGAAAAAATTTTTAACAATATTATTGATACTCTTTACAGCAATATCGATAATACGATATATTAACCACCAAAAGCTCGATATTCCCCAAATAGGTAAAGCCTGGGTTGACAATATTATTGATGCACGCGAGAAAATTGCTGAAGCTAATTCTACCAATAATACTCAATTGCTTGAAGCCAATGAGAATTTCTTAAAAAAGAGCATCCGCTGTTATCATGACACATTAAAAAATGCTTCAAAAAAAGAACGCAAAGAAATAGAAGAATACCTTGAATTTCAAGCTGAAAAGCATTTTACCACACCGGATAATTTATTGACATATAACATTAACGGAGGATAAAGAGTGAAAAAAATATTAGCTTTTGTTTTACTTATTGCTTTAACTGTAACGGTTTGCGGATGTAGCAAGTTGGACGAGATGGCATATCCCCCTCTCGACGAAAAAAACAAAGAAGATTTTGTACATTTTCTTGAAGAATTTACAAACGCAGTGCATAATCTCAATGGCGACGCACTTCAGCGTATGTACTCAAATGATGTGTTTTTCATTGAAACAGCTCAATGGCTTTCTCAACAACCAGATCTTTCCAAGGATCAGATGAATGTTTTTTGGGCAACTTCTATTATCACTGATATGATGAGGTCGGAAGAAGCATACACCACTGATCAATTAAAAAATATGACTCTTTTATACAACAAAGACTCTATGTGTGGAATGACATCATCATTTATGAAAGTAGATATAAAAATAGGCTTTGACGGTAATCCCGAAAATGGAAGGCCTGCTGTTCTCACAATGCAGCTTGTTCGTGACCCCATAGGCGGTGCTATGCGACCGGCAATATTCCTTATTGATTTTGATGAAGATTAATAAAATCCAATTACTTCGCGTGCTTTTACAGAAAGAAAGAACTGGGGTCATTACCTCAGTTCTTTCTCTCTACTGTTTTCTTCTTTCGGTACAACGTAGATATCGTTGTAGCTTTCTGCCTCATCCTCTGTTTCAGGAGGTTTGTACATAAGCCCTGTACATTCATTTGCTGATGCCACTGAATCAACCTTATTCAGCACATCGTCTGCATAATCCTCTGCGGGCTTTTCTTTTACCGGTCTCATATCAATCACCCGGAGTTAGTATGTGCAGAAAATGTTTTTCAATACAAAATAAGTCCGTAAAACTACGGACTTATTTTGTATTATCTTACTCCAAAAAGTAATTCACTGTAATCAGGGTACGGCCAGTCGCGTCTTTCACATATTACTTCAAGACTGTCTGCCGCTGAACGAAGCTCATCCATAATGCCGATAACGGTATCACGGTAGTAGTCCGCCTCTGTCTGTGCATCGGCTATGCCGTCAGCTTCCTTAAGAGCATCTTCAAGCTCACGTGTTTTCTCAAGCATTTTATCAAGAAGCACAGATGCCTCCTCGACTATACTTTCCTCATAAGCAGAAGACACATTCACAATTGCTGTTGTTTTTGCGATGAGGTTATTACTGATTTTACCGATAAAGCCCGAAACGGCAGGCATAATATCCTTCTTCGACATTTCCACCATTGTAAGTGCCTCGATATTGAGCATCTTACGGTAGTTTTCAAGCATTATTTCAAGACGCGAATGCATCTCAACAGCCGAATAAACCTTGTGGGTTTCAAACAGGTCAAGATTCTTGCGGTCAGTAAGATGACGAAGTGCATCGGGAGTTGTCGGGAGATTCATAAGCCCTCTCTTCTCCGCTTCCCGGAGCCATTTCTGGTCGTAACCGTTACCGTTGAATATAATGCGCTTATGCTCCTTAATGGTTTTCTTTATGAGGTTATGAAGAGCAGACTCAAAGTCAGTTGCCTTTTCAAGCTCATCAGAAAATTTACGAAGACTTTCCGCAACTGCAGTATTAAGCACAACATTAACATCTGAAACTGATGATGCAGAACCAAGCATTCTGAATTCAAACTTGTTACCTGTAAACGCAAATGGACTTGTCCTGTTACGGTCTGTCGCATCTTTGGGGAATCTTGGGATTACGTGAACACCGATTTTCATCTGCATTTTTTCACGTGCATCGTATGCTTTTCCTGTTTCAATAGCCTCAAGAATTTCACTGAGCTCTTCGCCCAGGAACATTGACATAACTGCGGGAGGCGCCTCATTAGCACCAAGTCTGTGGTCATTACCGGGGCTTGCAACAGAAATGCGAAGTAAATCCTGATAATCGTCAACAGCCTTTATTACAGAGCACAGGAACAAAAGGAACTGCGCATTTTCATAAGGTGTTTCACCGGGGTCAAGAAGATTCTTTCCGCTGTCTGTTGTTATTGACCAGTTATTATGCTTACCGCTGCCGTTCACGCCTTCGAAAGGCTTTTCATGAAGAAGACATACAAGGCCGTGTCTTCCCGCAACCTTCTGAAGCATTTCCATAATAAGCTGATTATGGTCTGCGGCAATGTTTGTTGTTGTATATATGGGAGCGAGCTCATGCTGTGCAGGAGCCGCCTCATTATGCTCTGTTTTTGCGAGAATACCAAGCTTCCACAACTCTTCGTCAAGGTCACGCATAAACTTTGCAATTCTGGGTTTGATACTTCCGTAGTAGTGGTCATCAAGCTCCTGTCCCTTGGGCGGCATTGCGCCAAAAAGTGTTCTGCCTGTAAAAACAAGGTCAGGGCGCTTATTGTAGGTTTCCTTGTCTACAAGAAAATATTCCTGTTCGGGACCTACTGTAGTTTTCACACTGCAAACTGTATCGTTTCCGAAAAGCTTCAGAATACGCATAGCCTGCTTATTGATAGCTTCCATAGAACGAAGCAAAGGTGTTTTCTTATCAAGAGCTTCACCTCCATATGAGCAGAAAGCTGTGGGAATACAAAGTGTACCGTCTTTTATAAAAGCATAGCTTGTGGGGTCCCAGGCAGTATATCCGCGGGCTTCAAAAGTTGCGCGGAGACCGCCCGAGGGGAAGCTTGACGCATCAGACTCACCCTGAACAAGCTCTTTTCCCGAAAATTCCATTATTACATGTGAATCATCTGACGGAGTTATAAAGCTGTCATGCTTCTCCGCAGTAATACCCGTCATAGGCTGGAACCAATGAGTATAATGTGTTGCACCGTTTTCAATCGCCCAATCCTTCATGGCATTGGCGATAACATTAGCAACATTAATATCAAGGCGCTTACCCTCGTTAAGAGTTTTAAGCATCGCTTTGTATGTTTCTTTAGGCAGTCTTTCTTTCATGACCGTCTTATTAAACACCATACTTGCAAAAATTTCTGTTACACTGTTCATTGGTATTTCTTCCTTTCGGGATATTTACAAAAGCGCCGAAGAATTCCTCGACGCCTTCTAAAACATATTATCATCATACGACATAATTGTCAACTTTTTTCATGCTCTGGGGTGTGCTTTTTTATAAATTTTCTTAATGTTGTTCTTAAGAACCTGGTCATACATACGGGTTGTTACAACATCTCCGTGTCCGAGCATTTCGGAAACGGCATTGATGTCCGCACCGTTCTGAAGCAGATGAAGAGCAAACGAGTTGCGGAGTGTCTGGGCATTTATCTCCGTCTTTATACCTGCGCTTTCTGCGTAGCCACGAAGAATTTTCCAGAACCCCTGCCGTGTAAGCGGTGTTCCCGAGCAGTTCACGAAAAGGTTCTTTACCTTATTGTCTTTAACCATATAGGAACGGGCTTTTTTCAGATATTCTTCCAATGCATCTATAGCCTCATTCCCTACAGGAATGTACCGGTGATTTTTGCCGTTATTGCAACTGAGCATACCGCCGTGCAAATCAAGGTCACGGGTATTAAGGCTTATAAGCTCCGATACTTTTATCCCTGTGGCATACAGAAGCTCCAACATTGCTTTATCGCGAATACCCTTAAGATTATTGTTTTTAGGCTGCTTAAGCAGTTTCACGATTTCCCTTGTAGTAAGCGCCTCCGGCAGTTTTTTCTTAACACGGGGAACCTCTACACCGTAGAGAGGATTTGTCTCTATCTTTCCGTTTAAAAGCATACACTGATAAAACTTGCGCAGTGATGCAGTGTTTCTGGAAATCGTAGAGCTTGCCTTACCGCCTGTCACCATTGAGTCAATGTATGTATCAATGACCGATTTATCAACTGTAAGCACATTTTTTATATTATTGAGTTTTAAGTAGTCCTGGAATACTTCCATGTCGTGCAGATATGAAAGAAGTGTATTTTCCGAAAGCTTTTGCTCTCTTAAATAATCTTCAAACTCTGCCATTAGTTTTCTCATATTATACACCCTTTTCAGGCATTTTGGTTTACATAAAATCGCGAGGTTTTTTTATTTTACACCACATTTTTAAAAAAGTACATACTCAAATTGCACATATCTTCAAGCAAAATTTTGTCATTTTACAACAAAACATAGCCCAAAAATGAAAAAACGATTGATTCTGCCACTGCCGCAACTGCAGAAAGCAGAAACATCCCCACCGTCTCACCTCTGCTTATACGAAAGGGTTCTTTTCCTTCTTTTATCATCAATCTTCGTTTTTCCACGCACATTACAGAAAACCACATCAGCATCGGAAGCACCGATACACATTGAGGCAAAGCGGATACCACCGCCTCTTTTATTCCGAAGGACTCAAGCAGATACAAAACTGAAAACGAGCTTACACTCCCCCGCACTCCCACAACAATATGTAATGAGGCGGCAGGCAGAACAGTATGAGCTATAAACACAGAAAGCATCCACATAATATTAAGCCACCAGACACGGAGTACATCAATAATTTGCAAGCTTTTCTCATAATATAATTCTGTTGCAAGGCTTTGGGGATTACTCCTCAAATGGGCATAAAAAAGCACTGTCCCTATAATGATACCTGCTAAAAAGTTTATCCCCGTGCACAGACACAGTTTTTTGCGTTCCTCAATCAAAGCAATCCCCCCACGCAAAATTCTATGCCTGTCCTGACAGGATTATTCCATCACTTTCAAAATCTCCGACAGCTCATCGGGAGTATTTGCAATAACTTTTACCCCTGCGTCCTCAAGCTCGCCCTCTGCGGCAAAACCGTAGGATACACCGATGCAGCGAATACCGTTCTCCCTGGCACCTTCCGCATCATGCATTCTGTCCCCTACTATGACGGTTTCTTCGGGAGTTGCCCCCAGAGCTGCCATAGCATTTCTTATAACAGCTGCTTTTTCTACATTTGTTCCGTCAAGCTCACTTCCCGAAAGATAGTCAAGGTACGGAGCTATGCCGTATTTTTCAACTATTTTTGTCGCAAACACGGTAGGCTTGCTTGTTGCAAGAGCGATAACCTTACCCTGCTTTTTGAGTTCTTCAAGCATATTTAAAATTCCGGGGTATATTTCATTTTCAAAAAGACCAATGGGGGCAAATCTTTCACGGTATATTCTTACAGCTTCCACTGCTTCTTCTGCGGTAAGACCTGCATAAGCCATAAATTGTTCGGTAAGAGGCGGTCCAATAAAGCTGACAAGCTCATCACATTCTTTTTCTATTCCGAAATGACGGAGTGCGTGCTGAACACACTTTGTAATCCCCTCTTTGGGATTTGTGAGGGTGCCGTCAAGGTCAAAAAGTACGTATTTAATCAAATTCCCACTTCCTTTTAATAAAATCCTTGAAAAATGTTGTGTCTTCTTATATAATAACACTGTTTGTCGGTTTTGGCAACAGAAAGGATTTGTCATAATGCAAAAAACAAACGTTATGCGTATGCTTGACAAGGCGAAAATCGAATATGCTACTAAAGAATATGAGGTTGACGAGTCAGACCTTTCGGGAGTTCACGTTGCCGAGTCTGTAGGTATGGATACAGATGTTGTATTCAAAACCCTTGTCGGAAAAGGGGATAAGGCAGGCTTTTGCGTATTCTGCATTCCGTGTGCTGAAGAGCTGGACCTTAAGAAAGCCGCAAAAGTATCCGGAAACAAACGCGTGGAGCTTCTTCCCCTTAAGGACTTACTTCCCACAACTGGATATATCCGGGGTGGTTGCAGTCCTATAGGTATGAAAAAGCAGTTTCCCACATATATAAATGAGACCGCAATGCTTTTTGACACTATTGCCGTCAGCGGCGGTATGCGCGGTTTGCAGATAATACTGTCACCTGACAGTTTAAAGGATTTTATAAATGCAACTTATGCAGATTTAACAGCAGAATGAGGTAATTAATATGAAACAAAACGGTTTTCTTGCAAAGCTTTGTCTTTTTGTCGCTACAATAATATGGGGTACTACCTTCTTCATAATGGAAGGCACTATTGAAAATATAGGTGTATTTACACTTCTTGCGACACGTTTTTCCATTGCGGCACTGATACTTGCTGCAGTGCTTTTCAAAAGGCTCAAAAAAATTGATAAAAGTTATCTTATACAGGGATTTTTATTGGGATTGTTTATAATTGTGGCATATGCGTTCCAGACCTACGGCTTGGCAGACGAAGCTACAACCCCTGGCAAAAATGCCTTTCTCACCGCTATTTACTGTGTAATTGTGCCGTTTATGGCATGGATCATTACGAAAGAAAAGCCCGACAGATACAATATTATAGCTGCCGTTATGGGTATACTCGGAATTACACTTATCTCTGTCAGCGGAAACGATTTTTCAAGTATTTGTGCAGGAGATTTTCTCACTTTAATGGGTGGAATTTTCTTTGCGGTACATATGGTTGCAGTTCCGGCATTTTCCAAAAAACGTGACGTACTTCTTCTTACAATGTTGCAGTTTTTCTTTTCCGGACTTCTTGCGTGGATTCCTGCACTGACTATGGAAACATTTCCGGAAAATCTTCCCCCGGAGAGCTTGGCTGCAATTATTTACCTTGCCGTTTGTGCGACCTGTTTATGCTATTTACTCCAGAATGTTGGTCAAAAATACACAAAACCAGCAGCAGCATCCCTTATTTTAAGCCTCGAAGCAGTGTTCGGAGTAATGTTTTCCGTTATATTTACAAGCGAAGTTATTACACCACGAGTTTTCACAGGCTTTGTAATAGTCTTCCTGGCAGTAGTTATATCGGAAGTAAAACCGTTTAAAAAGTAGGCTGTATCACTCAATCCAAATTCAGGCTCTATAATAAATGTTGGGGTAACCAACAATAGAGCTTTACAAAAAAGAAAA
>CAYLPQ010000067.1:0-9401 GCA_964385605.1 uncultured Oscillospiraceae bacterium | reverse complement strand
TCGCCGTCAGGGTGAAGCAGGCAGCATCGTCAAGGTTGAGGGAGCAATGTACGCTTCAAAGGTACAGCTTTACTGCTCTAAGTGCGGTAAGGGCGTAAGAGTTAAGCATAAGAAACTCGAAAACGGTGAATCAGTTCGCATTTGTGCAAAATGCGGCGAGACTTTATAATAAGGGAGGATAAACACAATGGCAAGACTTGCAGAAGTTTATAAGAACGAAGTTGCTCCCGAACTTATGAAGAAGTATAACTATAAGAGCGTTATGCAGATTCCTAAACTTGAAAAGGTAGTAATAAATGTCGGCGCAGGTGAAGCAAAGGAAAACGCTAAGGTTATCGACAGCGTCATCGAAGACCTTTCCGCTATCACAGGACAGAAGGCAGTTCCTACTATCGCTAAGAAGTCGGTTGCAAACTTCAAACTCCGTCAGGGCACAAAGATTGGTGCCAAGGTTACTCTCAGAGGTGAGAGAATGTATGAGTTTATAGACAGACTCTTCAATCTCGCTCTCCCCAGAGTTCGTGACTTCAAGGGTATCAACCCCAACGGCTTTGACGGCAGAGGAAACTATACACTCGGACTCAAAGAACAGCTCATATTCCCTGAAATCGAATATGAAAAAATCGACAAGATAAGAGGCATGGACATTGTATTCGTTACAAGTTCAACAACAGACGAGGAAGCTCGTGATTTCCTTGCTCTGATGGGCGCCCCTTTTCAGAAGTAAGGAGGATAAGTAAATGGCTAAGAAGTCAATGATCATCAAGCAGCAGAGAAAGCAGAAGTTCTCTACAAGAGAATATACAAGATGCAAAATCTGCGGAAGACCCCACGCTTATCTTCGTAAGTACGGAATTTGCCGTATCTGCTTCAGAGAACTTGCTTACAAGGGTGAAATCCCCGGCGTAAGAAAGGCAAGCTGGTAAAGTAATAGCCGTATCCATTCGCAAGAATGGGTTAGAGCATATTAAGTGCGAAAGGCAAAAGGCCAAGTAACAAACTGATTGCTAATAGGAGGAAAAAACATGCAAATCACAGACGCAATTGCTGATATGCTTACAAGAATAAGAAATGCAAATTCAGCAAAGCACGAAACTGTTGATATCCCTTGCTCAAATGTGAAGAAGGCTATCGCCGAGATTCTTCTCGAAGAAGGCTACATTAAGAGCTATACGGTTATCGACGACAACAAGCAGGGTGTTATCAAGGTAACACTCAAGTACGGCCCCGGTAAGACAAGAATTATTTCAGGTCTTCGCCGCGTGTCCAAGCCCGGTCTTCGTATCTACACAAGCTGCGAGGACATCCCCAGTGTTATGAGAGGACTCGGCGTTGCCATCATCTCAACACCTAAGGGAATTATGACAGACAAGAAGGCAAGAAAAGAAAACGTTGGCGGCGAAGTGCTCGCTTTCGTTTGGTAAGGAGGAAATAGTATGTCAAGAATTGGTAAGCAGCCAATCGCTATTCCCGCCGGTGTTAAGGTAGCATTCAACGCAGGTGTTATCACAGTTGAAGGACCTAAAGGAAAGCTTTCTCAGGCTGTACACAGCAATATGACCCTTGATATCACAGCAGCTGAAATCAAGGTAACTCGTCCCAATGACGAAAAGCTCAACAGAGCACTTCACGGTCTTACCCGTACACTTATCGCCAACATGGTTGAAGGTGTTACAAACGGTTATTCAAAGACCCTTGAAATCAGTGAAGGCGGCTACAGAGCACAGATGAACGGCAACACTCTTGTTATGAACCTCGGTTTCTCACACGATGTAAAGTATGATGCACCCGCAGGTATCAAGATCGAGTGTACCACACCTAACACTCTTGTAATTTCCGGCGCTGATAAGCAGCTTGTAGGTCAGGTTGCAGCTGAAATCAGAGGCAAGAGACCTCCCGAACCCTACCATGGTAAGGGTATCAAGTATGCAGGCGAAAATATCCGTCATAAGGCCGGCAAGGCTGGTAAATAAGGAAAGGAGTGGAAATAAATGTTTACTAAAGTCGATACAAATAAGCAGCGTCTTAGAAGACATAAGAGAATCCGTGCTAAGATTTCCGGAACAGCTGCAAGACCCCGTCTTGACGTTTTCCGTTCAAACCAGAACATCTATGCACAGATTATTGACGACGAAAACGGCGTAACACTTCTTTCTGCTTCAACTCTTGAAAAAGAATTTGAAGGATACGGCGGAAATAAAGAAGCAGCTAAGGCTGTTGGCACAATGATCGCAAAGAGAGCCCTTGAGCGTGGCATTACAGAAGTTGTATTTGACCGTGGCGGTTACGTTTATCACGGCAGAGTACAGGCACTTGCTGAGGCAGCACGCGAAGGCGGCTTGAAATTCTAATTGTAAGAAAGGAACGGTTACATTCATGGCTCGTAAAATAGATCCTGCAACACTCGACCTCAAAGAAGTCGTTGTTGATGTAAAGAGCGTTTCCAAGACAGTTAAGGGCGGTCGTGTAAGAAAGTTCACAGCTCTTGTTGTAGTAGGAGACGAAAACGGTCACGTTGGATACGGTCTGGGCAAAGCCGCAGAACGTCCCGAGGCTGTAAGAAAGGGAATGGAAGACGCCAAGAAGAATATTATCGAGGTTTCACTTAAGGGAACTACAATTCCTCACGAAATCATCGGTGAGTTCGGAGCAGGCAGAGTCCTTCTCAAGCCCGCCGCACCCGGTACCGGTGTTATTGCTGGCGGTAAGGTAAGAAGCGTTATCGAGATGGTTGGTATCAAGGACGTTAGAGCAAAGTGTCTCAGATCCAACAATCCTACAAACGTAGTAAAGGCTACATTTGAAGGTCTCAGAAATCTGAGAACTGTTGAACAGGTAGCAGCAATCAGAGAAAAGACGCCCGAAGAAATTCTGAAATAAGGAGAAAAACAATGGTAAAGATTACACTTGTAAAGAGTCTCATCGGTAGACTTGACAAGCAGGTTAAAACTGCCGGTTCTCTCGGATTGAAGAAAATCGGAGACTCAAAAGTACTTGAAGACTCTCCGGCTTTGCAGGGCAAGATATTTGTAATAAAGCATCTTGTAAAGGTTGAACAGGCTGATTAACAAACAAATTTCATAAAGCAAAGGAGGAAAAGTATGAAGCTTCATGAACTTTCACCCGCTCCCGGTTCTGCTACTCCCGCTTGGCGTAAGGGCAGAGGTGCCGGCTCCGGAAACGGTAAAACCGCCGGAAAGGGACACAAAGGACAGAATGCGCGCTCCGGCGGAGGAGTAAGACCCGGATTTGAAGGCGGTCAGATTCCTGCGTACAGAAGACTTCCTAAGAGAGGTTTTGACAATAGCAAATTTGCTACTAAATATGCAATAATCAATGTAGGTGATCTTGACAAGTATAATGACGGCGACGTTGTTACAGTTGAGACTCTCCTCGAAACCAAGGTTATCAAAAAGGCATATGACGGTCTTAAAATTCTCGGCGGTGGAGAAATCACTAAGAAGGTAACGGTTAAGGCATCTGTCTTTTCTGCTGCAGCTAAAGAGAAAATTGAGGCCGCAGGCGGAAAAGCAGAGGTGATCTAAATGTTTAAGACATTCAGAAACGCATGGAAAGTTACTGAACTCAGAAACAAGATTCTGTTTACAGTAATGATTCTCGTTCTCTTCCGTTTAGGTTGCGTTATTCCTGTTCCTTACTTCAACTCAGATGCCGTTAGTGCATTCTTCAATTCAACTGACGGTTCTATGTTCCAGTATTTGAACATACTTTCAGGTGAAGCATTTGCAAGAGGTACAATTTTTGCACTTTCCGTTTCACCCTATATCACAGCTCAGATTATTATGCAGCTCTTAACTATTGCTATTCCCGCTCTTGAGCGTATCGCTAAAGACGGTGAAGACGGCAGAAAAAAGATTGAGGCATGGACCAGAATAGGTACAGTTGTTCTTGCAATTATCACAGGCTACGGTTATTATGCTTGGCTTAGAGCTAATACTCCTACCGTGATAGGTGACGAGGTAGTGTATATGCTTAATGACAAGGGCGTTTTTGCAGCGTTTGTTATTATAGCTACCTATACTGCAGGTGCAGCTCTCGTTATGTGGCTTGCAGAAAAAATTAATGAGCACGGTATCGGCAACGGTATCTCAATGATACTTTTCGCCAATATCATTTCAAGCCTTCCCTCAATGATTATCGGTATCGTTGATAACCCCGAATCAATCATCTTCAAGGTAGTTGCTGCTGTTGCAACAGCAATAGTTATCATTGCGATTGTTGCTTTCGTTGTTTTCGTTACCGAATCAGAGAGAAGAATACCCGTACAGTATGCTAAGAAGGTTGTAGGCAGAAAGATGTACGGCGGTCAGAACTCATCGCTTCCCATAAAGCTGAATATGTCAGGCGTTATGCCCATCATCTTCGCTCAGTCGATAGTTTCTCTCCCCGCTACTATCCAGCTTATATTCCAGCCCAAGGATGGCGGAATCGCAGACAGGATATTTGACTTTTTCGCATATGATAAGCCTGTATATCCCATCTTGCTGTTCGTACTCATCATCGCATTTGCATACTTCTATCTTGCTATTTCATTCAACCCCGTTGAGGTTGCAAACAACATAAAGAACAACGGCGGTATGGTACTCGGTATCCGTCCCGGTAAGCCCACAGCTGATTATATCTCAAAGATTCTCAGCCGTATTACCCTTATCGGCGCGCTCTTCCTTGGTGTAATAGCAATCCTTCCCATGGTACTTGCAGCAGTAGTTCCGACTCTCGGAAGCATCTCATTCGGTGGTACATCACTTCTTATCGTTGTAGGTGTTGCACTTGAAACATCAAGAGAGCTTGAGAGCCAGCTCATGATGCGCAATTACTCAGGATTTCTTAACTAATTAAGTGTCCGACTCGCAGAAAGGGAATTGTATGAAAATAATATTTTTGGGTGCCCCCGGAGCAGGTAAGGGAACACAGGCAGAAATTGTTGCACAGAAAGCAGGAATTCCTACTATCTCAACCGGTGTAATTTTAAGGGAAGCAATCAAAAACAAAACTCCTCTGGGTGTTTCGGCACAGTCCTATATCGAAAAGGGACAGCTCGTTCCCGACGAACTCGTCATTGATATTCTTACAGACAGACTTACACAGGATGACTGCAAGAACGGATATATCCTTGACGGCTTCCCCAGAACGATAGCTCAGGCTGAGGCTCTTGATAAGCTGAACATTGTTATTGATAAGGTAGTAAATATCTATGTACCCGACGATAAAATCGTTGAAAGACTTGCGGGCAGACGCTCTTGCAGCGGATGCGGTGCAACCTATCACATAGTTTACAATCCTTCCAAGGACGGCGTTCACTGTACCGCTTGCGGTAAGGAGCTGACTCAGCGTTCAGACGATAAGCCCGAGACAATACTCAACAGACTTGAGGTCTATCACAATCAGACCGCACCTCTTGAAGAGTTTTACAGAAATCGCGGTATTTTGTGCGACGTAGAAGGTCAGGAGGAACTTGCTGACACTACAGCACTTACCTTGAAAGCTTTGGACCTGAAATGATTAACATCAGAACACAAAAAGATATCGAACAAATGCGAAAGGCTTGCAGAATAACTGCAGGTGCACTGAAGATGGCAGGTGAAGCAATAAGGCCGGGAATGACCACTGCTGAGCTTGACCGTAAAATCAGAAGCTTTATCGAACAAAACGGAGCAAAGCCCTCGTTCCTTAACTATAACGGGTTTCCTGCATCGGCTTGTATAAGTGTAAACGAAGAAGTGATACACGGAATACCCGGCGACAGGGTTTTGCTTGAGGGCGACATTGTCAAGGTGGATGTTGGGGCATATTACCTCGGCTTCCACGGAGACTGCGCCAACACTTTCCCCGTCGGTGATATCTCTGACGAAGCCGCAAGGCTCATAGAGGTCACCCGTCAAAGCTTCTTTGAGGGCATCAAAAACATCAAGGACGGCTCAAGAGTCGGTGATATCGGCTCGAGTGTACAGGGCTATGCCGAGATGAACGGTTATTCAGTAGTCAGAGATTATATCGGTCACGGCGTGGGTGAACACCTGCACGAGGAGCCTGATGTGCCCAATTACGGCAGAGCGGGCAGAGGACCGAGACTTTACAAAGGTATGACAATTGCAATAGAGCCAATGGTCTGTCAAGGCGGCTACAGTGTAAAAACTCTTGACAACGACTGGACTGTTGTGACATGCGACGGAAAGCTTGCCGCACACTACGAAAACACCGTCGTGATTACCGACACCGGTGTCGAGATTCTCACAGAGGCGTAATATGAGCCTTGAGGTCGGAGCACTTGTGGTCTCCTGCAGCGGAAGAGACAGTGATTTGGTACTCGCAGTTATAGGCAATACCGAAACACATCTTGTTCTCGCCGACGGCAGAAAACGCAGGATAGAAAAACCAAAGCTAAAAAAAATAAAGCACGTAAGGTCTCTTGACAAAAAGCTTTGCGAAGAGACATCGGCACTTCTTGAAAAAGGAGAGCTTACAAACAAAATGCTTTATAGAGGTATCAGGCAAAGTCTGATGAACGAAACTGTTTGAAACTTTCGGCATAGGAGGGAAAGAACTTGGCAAAAGATGACGTAATGGAGTTTGAAGGACTTGTTGTGGAAACACTTCCCAATGCGTGCTTCAGAGTAAAGCTTCAAAACGATCTCATTATTCTTGCTCACATTTCGGGCAAGATGCGAATGAATTATATTAAGATAGTACCCGGTGACCGTGTACTGGTTGACATCTCGGTATACGACACAACAAAGGGCAGAATTACAAGAAGACTGTAATTCTAAACACACATATAAACTAAAAATCATAACACAATGGAGGTTACTGATATGAAAGTTAAGCCTTCTGTAAAAAAAATTTGCGAGAAGTGTAAGATTATCAGAAGAAAAGGCGTTGTAATGGTTATATGCGAGAATCCCAAGCATAAGCAGAAGCAAGGCTGATTGGAGGTGCAATAAATGGCTCGTATAGCAGGCGTAGATATTCCTAACGAGAAGCGTGTCGAAATCGGTTTGACATATATTTACGGTATCGGCAGAACTGCTTCCAACAAAATACTTGAAGCTACAGGCATCAACCCCGACACTCGTGTAAAGGATCTCAATGATGACGAACTTGCAAAGCTTCGTGAAGAGATTGAAAACGAGTATGTAGTTGAAGGTGACCTTAGAAGAAAGATTGCCTATGACATCAAGACTATGACAGATATCGGATGTTACAGAGGAATCCGTCACCGCAAGGGTCTGCCCGTAAGAGGTCAGAGAACTAAGACCAACGCAAGAACACGCAAGGGTCCCAAGAAGACTATTGCAAATAAGAAGAAGTAAGGAGTGACAAGTTAAATGGCAGCTAAAGTACAGGCTAAAAAGACTGTAAAGAGACGTCGTGAGAGAAAGAACATTGAAAAGGGCGCGGCACATATCTGCTCCACTTACAACAATACAATCGTTACTCTTACAGACGTAGACGGAAATGCTCTTTCATGGGCATCAGCCGGCGAACTCGGTTTCAAGGGTTCAAAGAAGTCAACACCCTTTGCAGCTCAGATGGCAGCAGAACAGGCAGCAAGAGCAGCAATGGAGCACGGACTTAAGACAGTTGAAGTATTTGTTAAGGGCCCCGGTCAGGGAAGAGAATCTGCAATCAGAGCTCTTCAGACAGCAGGTCTTGACATTACCCTCATCAAAGACGTAACACCTATTCCGCACAACGGATGCCGTCCTCCCAAGAGAAGACGTGTATAATTTAGAGAAGGAGGAAAGGATATGGCAAAGTATACAGGACCTTCATGCAGACAGTGTCGCAGAGAAGGCGTAAAAATGTTCCTTAAGGGAGACAGATGTTTCTCGGACAAGTGCGCTATCGTAAGAAGAAGCACAGTTCCCGGTCAGCACGGTGCAGCCCGCAGAGGAATGATGAAGAACTACGGCGTTCAGCTTCGTGAAAAGCAGAAGGCTAAGAGATATTACGGCGTGCTTGAAAAGCAGTTCAAGAACTACTTTGTTAAGGCTGACGCAGCAGAGGGCATGACAGGTGAAAACCTTCTTAAGCTCATCGAGAGAAGACTCGACAACGTAGTTTACAGAATGGGACTTGCTGAAAGCAGAAGAGATGCAAGACAGCTTGTTCGTCACGGACATTTCACACTTAACGGCGGCAAGGCAAACATTCCTTCACAGCTTGTAAAGCTCGGTGACGAGATTGCGGTTAAGGATACAAGCAAGTCGCTTCCTAAGTTCAAGTCGCTTGTAGAAAATATCGACAATAAGAAGAATCCCCAGTGGCTCGATGTTGATAAGCAGAACCTTACAGCTAAGGTTATCGCTCTTCCCGCAAGAGAAGATGTTGACTTCGAGATTCAGGAAAACCTTATCGTCGAGTTGTACTCAAAATAAGAGATATCATCAAAGAGCCCGATACTTTTATTTATGCTGTACAACTCTGTGTGCAGCGTAATAGAAAGTATAGTTTGTTAAACTGAATAACGAGGAGGAAAATGATGATAGAATTTAAGAGACCGAGTATAGAAACCGTTGAATTAAGCGATAACGGATCATATGGCAAATTTGAAGTTGAACCCCTTGAAAGAGGTTTTGGTATAACCTTAGGTAATTCCTTGCGCAGAGTGCTTCTCAGCTCTCTTCCGGGTGTTGCTGTAACCTGTGTAAAAATTGATGGTGTTTTACATGAAATCTCAACAGTACCCGGTGTGAAGGAAGATGTTACCGAAATCATCTTGAATGTCAAGGGCATCACTGCCAAGCTTTTCTGCGACTGTCCCAAGACAGTAATTATTGAGATGACAGGCGAGGGTGAAGTTACAGCCGGTGATATCAAGACCGACTCTGACATCGAGATAATCAATCCCGACCACCACATTGCAACTCTTTCCGAGGATGCTAAGTTCTATATGGAGCTTACCTTTGACCAGGGAAGAGGATATGTCAGCTCAGACAAAAACAAGCAGAACGGCCCCGGTACTATCGGTATTATATACACCGACTCTATCTACACACCGGTTTACAATGCTAACTACACTGTAACACCTGCCCGTGTAGGTAACAGTATCGACTTCGATAAGTTGACACTTGAGGTTCAGACCGATGGCACCTTAACGGCAAAGGAAGCAGTTTCAATTGCCGCCAAGATTCTCAACGATCATCTTGAGCTGTTTATCAACCTTTCAGACAGTGCAAATTCTCCTGCTGTAGGTATGGTAGACGGCGAGGAAACCGTCAAGAAGATACAATTGGAGATGACCATTGAGGAGCTTGACTTGTCAGTTCGTTCGTTCAACTGCTTGAAGAGAGCAGGCATCGACACAGTAGGCGATCTGACCAACCGTACACAAGACGAAATGATCAAGGTGCGCAACCTTGGTAAGAAGTCACTTGAGG
>CAYLPQ010000066.1:0-9616 GCA_964385605.1 uncultured Oscillospiraceae bacterium | reverse complement strand
ACAACAAATTACCCCTCAAGATTGAGGGGTAAGGGGTGTTGAAGTGTTTAATAAAATGATTTTTTGTTTGCCATTACAACCCCTCCGAGTTGCTTCGCAACCCACCTCCCCTTACACAGGGGAGGCTTGTGCACGTTGTTTCTCAATTACTCCTCTGCAACTATGTAGTTGAGTGTAATTTGACGCAGAGGAAATTGGTTGAAACGGACAAACTGAACCCGTAGGGGTTACCCGAAGGCATACGTGGTACGTCGAGAGGTGAAGTTTGTTCGTAGCACAAAGCATAAAATAAAAAGGGATTCGTAAAAAACGAATCCCTTCAAAAGACTTATAAATATTCAAATTCAGCTTTGTGCGATTCAGCCGATTTAATCAAGTCAAATTATTTATGATATGTTTCGTTGGCATTAATCTTAAATGCCCTGTAAATCTGTTCCTCCAGCATCAGTCTTGCAATGCGGTGGGGAAAGGTCATCGCACTCATACTTAATTTAAAGTCTGCCCGTTTTTTTACTTCGTCGGAAAGACCAAGTGACCCTCCGATTACAAAATCAATGGTAGATGCCTGCATCTGAAAATCCTGCATTTTCTTTGCAAGCTCCTGGCTTGAAAGCTGTTTTCCCTCAATACACATCGCAACGACAATGTCGTTTTTTCCAATTTTTTTAAGGATTTCTTCGCCCTCTTTTTTAAGAACTGCATATTCTTCGGCTTTAGAAGCATTGTCGGGGATGGACTTATCCGGAAGCCGAATGACATTGAAACTGCAAAAACGGCTGAGCCGTTTTTCAAATTCGGCTGCAGCCTTCACAAAGTAGTCTTCTTTGGTTTTTCCTACACAAATAATATTTACTGTCATTTGTCTGTAATTTCCTCTCCCATACAGTATCTTTCTGCTACATAAAGTTCTATATCTTCGCCAACGGCATAGCCCGTTGCATTAATGCTGTTGGTAACTGTTTCATATGCAAGGGTCGGGGTATTGTTGTCCGAGCTTAAATGTCCGAGAAGTATCTTCCGGAGCTTGCCTTCACGGATAAGCTTGGCGCACAGTGCACCACAAAGTTTGTTTGAAAGATGACCGTGATCCGACAAAATCCGCTCCTTAAGCTTTTGTGGATAAGGTCCGCGGATAAGCATCGTTTCATCGTGGTTTGACTCTATTAAAAGTATAGAACATTCAGAAAGCAAGTCATATATGTGCCGTGAAACTGTTCCCATATCGGTAGCTACAGCACCTGATTTTTCCCCGTCCGAGAAAACTATGCCAATACTTTCAGAAGCATCATGGGATGTTGAAAACGGATAGAATTTAGCTCCGTTTATTTCAAACGGTACCTCTGCGGCAATATATCTTATCAGCATAGGGTTGATTTTCCCCAGAGAGTCTATCATAGCTTTCCAGGTGCCGAGAGTTGCATATACGGGAATATTAAATCTTCTGCACAAAATTCCCACTCCGCTTATGTGGTCAATATGCTCATGGGTGACGATGATTGCATCTATACTGTTTGGGTCGACACCTGCCTTTGCAAGCTCTGTCTGTGCAGCTTTGCCTGTCATACCGCAGTCAATCAGCACAGTACAGTCTGCCGCCTGCACCAAAATGCAATTACCGCTACTGCCCGATGAAAGCGGACATATTCTGATACCTTTCATACTTAATCTGCCTCAAAAATACGTTCTATTTTAACACCTATCGAACGAAGTCTGCGTTCGATGTCGGAATATCCTCTGTCTATGTAGTGGGGCGAAGCAATTTTCGTAACACCCTTTGCCGCAACTGCCGCAATGATAAGTGCTGCGCCTGCTCGTAAATCCGTTGCAGATACCTCCGCGCCGGATAGCTGTGCTCCGCTTATAGAAGCGCGCTTTCCATCAATTTCTATGTCGGCGCCCATCTTAAGGAGCTCAGATACGTACTGAAATCTGTTTTCCCAGACATCTTCCGTAACAGTACTCCTACCCTTTACCGTTGAGAGCAGAGCTACCATCTGCGGCTGAAGGTCTGTAGGAAATCCGGGATAAGGCCTGGTCTTTACGGAAACTCCACGCATTTCTTTATCACGTTCTATACGGATAGAATCGTCATATTCTGTTACTTTTATTCCCATTTCTTCAAGCTTGGATGTAAGGCAATCCATGTGCTTGGGAATGAGATTCCTCACAAGAACTTCACCACCTGCCGCTGCGGCAAGAAGCATAAACGTTCCCGCTTCAATCTGATCCGGAATGATACTGTATGTGCCACCGCACATCTGTTCAACACCGGTTATCCTGATGACATCTGTTCCGGCACCCCTCACCTTTGCACCCATAGCATTAAGGAAGTTTGCCACGTCAACTATATGCGGTTCTTTAGCCGCATTTTCAATAACAGTTTTGCCCTTGGCAAGAACTGCTGCAAGCATAATATTTATAGTAGCACCCACACTTACCGTGTCAAGGTATATAGTGGTGCCGCAAAGCTCCTGAACCTCTGCATAAACAATACCATCTTTCACTTCAACCGTAGCACCCAGAGCACGGAAACCTTTTTCGTGAAGGTCTATGGGACGTGTGCCGAAATTGCATCCGCCGGGAAGAGCTACCTCGGCGCATCTCTTTCTGCCGAGAAGAGCGCCCAGCAGATAATAGCTTGCCCGCATTTTTGCGGCAAGGTCGCTGGGAGCAATGTGTGTTTTAAGTCTTGTAGAATTAACTTCTATAGTTGTGTCATTTATGTAGCTGACTCTTGCACCAAGCTGTACAAGCATATCTATAATCAAACGGACATCTTTGATGTCGGGGACATTTTCTATACGGCATACACCGCTTACAAGCAGTGCGGCAGGAATGATTGCCACAGCGGCATTTTTGGCACCGCATACTGCAATCTCACCAAAAAGCTGGTTACCGCCTGTTATTTTAAGCTTTTCCAATATCTACACCTCTTTTGTATAGCATATGTAATTATATTATAACCTATATGTTGTGTAAATGCAATGTTTTTTTCTTATATATAGATTTTATTGGAAAAATTCATTTTTTGGCTTGAAAAAGGGAATTTGCTGTTGTATAATGATAAAAATACTATAAAAATTTATTATGGGGGAGATTATCTATGGCATATTATTACAACGAACCTTCACGAACTTTCAGTGAATATCTGCTTATTCCCGGTTATACCGGCCCTGACTGTATTCCTGCAAATGTAAGTCTTAAGACGCCGCTTGTTAAGTACAGAAAAGGGGAAGAGCCGAAATACAGCCTTAATATTCCGCTTGTTTCAGCTATTATGCAGTCTGTTTCGAACGACACTATGGCTATTGCTCTTGCTAAAGAAGGTGGTATTTCCTTTATTTACGGTGCGCAGTCTATCGAGGATGAGGCTGCTATGGTTGCGCGCGTAAAGAGCTACAAGGCAGGTTTTGTTGTAAGTGACAGCAATCTTAAGCCTGACGATACTCTCCAGGATGTGCTCGACCTTTTTGAGGCTACCGGTCATAACACTATGGCTGTTACTGATGACGGTAGTGCTCACGGTGTGCTGCTCGGTGTTGTAACAAGCCGTGACTACCGTGTGAGCAGAATGTCAACAGACATTAAGGTAAGTGAGTTTATGACTCCTTTTGAAAAGCTCATTTGTGCTCCCGAGAACACTACACTTAAGGAAGCTAACGACATTATCTGGGAACATAAGCTCAATTCACTTCCTATTGTAAACTCTAAAAATGAGCTTAAGTACTTTGTATTCAGAAAAGACTACTCTACTCATAAGAGTAATCCTAATGAAGTTCTTGACAATGAAAAGAGATACCTCGTTGGTGCAGGTATAAATACACTTGACTATGCAGAGAGAGTTCCTGCGCTTGTAGAAGCAGGTGCCGATGTCCTCTGTATTGACTCTTCAGAGGGTTATACAGCATGGCAGGCACAGACAATTAAGTTTATCCGTGACAAGTACGGCGACGATGTAAAGGTTGGCGCAGGTAATGTTGTAGACCGTGATGGCTTCAGATTCCTTGCAGAAGCGGGCGCTGACTTTATCAAGGTAGGTATCGGCGGCGGCAGTATCTGTATAACCCGTGAGACAAAGGGTATAGGACGCGGACAGGCTACAGCAGTTATTGAGGTTGCGGCTGCCCGTGATGAATATTTCCAGGAAACAGGTATCTACGTTCCCATTTGTTCTGACGGCGGTATCGTTCATGATTATCATATGACTCTTGCCCTTGCAATGGGAGCCGACTTCCTTATGCTTGGCAGATACTTTGCAAGATTTGACGAAAGCCCCACAAGTAAGCTCAACATTAACGGCACATACGTTAAGGAATACTGGGGTGAGGGTAGTAACCGTGCAAGAAACTGGCAGCGCTACGACCTCCGTGGTAAGGCAAAGCTTTCTTTCGAGGAAGGTGTTGATTCATACGTTGAATATGCAGGATCCCTCCGCGACAATGTTGCGAGAAGTCTTTACAAGGTAGCTTCAACAATGTGTAACTGCGGTGTGCTTACAATCCCCGAACTTCAGAAAAATGCGAAAATCACTCTTGTTTCAGCTACAAGTATTGTTGAGGGCGGTTCTCACGATGTTATGCTTAAGAACAGGAAGGATTGATTTTCGTGTATAAGAGTGATATAGAAATTGCACAGTCTGTGGAAATGAAGCATATCCTTGAGATTGCAAAGACCGCAGGTGTTGATAACAAATATATTGAACAGTATGGTAACTATAAGGCAAAGATTGACCTTTCAATCCTTGACGAGTCTGACCATAAGGAGGGCAAACTTATCCTTGTTACCGCGATAACTCCCACCCCTGCAGGTGAGGGTAAGACTACTACTACAATCGGTCTTGCCGACGGTATGCGCAAAATCGGCAAGAATGCCATTGTTGCAATGCGTGAACCTTCTCTTGGTCCCGTATTCGGTATCAAGGGCGGTGCAGCAGGCGGCGGCTGGGCGCAGGTTGTTCCTATGGAGGATATAAACCTCCACTTTACAGGTGACTTTCACGCAATCGGCGCGGCAAATAATCTTCTTGCAGCAATGCTTGATAACCATATTTATCAGGGTAATTCCCTTAACATTGACCCGAGAAGAATTACATGGAAAAGATGCGTTGATATGAACGACCGTCAGCTCCGTTTTGTGACAGACGGTCTTGGTGGCAGAGTAAACGGCATTCCCCGTGAGGACGGGTATGATATTACCGTTGCATCTGAAATTATGGCAGTGCTTTGCCTTGCATCTTCACTTAAGGATTTAAAGGAAAGACTTTCAAAAATTATCGTAGGCTATACCTATGACGAACAGCCTGTTACAGCAGGTCAGCTAAAAGCGCACGGGGCAATGGCGGCTCTTCTTAAGGATGCGCTCAAGCCTAACCTTGTGCAGACTCTTGAGGGTACACCGGCATTTGTGCACGGCGGACCTTTTGCAAATATTGCACACGGCTGTAACAGTGTTCTTGCTACAAAAATGGCAATGAAGCTTGGTGATTATGCAATTACAGAGGCGGGCTTCGGTGCAGACCTTGGTGCAGAGAAATTTCTTGACATCAAGTGCCGTTATGCAAATCTTAAACCTTCTGCAGTTGTAATGGTTGCAACCATTCGTGCTCTTAAGATGCACGGCGGTGTTGCAAAAACAGACCTTGCTACAGAACATACAGATGCTCTTGTAAAGGGTATACCTAATCTTCTTCGCCACGTGTCAAATATCAAGGATGTGTACAAGCTCCCGGTTGTGGTTGCTGTAAATAAGTTCCCCACAGATACAGATAATGAGGTAAATCTTATTATTGAAAAATGTAAGGAGCTAGGTGTAAATGTTGTCCTGTCCGACGTATGGGCAAAGGGTGGCGACGGCGGTACAGAGCTTGCAGAAGAAGTTGTTAAGCTTTGCGAAGAAGGAAATAACTTCTCCTACAGCTATGAACTAGATATGCCCCTTGAAAAGAAGATTGAGGCTGTTGTTAAGCGTGTGTACGGTGGAGATGGCATAGTAATAGACAAGAAAGCACAGAAGCAGATTGATACACTGATGGCTCTTGGTTACGGCAATCTCCCGGTATGTATTGCAAAGACACAATACAGCTTTTCGGACGATCCCACAAAGCTTGGTGCGCCTGAAGGATTTACCGTTACAGTGCGTAATGTGAAAATTTCTGCAGGTGCAGGATTCGTGGTGGTTCTGACAGGTGAAATTATGACGATGCCCGGACTTCCCAAAGTTCCCGCAGCGGAAAAGGTAGATGTGGATGACAGGGGAGTAATTACAGGACTCTTTTAATGGGGATTGTTAAAATTTTTCGAAAACAACAAAATTAAAGAAGACGATGTGAATTTTCACATCGTCTTTTTGCTACCGTATAGTAATTTGAGTAAAACTATGACGCATGAAACTGTGCTAGCACCAGGCAGGGGTGCGACATGGGTGAAGCGGCATGCTTCTTTTTGTTATCTGACCGGTAGTTCAATATAAGAATCTTCCATGTAAATTGTATTTCGTGCAATTTTTGTTTCTGTCACTTCTGCCCAGTGTCCTTTAACGTTTGCGTGAGGGACATATACTCCTCCGTCGGAGGAAATTACCACGCGGATTGATGCCCCTTTCTTCACCGTGAAACCGCAGGGCGGGAGAGCAAGGTCGATAGTACATTTCTCATTGACTTTATAATCGGGGCAGACATAGGAAAGTGACGTAATGGTTTCCGTCAGATTATAGGCATTGCCGTTCTCTACAAGATATATCCTTATAAAGAATGCAGTATCCTCACAATCTGTACTGACGTTAATGTGCCATCGTATATTTCCGTAAAAATCTGTTTCCTTTTCAAAAGGTGCAGACTCGTAGGCAAGAAGCTTGCCTCTGCATATATCAACGGGCTTTGCCTTGCGGATACAATCATAATAATAGTAATCAAGCGGCTCATCGGGATTGTATGTGAATGAGGACTTACCCTGTAGCTGCTCTGTTTGAGCAAGGGATTTTTTGTTGAAGTAAAACCTTTTCATTTCCTTGGGTGTACTTAGAAAATCACCCACAATCCATTTATTTCCGCCTGTGGAGTAGTAATTAACCTTGCCTTTTTTACCGTAGGGAAATTCTGTACCCTTGCGGATAGCTTCAAACCATTTTACGCAGAAATCCTGGGGGATATTACCGTTTTCCATAGGATAGTTTGTATCGCCGCAAATCTCATACGCGTGTCCCCAGGGACCAACAATCATAGAAGACATTTCTTTTATTTCTAGGGGAATTCTTTTCCACATATCAAACATTCCTTCAAGATAGAAGTCAAACCACCCGTCAACAAGGAGTGTTGGAATATTAAGGTGCTCTGCCACTACGGGGTTTTGTGCATTTTCCCAGAAACCTTCAAAAAAAGTATTCATAAATGTTCCCGTGAATTCGGGAATGTCCTCGCCGACAATTCTTTTAATCGCGTCCTTGTAAGGACGTTTTACCGGTGATTCAATCTGGCAGTCAGGATAACGGCGGTTTATCATTTTAAGCCACCATTTAAGGTTTGAAAACATATAGTTGCATCCGTTGCGGTATGTGCGGATAAAATTCTTATCTGTCTGAATCAAAAAGCATACCCCCTTGACATCTTCGGGTACCGTATCAAGATAAGCGAGATGAGCCGATGCAAGATAGCTTCCGCCGTAAAGATAAATTTCTCCGTTATAAAAGGGGAGAGAACGGATAACTTCCAGCGAACGAAGCCCGTCTTCGCGCTCTGCCTTGTAGGGGATGCAGTAACCCTCGCTGTTTCCTCTGCCTCTTACGTGCTGAAAAATAAAAGCATAACCATTTTCAAGGAACTGGTCGCCATTATAATCATCGGGATTGAACGGCTCTGTCAGCGCATCCTCATAAGGTGTACGCATAAACACCACAGGGCATTTATCTATTCCTTTGGGAACAGCAATTCTTGTATATAACTTTGTACCGTCACACATTTCAAAATACTGTTCCGTGACGGCAATTTTATCATTTTCTGTTGTAACGGGGTACATAAGATCAACTCCTAAAGTAATTATAGTTGTTTTACAAGTTTATGTCAATTGAAAAAAACACTTTACAAACGGGAAAACAAGTGATATTATGTACCCGTAATTGTATTGTATCGCCCATATGGCGAATAATAACAAGGAGGAATTAAATATGGTAAACAACAAAAAAATGTCAACAAGGACTATGGTGACAGGTGCATTGTTGACGGCGCTGGTGGTAATCCTGCAGTTTGTGGGAGCATCAATCAAGATGGGACCTTTCTCGGTTTCACTGGTATTGATTCCGATAGTTATCGGTGCAATAACCTGTGGAAAAATGGTTGGTACCTGGCTCGGATTTGTGTTTGGTGTAGTAGTTCTTGCAAGCGGTGATGCAGCGCCTTTCTGGGCGGTGAACACTTTGGGAACTATTGTAACTGTACTTCTTAAGGGTGCTGCCTGCGGCTTTGTATCGGGTCTTGTTTATGAGATCCTGGTGAAGGCTTTTAAAAATCGCGTGACTTATGTCGCGGCAACTATTGCGGCGCTTGTCTGCCCTGTGGTGAATACAGGTGTGTTTCTTTTAGGATGCCTTGTGTTCTTTATGGATACAGTTAGAGAATGGGCAGGCGGAAGTGATGTAGGAACGTATATGATAGTAGGCCTTGTGGGAATAAATTTCATTTTCGAAATGGCTGTTAATATAATTTTCGCTCCAGCAATATCTCACATCATAAAGGTGATAAAGAAATGATTTTAGTAGTAGATATAGGCAATACAAATATAGTTACAGGCTGTGTGGGCGGGAAAGACATCCTCTTCCGTGAGAGAATGTCCACAAACCATACAGCAACAGTGCTTGAATATATGACGGTGTTCCGCACGGCATTTGACCTTTATAGCATTGACAGCTCAAAAATTGACGGTGCGATTATATCCTCCGTCGTTCCTGCGCTGACAAATGTTATCAAGGATGCAATTGAAAAGCTTTGCAGAGTTTCGGCAATGACAGTCGGTCCCGGAATAAAAACAGGGATAAGCATTGTTATTGACAATCCTGCCCAGCTTGGAAGTGACCTTATCACAGGCGCAGTTGCTAGTGTAAGTCAGTACAGTGTGCCGCAGATTGTTATTGATATGGGTACTGCAACCACGATTTCTGTAATAAATAAGGATAAGCAGTACATCGGCGGTGCCATTATGCCGGGGCTTGCGGTATCACACGATGCGCTTATCAACCGTACATCGCAGCTTCCCAAAATAGCATTTGAAAAACCGAAGAAGATAATCGGCAGTAATACAATTGATTGTATAAAGAGTGGTATTCTTTATGGCAATGCAGGTGCTATTGACGGACTTATCGACAGATTTAACGAAGAGCTTGGCGAGAAATGCACCGTTATTGCAACGGGTGGCCTTGCAAAGACAATAGTACCTCTTTGTAAGAATGATATTATCATTGACGAGGATCTTTTGCTTAAAGGCTTGATGCTAATATACGAAAAGAATAAATAAAAGGCCTCCCCTGTGTAAGGGGAGGTGGGTTGCAAAGCAACTTGGAGGGATTGTGATTAATAAAACAATCCTTCAGTTTCACTGCGTTCAACAGCTCCCTTTGCATAAGGGAGCCT
>CAYLPQ010000065.1:0-10303 GCA_964385605.1 uncultured Oscillospiraceae bacterium | reverse complement strand
ATACAACGAGGATAGCACCGTCCATCTGAGCAGCACCTGTGATCATGTTCTTAACGTAGTCAGCATGTCCGGGGCAGTCAACGTGTGCGTAATGACGTGTGTCTGTTTCGTACTCAACGTGTGCAGTTGAGATCGTGATTCCTCTTGCTTTTTCTTCGGGCGCCTTGTCAATCTGGTCGTAAGCTGTAAAGTCAGCCTGTCCCTTCATACCAAGAACCTTTGTGATTGCTGCGGTAAGAGATGTCTTACCATGGTCAACGTGACCGATTGTACCAATGTTTACATGGGGCTTACTTCTTTCAAACGTAGCCTTTGCCATTGTGAATTCCTCCTTTAATGGTTAGATTTATTGTATTAATTATATTACATTAAATAATTAAAATCAACTAAAATTTTATAAAATCTTAGTCATTCTTGCTTCTGAGTGAGATAACCTCATCCATAATGCTCTTCGGAACCTCTTCATAGTGTGAGGGGCTCATTGAGTAGCTACCACGACCCTGTGTATTACTACGAAGGTCTGTAGCATAACCGAACATTTCAGAAAGCGGAACATATGCGCCGATTGCCTGGCTACCATTTCTTGCTTCCATACCCTGGATCTGACCACGGCGAGAAGAAAGGTCACCGATAACATCACCCATATATTCTTCAGGAACACTTACGTCTACCTGCATGATGGGTTCTTTAAGAACGGGGTCAGCCTTTCTGCAGGCTTCCTTGAATGCCATAGAACCGGCAATCTTGAATGCCATTTCAGAAGAGTCGACTTCATGGTAAGAACCGTCGTAAAGAGTTACTCTTACGTCAACAACGTTGTAACCTGCAAGAACTCCTGACTGCATAGCACCCTGGATACCTGCATCAACTGCGGGGATATATTCCTTGGGAATAGCTCCGCCGACAATCTTGTTAACGAATTCGTAGCCTGCACCTGCTTCGAGGGGCTCAACGATAATCTTAACATGACCGTACTGACCTTTACCACCACTCTGACGAGCATACTTGTGATCCTGGTCAACAGTCTTACGGATTGTTTCACGATATGAAACCTGAGGCTTACCAACATTAGCCTCAACCTTGAACTCACGGAGAAGACGGTCTACAATAATCTCAAGGTGAAGCTCACCCATACCTGCGATAATTGTCTGACCTGTTTCCTCGTCAGTATAAGTCTTGAATGTGGGATCTTCTTCTGCAAGCTTTGCAAGTGCGATACCCATCTTTTCCTGACCTGCTTTAGTCTTGGGCTCGATAGCTACACGGATAACGGGTTCAGGGAATTCCATTGATTCAAGAATAATGGGTGCATTGTCTGCACAAAGTGTATCACCTGTACCTGTGTTCTTAAGACCAACTGCAGCAGCGATGTCACCGCTGTACACAATGTCGATATCCTTACGGGAGTTAGCATGCATCTGAAGGATACGGCCAAGTCTCTCCTTGGAATCTCTTGATGAGTTAAGAACATAAGAACCTGTCTCTACCTTACCTGAATAAACTCTGAAGAAGCAGAGCTTACCAACGAAGGGGTCTGTCATAACCTTGAATGCAAGTGCACTGAAGGGACCGTTATCGTCTGCAGGTCTTTCCTCTTCCGCCTCTGTATTGGGGTTAACACCCTTAATAGCAGGAATGTCGAGGGGTGAAGGCATATAATCAACAACTGCGTCAAGAAGCTTCTGAACACCTTTGTTTCTGTAAGAAGTACCACAGCAAACAGGGATCATTGTTACATTGATTGTAGCAGTACGGATACCCTTTTTGATTTCGTCGATGGTGAGTTCTTCACCCTCGAGGTACTTCATCATAAGCTCTTCATCTGTTTCAGCAACGTGCTCTACGAGTTCAGATCTGTACTGTTCAGCCAGTTCAAGCATATCAGCGGGAATTTCTTCCTGACGGATATCCTTACCAAGGTTGTCGTAGTAAACGTATGCTTTCATTTCAACAAGGTCAATAAGACCCTTGAATTCGTCTTCCTTACCGATAGGAAGCTGAATCGGAACGGCATTACACTGTAAGCGCTCCTTCATCATTTTTACAACATTATAGAAATCCGCACCGAGGATGTCCATCTTATTTACATAAGCCATTCTGGGTACGTTATACTTATCTGCCTGTCTCCAAACAGTTTCACTCTGAGGCTCAACACCGCCCTTTGCACAGAATACTGTAACAGAGCCGTCGAGTACACGTAGAGAACGTTCAACCTCAACTGTGAAGTCAACGTGTCCGGGGGTATCGATGATGTTGATTCTGTGATCGTTCCAATGAGCTGTTGTAGCAGCTGAAGTGATGGTAATACCTCTCTCCTGCTCCTGTTCCATCCAGTCCATTGTAGCGCTACCGTCATGAGTTTCACCGATTTTGTAGTTTACACCGGTATAGAAAAGTATTCTTTCTGTTGTTGTAGTCTTACCGGCATCAATATGAGCCATGATACCGATATTTCTGGTTTTCTGCAGTGAATATTCTCTAGCCATAATATCCTCCTTATAAAACTAAACAGAAAGATTACCAACGATAATGAGCAAATGCCTTGTTAGCTTCTGCCATCTTGTGAGTATCTTCTCTCTTCTTTACAGCTGAACCAAGGTTGTTTGTAGCATCCATGATTTCACCTGCAAGACGCTCAGCCATAGTTCTCTCACTTCTTGCTCTTGAGTAAGTTGTAAGCCAACGAAGACCAAGTGTCTGTCTTCTTTCGGGACGAACTTCCATGGGAACCTGATAGGTTGCACCACCGACACGTCTAGCCTTAACTTCAAGAACGGGCATGATGTTATCCATAGCTTCGCGGAACACTTCAACAGGTTCTTTACCTGTCTTTTCCTTAATGATTTCGAAAGCACCGTACACAATCTTCTGTGCAGTACCCTTCTTACCATCAAGCATGATATTGTTGATAAGGCGTGTTACCACCTTGTCATTGTACACCGGATCCGGTAATACGTCTCTTTTGGGAATAAAACCTCTTCTTGGCACTATTCTTCCCTCCTTCATAAAATTTTTAATGAATTCATAGGTACTCTGCGGCACACTGCCGCCGTAAGTGCAACGACAAATATATAATAAATCCGTACGTCACACTTGTGCGTTATACGCACGGAAAAAATTACTTCTTCGGTCTCTTTGCACCGTACTTGGATCTTGACTGGAGTCTACCGTTAACACCTGCAGTATCGAGTGTACCGCGGATGATGTGGTAACGAACACCGGGAAGGTCCTTTACTCTACCGCCACGGATAAGAACAACACTATGCTCCTGCAGGTTGTGACCTACACCGGGGATATAGCTTGTTACTTCAATACCGTTAGAAAGTCTTACTCTGGCAATCTTACGAAGAGCTGAATTAGGCTTCTTGGGAGTCTGTGTTTTTACGTTAGTACAAACACCTCTCTTCTGCGGTGAGCTTTGGTCAGTTGCGGTCTTCTTAAGGGAGTTGAGACCCTTCTGAAGAGCGGGAGCTGTAGACTTTACTACTGCAGTTTCCCTACCTTTTCTGACGAGCTGATTAAAGGTTGGCATGATTTCACCTCCATAATATAATTTACACGCGACAGCTGTAAAAATACGGCAAAAGCCCACTTTCACACCTATAGCACTATAATACTATAACAAAGCTTTGCCGTAATGTCAAGTATTTTATTCAGAAAATAAGTATATTTTTACCGAATAGGCGAATTTAAACAAAAACCGCACGGAAAAACACTACCGTGCGGAGCGAATTAAACTCTCTTCGTGTTACTAGGCTATTTTCTGTAACTTGTCCTTCTGTACTCCTGGGGATTAAGGGAGAAATGCTTTTTAAACACTTTATATAAGTGCGGTGCATCACAAAGTCCCACCTGTGCGGCAATTTCTGAAAAATTCAAGTTGGTCTGGTCAATAAGCCTTTTTGCCATAAGTATACGTTGTTCCATAATATACTTCTGCGGAGTCGTTCCCATTTTCTTTTTAAAGAAGCGCACAAAGTGGTTGGGGTGCTGATAACATATCCGGCTGAGTTCTTCATTTGAAATATGATTTCCCAAATTCTGATTTATATAGGAAAGAACAGCAGAAAACTTCTCCTCCGTATCAGGGAGTGAAACCTTTACCTCCTTATGGGACTGTGTAATATACAAAGAAAGAATTTTTATGGCAAGACTTTTTGCGTCAAGCTTATCTGTAAGCTTTTCACTGTTGGACTTTTCATAAAGTTCCTTGCAGAGGCAGAGAATAGCATCGTCTGCCACCTCTATACAATAGTTAAGATTCAGCATCTCAAAAAGGGAACTATCGGGGTACAAGTCAAAATGAAACCAGTATTTTTCAAACTCGGCATCTTTGATATTACGATAGCTGTTCTTTTTATTTGCAGGAATAAAGAAGCAAGTGCCCTCTTTCCCGTAATACTCTTTGCCATCAATTGTAATAACACAGGTGCCTTTTTTTATGCAGTAAAACTTATTCTGTTCAAACTGTGCATTTTTGTCTGCCCATACGTCACCTGCCTTGCAGGACAGAAAACCTGCAATACGCACAACTACATTCAGATTTGCAAAAAATGAATCAAGATACTGCACAAAAACACCCCCGATGCTAATTTGGTACAAAAAAAGGATTGCACCGTACATTTACAATTCATTATAACAAAAGTAAAATGTAATTACAAGCGAAAATGAAAAATATGAGGAGGAACAGTTATGAGTTTGTTCATTAAACCCGACCTTTATAATGTTCTTCGCGAGCTTTACTCTGAAGAACGTATTATGGAAAACATCGAAACACTTTACAGGCTGGAAAAGCCACGCGGATATTCAGTATTCCGTAATTCTACCGCCTGGTGTGAGGAAGTTCTGAAGAAAGAGGGATTTTCAGATGTCCGCCGTATCACACATAAGGCTGACGGTGAAACTGCTTCTTTTGACTTTATTATGCCCCAGGCATGGGACCTTTGCGGTCGCTGTACACTTGAGATAGTTGAGCCTGTAAGTGAAATGATTGCCGATACAGATATTTCAACACTTTATGTATCGGAATATTCTGCTCCCACTCCCGAGGGCGGTGTAACTGCAGAGCTTGTTGATTATGCTACTCTTGACCCCGAAAATCCTGACTGCAAGGATAAATTTGTATTTCACAGAGGTTATCTCCCGGCTCATCATCCTCTTTGCCGTGACCTTGCGGCGGCAGGCTGCAGTGGTATAGTATTTGCCGCATTTGAAACAACCGAACACGAGCCTGATGTACCCTCCTGGACTAACGGTCACGGTCATATCGGCTGGTATCATCTGAAAGAAGACCCGGTTGCCCCCATCTTCTGTGTTACACCTAAAAAAGGTATTGAACTTATTCAGATGCTTGCAAAAGGCAAGGTTACACTCCACGGTGTAATGAATACAAAAATTTACGACGGTGAAATTTATACGGTAACAGCAACAATCCCCGGTAAAAGCGAGGATGAATTTGCACTTCTCGGACATCTGTATGAACCTTTCCATACGGATGACTGTCAGGGCTTCGGCGTAGGTGTGGAAGTTGCAATTATGCTGAAAAAACTTATTGAAGACGGTGTTTTACCACAGCCTGAAAAGACACTCCGCCTGATTTTCTCTATGGAACGTTATGGGTATGCGGCTTTCTTTAGTCAGCACAACAAAAAAATTCTTGCGGCTGCAAGCATCGACAGCTTTACCTGTCAGGCATCCACTACTCTGAACACAGGTTTTTCAATTACTATGTCGGCGCTCTCTCTTCCGTTCTTCGGAGATATGCTCTTTAACGAAGCAATGCACAAATTCTGTCCTGACGTCTACTTCAGATTTAACACCGGAAGTATGTCAGACGATTGCTGGATGAGTGACCCCACGGTTGACATTCCCTCAACCTGGTGTGTAAGTGGCTGTGTGGGAAGAAGTAATTACCATCACTGTGACGCACCTATTTTTGACGCGGTTGAGCCTGAAAAGCTCAAAAAGCTTGTTCCTATGCTTGCCGCATACACTGCAGTAATGATTTGCAGTGACAGAGATCAGCTTACAGAAGTAGCCAAAGAGCTTGAAAAAGTTGCGGCTGACTGGCTTGAAAAGGAAAAGAATTATAATGCCGGCAGAGTAGCAATGAAACGGATGAACAAAACCGATGCCGCTTGGCGTAACAAGGCTCAAGAAATGCTTTATATGGGAAGAATGGATTCCTTCAATCGTTTCTTCCCCGGTATTGTAACTCCCGCACTTCCCAAGCACTGGGCAGACAATTTCTTGAACTCACTTCCCGACCGCGAATTGACAGATACGGAAAAAGAGGCTGACAGTATCCGTTACCGCGTTATATCAAAGGGAATTCCTTTCTCACAGGCACGTGTGCCTGCAAGCGAAAGGACATGGCAGCCTATGGCTTATGAGCTTGTATGGGCGCTTTTGTCACCCGAAAGAAGTGTGTTTGAGGTAATTCGTTTATTTGACGCAACGTTCGGTTATAAAACATCTGATAAGGACATTGAAGCACATCTTGAATACTTCAAATTCCTTGAAAAATATGGTTACATCGAGAAAGTTTGAGGAGGAAAAGAAAATGAAATTTGAATTACCCAAAATAGGCAAAAAGCCTGTTGACTTTAATCATTTTCCCACAAAGGAATGTGCTTTTGTTTTCCGCGCACTTGAATTCTTTACTTATGAAAAAATTGCGGAAATTCTCGATACTACCCCCAACAATATTAAAGAACTCGGTATGGCAATGGGCATATACGAAGACCAGAAAAGTGATGTATGGTTGAAAAAAGGTTACATAACCATCATCCGCGCTATGTGGCATCTTCTTCCCTATGAGCAGCTTATAGAACTCCTTGAAACAGATGCAGACGAGCTTGCAATTCTCCTCCGCGAAGAAGATTTCCTCGACATTAAACTTTCCGCAAAGCCTGACTGCGAAGAGCTTTCCTGGAAACCCCTTACTGACGAGGACAAGGCACAGCTTGCAAGAATCAAGATGTCTATGGATACCCTTTCCCTTGAGGGAAAAAAGCCTTTCCAGTTTGAATTTATAATGCCCGACGTAGAGTTCTCGGGCAAAGAAAACTTTGGTTCAAGAATAATCTACCTGTTCTCCGGTCTTTATCAGAAGTGTCTTGACGTTGACAGCAAGGAATACTGTTCAGACCAGCTTCTTGAAAGCTACAGCCGTGTGGGTGTTAACGGAATATATATGCAGGGTGTTCTTTATATGCTTTCCGAATTTCCCTTTAACAAAGAGCTTTCAAAGGGATATGAAGAACGTCTTTCAAACCTGAAAAAGTTTACCGAAAGATGCGACAAATACGGTATAAAAGTATATTTATACCTTAATGAACCCCGCAGCATGAATAAGGCATTTTTTGAAAGCTATCCCAATATAAAAGGTCACGAAAAAGATGACAAACATATCTGTATGTGTACCTCTACAAAAGAAGTTCAGGACTACATAAAGGACGCGCTTGAAACAATCTGCAATGCAGCTCCACTTATCGGCGGTTTTATATGTATGGCAAAGAGCGAAAATCTTACAAACTGTTATTCACATGTTCACGAGAACGGTAAATGTAACTGCCCTAGATGCAAAGACAAAACAGTTGGTGAAGTAATCGGAGAGCTTTTCAAGACAATCCGTGAGGGAGTTGACAGAGTAAATCCCGAAATAAAAGTATTTGACTACACATGGGACTGCGATCCCATTGAAACGAGATATGATGTTATTGATCATCTTCCAGAGCGCGTAGGTGTAGAAAGCATTTGCGAAGCTAAAATTCCTTATGAAATAGGCGGAGTAAAAAACACACTCAGCGACTACTCATTAAATATAATCGGACCCGGAGAAAGATCTCTTAAAATGTGGAAAAGAGCAAAAGAAAGAGGACTTGAAACAATAGCAAAGGTGCAGATTAACACAACCTGGGAATGTTCTACAGTTCCTGCTCTCCCCGTTCTTGACAAGATTGATCAGATGATGTCAAGACTTCGCCAGGAAGGTGTTGACCACATTCAGTTAAGCTGGACACTCGGCGGATACCCCTCAATGAATCTTCTGTATGCGTGTAAATATTTCTTTGAGAATGCCAGAATCCCTGAAATCAGTGACAATATGAAAAAGGCAACAAAGATATTCTCTGATGCGTTCTGTGAGTTTCCCTCCTGCATTTCTACCGCATACGTGGGTCCGCAAAATGCAGGACCGTCTACCCTCTTTTATGAAAAGCCTACAGGGTATGATGCTACTATGACATGCTTTGCTTACGATGCTTTGCACCATTGGCGCGCATCCTATCCTGAAGATGTTTTTCAGAATCAGTTTGAAAAGCTCTGTACTAAATGGAAAGAGGGTCTTGAGCTTATAAAAGATGACGAAAACGAAGAAATCCGCATCATGGCAGAGGCAGGCTACAGCATTTTCAGAGCATCCCTTAACCATATTAAGTATGTTTGTTTGCGCAACAACGTTGCTTCAAACAAGGATCTTTACAATGTAGTTCTTGATGAAAAGGAAAATGCTATGAATATGCTTAAGCTTATGAATAAGAATCCTGCAATCGGCTTTGAGGCAGCAAATCATTACTATTTCAGCAGATTCGGCATTTGTGAAAAGGTAATTAATTGTGATTATCTGCTTGAGAAGTATAGTAAGTAATATAAAATGCACACTTTGGGTACAGCCCCAAAGCGTGCATTTTGCTTTTAAATTATGTTCAAAATCAATTTGTTTTTCTTAACGGCATAATCATAAGCTATTTTTGTTCCACTGTTAGGCTGATAATCAAACAAATCCTTTTTACTGTTCATTCGTCTTGGAGGCATATAGTTTTCATCATAATAAATAATGCAGTAGCTGCTATTATCAATCATTTCATAATTACGTTCGACATATGTTGCTTTACCTGAATTTTCTATAATTTGAGGATAATATGTATGTTCATATTTTTCCAAAAAATACTTCGTATAACTTTCATCAATATAAGGAAACTCCGCCCTAACATAAATTCTTCTTATGTGAGGGTATTTCTTTTTAAGTTCTGTTACAACATCTAAACAAAGATCATTAAAATCACTTTTACTTCCAAATAAAAAAGTATTAACTTTTTTCCCTATGATTAGTTCTTCAACTATCTTTTGCAAACGACTTATTAATTCATCCGTAACAATTATCTTTCTATGCCCAAAAAAGCAACAGGTATTTGATTTATTCCTCTCCACAATATGAACCTCACTTTTTAAATGGTATCTTCCGTTATTGTACCACTTATTTTGTCGCATTGCAATATAAACGAGATTTTTTAAGTTGTATTATTTCGTTATATGTAAGGTACAATATAACATAAAGAAGGTGAATGTTATGGATGAAAAGGATATTTCTCTACGTCTTGCTACACTTAGAACTAAGAAAAATGTTTCTGCCCGTGAAATGAGTTTAGCAATCGGACAAAACCCCAATTATATAAATCACATTGAAACCGGAAATGCAACTCCTTCATTAGCTGGACTTTCCTATATTTGCGAATATCTCGGTATAACTATGAGCGATTTTTTTGAATTCAATTCTACTAATCCTACAAAAATAAATAAAATTAACGAATACTTAAAACAATTAAATGATGAACAACTTGAAATGATAGAAAATCTTGTCAAAAATTTAGCTAATAAGTAAAACACTACGTGAACTTCCCCTTAAGACTTCTAGGGGAAGTTTTTTCTCGTTTTAGAGCAAAACAGCTATGTACTTTTTGGAGCAAAAAGTACCAAAAACGCGAGGGATTTCGTATTTCCCCCGCACCCCTTTAAAACGACCTCGCAGGGGCGCAATTAATATATGACGTGTCAAAAAATTAAATAGTGGTCTTTGTTAAGAAAAACACATTGCCTTTATTCCGCCGTCTGTAACGGCAAACTTATTGCCGTAGGACAGACTAAAACCGCTTGTCAGCAAATGAAACTGATACAAGCGGTTTTACGGAAACTGTCAATGTATTTTTCTTAACCTTACTGTTTGTGCGTAGTCTGTTATACGTAAACTAACTACAGCGCTAACCTACGGTTGATTCATATTTTATGCTTGTTAGCGGAAAAACCGTTTGCATCATTTTCCGCTGCTGGCAAACGGTTTTTAGTCCGTGCCCTGTGACGCCTTTCAAGGACGACAAGCTAAAAGGTGCTAAAATTTCACTGTTTAAGGCAGGTTCGGATTAATGCTGTTCGGCTAAGTGCGGAATTAAGGACGACGGTATAAAAGCTTAAAATATGAATCAACAAAACTTACTTTGTATAAATGACATATCGCCCATTATTT
>CAYLPQ010000064.1:0-10305 GCA_964385605.1 uncultured Oscillospiraceae bacterium | reverse complement strand
AACAGGGCTGTAGTCAACCCGATTTAAAAAATCGTTTTGCTACAGCCCCTTTTTTAGTTCCACAATCCTTTTTCTATTTTCTTTTCAAGGATTTTTCTTACACTTTCATTAATACGTTCTTCGCTGATTTCACCACTGTTTACAGCATCCAGAATGCCTTTATGAGTAGCTATCATATCTTTTGGCATCAGAATCATATCATTTCCGGCTTTGACTGCCATTACACCTATTTCAGCAGAAGTATAGTGGTCGGTAATTGCTCCCATTCTGAATGAATCTGTTATAACAATTCCTTCAAAACCCAGTTTTTCTTTAAGCATACCTTGAATAACTTCTTCCGATACAGAACAGGGTAGCTTCTCCTCTGTTGCATTGGTAAGAGTCATATGCGACACCATAACAAAATCTGCACCTGCTTCAATTCCTGAAACAAATGGCAAAAGCTCGTTTCCTTCAAGTTCCTCCATTGAACGGGGGTTTGCAGAATATCCTGTATGCGAATCAACCGTTGTCGCTCCTGCTCCCGGAAAATGCTTGAGAGTTGCACTTACACCGTTATCCTGAAATCCTTTTACTGCATTCTCCACCATAGCAGTCACAATTTGAGGATCATAACCAAAAGACCTGTCTCCGATTTCCGTATTGTTTTCATTGACAAGAACATCAGCAACAGGCGCAAAATCTACATTAAATCCCAAAGCTTTAAGGTCATTTGCGAGCATAGTGCCTGTTTCATATGCTTTAGTTGAATCTTCCGTTTTTCCTATTTCAAGCATTGGTGGCTGTTTGGTAGTTCCCATATCAGGATTTGAGCCGAGTCGTGACACTCTGCCCCCCTCCTCATCAACACTGATAAAGAGAGGAATTTTAGAATAGCTTTGTGTGTTACTTATCATTTTAATTGTCTGTTCACGGTCCTTAAGATTCTGCGCAAAATATATAATACCGCCTACGGGGTATTCCTCTATTGCTTTTTTCGTAGTTTCTCCTGCCTGAATTACCACATCTACACCGGCAAAATCTTCAGGAGCTACAAACATCATCTGATAAACTTTTTCTTCCAGAGTCATATTTGCCAGAATTTTTTCAACTGCTTCAGCGGCATTTTTACTTTCAACAAGCTGTTCTACAGCTTCTTTTGGAGTTCTGTTCGAATCCTCTTTTCTGCAGGCAGAAAATGAAAACAGTACCACAAGAGTCAATACTAAAGAAAATAGTCTGCGATATGTCATATTTATCTTTCCTTTTCAATATTAACATTATTAGGAATTATATTACTATTTTTGTAAAAAGTCAACATTTTAGCAAAACAAGATATTTTAAAATGATTAACTGACAATTTTTATTTTAAGTTCAGAATAGAATTATAATTCACAACTATTCTTGCCCCAAAAATATTAAAGGTAATTTAAACAAATACATACTAAAAGGACATCAAGGTAATTTGGCCCGATGTCCTTTTAGCTCTACTATATTATATTATTGTACGGTTGTTGAAATAGATTCACATAGTGGTATAATTTTTTCCAAATCAGACAAACAAAATGCTTTAATGGTATAACTATTTTCAATAGCATCTATACTATTAAAAGTATGATTTACAGTTCCTATTACATCTGTATAATATACATCAGCAAAAGAATCTCCGTTATAAACAGCAATTATAACTATTCCATTTTTCTCTTGTAATTCATCTGCAATATCTACTGATGCAAAGATAGTTCTGTTATCAACAGAATATGTTGCTTCATTAAATGCAAATAATTCATCAGACCATTTCGCATAAAGTACAAGGTCTTTTCTGACTTCTGCATCAAAATCATATGGTGTTGTTAATTCTTCATCAACATACCAGCCAACAAAATTCAAATCCACATTTGATGGTACTTGAGGTTTTTCTAAAAATTCGCCGTATGCAATTTGGGTTGGTTCAATCAAGGTGGCACAATTTGTTACAAAGGATATATCAAATATTGGATACTCTATTTTGTGTTCAGTAAATTTTATATTTTCACAAAATATAACACCATTAGGATTTCTATTGATAATACTGTTAAAATACGAACTTGTAGATTCGAATGACACCAGTTGTTCTCCATCACCAGAAAATATTACCTTATGAGTTCCTTCTGCCGGAAATGTTTCCCACAAATCCTTTTGCGTAAAATTCCCTTTAAATTCCATTGTGCCAGCTTTTATATTACCTCTATTATAGCGAGTATCAATTTCGAAATTACCATAGACGAGCACATATGCTTCATCTTGTGTCATTACAAACGAAGAAGTATCGCCAGAAGTATATATAAAATCCCCCCCTACTTCTGTTCGGCCGCTTCCTGCGTCAAATATTCCATAATATGCACGATAGTTTCCACCAACTTTGAGCATTCCATTTCCTACATTCAATTTACCCTTGTTTTGATTTACACCTCCTTTGATTGAAAGTGTACTATTATTCAGTGTAATGTCACTATTTAAATTCAAATTTCCACCCACAAAAATTGATGCATTATTCATATCAATATATCCGTAGGAATGCAAACTATTCGCAACATTTACTTTTACTCCATCAGAAAAAGTTGTATTTTGTATCTTTAATGTATCAAACATTGAATTTCCACGAATTTCATTAACTACAACAACAGTTTCGAAATATAATTTATCATTTTTAGATTCCAATATATTAAAGCAGGAACTTGTAGATTCGAATGACACCAGTTGTTCTCCATCACCAGAAAATATTACCTTATGAGTTCCTTCTGCCGGAAATGTTTCCCACAAATCCTTTTGCGTAAAATTCCCTTTAAATTCCATTGTGCCAGCTTTTATATTACCTCTATTATAGCGAGTATCAATTTCGAAATTACCATAGACGAGCACATATGCTTCATCTTGTGTCATTACAAACGAAGAAGTATCGCCAGAAGTATATATAAAATCCCCCCCTACTTCTGTTCGGCCGCTTCCTGCGTCAAATATTCCATAATATGCACGATAGTTTCCACCAACTTTGAGCATTCCATTTCCTACATTCAATTTACCACCCGTTTGCGTGAGGTTGCCAGCAACTGTGAGCTTGAATCCATTAAGATTTAAAGTTCCTCCTGTAAGAGAAACATTACCATAAATTGTTCTGTCCTCTGTTAATGTATAATCCTTTGAAAAAGTTACACCTTTTGCATCACTACTAAAATTAGAAAGGAAAGTATAGGCACTATTATACTCTTCATCAGTAGGCAAAGTTTTGGGTAGTAATCCCAAAGCTTCAGCTTCTGCACCATACTGTTTAATATACAAATTATAAACATTGCCATATAATGTTGACAAGGTTTTTGTCATTCCGGCTTTTAATTCATCTAAATCTGCAACAGCCTTACTATAATCATCTTTGGTTAAAAGCGTAATAAGAGAATTAACCAATCCGCTTTCATTTTCAAATACAACCACCTTTTTAGCTGCTTCAACACCTAATATATGAGTTTGTAACAACAGTTTATATGCTTCATTAAAAGCTACTGCATTTTCATCTGTCGGATTTTTTATATAATTCTTTTCAGCAATATTAAGAGCAGCTTTCATTGCATCTTCATATTCTGCTAAAGCATTTAAGGAATAGTACAACTCCAAATTTTCATCAGTAGAAAACAAAGCATTTGACATTAGTTTTCCACCGGCTTGTCCGGCAGAAAGTGCAAGTCCATATCCATTAAGGTTTTTCAGCACGAATTTCCAAACCGATTTCAAAACAAGCTCGCTTAACTCTCTTGCTGTTGTTTCAGCTACAAAATAATTCTTGACCTGTTCAAAGGTTAGTTGCTCATCACACACCAACATCATATTATCTATAGCTGAAATAAATGCACTGTTTGTTGTACTTTGCTTCATATTTTGCAGAGTAGCTTTGTTTTGTTCTATTCGGTCAATAATAGCTTCTGTTTTCGCTAACTTATCTATAAGTTCTTCAACAGTGTTTACATAACCAATTACTGTTTCGATTTTTCCAATAGCCTCAAATACAGAAGTTAATTCCTCTGCCGTCTGTAGTGTTTGGGATAACATTGCTTTATCATCTTCCGATAAGTTTCCAATTTTACTTTCCAAAGTAGGGACAGGATCTTTTTCCATATACTTTGATAATTTTTTCAATGAATTAGCTTTGACAGAAGAAACAATTTCTTTATATGTATCAGAAAGAGGTTCATTCATATTGCCCTGATACATAACATCATACAAAATAGTTTCATAAAATCCGACCCGCTTATTATTCTCTTCTGCAATATCCGAAAGTTGAAATGTGACGATTTCCCAAGTAACCAGTCCTGCCCAAAATGCAGGATTCTTTTTGCCGTTATCAACATAGTTTCTGTATATTCCGTAATAATCATTTTTATAAAAATCATACAAGCTACTATTGTTTATAGTATAATCTGCAAGATAGCAGTTAAAAGTAGGAATTGTTTCCTCTGCTGCAAATACATTTCCTATATGTGAAAGTATAGCTAGTACTATTACTAAAGTGGTGATATGTTTCTTCATTGTCAAACCCTCCATAATTAAAAAGTGCGTTGACCGTAGCCAACGCACGAAAAACGCAGCTCCGACATTGCTGCTACGCATCTCACACCGACAAAAGCATGAAAATCAAAGCCTGCGTTTTTACCAAACGCAAACTTTTGTCGGTTAATAGTATTAAGATACGTAGCTATTATAGTATAACACAGAATTTTTACTGTGTCCATATTTTTCATAAAGAAAATCACTTTTTAGTTTTTTATACTATAGGAAAACATTAACATAACAAAAGGCACAGAACGGAATATTCCGTTCTGTGCCTTTAAATTAAGCTTTTATCTTCTCTTCAGTATCACGCATAAGCTCTGCAATAGTGTTTTCCGCAACAGCTTTATCCTTATTACTGTAACCGAAATAGAGTTTGAGCTTCGGCTCTGTACCACTGGGACGAATTGCAATCCAGCCACTTCCGTTCTCCAGTTCAAGATAGAGCATATTATTCTTTGGCTGACCTGTGCTCTTTTCAGTGCCATCAGCATACTTAATCAGACCAACAGTGTAGTCTCTTACAGCATCAACATGGAGACCGCCCAGCTCGGAGGGACAATTGTTGCGGATTTTGTTTATCATTGCGGCAATTCTTGCGGGACCCTCTACCCCTTCCTCAACAATACTGATACCCTTTTCAACAAAGTATCCGTATTTTTTATACAAGGCATCCATAGCATCAAATAAGGTCATATTCTGTTTTTTATACCATGCCGCCATTTCAACAATAAGCATGGAAGCAACAACAGCATCCTTATCACGGGCATAAGTACCGCTTAAGTAACCATAACTTTCTTCGAATCCGAATACGTAGCTGTGAGAATTATCCCTTTCATATTCTTTGATTTTTTCGCCGATAAACTTAAATCCTGTAAGAACCTCCATCATTTCAACACCGTAGTATTTTGCAATAGGACGAATCATTTCGGTAGATACTACAGACTTTATAACAACAGGGTTTTGTGGCATAGTTCCCTCTTCCTTATGTTGGGAAAGGATATAATCTGTAAGAAGTGCACCAACCTGATTGCCTGTAAAAGTAACATACTCTCCAGCACTGTTTCTTACAACGATACCAACACGGTCACTATCGGGGTCAGTGCCGATAATAAGGTCCGTGTCATTTTTCTTTGCAAGCTCTATAGCAATATTGAAGCCTTCCTTATCCTCGGGATTGGGACTTTTAACTGTTGGGAAATTACCGTCAGGCTGCTCCTGCTCTTTTACGACGATAAGATTTTTAAGGCCGCACATTTCAAGAATCTTTCTGACAAGCATATTACCGCTACCGTGAAAAGGTGTATATACCACCGTAAAGTCATCTGCAACGTCGCTTACTGCGTTAGGATTAACTCTGCGGTCAAATACACATTTAAGATACTCCCTGTCAACTTCTTCGCCGATATAAGTAAGGAGTCCTGCAGAAAGTGCCTCTTTCTCTTCCATTTTCTTAACACCGCGGAGCATATCAATGCTTCTGATTTCTTCTGTTACAGCATCTGCCGCTTCAATCGCCATCTGTGCACCATCTTCACCATAAACCTTATATCCGTTATATTTTGCAGGGTTATGACTTGCAGTTATTACAATACCTGCCGTACATCCGAGATGTCTCACAGAAAAGCTTAATTCAGGAGTTGGACGCAGGGACTCAAAAAGATACACCTTAATTCCGTTTGCACAAAGAATTTTTGCAGCTTCAAGCGCAAATTCAGGGCTCATAATGCGTGAGTCATACGCAATCACAACACCTTTATCCTTTTCTCCGTTCTTTTTTATGTATTCTGCAAGTCCCTGGGTTGCCTGGCCTACTGTATAAATATTCATACGGTTTGTTCCGGCACCGAGTATTCCGCGAAGACCTGCTGTTCCGAAATTAAGTGACTTATGAAATCTGTCCTCGATTTCTTTATCATTATTTGCGATACTGTCAAGCTGATTTTTTAATTCAGCATCCAAAGCATCGAAGTTTTTCCATTCGTTATAAACTGACATATAATCCATTACTTTTCCTCCTTGAATATTTTCCTTTTTAGAAACCATATAATACTGCATCCTGTAAATGCACCGACAGTGTCAATTATTATATCCCTCAACTCGCCTGAACGGCCGTCAACAAAGCATTGATGAAACTCATCACTGCAAGCATACAGCATAGATATAATCACTGAAAGCATATTAGCTTTCCTGTCTGAAAAATTATATTCACACAAAAGCAGATATATAAGAAGCCCAAGCACTGCATAGATTGAAAAATGCGCTGCCTTACGCACAACGAATGTAAGGTTTCCTCTGATTTCCCGAATAGCTGCTTCGGTAAGTGAATTATCAAAATCAAAAAATTTTACAACTGCGGTTATTAATCCTGCACTGGTTTTTCTTGATTCTTCTGCCTTTTGCGCAGAAAATAAGAATATCATCCCCATACAGCAGATTATAAGTATCCACAAAATTACTTTTTTTATCATACGGTTCACCAATTATAATAATATACTTTTTTCCTGAAAAAGTCAACTACGGTTTTTGTCGTATATTTTGTTTTCACTGATTTGCAAACTCTGAATATACTGATACTGGAGGTGAACTATGGATAATTATGTCTTACTTGCACTGATTGCTACCCTGGGGACATGGTTTGTAACCGCTCTGGGTGCGCTTACAGTTGCATTTTTTAAATCTCCCGATCCTAAAATACTGAATTTCATGATGGGTGCCGCTTCAGGAGTTATGATAGCGGCAAGCTTCTGGTCGCTTCTTGAGCCGGCAATTGAAAAGGCTGAAGCATATTCCTCCATCCCTGCTTATATAGTTGCTACATCCGGATTTCTTGCAGGAGCTGTTTTTATGTGGCTTTCTGACAAAACAGTTACGTTTGCAAGGCTGCATCAGGGGAAATCTACCCAAAGCAAAAACACACGGATAAACCGTATTATAATGCTTGTGCTGTCAATCACTCTTCATAATATTCCCGAAGGGCTGGCTGTTGGTGTAGCATTCGGTGCTTTAAACAATTCTTCTCCCGAGGCACTTATGGGAGCAATAACTATTGCGATAGGAATCGGCCTGCAGAATTTCCCGGAAGGAGCGGCTGTTTCGCTGCCTCTTCGCCGAGAAGGTTTTTCAAGACGAAAGAGCTTTTTCATCGGGCAGGCATCGGGAATGGTCGAGCCTGTTGCGGGTGTAATCGGCGCTGCGTTAGTCGTGTATATAGAGGCTATCCTCCCCTATGCTCTTTCATTTGCTGCAGGAGCAATGATTCTCGTTGCTGTACATGAGCTCATTCCGGAATGTCAGAAGCATCAGCGCTCCTCCCCATATTTTTCCACTATGGGCATTATATCCGGATTTGCCGTAATGATGCTATTAGATGTAATGCTCGGATAGATTTCCAAAAAATATAAAAGCCTGAAAACGATACTTTTGTTTCAGGCCTTTATATTTTAAAGAATTTCAAGAAATGCTTTAAGTTTTTCTGCAATTATTCTATTTCCTTCATCACTAGGATGAAGTCCGTCCGGCACATATTTTTCTCTTACTTCAGCGATTTCCGGCTGCAGTCCGCTGTTTTTATACAAGTCAAGCACCGGAAGAGAATAGTATTCTGCTACCTCACGAATAATGTCCACATAACCTTTCAGCGGTAAATACGGCCCTGTAACGGATGATTTATTCGGAAGCATTTCATCACATCTGTGAAGCGGAGTCATAATGACAATCGGTTTACCAAGATATTTTTTAACAAGTCCGCTGAAAAGATAGTGACACGCACCGTAAAACGTATCGGGTGTGCGGTCAGAAAATCCACCGATGGGAGCACTTCCGTGACCGTAGTCATTAGTTCCGCCAAAGACAACAACCAGGTCTGCATCATCATCCATTTTATGAAATCTTTCACAAAATGAGTTTGTATCAACATATTCATCCCATTCCCGGATAATAGTTCCACTGGTTTGTTTGGCATATCTTGTTGCGCTTATTCCGTAGTTACGGGCTTCACAAAGGCCGGCTTCCCTCTTTAAAACCGCATGATAAACCGCATCAGGTCCGCTTGCACCAATGCCTTGTGTTATACTGTCACCGAGAAAATTAATTTTCAACCCTTGTAATTTCATATTAAGCCTCCTGCATTATTTGTAATCCCTTGCAAGCTTTTCAAACGAAGGAAGCGCCTTCTCTATCATTTCTGTAGAAACACAATAGGAAATTCTTACATAACCGGGATAGCCAAAACTGTCAGCAGGCACTATAAGAAGCTCGTACTTCTTCGCATTTTCACAGAAAGCACGTGAATCCTCTTCAAGAGCTTTTACAAAGAGATAGAATGCACCGTCAGGTTGTGCTACCTTGTAGCCATATTTTCCGAGGGCATCGCAAAGGATGTCACGATTTTTCTTATAAACAGAAATATCAGCTGTTTTACCGATACATTTTGGAACGATTTTCTGGAAAAGACTTGGGGCGCATACAAAGCCGAGCGACCTGCCTGCACCGCATACTGCAAAGTACACCTTCTGCCAGTCATTCATGGTGTTGGGTACAAGAACATAGCCTATTCTTTCACCGGGAAGCGAAAGAGACTTACTGAAAGAATAGCATACTATCGTGTTATTGTAGAAATTGGGAACAAATGGCACTACCATTCCCTCTGTATAAACAAGCTCACGGTAAGGCTCATCTGCAATTATGTATATATCCTTGCCGTACTTTTTCTGTGCGTCATTAAGAACTGCGGCGAGATTTTCAATAGTGTTCTGTGAAAGAACAACACCCGAGGGATTGTTGGGTGAATTAATGATTATCGCCTTTGTATTTTCATTGATTGCAGATTTCAGAAGGTCAAAATCAATCTGAAAATCCTCCTCACGGCATTTTACAACAACAGGTGTCATACCTGCCTGTGTAATAAACACTGTATATTCGGGGAAGAACGGCGCAAGGATAATTACCTCCCCTTTCTCCTCTGCAATTGCGGAAAGAGAAATTGTAAGAGATGCCGCCGCACCAACAGTCATATAGAAATTATCTCCGGTGTAGTTTGTTCCAAAGCTTGCGTTAACATAATCAGCACAGCTTTTACGCACATCAGGTGCGCCCTGTGCTGAAGTGTAACCGTGAAGTGCCACGGGGTCTGTATTCAGCACAAGGTCTGCGAGAGCCTCCTTAACGCATTCGGGGGCGGGAACACTGGGGTTTCCAAGGCTGAAGTCAAACACGTTTTCAGCACCGATTTCTGCTTTTCTTTTTAATCCGTACTCGAACAGCTCACGGATTTCACTTCTGCGACTGCCGAGGTCATACATTCTTTCTGATACCATAATTTCTTCCTCCTGTTATATTGGTTTTATTTATAATTTTACAAAATATTGACTATTATAGAAACTTATGATATAATACTTCTGCCACGCAAATCAAATAGTGCATATTGCAAGAGAATGTTTTTTGTTTTCGCAAAAAAATGCATTCTCTATTTGTGCATTCCTTGTGATATGCCGAATGATTTGTGTGGTAACAAACAAGAGTTATGCATTTTTTGGTGCATCAACTTTTGTTGGTGCACTTTTTTAATTTGCATACTCTGTTTTATTTGTTGCTACACAAACTTGAAGAAATCCGCCTATATGGCGGTTTTCTTCTTTTAACATAAATTTTCTTTTATTTTACCACAATTTTCAGGCAGAATCAATATAAAAAAGGCTCTATAATAAATGTTGGGGTAACCAACAATAGAGCTTTACAAAAAAGAAA
>CAYLPQ010000063.1:0-10648 GCA_964385605.1 uncultured Oscillospiraceae bacterium | reverse complement strand
GATTGTGCGAATCCGGAATGAATATGAAACTGATCCAGGATATCTTGGGACATTCCGATATATCAACAACGATAAACATCTATACTCATGTTACAACGGAAATGCATTTTGAAGCACTTTCTTGCATGGAGAGAATATGAAGGAGCGAATCAAAATACATGATAATCCCATTCTTACATAAATAAGCTTCGAATATGTCGGTTCTTCACTCTGACGTGGAATCTTGGTACTAACCTGTTAAGTGATCTATTTTGGGTTGCGAATAATGTAAAATAGCGATATAATTTATACAATAGAAAAACGCAATAGTAGAAAGGGGGAGAAGAATGAAAGATATTCATTTGCGGCCGCATCAGATTAAGGCGGTTGAAGCAATCCAGCAAGCACTAAAAAACAATCAAAAGCACATGGTTGTTGAAATGCCGGTTGGTTGTGGTAAAGGAATCGTTTTAGTAAAAACTGTAGAAATACTGAGAAAGCAAGGGGTAGATAAAATCCTTGTTATAACAGGCAGTTTGAATGTTAAAGAGCAGATTTCACACAGCTTATATAGAGATTATGAGGGTCCTGTTCAGATCGATAAGTATAATGCCATAGTAAAAACCGAGCAGTGGTTATATAGGCATGTAAGCGAAATAAAGAAGGAGTTTCAGTTTATAGTCTTCTTCGATGCGGGTACGCAAAAAACTGTTCAGGAACTGCTGAATAACAACGAGAAAACAATTATTGTATTTGCAACCAATAGCATTGAACATCCACGCAGGTTGTTTTCTCCAAAGGAAATTGTTTTCTCATATAGCTACAAGGAAGCCGTTAATGACGGAATGCTTACCCCGGCAATGGACAGTAAGGCGTTGGGTCCAGCAGTTGAATCATTCGGCAAGCAATTATTAAAGCAATTTGGATATGCTCAAGACGATTCTAATGGTAGCCAGCAAGACAGCAATTGGGATTTGGTTATGTATAGTCCAAATCAAAAAATTTGGGTCGAATGTAAGGTATATAAAAGTCAAGTCGTTTCTCCTTCAGCTGCCAATTCTCTACTTAACACTATGGTAATGCGCAGAATGAAACGAATCGCTCCCGAAGACGGAATAATACTACTTGTAGTTTTTAGTAGAATACCAAGTTTTCAAAAAGATGTAATTTTTGATCGGTATCGAATTGTTGTCTGGGATATTGAAAATCTAGTATTCTATTGTAAAAACGATCCTGCATTGTTGAGACAGCTATCTCAGATTACATATTTTCCAATAGACCATATTGAAGGACAAGTCTCTGCGGAAGCTGAGAAAGCACAACTAGTTTTTATTCCTGCCGAGGATAAGATCGTTCTGGAAGCCGAAAAAGAGGAGGGTGAGACTGATAACCTTCTTCAGCGCCTAAGCGATTGCAAAACCGGACAAAAGAATTCGGGTGAGTATGAGAATATTTGTGAAGCAATATTACGTTCCCTTTTTGAGGCTAATTACTTCAACAGATTGACTAGCCAACATAAGACGAACGATGAACACTTTCGGATGGATTTGATAGGATCTCTAAAGATAAATCAAAGCAACGAGGAAAGTATGCATCCCTTGTGGCAAATGTTAGTGCAACACTATAACTCTCACTTTGTGGTGTTTGAATTCAAAAATTACAAAGACGAAATTGATCAGAATCTCATTTATATTACTGAAAAGTATCTGTTCGATGCTGCATTAAGAAATGTTGCCATAATTATTTCCCGCAAAGGATTCTCAAAAGCTGCTAAATTTGCAGCAGAGGGTTGCTTGAAAGAACATGGTAAATTGATTCTCAGTGTTACAGATGAGGATCTAGTCAAAATGCTTGAATTGAAGAGTGATAAAGCTGCTGATTATCTGTTGGATAAATTGGAAGAATTCCTAATGGGTATCAGTAAGTAGTAAGGGAAGCGGTATTACTATGGCAGACATAAAGGAAAAAGCAATCGATACAGCTACAGAACTGGGAGGCTCTGCTGCTGGGGCCGCAGTAGGAGCAGCCATTGGTACGGCAGTTGCAGGCCCTTTAGGCGCTGTCGGTGGGGCTCTTGCTGGTACAATTCTTGAAAAAGGTTTTCAATTGGTTGGCAATGAAATCAAGAATAGGATGCTGTCGCCAAAAGAGGAGCAAAGAGTAGGCGCAGTATATACGTATGCTAATCAAAAAATAAGCAGAAATCTTGTCGCGGGGAGAATGATTCGTACAGATTCTTTCTTTGAGGGCATCGGTGAGGAGCGCCCTACAAATGAGGAAATACTAGAAGGGGTACTGCTAGCTGCCCAGAAAGAGTATGAAGAAAAGAAACTCAACTACTTAGGAAACCTGTATGCCAACCTTCCATTCAATGAAACAGTAGATTCTCGAATGGCAAATATGCTGATTAAGATTGCATCTGAACTGACATATAGACAATATGTAATACTGTATGTAGTTAATATGTTTCAAAACCCAGCATACGATGCAGTGGTGAAAAAAGAGCCATATGAATCACTATCCGGCTTTAAGACAATGACCATTGCTACAGAAATCTTTGATCTTTATAGACGGACTTTGATTCATTCATCAGAAGCATTGCTTGATGCGGCTGCTATAAATCCATCAAAGCTAACCCTTGTTGGTTACGGCTCGTTGATGTTTGAATTGATGGAACTTAACGAAATAAAGGACGAGCCTATCTGTACTGAGATCGTTGAGTTTATGACCGGCATGGGACAAGAAAATGGTGCACAGGAAATGAAGTCAGGAACATATGATGGTGGAACAAATTGGGTTGAATTTGGCAGTCGTATTGATGATTTGCAAGAGGAAGTAAAGAGCATTCCTAGATTGCAAATCACAACCGAGGAAAATGAGGCTGGTGGCCAGACATTGATTCTTGATGGCGGAAACGCAGGTGGATCAAAGGAATTTATCGAGACGGAATTTGTTGTGAATCAGTTAAAGCAAATATAAGTAAGCCATTGGGAATATCAGTAGCATGTGAGCTGTTTTTCTAATGCGACACTATTTCGTATATAAAGAACACTAATTACACAACGAAATGATTACATAGAATGAATGGCGCAGTGTAAACTACGCCATTCATTTTTCATATAACCTATCCACTCTAGCACTACTTTTTCATGCAGCCTTTTCGATATTTCTCTCTAGATTATGTTGAAAAAGCAGAGGGTTGCATTATAATATAAAAAGCAAAACATTCAGATCGAGCCGTCGCATTTGACTCTGGAAAATGATCTAAACAATAGTGAATAGGATGATAGTATGCAATCAGTTAATTTATTCCAACTTACACGTATAGCGGATATTGAGGTTTTTCCACTATATGAACAGCAGTTATCACATAGAAAGGAATGCCTGTCGCCTAAAGCAGAGGAACTAACGACACTACGGTCTTTTGTTGACTTAATTTTGTCATGTAGTGGAAATATATCTCAGTCACTTCAAACACTAAACTCGTTTTACTATTCTTTTACTATCCCGAAGATTTCTAAAGAGTTTGACTTGCTACGCATTGGCAAAGATTATGTTATTAATATAGAATTAAAGAAAAAATCTACTGAAGAAAAAATAGTAAAACAACTCAAGCAAAACAAGTATTATTTGAATTCCCTTTGCCGCCCAGTCTACTTATTTACCTATGATTATGACAATCAAAAACTGTACTCATTATCCGAACATGATACGCTTAGCACTGTTGGAATATTGGACATATACACATTACTACAGACTCAAGAAGATTTTTATTGTGATGACATCGAAAACCTTTTTAAAGCATCTGATTTTTTGATTTCTCCACTCAGCACGCCTGAACGATTTCTTCGTAAAGAATACTTTCTTTCATCACAGCAAGAGGAGGTTTCAAAAAGAATTATTGATGAAATTCATAAAGATAGCACCGCCTACTTCGGCATAACAGGTGATCCGGGGACAGGCAAAACATTACTCCTTTATGATTTAGCAGTTAGACTTTCAAAGATTGGAAAATGTTGTGTAATTCACTGCGGAATGGTTCCTGAAGGTTTAGAGCTACTCAACAAAACCTTGGTCAATGTTGATATTTGGCCAGCCAAAGCAATACATACAGATTTTGAATTTACCCCCTACCAATTCATTCTTGTTGATGAGAGCCATCGATTTTATTCTAAGCAATTTGATCTGTTAATCGAGCAAAGTACAGAAAAGGCTATTATCTTCTCATTTGATGCCAACCAAATACTATCTCAAAGTGAACAACGTGCTCAAATTTCAAAAAAGATTGAAGCGTTACCAGGATGTACCACATACCGTCTTACAAATAAAATACGGACAAATAAAGAATTGGCATCGTTTATCGAGCGGTTACGTGATCTACATTCTCATAATATCGTAACCGATTATTCGTCCGTCAAAATAACATATGCCAATGATTCTTCTGAAGCCACATTATTGCTAGAGCATTTCATTAAAAACGGCTACACGTTTATCAATTATACTAGTTCAAGTTATCGTTGGACTACATTTGATTGCTATAGCTCATTTTCCGAGGGGAGAAATACACATACGGTTATCGGACAAGAATTCGAAAAAGTTGTTATGCTGATAGACAACACTTTTGCTTACGATGAAAATGGGAAGTTAAGAGCCTACGAGCATCCAAATCCCAATTATTTATATAGGCAATTATTATTCCAGGGTGTTTCGCGGGTAAGAGAAAAACTGGCAATTATTGTTGTGGACAACAAAGATGTATTTACTAAAGCGCTGAGTATCGTATGTAAATAAAACTTAATAGACTTATTGTGACCTATATATGCACTAGGCGGAACAAATGAGAAAAGATATATCTAGGAAACAAGTTTGTTTCACTATGTTTTAGCCCCGTTTCCCTTCAAAAAGTATCTTCGTGTTTATATCGGTAGCATACACTCTACTACCCCAATTACTACCCCATTTGCATAACACATGATGAAACAAGATGGAACAAAAAAGTTGAAAAATCTATTGACTTTTGTGGCAAAGGGTGTAAGATGAAACAAGATGAAGTTAGATGATTCATGTGGGTTGTTAATCCCCACCATGAAGCCCATGGACTGATACGTTATGATAACCCAACATATCTTTTGATATGTTGGGTTCTTTCATATGCACAAAGGCAAACGGATGACAATGCGTATGATTCTTTCGAAGGAGGTTGCCATGACCGTGAAAAAGAGAATGCCTGCACTTGCAGTTGCCGCAGCTATCCTGTTATCCCTGATAATATGGATAGCCTGGGGCAACACCGCTCTTGAACTGAACACATATACCATATCGACCACCCGTATCCCCAGCGGGTTTGACGGTTATCGCATTGCCCACATTTCTGATTTGCATAATGCGGAAATGGGGGATGATAACGAAAACCTTCTGTCCATGCTGAAATCTTCCAAGCCAGATCTTATCGCGATTACCGGAGACTTGATAGACTCTCGCAACACCGATATCGGGATTGCTTTGCGGTTTGCGGAAGAAGCCGTAAAAATCGCGCCTTGCTACTATGTGACCGGCAACCACGAGGCGAGGGTGTCCGAATACGATGCGCTCAGGGAAGGTTTAGCGGAATTGGGTGTTCTGGTTCTTGAAAATGAACGTTTGGAACTTGAACGTTCGGGAGAAAGGATCGCAATTCTTGGTGTAGACGACCCGAGCTTTCAGACAGACTATTTGACGGGAGACTCCGCAACAGTAATGAAAGACAAATTGCGTGAATTGTCAATTGAAGATAATACTTACACGATTCTGCTGTCTCACAGACCGGAGTTATTTGATGTTTATGTGGAAAGCAACATCGATTTTGTACTGTCCGGTCATGCCCATGGCGGCCAGTTCAGATTCCCCTTCGTCGGTGGTCTGGTGGCTCCCAATCAAGGCTTCTTCCCAACATACGATGCCGGACTATACGAGGACGGAAGTACAGGTATGATCGTCAGCAGGGGAATTGGAAACAGTATCATTCCATTTCGTATCAACAATCGCCCTGAAGTGATTCTAATAGAATTGAAGCATCAAGAAGGATCGTGAAGCCGGAATATGCTTTCTTCGCTTATCGGTTTCTTCCTGAATTTCGCGCCGCAACCATGAAGCCCACGGAAAACTAAAACGTTTGCGTCCCCGGTTCTTACGAACCGGGGACTTAGTTAATTCTCGCAATAAGCAACCATTTTTCATTTTTATATTATGAAGTCTTTTTCTCTTTCTAAGGATGCGCCACAGATATGGCACACCACCGCATCAGCATCATTTTTCGTTTCGCACCAAAAACAAACTTTCTTTGGTTTTGGTTTGGGTCGAGGCACCGGAGCATCTACCCCATTATGTTTCGATTTTGATAGTTTCCTATTTAACGCCGTACCACAATAACGGCAAAATGCAGCATCTTCCCCATTTGCTTTTCTGCATTTGGGGCAAAATTTCTTTACGGGAGTTGGCGGTTTTGGGACAGAAGCGGTTACTGATTCGGAGTAAGGTATTGTTGCTGGTACTGTCTTCTTTCCAACATATGCTGCCGCAGACAAAATTATTGCCAAAAGGCTCATAGTTTCATAAAGATAAAACCCTATCGCAGCATAATCAATTGCCTTTATAAAATTCGAATCATCAGACAGTGATACGATCATAAGGATCATACCCGTAGCCGATAACAGGATCGTCCCTATTCCCGCGCCGCTGCTTCCTAATGCTAACAACGAACAAAAGACGCTAATTATACTGCAAACCAAACACAGCGCAATCCCTAATTCAGGAAATTCCGGATCTTCAAGCGCTTCCATTACAGCATCAAAACCGGAATAAGAAAACGTAGCAAAAAAGTTTACCGAGTATAATGGCAGGAAAAAGCTTATCAATGCAACAAAGACCGCGCAAGCAGCAAGCGTCGCCATAAGTGAAGATTTCTTTTTATTGTCGGGCATAACACATTCCTCTCTTTACTTTTAATCCGCCTTTTCTACTTCACTGAGAACATTTCCGGATTTATCAATTGTAATCAAAAATTCCGTTCCAAGCTCATTTTCTGCTGTAAATTCGCATGTTCCATTCACAAAGTAAATATCACCCGCATACCACATATCAATTTCATACGCAGACAAATCAATTACTTTTTTTAAATTTGTATTATAGAAACACTGATCCGAGGCAAAAATCAAGCCTTCCGACAAACTGCTTCTCGGATGAACGCCATTCACATTGGCTGCCAGAGTAGTTATTTCAGGAGTTTGCGTATCCAGCAAAAACCAATCATAATACCAATCTTCACTATCCGTAGAGTTCCTATTAGATGCGTCTGTGGCTGAATACAGAATTATCTGTGTATTAATTCGCCCATAAGATTCAACCTCTCCATACGAAAATGTTGCTTTAGAATACCGATAGAGCAGGTTATACTCGTTGCAATCAACTGTATAGCTCTTTAGCGAATTGCAGCTAAATATTATCATGTTATGATAGTCACTACTAAACCACGAGCTATTTGCTTTACGAGATTCCATCAAAAAGGCACCTGAATCAATAAAATAGATACTCTGAATTACTGAGTTAACCTGCTCTAGTGAGGTTCCGGACTCTCCGGCTAAAGACACAGAGACGTGAAATAATCCATCATCTTTATCCAGAAAAGGAAAGTCCGTCGACAACGGATAAATCCATTCATTATTCTTAATTACACCTACTGTAATCTCATAGCCCAGCGCTGATTCTGTCTGATTGGCCACCAATTCATATGTATTTCCGGAAGTATCTGTTCCCCGGCAAAGGACATAGTCACAGGTGTCACAAAGAGCTTCCTGATATTCGTAGATATCTCCAACATACTCCGGCTCATATACAGAATAAGCATCCTCATCATTGTCCCAAGGTAGAATAACCAGTATAATCGCCATCAATATCACACAGCAAACCACCGGTATCATCCACTTTCCCCAATGAAATCCACCCTGTTCCTCGAGTTCAAACCGCTCACCGCACCGTTCACAAACGGTAGCTTCTGCCGGCATCGGCCGTCCGCAGGTTGTGCAATACAGCATCTGCTTCTCATATTTCCCAGCCTTTGGTACTGACATTCGGTTTCGTCCATCCGCGACCTCATTGACCCATGCTTCGCATTTGTCTATGCCCTTTTTATATGTTTCGCTCAGCACATCTTTTAACAGCGCTGCACCGGATAGAGGATATCCGCAATAAATACACCGTTTTGATAAATCTGATATTTCCTTCCCGCACTCCGGACACTTTACCAGTGCCATATTGTCCCCTCCTCATTTATTTTGTATTCGTATTTAGATATCTAAATTAGAATATATTTAATTATACTGATTTTAGATACAATATGCAAGAGGGATGGTGATCTTATTGGCGAAATTTATTGCGCGAAAACCAGAAAAAGAAGTTATCTCTATGCGTATTTCAACAGATACTTTGCAAATTCTGGATGATAAAGCTGCTGAAATCGGCATCAGTCGAAACGAACTGATTAACCAAATGATTCTATTTGCTCTTGCAAATATGGAGGAACCGGCGCCCGAATAATTCTCCACCTCCGCTTTCGCCAATACAACAACATTTCGTTTTGAATCATTTTCATCATGAAACTCATGGATAACTAAAACGTTTGCGTCCCCGGTTCTTACGAACCGGGGACGTTTTTGATTAGGAGGTATTTGTTTTTTACAGAACCGGATCAGGCCAGCGCGGCGCCAAGGCTGCGGCATTCTGCTTCCGCGTCGTCATCGGGGGTCTCCTGACAGATCACGCTGTCACAGGCAAGGACCGCGCCGGCATTGCGGCAGGTATCCTCCCAATTGCGCATCCATTCGCCATCGCCCCAGCCGTAGGAGCCGAACAGGGCGATCTTCTTGCCCCCCAGCTTGCTCTCGCAGTCGGTGAACATGGGTTCAAATTCGCTTTCCTCCAACTGCTCGGCGCCCATAGAGGGGCAGCCAAAGGCGATGGCGTCAAAGTCATCCACCATGGATGCGCTGAAGGCATCGGCGGAGAACAGGGACACTTCAGCGCCTGTGTTCTTTGCGCCGTCCGCAACAGCATTGGCCATGGCCTCGGTATTACCGGTGCCGCTCCAGTAAACTACTGCAATCTTACTCATATCGTGTTTCAACCTTTCAATAAATTATGGTATATCAACCGGCCACGGTAAGCCGTTCAATATCTTTTCCTTTTGCCCACTGGTCGTAATAGACTTTGGAGCATTTTTTGTACTGGGCAAATTTCTTCTTTGCCGCGTCCTCGTCGCCGTAGACCTTCCAGCAGCCCACGCATTTGCAGCCGCAGGCGTTGTTTTCAATGAAGCCGCAGACATCCTCCGGCGGATAACCCAGGAACAGCCCGATCTCGTGGGGAAAATCCCCCTGCTGGCGCAGCTTCTTCGCAAGATGCACCACGCACTTTTCACAGCTTGCGGTATTGTAGCCATGCTGCTGCAAAATCCGGACGGCAGAGGTATCCGCCAGGTCGGAACGCAGCATACTGGGCCGGAACAGGTAGATCAGCGCCTTTTCATCGGAAAAGCGCAGGGGGATCACCCGAAGTCCCTTCTTCCCCAGCCGCTTGTTCATCTTCCGCAGGGAATCCAGAAGCGCGTCCCTGGTCTCAAAGGGGCAGGTAAAAATGTTTCCGGTTTTGATGCCCGCCAGTGTCGGCGCGCAGTTGCGGATGATATATTCATCAGGCATGGAATCTGCCTCCTTTTCTGATTTGGTTAGCACTTGCTAACCATCGACTCGCATTTAGTTAGCAAAAGCTAACCGCCGGCTTTCAAAACGGTTAGCTCTCGCTAACTGCAATTATAATAGGATATAACCATCCTTTTGTCAACCCCTTTTTCATGGAAACGGACAGAAAAATCCGCCGGTTTTGTCCGGCGGATTTCGTGTTTATTCCTCTTCAGGGAAGCTGTATCTTGCTCTGTATTTTGCGAAGCGCTCGGAGAACGCGGCGCTTTCCTGCAGCTCACCGGCCTTCAGGGCGTTCAGATATTCATGGGCTTCCAGCTTACCCTCGGAAACCTGCAGCATTTCCACCGCCACATTGGAGCAATGGTCAGCCGTACGCTCGTAGGCAGTCAGCAGATCTTCCAGCACAAAGCCGTACTCCACGGTACACAGACCATCTCTCAGACGGCGTACATGGCGGGACTTCACCTCACGAACCAGCGCGTCAACCACCTGTTCCTGAGGTTCGACCTTAACCGCCAGCTCATAATCAAAGTTTTCATAGGCAGATACGGTGCGATCCACAATATCCACGACGGCCCGTTCCAGAACCTCCAGCTCTTCCTTGGCCTGCTTGGAAAAATCGATCTTCTTTTCTTCCATTTCCAGCGCAGTCTTGCCCACAGAAACAGCATGGTCGGCAATTCGCTCCAAATCTGCCACGGTGTACAGCAGGGTATTCAGGATACGGTTATCCTTCACCGACAGGTTCATGCCGGACAACTGCACAAGATAGGTACCCAGAGCGTCCTGATACCGGTCGGTCTCGTCTTCCAGCGCAAGGATCTTATCCATGATCTTGCTGTCGTACTGCTTGGTCAGTCCAATGGCCATGACCATTGCGTCCCGGGATGCCACCGCCATCTTGGCGGCGATCTCATGGGAACGCTGGACAGCAA
>CAYLPQ010000062.1:0-10863 GCA_964385605.1 uncultured Oscillospiraceae bacterium | reverse complement strand
TGTGACAGCTGGGGCAGATTATGATTTTGAGAAGAATGAAAGAGCGATTTATTCAAAAGTAGCTGAATAAAATACTAAAGCAGAAAGTTGCGTTTATCAGAAAAAAAGTTTTCGTGCTTTCTGGAAAGAGGGGAGTGATTATTTTGAGCGGAACAAGTATAAAAAATATTGTTCTTGCTGTATTAGCAGGGTTAGGAAGTGCATTTTCCCAATGGCTTGGAGGATGGGATTTGTTTTTAAAGACACTTGTAATGTTTATGGTTATTGACTACATAACGGGAATAGCTGTAGCTTTTGTGTTTCACAAATCAAACAAAACGGAAAATGGCAGTGCGTCCAGCAGGGAATGCTATAAAGGTATAGTCAAGAAAATGTGTATACTGGCTTTGGTTGGTATCAGTGTCGCAGTAGACAGTGTAAGCGGAACTGCATATGTGAGAAGTGCAACAATATTCTTTTTCCTGGGAAATGAGGGTCTCAGTATAATTGAAAACATCGGTCTCATGGGACTTAATTATCCTGCGTTCATTAAAAAGGCGCTTGAGGTTATTAAAGAAAGGAGCGATGAAGATGAGCTCGTTTAAAAGTTTTAAAATTCAGGAGTTTGAAAATTACATAAAAGGGCTGAACGTGAAAAGGCAGGTAAGACGTATTCAACTGCATCATACATATTCACCGAGCTACAAAAATTTTGACGGAAAGAATCATCTCTCGCTTCAACAGGGGATGCGCAACTATCACGTTAACACTAACGGTTGGTCTGACATTGGTCAGCATTTTACAATTTTTCCTGATGGAATAATTATGACAGGAAGAAGTCTGGAAAAAACTCCTGCAGGAATATACGGAGCTAATACAGGAGGTATATGTGTAGAATGCCTCGGTAATTTTGATGTAGGAGCTGACACGATGACCGAAGCTCAAAAATCTGCAATAGTAGCTGTTGTAAGAGCGCTTATTGACAAGTTCGGGATTTCCGCCCAAAGTGGCATAACGTATCATGCATGGTGGTCGTCCGATGGCAGAGAAATCGGAGATTACGTAAGGGGACACAGTATAAAAAGCTGCCCTGGAACTGCTTTTTTCGGGGGTAACAGCCTTACAAGCTACGAACAAAATCTTATGCCGCTTATTGTGAATTACGGCAGAACTGCTGAACTTAAAGAGGTGACAGAGGTTAATGACATTATATGGGAACTTGGTAATGCCGGAATAATCAGCGATGCGGTGCTCTGGATTAAAAAATGTAATGAGGACATTAACGTCTACTGGCTTTGTCGCAAAATGGCAAACAAACTTCGTGGTGTTAGTTGAAAATAACTTCCATACAAAAAAGGTTACTCTGAAGAGTAACCTTTTTACCGTATAGGAAATTGGGTGAAATTAACACGCGTGAAGCTGTGTTTGTGCTTTTTGCGTGCGTGATATGGGTGCAGGTTCAGCCTGCTTTACACACAAAAACAAGGGCATACACTTTCCGTGTATCCCCTGATTTTAAGCAATCAAAGAAAAATGCTTATTAGAGTGCAGCAACTGCCTTAGCAAGCTGGCTCTTCTTACGGCTGATAGTGTTCTTGTGGTATACACCCTTGCTAGCCGCCTGGTCAAGCTTCTTAACGCAAACGTTCAAAAGCTCCTGTGCAGAAGCCTTATTACCCTCGCTTACTGCAGCTTCAAACTTCTTAAGCTCTGTTTTGATAGCTGATTTAACCATACGATTTTCAAGAGTCTTCTTCTCGATAACGAGAACTCTCTTCTTTGCTGATTTAATGTTAGGCATTATGTTTTCACCTCCAACACATTATGAAACAAAATGCATTATAGCACACATTTTTTCCAAATGCAAGTTTTTTTTGTAAAATAATTAATTTTTTCTTATTGCTTATTAAAAAGGGTTAGCGAGTACTTTTCTTCAAAGCCCTCTGTAGTAATAATATCGCCGTTTTCGGTAATAAGAAGCACATCGGTGTCGGGATAGTTTTCGCAGAGGGAAAGCCCTTTTTCTCCCATAACATATATGGCTGTACTAATAGCATCTGCCTGCATTGAAGAAGGTGATATAACCGTAACCGAGGCAAGTCCCGATTCTGCACATTTCCCTGACCGTGGGTCTATAATGTGGTGGTACCGCGTTCCCTTATATTCAAAATATCGCTGATATGCCCCGCTTGTGACAGCGCTCTTATCCTTAAGAATAATTTTGGCATAAAGGGCATCGGGATTAAACGGGTCGCGTATTCCCACAGTATATTCACCTATAAGTGCAACGTTCCCCCCCAGGTCAATAATAGCCCGTTCAACACCGTTTCCGACAAATAAATCTCTGATACGGTCTGCGGCATATCCTTTGGCAACAGCGCCAAGGTCTATGGCAGAGTTTCCTGCGCTGAAAGGGGAGAGTGTGATGTTCTGATAACCGACATTTTTAAGTGCATCTGCTATTTCACTGTCGGTGGGAGGGGTAGTTCTTTCCTTTATATTCCACAAGTCGCAAAGAGGCGCTACGGTAATATCAAAAGCACCATCGGTTTTTTCTGATACTGACATAGAAAAATCAAGCACTGTCTGCATATCGTGGGACAGCACAGAAGTTTTTTTAGTGTTTATGCTATGAAGCTCGCTTCCCTCCTTTGTGCGGCTGAAGGTATCTTCCATCAATGTACAAAGACTGAAGGCTTCCTCTGCATCTGTAAGTCTGTCTTCGTCTACGGTAATATTTATCACCGTGTCAAAATAAAATCCCTGTTTTGTTACCTGACCATCCTTTTTGCAGGAACATAATGTAAGGGCAAGTAATATTAACATTGTAAAAATGCACAGTTGTTTTTTCAATTTCCGTACTCCTTATTATCAGTAAAGAAAACTGTAAATTTTTTTGTATTTAATAATTTTGCTGACATGGCGCTCCGTTTCCGTAAAAGGAATTACAGAAAGATTTTTTCCGTCGGGAGAAAAATCAGTGGAGGCAAGCCAGCGGTTCACATTGGACAGCCCCGCATTGTAGGCGGCGACAGCATTTTTTATGTTCCCGTTATATTTGTCAAGCAGAAAGGACAGATACCATATACCGGCATTTAAGTTCTGCTCCGGGTCAAAAATGTTTCCATTGCCGCCCTGGTGTACCATCTCCATACAATAGGAAAAAGTCGGTTCTGTAAGCTGCATAAGCCCCTTGGCATATGCATGACTTACGGCACTTTCCGAAAAATTGCTTTCAGCCTTGATAAGTGCCAACACCAGATCTTTGTCAACATGATATTTTAAACAGTATTTATTAATCAGATCATTGTGCTTAAGCGGAAATAACCCTCTGAGGATTGAAAGTGTAAGCAAAACTATAATGCATATTACCAAAATAGCCAAAGGAATTCTTTTATTTAAGGTCATTTATTTCTCCCTGAAAAATATTAAAAAGATTGATGATTTCTTTTTTCAGAAAATCAATATTTCCATTATTGGTTATAAAAACAGCCTCACTGCCGTAATCCTTCTGTGCGCGGATTCTTTTGATTGCGCTTTCGCGGCCAATTCCGTCGCGTTTCATAATTCGGTCAAGGCGCACATCTTCATTTGCCGTTATTACAATAACGTGAGCGCATTTTTTGTGGATACCGCTTGCCTCAAGCTCTGAACCGTCAATAATGCAAATGTCTTTTCCGGAATTTTTGCACAGAAAAAGGCTTTTTTCTATTATTGCACCGTGCATAATATTATTGAGCATGGCAAGCTTTTTCTCATCTGAAAATACAATTTCTCCAAGTTTTTTTCTGTCTACATTACCGCAAGCATCAAAAACAGCTCCTGAAAATTCCTTCATAATTTTATCCTTTACTGTTTTCTTGCAGATTACCTCGCGGGCAATTTTATCGCAGTCTGCTACAAATGCACCGCAATCTTCAAAGAATTTTGCGGCACTTGATTTGCCGCTTCCGGTTTTTCCTGTAAGGCCTATAAGCATTTTCATATTATACCACAACCTTAATTAATATACATCTGACGGTATTACTTTGTTTCGTACCAGCTTTTGCCTGTTTTTACATCAGCTTTAAGCGGTACGGAGAGTTTTACTGCATTCTCCATCTCTCTTTTGAGTATTTCAGCAGCAAGAGGAGCCTTGTTCTCCGGAACTTCACATATAAGCTCGTCGTGAATCTGAAGTATCAGTTGAGCTTCGGGGCACTCTTTTTTGAGAGCTTCAGCAGTTCTCACCATTGCGATTTTAATAATATCTGCCGCGGTCCCCTGTATGGGTGTGTTCATAGCCGCTCTTTCACCGAATGAACGCAGATTGAAATTTTTTGCCGCAAGCTCCGGGATATGTCTGCGTCTGTTGAACAGAGTTGTTACATATAAATCATGTTTTGCATTTTCAATGGTTTCTTCCATATATTTTTTTACACCGCTGTAATGCTCGAAATAGCTATCAATGTATTCCTTTGCTTCTTTGCGTGAAATTTTCAGGTCTCCCGCAAGTGAAAACTCGCTTTGTCCGTATATGATGCCGAAATTTACTGTTTTCGCCCGTGAACGCATTGTATCGGTAACCAGGAAGGGCGGAACTCCGAATACCTGTGATGCCGTAATCGTATGAATATCTTCATCGTTTATGAATGCCTGTTGCATAGTTTCATCGCCTGAAATATGGGCAAGGACCCTCAATTCAATTTGCGAATAGTCTGCGCCTACAAGCAGATGACCGTCCTTTGCAACAAACATTTTGCGGATTTCCCTGCCAACCTCACTGCGGACGGGAATATTCTGAAGATTCGGTTCTGCAGAGCTTATACGACCTGTCTGTGTAACCGTTTGCTTCAGAGTGGAACGTATACGGCTTTCATCGTCAAGCAATGGAAGAAAGGCATCTGCATATGTGGATTTAAGCTTTGCAAGATGTCGGTATTCAATAATACTGTCAATGATTTCGTGTTTTCCGCGAAGCTTTTCCAGAACAGATGAATCGGTGGAATAGCCTGTCTTTGTCTTTTTGACAACGGGTAGCCCCATATCCTCAAAAAGAAGCTTTCCAAGCTGTTTGGTGGAGTTGATATTTATTTTTTCTCCCGCCATAAAGTATATTGCCTCTTCAAGGGCGGATATTCTTTCACCCAGCATTTTAGCAAATTCACGAAGCTCGTCACGGTCTATTTTGAAGCCTGCGCACTCCATATCATAGAGAACAGCGGAAAGAGGAAACTCTATTTCATATAACAACTTTTCCTGTTTGCATTCCATGATAATCTCAAGCTGTTTTTTTACAAGGGCAGGGAAGCTTGCCACGGAACAAGGGAGAGAATATTGCGAGAAAATTTCATTTATATTATATTCACTTCTGGTGGAGTCAATGATATAAGCGGCAATTTCGCTGTCATAAAAATCTCCGCCAAGAATAATGCCTGCATCGCGGAGTAAATGACGCGCTTTTTTATATTCGTGAGTAATCTTTTTTATATCTGCGTTTTCGAAAATTTCTTTAAGTGAACAGACAGGTGCAGAGTAAGGAGCGTTGTTGTAAACAAATTCTGCATTATCTTCCTTTATAATAAAGAAAAATTCATCGGCATTAGAGCAAGCCTTGACTATTTCACTGTCTGCTCGGATAATCTCCGGAGCATCAATAACGGGAGTCTCGTCCAAAGAAAGGCGCTGTGCTATTTTACGAAGTTCAAGCTCGTCCAGTTTTTTTGCAGTAGCGGAAGCATCGGGTGCAGTATAAAGTGCCGTTTCAAAATCAAAATCTATGGGAACATTACGGTCAATTTTACATAGTGTATGGCAGAGATATGCGTCGTCTTTACCTGCAATAAGCTTTTCACGGGCGCTTTTCTTTATATAGTCACTTTCTATCTCATTATACAGATTGTCAAGAGTATGAAAATGACTCATTAAATCAAAGGCGGTTTTTTCACCGATACCTTTTACTCCGGGAATATTATCGGAAGAATCACCCATAAGTGCCTTGACACTTATAAATTCCTCCGGAGTAACACCGTACTTATCAAATACACCTTTGTCGTCAAGAACTTCTGTAGTGGTTTGTCCCATACGAGTGGTGGTCAGCAGAATACTTGTATTCCCGCTTGCCAGCTGAAGGTCATCTTTGTCACCAGTGACTACATTGCATTTAATTCCGTTCTCATCGCAAAGACGGCAGACTGTTCCTATAATATCATCTGCCTCATAACCTTCAAGAGACAGCTGAAGAATATTCATAGCCGTTAAAAGTTCTTTGAGATGAGGCATCTGCTCTGCAAGGTCGTCGGGCATTCCCTTACGTTGTGCCTTGTAAGCCTCATACATTTTGTGCCTGAACGTAGGAGCCTTAAGGTCAAAAGCCACACATAAGTAGTCCGGCTTGTAATCCTCGATGTACTTGAGCATTATGTTCATAAAGCCATAAATGGCATTAGTGGGAATACCGCTCATGGTAGAGAGTGGTCTCACACCGTAATAGGCGCGGTTTATTATACTGTTTCCGTCTATAATAATAAGATTTTTCACAAGCAACAAATCCTTTCATTACTATTATACGTCATTCCCTGTAAAAATCAAGAAAAAACCGTGTCAAAATGCAGGCTGATTAAAAATAATGCAAATAAAACGGAAAAAAATAAAAAAAATGCTTGCAATTTCTTTTTTTATCTGTTAGAATATCCTATGCGTGTAGAAAAATCGAGTTATGAATGTTATTCCTAAGGAGGGAAATAGATATGGCTAAATGTGATGTATGCGGTAAGGGTGTTACTTTCGGTATTAAGGTAAGTCACTCTCACAGAAGATCAAATCGTGCTTGGAAGCCCAATGTGAAGACTGTTAAGGCTATCGTTAACGGCTCGCCCAAGACAATCCACGTTTGCTCCCGTTGCCTGAGAAGCGGAAAAGTTGTAAGAGCTATCTGATTTCTCTTGCCTTATATCGGAACAAACTATGGCAGTACGCGTATGCGCACTGCCTTTTTGAATTTGTGCTGTCAGAGGTGGAAATTCAAATCTATAGGTAGCCGGGAAAGAATATCATTATTGATATTTAGGAAAGGACGGAAAATATTCTATGTTGATGTTCCGTATTACAAATAAGGTTATTACAGGGTTTGTAGCTACAGTTCTTGTTTTAATGAATGTGTCGGGCTACAGCAACGCAGAAAACTTTGTCGATGAAAAAATCCTGGCAGAAAAGAATGCTGCCGTAAATGCAGTTTCTGTGGTGTATGAGGACGATGTGGCTTATATGGAAATTGCAGCGGTTTTTGTAAAGAATGACATTCCCGAAAGCATCAGAAAGAAAATGCAGGGAGTGACAATAAGCGATAAGTCACGTATGAAGTTTGAGGAGTTATCATATCTTACAGTTACATATATGGGATATGACCATGTGCCACATATCGGCAATATAATTGTTGATAAAAAGCTGGCAGACGAAGTTCTTTCCATATTTAAAGAGCTTTATGAAATAGAGTTTCCTATCGAGAGGATGGAGCTTCCATGCAATTATAACGGAGACGATGAGCTTTCTATGCAGGCGAATAACACAAGCTCTTTCAATGACAGACCGGTGACAGGCGGTATGGGGCTTAGTTATCATCAGCTTGGCAGGGCGATTGATATAAACCCCCTTGTAAACCCGTATGTGAAGACTTCTGCCAACATTGTTTTGCCGGCAACGGCGGGAAAATATACAGACAGAACCCTGGACGAGCCGGGTATGATTAAAAAGAACAGCGAATGTGTGGAAATTTTTAAGAAATACGGCTGGACCTGGGGCGGAGACTGGAAAAGTCTGAAAGACTATCAGCATTTTGAAAAAAGATAATATAAAAAACTTGACAAATGATTTTTTAGAGTATATAATAACTAGGCATTTTGATAAAATGCTATCCTTGCTCCGGGTATGTTCGGGGCCAAAGTCCAGAAGGAGGTGTAGAAAATGGCTGAAATTATCAACAAGTATGAAACCATTTTTGTTCTTGACGCTGCGCTTGAGGAGGAGTCAATAACTGCTCTTTCAGAAAAGTTCCAGAAGCTTATTGCTGATAACGGTACTGTAGAAAGCGTTGATGTATGGGGAAAGAGAAAGCTTGCTTACCCTATCGATTTCAAGACAGAGGGTTACTACGTTCTTGTGAACTTCGCATCAACTCCTGAGTTCCCCAAGGAACTTGAGAGAATTTACGGAATCACAGACGGCGTAATGCGTTACATTACAGTACGCAAAGAAGCATAACAGGAGGTCTTTAAATGCTTAACAAAGTGATTTTAATGGGTAGATTTACCCGCGACCCCGAGCTTCGTAGTACGCCGCAGGGAATAAGCACCTGTGCTTTTTCTATAGCGGTTGACCGTAACTTTGTCCGTCCGGGCGAAGAGCGCAAGGCAGATTTCATCAACTGCGTTGCGTGGAGACAGACTGCGGAGTTTATTTCCAAGTATTTCAGGAAGGGAAGTATGGTTGCTCTTGAGGGCAGCATACAGACTCGCTCATGGGATGATAATGAGGGCAAAAAGCGCTATGCAACCGAGGTTATTGTTAGCCAGGTATATTTTGCTGAAAGTAAGCGCGATTCACAATCAGAGCCTATAGGTAGCGATGCTTATGCGGCAAATGATTTTGGTGTGCTTCCCGATCCTATCTCACCTATGGGTACAGATGATGATTTACCATTCTAATATAAGGAGGTTTTAGCCATGATGGAAAAGGAAAAGACCGAAAGACCTTTCAGAGCTCGCAAAGCTAAGAAAAAAGTTTGCCAGTTCTGCGTTGATAAGGTTCAGGATATTGATTACAAGGACGTTGCAAAGCTTCGTCGTTATGTTTCAGAACGTGCAAAGATTCTTCCCAGAAGAATTACAGGTACATGTGCAAAGCATCAGCGTCAGCTGACAAGTGCTATCAAGCGCGCACGTCACATTGCACTTCTTCCTTTCTCAGCAGAATAAAAACAATCCCCTTTGGAATACAATGTTCCGAAGGGGTGTTTTTGCATGGAGAAATATATACGTCGGTTGAGCTTGATAATAACGGTTTTTTTTACTGTTTTTATATTCAGCAGAGCTTTCGGGGAAAAACCATACTACACAATTGTCCGGAAAATGGGCTATGACGACGTGTCATCACAGCCTGTTGAAATTGCAGAGGTTGTGATCCCCGCGGAATTTAACAAAGTATATCAGCACTACAATAATCTTCTGAAAGAGGGCGGGTACGACCTTACAGATTACAGGGGAAAGAAATGTCTGCGCTATACATATCTTATTCCTTCGATAAATGCACGTGCCAATATTCTGGTGTATGACGGTGAAATTATAGGAGGAGACGTATCCGGAATAACACTGGACGGTATAATGATACCGATAAAAAAGGAGACGTAAAAGACAGAGTTTTTTACACATTCCATGTCGCGCATTAATTCTGCGCAAATTTCCAAATGCTAAAAAGGAGCGATGATTATGAGACTGGATAAATTTATAGCTGACGGAGTCGCACTTACAAGGAGTGAAGCGCGCAAGGCAATAAAATCAGGTCTTGTAAGAGTCGGGGGAGTGATTGCTAAAGACATAGCTCTTCAGATTGACGAAAATGCAGAGGTTGCACTGGAAGATAGAAAAGTTGAATATAAGCGGTTTGTTTACATAATGCTCAACAAGCCTGCAGGATATATAAGCGCTACGGAGGATAAAAAACAAAACACCGTTCTGGAGCTTCTGGATCCGTCTTATACAAGGTATAAGCTTTTTCCGGCGGGAAGACTGGATATTGATACGGAGGGGTTTTTGCTGTTAACCAATGACGGTGATCTTGCGCATAATATTCTTTCACCAACGAAAAAAGTCGGAAAAACATATTTTGTAAGACTTGAAAAATCTGTATCAGATGATGAGCTGCGTATGCTTGAAGCCGGTGTTGACATCGGGGAATGTATTACCAGACCCGCGCAGACTGAACGAATATCTCAAAACGAAATTAATCTTACTATAACAGAGGGAAAATTTCATCAGATTAAAAGAATGGCAAATGCAGTAGGAAATAATGTGATTTATCTCAAACGTCTTGCTTATGGTAATATTTTCCTTGATGAAGGACTTGATAAAGGAGAATATCGCCATCTGACAGAGGTTGAAATATCAAACTTATACAATGTTTACAAAAGAAAATAATTAAATTTGTGTAATAAGTGTATTTGCAATTTGGAATTGTTGTGCTACAATGTATTAAGATAATAAGGGCGTATGTGTCGTAATATGTCATTTAAACAATTAGGAGGTCATTACAATGGCAAGTTTGGAATTGAAAAATATCTATAAAAGATACTCCGGTGGAGTAACTGCAGTATCAGATTTCTCACTCAGCATCGCTGATAAGGAATTTGTTATTCTTGTTGGTCCTTCAGGTTGTGGTAAGTCCACAACTCTCAGAATGATCGCAGGTCTTGAAGAAATCAGCGAAGGTGAACTTTACATAGGTGACGATCTTGTAAACGACGTTGCACCTAAGGACAGAGATATAGCGATGGTTTTCCAGAACTATGCGCTTTATCCTCATATGTCAGTTTATGAAAACATGGCATTCGGTCTTAAGCTCAGAAAGACTCCCAAGGATGAAATCAAGAAGAGAGTTCAGGAAGCAGCTCGTATCCTTGACATCGAGCACCTTCTTGAAAGAAAGCCCAAGGCTCTTTCAGGTGGTCAGCGTCAGAGAGTTGCGCTGGGTCGTGCTATCGTTCGTGAACCCAAAGTATTCCTGATGGACGAACCTCTGTCCAACCTGGATGCTAAGCTGAGAGGTCAGATGAGAAGTGAAATCAGTAAGTTGCACACCAAACTGCAGACCACTTTCATCTACGTAACACACGACCAGACAGAAGCTATGACA
>CAYLPQ010000061.1:0-10968 GCA_964385605.1 uncultured Oscillospiraceae bacterium | reverse complement strand
AAGAAGAACCCGATTTTTGCCTAAAGCAAAGTCGGGTTCTTCGACAGTCTGAAGCATCGTGGATTATGAAAAATAATCCACGATGCTTTTTGCTATTGCTTTTGCCAATAATGGTGGCACGGCATTCCCTATTTGTTGATATTGAGAAAGATTTTTCTCCCAAGACATGGTTGTACGTTTACCACAAAAAATATAAGTATCGGGGAAAGATTGCAACCTTGCGCCTTCTCTTGCTGTATAGTTTCTGTTTAAATACGGATGAACAAAATTGCTTTGAAAACTTGCCGGGATAGTAGGTGATGGTTTGTCCGGGAAAGGTCTCATATTATTTTGAGAGTACACTTTTCCACTGATTTTATCAGCTTCGCCACGTTTTCGTTGTTGATATTCTTCAGAAACATCAGCTACAGACTGTCCATATTTGATTTGCTCAAAACGTTCTACCAATCTGGCAGTATGCCTCATTGCCACGTGGTTATGTACGGCTTTACTATTTGCTCTAGCCCACTCTTGATATTTTGTAAACGGAGACATAGTATATTCCATTTTGTCTGCACCCTCACCCGCACCAATTTGAGGCAAATCCATTATTGCATCAGCTATTGTACATTGTTCATCACCAAAAAGAAATCCTTTGGGTTCGATTTTTTCCTTATCATAAAGAATATCGTTTCTTAATCCAATAAAGAAAACTCTCAAACGGCTTTGCGGAACTCCAAATTCAGCAGCATTCAATGTGAATATTTCAAGATTATATCCAGCTGACGTAAATTCAGCCTTAATAAGTTCTTTAACACTATCACCATTTTTTGTTTTCATAGAAAGAATTCCTGTAACGTTTTCCATCACAAAGAAGCGAGGTTTGAAATGCTTTACGAATCTAACAAATTCCATAAATAAACTGTTACGAGGGTCATTTTTATCTCGATTTCCACTTAACGAAAAGCCTTGACACGGAGGTCCGCCTATAATCCCATCAATATCAGTAATATCGCCAGGTAAAATAGATGGTAAATCTAAAACCTGAACAATATCTTCAGTGAGAACTTTTGTGTCTGGATGGTTTCTTTTGTATGTTTCAGATGCCCATTCGTCTTTTTCGATTGCTATAGGAATATTAAATCCTGCCATTTCAAAGCCAAGACTTAATCCACCGCATCCCGCAAATAAATCTATTATATTCATCTATCTAAATCTCCGCAATCTATATTTTTATCGCATAACTCTTTTATCGCAAATTTTGCTAATTTGCTGGGTTGACTTTTATAGTTTCCCAACGACTAATTGTAGCAAAACTTACACCAAGTTCTCTCGCTAAATCTATAAGGTATTATAGCAGTTGTTATAACATTTGTCAATGTTTTTGGCAAATGGAAAGAACGGTTATTTAGATGTAAATAACCGCTCTTACGTGGCGTCGATAAGAGGATTCGAACCTCCGACCTACCGCTTAGGAGGCGGTCGCTCTATCCTGCTGAGCTATATCGACATTTATTATAAGTATTCATTTTTTATCCCTGCACTTTCCAATTAACCGCCGACAGGAGACGGTCGCAGACCGAAACTTTTCAGAGATGCGAAGAATCTACACGCAGGAAAATTTGATGGTGTTGCAGTGCGAATGAGGGCGGCAAGGCTGGCGCCTGCCGTGCTCGACAAACCGTAAGAACACAAATTTAACAAGTGTAGAAATTCGTATACCTGAATAAGTTTTGGTTAAATCCTGCTGAGCTATATCGACATACTTTTTACTTCTGCACTCGTTACAGACTAATTTGCCGTCCCGAATATTCGGGACGGCAAACCGTTTTTTAGTCGTTAGCTGCTTTTTTTACAACCTGAACACCCTTGTAGTAACCGCAATGCTTACATACGATGTGTGCTTTAATAAGCTCACCGCAGTTTGAGCACTTGATCATACCGGGTACTTCAAGCTTCCAATTAGCTCTTCTTTTATCTCTTCTTGCTTTAGAAGTTCTTCTCTTTGGAACTGCCATTTTCTACACCTCTTCACTCAAATTTCTAAAGATGGCGAACCTCGGGTCATAGACCGTCGTATCGCAATTGCATTCATTTTCATTAAGGTTTATGCCGCATTTGGGACACAACCCTCTGCAATCCTCACTACACAGTGACTGCATAGGAATATTGCCGAATATACATGCTTCAATACTGCCGGATATATCCATCACATTGCCCTGAATGCTGATGCACTCCTCATCAATATCGGAAAAATCGTTATCAAGACTTTCAAACAGTTCTGAAGAAAACTCTTCCGCCACGGGCTTTCCGCAACGGGAACATTCCGTAACATAACCGCCTGTTATTCTTGCTGATATTTCAAGCATGCCGCCTATGTTAAGCACCTTACCAACCACCGAAAGTGGCTTTGCAAAATCAAACATGCTTCCCATAAACTCAACCTTCCCGAGGTTTACTTCCCCTGAAAAGTCTGTCGACGCACCGTCATTTTTAAGAACTGATGCAATGTTTATCTTCACTCTTTTCACCAATCCTTTATCGCCTTTTTTCACAGGCGCTTATATATTATACTATCGTTTTTGCGGATTGTCAACAATTATTTTGCCAATCTTTCAGTTTCGATAGCTATCATCATTTCTTCATCAGTAGGAATAACAAGAGTTCTTACACTTGCACCCTCTGCTGAAACATCGATAGCCTGACCGCGAAGCTTGTTCTTCTCGCTGTCAACCTTGATGCCGAGGAACTCAAGACCTGCTGTAATATCCCATCTTGTCTGGCAATCGTTCTCGCCAACACCTGCAGTGAATACAACTGCATCTACACCGCCCATTGCAGCTGCATAGCTACCGATATATTTCTTGATGCCGTAGCAGAACATCTTAAGAGCTGCTTCTGCTCTCTTGTTGCCCTCTGCAGCCGCTGCAGAAAGGTCACGGAAGTCACTTGATACACCGCTTACACCGAGAACACCGCTCTTTTTGTTAAGAACTGCGTTGATTTCGTCAATAGACAGGTTTTCCTTTTCCATAAGGAATGTTACGATAGCAGGATCGATATCACCACTTCTTGTACCCATAAGGATACCTGCAAGAGGTGTAAGACCCATTGTTGTATCAATTACCTTGCCGTTCTTAACAGCTGCAACTGATGAGCCGTTACCAAGATGACAGGTGATAATCTTAACATCTTCGATATTTTTACCGAGAAGCTCTGCTGCCTTCTGTGAAACATACTTGTGGCTTGTACCGTGGAAGCCGTAGCGACGGATTTTGTACTTCTCATAATATTCGTAAGGAATACCGTAAAGGTATGCTTCCTCGGGCATTGTCTGATGGAAAGCTGTATCAAATACACCGACCTGAACTACACCGGGCATAACCTTTTCACAAGCTTCGATACCAATAATGTTTGCAGGATTGTGAAGAGGAGCAAGCTCTATACAGTCATTAAGAGCACCCTTGACAGCATCGTCAATAACAACACTGCCGCTGAAGCTTTCGCCGCCGTGTACAACACGGTGACCAACTGCACCGATCTCACTCATATCAGCGATAACACCATGCTTTTTGTCAACGAGCGCATCAATAACGAGCTTGATTGCCTCTGCGTGTGTAGGCATGGGGCTTTCAATAACAACCTTTTCCCCACCCTTGGGAGTATGGTTAAGCTTGCTTCCGTCAAGAGTAATTCTCTCACAAAGACCTTTCGCCATTACTTCCTTTGTATCCATATCAATAAGCTGATACTTAAGAGATGAGCTACCTGCGTTAATAACAAGAATTTTCATTTTTATATACTTCCTTTCATAAGCTGTTGGGATTTTATTTTAAAATTACTTCTGCGCTTGAGCCTGAACTGCTGTAATAGCAACAACACCAACGATATCGTCTGCACTGCATCCGCGTGAAAGGTCGTTGATGGGCATTGCAATACCCTGTGTTACGGGGCCGTAAGCTTCTGCCTTTGCAAGGCGCTGAACAAGCTTGTAACCGATGTTACCTGCATCAAGGTCAGGGTAAACAAGTACGTTAGCCTTACCTGCAACGGGTGAACCGGGAGCCTTTGACTCGCCCACAGATGGAACGATAGCCGCATCAAGCTGAAGCTCGCCATCAACGTTGATTCCGGGGAATGTTTCCTTACAGATTCTTGTAGCTTCTACTACCTTGTCCACATCTGCGTGAGCCGCACTGCCCTTTGTAGAGTGTGAAAGCATTGCAACGTAAGCAGGTTCCCCGACGAGAAGCTCAAAGCTCTCTGCAGAACTAGCGGCAATAGCTGCAAGTTCTTCTGCATCAGGATTCTGAACAAGACCGCTGTCAGCAAATACGAATGTGCCGTTAGCACCGTATTCACAATCCGGAACTACCATAAGGAAGAACGCAGATACAAGCTTAACGCCGGGCTTTGTCTTTATAATCTGAAGTGAAGGACGGAGAGTGTTTGCAGTTGAATGGCAAGCACCTGATACAACACCGTCTGCATCGCCCGCCTTAACCATAAGACAAGCATAGTACATATAGTCTCCCAGAACAATTTCCTTTGCCTGTTCGTAAGTAACACCCTTTGACTTACGAAGCTCTACAAAGAGATTAAGATACTCTTCAGTCTTTTCATAGTTGAATGGGTCGATGATTGTAGCACCTGAAATATCAAGTCCCTTTGAATTTTCTTCAATCTCCTGGGGAGTACCGATAATTACGATATTAGCGATGTCCTCCTTAAGGATTGTCTGAGCCGCTTCCATAGTTCGACGATCCATCGACTCGGGAAGAACGATAGTTTTTTTATCAGCTCTTGCCCTTTCTTTTATCGTGTCCAAAAATTTACTCATTTTTATTCCTCCAAAATCTTTATTTTTCTAATCATATAGTATATAATAAAAATATGGAATTTTCAATAACTTTTGGAAAAAAAGCGAGGGATTTTATGAAAATCGGTGCAGTTATAGCAGAATTTAACCCTTTTCACACAGGTCACAGGTACCTTATAGCTGAAATCCGCAAGGAATGTGATGCCATCATTGCCGTTATGAGCGGCAATTTTGTACAGCGGGGCGAATGCAGTGTGTATGATAAAACAGAACGCACAAGGGCGGCACTTGAAAATGGCATTGACCTTGTAATAGAGCTTCCCTGTGTATATGCCTTAAACTCTGCCGAGGGGTTCGCCCTGGGGGCAGTTTCTATTCTTGAGGCAACGGGGGTTGTTGATGCTCTTTATTTTGGCAGTGAATGTGGAGATATTGACGCACTTAAAAATATTTCCCGCATTTTAAACAATGAAACTCCTGAATTCAAAGAGGCTCTTGACAAAAATCTACGCGCAGGACTTTCTTTCCCTGCCGCAAGGGCTAGTGCACTTAAGGGAATTTCTCCCGATGCCGATATTCTGAATATGCCTAATAACATCCTCGCTGTTGAATATATGCGTAGTCTTAAAAAAATCGGATCAAAAATAGCACCCCACACCGTAAAAAGATTTGGAAGCAGCTACAATGATACAGAAATCAAAGATGAAATTGCATCTGCATCTGCAGTGCGAACACTTCTGGCAAAGGGAAAAAGTGCCGATGCCCACACTCCTTGCAAAGGAACACCTGTATTTATGAAAGATTTTGATATAATTGTTTCTGCCCGCGTCAAAGCCTCAACCAAGGAAGAGCTTTGCGCTATACCTGATTGCAGAGAAGAGCTTGCATCACGGATTCTTGCTTCGACGGAATTTAATACTTTTTCTGAAATTGTTGATGCTGTTTCCTGCAAAAATTATACGCAGAGCAGAATAAGAAGAATTCTGTGCAATCTTATTATCGGAAATCGTTTTTCTGATTGTCCCTGTCCGCCATACATCAGACCTCTCGGATTTAACAAGACCGGCAGTGAAATCTTAACAAAAATGAAAAGCACCGCCTCGCTACCTGTTATCGCGAGGGGCGCTTTGTTAAAAGACGATCCGATATTCAATCTCGAATTCCGTGCAACAGACATATACAACCTTGTACAGGGTATACCCGGCGGCAGGGAGTTCAGCTTTGTGCCGATTTACTTCTGATAAGTTTTTTCAGCCTCATCCTTAATGCGCTTACATCCTTCTACAGCATTGTAAACAGACCACATTGTAATGATGATAATCGCGCATGGAAGAATAAATTCCGCCGCTTTAGGAGATAGCGCAAACTTCCACCATACTATAAGACCCGTAATGATTACTGCGAACACGGAATAAATGTCAATCAGCTTCATATAAGTTACAAAGGCAAAAATCTGCTGTGAATTAAGTGCAGACTTTTCTATCACTTCGTTATCATCTTTCCCGTAGCCCACTGCCAACGAGGCAATGTGACAGGATTTTACTTTCCCGAGCATTTCCACGGCTTTTTCACGAATACGGGACTCATTTTCCCTGAAATAATCGTTAAAAAGAACCCTGTAATTCTTTCCGTCTTCATTCATAACAATATCAATACTGTCGCCCGGAATCCACAGATGCGCTTCTGTGGGTTTCATTTTTACTTTAAATTTGCGTCCGTCCTTTTCTGCACGCAGAGTTACAGTAGCATCGGAATATTTATTAGTGTTTGTTATTGTTGCAGTAATCCTTTCCCCTGATGCTTTTCCGTCACGACCTGTTTTCGGAATTTTATTCACAGTACGGTTTGCAACAAAAAGTGTTATCGCAACAATTACCATAACAAGAGTCAGTTCTGAAAGCATATTAAAATCTCCTTACATAATAATAAAGATATTATATATGCTTTTTTTGTTATAATCAAGTAAATTTAATTAATTTTAACAAATTGCGCCAAAGCATAACCTACAAGTCCACGGTAATTAACAACATACCACCCCTGCCACTGACCTACAACAGTAAGCTCTGCTCCATTGGGCATTGATGCTATGATGCGTGAACCTGTGTTTGGTCTTGCTCGCAAATTCAGAGTTCCCGAAGATACGTTTACCGTTCCGCGTCTTATAGGGATGGGCTCTACAAAGGGAATACCGAAATATTCTGTAAGAGACAGCACCAGATTTCTTGCTATTGCATCAATATTGTTTACCACCCAGAGAGCATCATTTCTGTTATCGTGGTAGCCTAATTCGAGAAATACTGCAGGCGCACGTGTCTGCGTTACCTCTCCGATCGTTGTGGTCGTAACAGCACGCACTCTATCCGGCAGAGGGTATATACTTTTTAAATTGCGGACAAATATGTTTGCCGCACGTCTTCCTCTGACACTGACGGGAGAATAATATACATCCACACCACGATATTCACCGTATTGCCCCTCCGGTGCCGCATTGGAATGCAGTGCAATATGGAGATCATAGTTTCCTATGTTGGACTGGGCTATGGCCGCTGCCGCATTCTGATTTCGGTCATTGCGGGTGTACTGTATACCGCTTGACCGAAGGTAAGGCTCCATAGCATCCGCAATAAGATTCATATAATATTCTTCGCTTCCGCCAGTGACATACATATTGTTTTCCTGGGTTGACGGACTAAGATATATTATTGGCATATTTATCACTCCTTTCATTATACAGAGTATTCCGAAAGGCTCAAATTTGACAAACAGGTGAATTTATTGTATAATCCCCTATATTACTCGATAAAGTGGTGATTTATATGAAAAAAATCAAGGTTGTTTCTATACTCCTTATTATTATGATGTTCTCGCAGATATGCGCCTTTGCAGCTCCGAGAATCCCTGTGTACAAGGTGGGAAATGTACTTTATTTCCTGGATAAAGCTTCCGGCACTATCACAGGCTTTGCCGGAGACCCCAAGAACCTTGTTATCCCAACAACACTTGGCGGTTACAGTGTAGTTTCTATCGGTACCGGCGCTTTCTCCGGATCTCATACCCTTGAAACATTGTCTATCCCCGATGGTATAAGCACTGTTTCTGCGAATGCGTTTGAATCATGTCCGAATCTTAAGTCCGTAACCATCGGTGCTACCGTATCTTATATCGGCAGCCGTGCCTTTGCAGACTGTCCGGCGCTTTCAGGCATTACTTTTACAGGCACGCCTGCAACTATTGAACCTGATGCATTTCAGAATTCTTCGTGGGTAAACGGCACCTCTGCAGATTTTGTAATTCTGGGAGATACTCTTCTCAAATACAACGGAACTTCTGAATCAGTAACCGTTCCCGACGGGGTAAAAAGTATTGCGGCAAATGCTTTTGCGTATAATACTACTGTTAAAGAAGTGAATCTACCCGACACACTCCAGAAAATAGGCGATAATGCCTTTGTACACTGCTACAGTCTGAAAACTATTTCTATTCCCTCATCAGTATCACATATCGGTGCAGGCGCATTTGATGATACTGTATGGATGGCTTCACAGCACAGCGATTTAATTGCAGTAAACGGCATCCTCATTTCCTACAAAGGTGCAGACAGCCATGTTGAAGTTCCCGACGGAATAACAGCTATCGGTGCAGGCGCTTTTATGGCAAACGTTGAACTTTTGAGTGTTCATCTTCCCGACAGTGTCGTATATATTGATTCTATGGCTTTCGGCGGATGCAGTTCACTTCTGCTCGTCAACATTCCCGACAGTGTGGAGTGGGTTGATGAATATGCCTTTGCCGGCTGTACAAAGATTACTGTTTACGGTTCATATGATGCATATTCCTACAACTATGCACAGTATATGGAAGTACCTTTCAGCGGAGAGGTATATGTTTCCTACAACGAAGAAAAAGTATACTTTGATACAGTTGTACCCATTATATATAGCGACAAAACTTATCTTCCCCTGCGCGCTCTTATGGAAACTATGGGATTTACCGTCAGCTGGGAGGCTGACACGGGGATTGTTACCTGCGTTAAAGGAAGCAGAGTCGTAACAATAAGCCCCGCCGGAGAGATTGTTGTTAATGGTGTAGCTTCTTCAACTGTTGCAGAGCCTATAAATATGAATGGTTCAAACATCGTTCCCGCACGCGTTATTGCCGAAGCTGTAAATGCCCAGGTAGAGTGGAACTCTGACACAAGAACTGTTGAAATCACCTACTGATAGGAGGTAATTATGCGCAAGCTTCTTAAAACAGTATTCAGTCCTATAGTTATAGGAAGCTTATTGTTGCTTCTTCAGTTTATTCTGATAACTTTATCTATTTTCAGAATAAATGAATGCTTTCTCTATTTTGACATTTTTCTCAAGGTAATAAGTCTTGTGGTAGTCGTCATAATAATAAACCGTCACTCTAACCCAATGTATAAGCTTGCATGGGTTGTGCCGATACTGATTTTCCCCATGTTTGGCGGGCTTCTGTATCTGTTTGTAACAGGACAGATGCATACGAAGTATTTTTTCAACAAGCTTGAAGCTCTGGAGAAAAAAATCGCGTCTGAGTATCCCCAGGACAAAAAGGTGCTTGACGGTATTTCAGAAAAGCATCCGGAACGTCTTTCCACGGTCCGCTTCGTAAACAATGTTTCAGGAAGTTCAGTATATAGTTGTGAGGACGCAGAATATTTTGCCGTTGGAGAAGAAAAGCTGAAGTCCCTTCTTCAGGAGCTTGAAATGGCTGAAAAATACATTTTCCTCGAATACTTCATTATAAAAAAAGGTACTATGTGGAACTCTGTTCTTGAAATCCTTAAGAAAAAAGCTGCAGAAGGTGTGGATGTCCGCGTAATGTATGACGGAATGGGTTCCATGACGTCACTCCCACAAAACTACCCCAAAGAGCTTAAAAAGCATGGCATAAAATGCCGTGTTTTCAGTCCTTTTACACCGTTTCTTTCGGCACTGCAGAACAACCGTGACCACAGAAAAATTCTTGTCATTGACGGCAAAGTTGCCTATACCGGCGGTGTAAATCTTGCCGATGAGTATATAAATATTGGCTACCGCGGCGGTCACTGGAAGGATATGTCTGTCAAGGTCTGTGGCAAAGCCGCTTTCAGCTTTACTATGTTGTTTCTGCACCTCTGGTGGCATATAGGAAACGACCCTGAAAACATTCACAATTTCGAGTCTGAATTTAACGAGTACGAAAATGTTTCAGACGGTTACGTTATGCCCTATGCCGATATTCCCCAGGATAATTATCAGACGGGAGAATTTGTGTATCTTGATATAATAAACAAGGCCGAAAGGTATGTGCATATAACTACCCCTTACCTTATTCTCGACCACGAAACAGTAGTAGCACTGTCCAATGCGGCGCTTTCGGGAATAGATGTGAAGATTATCTGTCCCCGTTCAATAGACCATTGGTATGCACGGTCAGTTGCGTTCAGTTATTATCAGGAGCTTACAAAATCCGGAGTTAAAATATATGAGTATACTCCCGGATTTATCCACGGTAAGACCTTTGTTTCAGATGATGAGGTTGCCGTTGTGGGAAGTATAAACCTTGACTACCGCAGTCTGTATCTCCATTTCGAATGCGCGGCATGGTTTCTTGACTCACATATCGTTGACGATGTGGAAAAGGATTTCTCCGAAACCCTTGACAAGTGTCAGGAAATAACCCAGGAAACCTGCGCAAAACGAAATCCTGTGAAAAAATTTTTCAGTGCAATACTGAAAATATTCGGACCATTAATGTAAACTGGTTGTCCTTTTGGCGCAAAAGGACCAAAACGCAGGGTGGATTCCGAATCTCCCCCCTGCACCCCCTTCAAACGGCCTCGCAGGGGCGCAAGTATTTAATAATACTCCGTCTATTGACACACTGAAAAATCATTACTATTATTGCAAATTATCTTTGGAGGAATTTACTATGTCGCAGATAAAAGAATATGTGCAAAAAGCACTTGCTTTAGAAAAAACAGTATATACTCTCGAATCCCTTACAAAAGAATATACAGATATTTTAAATAATCACCGAAAAGATATGGAAGAATACCTCTCTAATCCACCGGTAAAACCCGTATGGACTACCGTAACAAAGGAGCAGGTGGTCAAACAAAATGTAGACCCAAATCTTTATATTGCAAAAAAGCCTGTGGAACC
>CAYLPQ010000060.1:0-11080 GCA_964385605.1 uncultured Oscillospiraceae bacterium | reverse complement strand
TATACCATAAAACGCAGAAAAAGCCCAGACTTTTCTGGACTTTTTCGACAGTCTGCTATACTAAAAAACCACTTTGAAAATTTTCAAAGTGGTTTTTTAGTATTTAAGGTTTTGCGAATTCAGGAATAGGAAAAAATGTTTCAGAACGTACAAACCCGTTCTTGCCCTTTGCGTTCCGGGCATTTTTAACATCCCTGAATTACATTGGATGAACTTTGTTTTCCTTATCTCCCAGTGTCGGGTCAATCTTATACTTTTCAGCCTGACGGAACTCAAAATACTTTGTTGCAACAGGTCCGAAAAGAGCATAGCTGAGAACGTCCTCATCCTGCTCGATATATTCATTGATTTCGCTTCTGAACTTATCAAGCTCTGCAGGAATCTGGTCAGCAGGTCTGCCTGTGATACGTTTTTCATCACCGAGAATTTTCTTTGCAAATTCATCGCTAATTTCAACGGGTGTTCTGCCATACTCACCCTTTACAAGTCCACGGAATTCCTTAGTCACAGTCTTATATCTTTCTCCGAGAACCACGTTGAACACTGCCTGCGAACCAACAATCTGGCTTGTAGGTGTTACAAGAGGCGGATAGCCAGCATCCTCACGCACACGGGGTATTTCCTTAAGAACCTCCTGAAACTTATCCTCTGCGTTAAGCTGCTTAAGCTGTGAAAGAAGGTTTGAAAGCATACCGCCGGGAACCTGATACTTAAGAGTATTAACGTCAACTGCAAGTGCCTTGGGATTAAGAGTACCGTTTTCAAGGTATCTTTCGCGGATAGGTCTGAAGTAATCTGCAATATCGCTGAGAAGATTGAGGTCAAGACCTGTATCGTAGGGTGTACCCTCAAGTGTAGCAACAAGAGGCTCTGTTGCAGGCTGACTTGTACCCATAGCAAAGGGTGACATAGCACAGTCAACAATATCAACACCTGCTTCAATAGCCTTGAGATAAGTCATTGAAGCGATACCGCTTGTGTAATGTGTATGAAGTTCAATCGGGATTTTAACTGCTTCCTTCATACCCTTTACAAGCTCATATGCATTGTAAGGAGTAAGAAGTCCCGCCATATCCTTGATACAGATTGAGCTTGCGCCCATACCTTCAAGCTCTTTTGCCATTTTTATAAAGTTATCGTTTGTATGAACGGGGCTGATTGTATAGGAAATAGCCGCCTGAACGTGACCTTTTTCCTTAACTGTAGCCTCAATAGCTGTCTTAAGATTTCTTACGTCGTTAAGAGCATCAAAAATTCTGATAATATCAATACCGTTTGCAATGGACTTCTGTACAAAGTACTTTACAACGTCATCGCCGTAGTGACGGTATCCAAGAATATTCTGTCCTCTGAAAAGCATCTGAAGAGGAGTATTCTTTGCCTTATCCTTGATTTTGCGGAGTCTTTCCCACGGGTCTTCCTTAAGGAAACGAAGACAGCTGTCAAAGGTTGCACCGCCCCAAGCCTCAAGAGCATTGAAGCCAACCTTATCAAGAAGTTCTACCGCACCAAGCATCTCTTCGGTTGTCATACGTGTCGCAATAAGTGACTGATGAGCATCACGAAGAATTGTTTCGGTAATTTTTACCGGTTTATTATTTGCCATAATAATTAATTCCTTTCGTTATTATTTAAAGAGAGCCAGGAATACACCTGCCGCAACGGCACTGCCTATAACACCTGCCACGTTGGGACCCATAGCATGCATAAGAAGGAAGTTTGAAGGATTCTCCTTCTGTCCTACTACCTGTGACACACGAGCCGCCATCGGAACCGCACTAACACCCGCGCTACCAATAAGGGGATTGATTTTGCCGCCTGAAAGCTTACACATAATCTTACCGAAGAGTACACCGCCTGCTGTACTTACACTGAAAGCTACAAGACCAAGACAGATAATAAGAATTGTCTTGGGAGTAAGGAATGTGTCTGCAGTAGCAGTAGCACCAACTGTAAGACCAAGGAATATTGTAATAATATTCATAAGCTCGTTCTGTGCTGCCTTACTGATTCTTTCAACAACTCCGCTTTCCTTCATAAGGTTACCAAGCATAAGCATACCTACAAGAGGAGCCGCATCGGGAATGAGAAGCACAACAACAAGAGTAACCATTATGGGGAAAATAATTTTCTCTTTCTGCGATACAGGACGAAGAGTTTCCATAACTATCATGCGCTCTTTCTTTGTTGTGAGAGCCTTCATAATCGGTGGCTGAATAATCGGAACAAGAGCCATGTATGAGTATGCCGCAACTGCAATTGCACTCAGAAGTCCGGGAGCAAGAGTCTTTGTAACATAAATAGCAGTAGGACCGTCAGCACCACCGATGATACCAATTGAGCTTGCTTCTCTGAAAATAGTGAGAGCTGTCACACCGTCACCGCCAAAGCCGCCGATACCGTATGCACCAAGTAAAATTGCACCCAGGAATGTGATGAATACACCAAGCTGTGCAGCCGCACCAAGAAGAATACTCTTGGGGTTTGAAATGAGAGGTGCAAAGTCTGTCATACAGCCTATACCAAGGAATATAAGTGGCGGATATATACCAAGCTTAACACCTAAATAGAGCATATCCAGAAGTCCGCCTTTTTGCAGAACTTCACCATAATTAATTTTTTCGCCGAGGAAAAGTTCGGGATGCATTACACCGCCAAGAGGAAGGTTTGCAAGAAGCATACCGAAAGCAATAGGTAAAAGCAGAAGGGGCTCAAACTTTTTAACAATAGCAAGGTACAAAAGCACACAAGCAATTACAAGCATAAGAACTGTCTTCCACCAAACAACACCGTCAGCCGCAAACATATTTGCAATACCAGTGCTAGCAAAGAAATCGGCTAAACCATTCAATAATTTTTCAACCATTTGTTATCACTCCATTCTCAATTTTCTTTTCAATTAAGAAAGAGATACAAGCACATCGCCTGTATTAACTGATGAGCCTTTAGAAGCAACAACTGTTACTGTACCGTCGCAGGGAGCAAAAATCTCATTTTCCATCTTCATAGCTTCAAGAATTACGAGAAGGTCGCCCTCTTTTACTGCCTGACCGTTTGAAACCTTAATATCAAGTACGTTTCCGGGCATGGGAGATTTAACGGGAGTACCGCCCGCAGGTGCTGCTGCCTTGGGCGCTGCCGCCGGAGCGGGAGCTGCTGTGGGTGCTGCTGCGGGAGCAGGAGCCGCTACAGGAGCGGGTGCAACAACAGGCGCTGAACCTGCCGCACTTACTTCCTCAACCTCAACTTCATATGAATTACCGTTTACATTAACAATAAATTTTCTCATCGTAAATATCCTCCTTTGGCATAAGGGATTCAAACCCGTTCTGCCTTAAAATTAAAATCTGTTATCAAGAACCTCACGGCGTCCCGCCTTGTTCCACTCGTCATCCTGCACTCTTCTGTATGAACGGATACGGAATCCTGTTTTGCTCTCGCCAAGCATAGATGCAATTGCCGCAGTAATTACTGCTATGATTTCCGCATCGTCCTCTTTTTTTACAGCAGCTGCTGCTGCAGGCGCAGGAGCTGCTTCAGCTTTTTTTAACTGGGGTTCTTCCTTTTTTTCCTGATTATTTCCACTGAAAAGTGCCATAGCCTTAATAACAAGCATTATGATTACAAGAATCATAAATACTACAAGCATACCCATAACGGTATATGCAAGACCTGCCATAATAAGGTCATTTGCACCCCATACTGTATTCAAATCCATATTACACTAACCTCCTTAAAGGGGCATATTGTCATGCTTACGGGAGGGTGCACCTGCACGTTTACTCCTGAGCATTTCAAATGCTGCCACTATACGCGCTCTCGTCTCCGACGGAACGATTATATCATCTATACAGCCAAGACTTGCTGCCTTGTAGATAGAAGCCTCATTCTCGGCATATTCTGCTTCAAGAGCTTCACGGCTTTCACCGGCCTTGAGTCTGTCAGCATAAAGCATTCCAACACCTGCCGCAGGCGGAAGGGGTGCCATTTCGGCTGTAGGGAAAGCCAGGATAAGGTCTGCACCACCCTGTTTTGAATTAAGAAGAGTATACGCAGTACCATATGCCTTTTTAACAATAAGGTTAACCTTGGGAACAGTAGCTTCAACAAAGGCATACATAAGCTCTGCACTCTTCCTTGCAAGACCCCAGGCTTCCTCGCTTGCACTTGCCTTGAAGCCTTCAATATCTGTGATTGTAAGAATCGGGATATTGTAGCAGTCACAGAAACGGACAAATCTTTCCATTTTCTGCGCCGCACGACTGCAGATTTCATCGCCCTGTGTAGCAATAACACCTACTGTTGAGCCGTTCACACGGATAAATCCTGTAGAAGCCTCACTCACAAAGTTTGGCTGAATTTCAAAATAAGCTTTGTCGTCAGCGATTTCTGCAACAACAACTCTTACATCACCAACTGAATCCATATCGTTAAGAACATCACAGGGACGGTTAAGGTCATCTGCTGTTTCATATTCAAAAGCATCTGAAAGATTGTTTGAAGGAAGATAAGACAGAAGAAGCTTTGCAATATCAATACATTCAGCATCGCTGTTGCCCATAAAATGTGCATTACCTGTCTTGTTAACACTACCCTCCGCATCTGCAGAAGGAAGCTTACCTTCTGTAGCCTCGATAATATCGGGGCCTGTTACAAACATCTTGCCATTCTTTTCGTTCATAATAACGAAATCGCTCATTGCCGCCGCAATTGCACTACCGCCTGCGCAGTTACCAAATACTATGCTGATATTGGGAACTACACCGCTGATGTTTGCAAAAGCTGAAAGCACTCTGCCCATAGCTCTTTGCACTCTGGGACCGTCAGAAAGTCTGACACCGTTTGAATCGAGCATACCGATAACGGGCGCCCCCATCTTTGCCGCCATATCAACTATTTTGTTGATTTTGTTGGCATACATCTCGCCCATGCTACCGCCCAAAACGGTAACGTCCTGAGAATAAACGTACACAAGTCTTGAGTCGATTGTACCGTAACCGGTTACAACACCGTCTGAAGCTGTCTCACCGTCGCGTGCTGAAATAAATGCACCGATTTCAACAAAACTGCCACTGTCAAGAAGTGCGTCAATTCTCTCTCTCGCGGTCATACTGCCGCTTTGTCTCTGCTTATCCTGCTTCTCCTTGCCGCCACCAAGCATAATCTCTGCCTTTTTAGCAAGAAGTTCGGATACTTTGTTGATTGAACTCATCGCTTTACCTCCTACAAAAATTGGTCAATCTCAAATTTTACCCATTGTACCATATTATATACTATTTTTACACCAATTTCAATATATATTCAGTAAAATTTTATCGAAAAAAGCAACAATTTTCAAAAAGAAAATTGTTGCTTTTTGTTAGTTTGATTATTTATGACAGCATGGTTTAAAAAATTCCTTTATCACTACCTCTGCTCTTTTTCCGTTTTCTTTAAAGCCGAGTTTTTTAAGTTCCGGGAAAAGTGCCACATCATAGCAATATGCAACGGGTACACCGTCAAGGTCCATACGGTTAAGGGATGCCCTCACCAGAAGTTCAAACACGTTGTCACGGTCTGTGATTTCAAGCAGTTCTCCTCTTCCGGAGAATATGCAAAAGCCGGGACTTTTCTCATTCTCCTGCGCCCATGCCATCAATATGTCATCGTCTGTTACATCCGTTACGGATTTAATAATTCTTTCGTCATTTACAATGGTGACACGTATCATTTTTTCTTACCTCGCAATTTATTGATTTCGGCATCGGAAAGCCTTCTCCACTTGCCCTCCGGAAGATTTCCGAGAGTAACACCGCCCACAGAAATTCTCTTAAGTGCAAGCACATTTGCACCGACACTTTCGATCATTCTTCTGACCTGACGGTTTCTGCCCTCGTGAATAGTAATTTTGACCTCTATTCCCCTTTGAGGATTTTTTATATTTTCAGCTTTTGCAGGTGCTGTCCTAACACCGTCAAGCACCACACCATTCTGCAAAGTTTCAAGCTGATCCTTTGTAAGAACTTTATCAATCCGTGCAATATATGTTTTATTTACAACATGCCGGGGATGTGCCAGTATATTTGCAAAATCTCCGTCATTTGTCATTATAAGAAGCCCTGTTGTGTCAAAGTCAAGACGCCCTACAGGGTAAATTCTTTCATCAATATCTTTTACAAGCTGCATAACCGTAGGTCTGTCAAATTCATCAGACACGGTGGTTACATAGTTTTTCGGCTTGTTGAGGACTATATAGTGTTTCTTTTTTTCAAGGGTTATTACCCTGCTGTCAACTTCCACAACGTCTTTTTCCTCGTCAACGATATATCCCATATAATCAACGAGCTCACCATTAACGTATACTCTGCCGTCTTCTATTATTTTTTCGGCATTTCGCCTGGAAGCTATGCCGCACTCTGCCATAAATTTCTGTAATCTCATAATTTCCTCCAAAATCCGCCCGACTAACGAAAGATATTTTACCATATAAGTATATAAAATGTCAAATAATGTTTTATTAGTAATTGACAACTTTTGCTATATATGATATAAAGGTATTAGGTGTATTCATATTTGCGAGTATTTTAACACAGCAGAGGCGGAAAAATGTGTTTTTAAATCGCCTTTAGTGTTGTTGGTTTCGGCTATTTAATTTTAGCATAGAAAGGTTGAGTAAATCAATATGTTAAAAAAATCTTGTTGCATTTTTATGATTATATTGATTTTGCTGTCAGGACTGCCGTCATTTGCTTATGGTGAAGACGTTCCTGTAAACTTCGTTGTTAACGGAAAAAATGTCAACTTTGCTAATGCCCCTATAATCCGGAACGGAGTTACTTATGTAGATTTGCAGTCTCTTGCCAATGCGCTGTCTCTGTCATATAAGACTTATCCGGGTCACGACAGTGCCGTTGTAAGCAGTTACAGCAAATCAATCTGTTTTGTTCCTAACGATGAGCATGCCACGGTTTCTGACCTTACAGGAAACTCTGACAGTGAGTATTATTACCGCATTCTGTCGGGCCCATGCATATATGTAAACAACAGAATTACTGTTGCCGCACGTGATATGGCTGATGTTTTCGGCTATACACTTACTTTTGATGATGAAAGCAACACCGTTTATTTCGGTTATTCTCCGGAAATGCTTTCTGACGAAACCCGGGAATCAGTATACAGTAAGGCATATTATTTTCAGAATCAGGAGGAGTTTAATTTCCCCTCTCACGGTAGCGGATACTGTTGGGCTTGCTCTTATGCAATGCTTATGTCAAATGTTACAGGGTTGAGAATTACCCCCGGTGATATTGCAGCAATCAATCTGACAAAGTCTTCCAGTGGTGCTTACTGCTATCACAGTGACATAGTTAAGGCATATAATCTTAAATTTGTAAGTGCTCTTCCTACGGACAGTCCTTACTATGGCGGTCGCGACAAAATTTCTGGCGGTACATACATTAAAAATCCGTCACTGGACAGAAAAGTTACCATTGCCGCGCTTAAAGAAGCTCTTACACTCCATCCGGAGGGCGTAATGGTAAGATACGCATCATTCCCTCATACTATGGTTGCAGTGGGATTTGAGGGTGATGTAATCCTCTTTAACGACCCTGCCCCTACATCTTCTTCTGCATATGATACTGAAGGCAGATACCAGTGTGTACCCTATGAACAGACCTGTATACCGTCAAGAAATATACCTTTCGAAGATATAACATTTATACAGGCTATAGGTTATTGATTGTATTAATTAAAGCCGTGAAATCGAACGATTTCACGGCTTTTGTTTTTTTGAGGCCCGGCCTGCTTATGCAAGAATTTCTTCAACAATTTTATCCATTTCACCCATCTGTGCCTGCATTTGGGAAGCAAGCTTGAACTGTGTGCGACATCTTACAAGATTATGCTCGGGATACTTTGTTGCAAAGTATGTATCGCCGTCGATATAGTCTGCGAGAAATCTCATACCGCATTCCATAGTCATAAGATATGCACTGTAGGAAACAAGTTTCTTCTCCCCGTCTGTGATGCTGTCTTTGACTGCACTCAAAAATCCTTCAGCATAAGCTCTGAAAAGATTGATGTCAAAGTTCACCTTTGAAAGGTCTTTTTCATCCTCTGCCGCAGTGCTTGCACCAAAGCGGATGGAATCACCGAAATCATACAGCATCGAGCCGGGCATTACTGTATCAAGGTCAATTACAGCCTTACCCATCTTTGTTTCCCCGTCCATAAGAATATTGTTAAGCTTGGTGTCATTATGGGTGACACGGAGCGGGATTTTCTTTTCTGCGAGAGCCTTCACAATTTCGCCATAGGTATTCTCACGTTCAAGAACAAAATTAATCTCATCTGTACAGGTATCTTTTCTGCCCGACTTATTATTCTTAAGAGCTTCCTTAAAGTCGTTGAAACGTTTCGGTGTATCGTGGAAACGTTCGATTGTCTCCGACAGAAGACTTGCATCAAATTCAGAAAGAGCATTCTGAAATTCCCCGAACGCATAGCCTGCATTTTTAAAGATTTCAATGCTTTCAGCCTTCTGATATGTAACTGAATCTTCAATAAAATCATACACTCTGTAGCACCCGTCATCTGTTCTGAACATGGGCTGGTTATCTTTTGTTCTCACTACTGTAAGAGTGAGCTTACCCTTGCTTGCCACAAACTCCGTTACAAGAACGATGTTATTCATAACATTTTCAGGTTTTTTGAATACTGTTGTATTGATTCTCTGAAGAATGTAGTTTTTCTCTGTTGTTTTTACAAGGAAGGTTGAGTTAATGTGACCCTCACCGTAAGGTGCGATATCAGTTACCTCTCCTTCAATGAGAAATGCAGAAACTGCATTATATTCCTTCATATAATCCTGCATCGATATAACCTCCGATAGCTTCCTTAAGTTCCGGCAAATCCTCTCTGTATGTAATGCCGTACCACTTATCCTTATTTCTGTAAACCTTTACTGTAGCAAGTCCGTCCTTAACCATCTTACCGATTGATACGGGGATAAGGAACTCATCCTTGAGAAGATTTGCATTTGCTAGGAAGTCTTTGTACTGTACTGCAAGCTCCTCAAAGATAGCGGGAGTTGCACCCCACAGGTTCATTGATACAGGAGTATCGGGCGCAAGTGAACCCTTTTCGCCGTCCTGCTCATAAGTCATATCGTTATAAATTTTAAGCACCTCTGTAATATCTGCAAGGTTGCCGTCCTTTACTTCACACACACCTCTTGAAACAGTACCGTTAGGGCTTACTGTCTTCTCAAGCTCGTATGCTACCATGGCAAAGTCGCCGCCCTCCGCATTTTTGAGATGTTCTGCAATTTCATAGAATGCGTTTGCACCGTAGTAGTCGTCAGCATTAACAATTGCGAAAGGCTCGTTCACAGTACCCTTACAGCAAAGAATTGCCTGGCTCGTTCCGAAAGGCTTCTTTCTTCCCTCGGGAATTTCGCTCATATCCTGATATACATATTCTACCTTGATAGATTTCTCTATACGGTTACCAACAAGCTCCTTAAAGTCATCAGCCATATCCTCACGGATAATGAAAACAACTTTTGTAAAGCCTGCCTTTTTTGCATCGTATACAGAAAAGTCAATAATAGCCTTTCCGTCACTTGTTACAGGTTCAGCCTGCTTAAGTCCGCCAAAACGGCTACCCATACCTGCTGCCATTACAACCAATGTAATATCCTTCATACAAAATCACTCCTGTTTTTTAAAAAGTCTTTACTTTTAAAGTTTTATGTATTACACTTTAATTATAACTATTCAAAACAATAAGTCAATACAGTTTTGTATACAAAATTTGCGATTTTGTTTACTTTTTGGAGGTTTTTTATGGAAATTTACAAACCTGATCGCAATTTCAGGATAATTTCAATCAACAGCGCATTTATAAGATATGCTCATGAAGATTTTTATTATGACGGCGAAATGCACGATTTCTGGGAAATGATTTATGCAAAAGACGGCAGCATAACCATTTCGGAAGATGATAAGATTTACGAGCTTTCCGAGGGGCAGGCGGTTTTTCACAAGCCTATGGAATTTCACAGGTTAAAGTGCAGAAAGGGACAAAAGGCGGAGCTGGTAATAATATCTTTTTCCGCAGAAGGCAATCTTATTGATCCCCTTGGCAACGGAGTTTTTGAGCTGAACCTGTATCTTCAGCAGATGCTGCTTGATACACTTAATCAGATAAATGCTTCTTTTGACTGCTCGGGAATCCCCATTAAATCATCGGGTAAAAATTCTATAGAGGAAAATCTGTCGGTGTCCAGGCTTGAATCGTTACTTCTTTCTATCTTATCCGAAATTTCTCCCAGCAAAAAGCAATCCTACAGTGTTGGTGCTCACAATTACAAAAAAATTATTGACGTTATGAATCAACACATTGAAGAAAACCTATCTGTTGACGATATAGCCGCTCTTTGTTGTTTGAGCACAAGCAACCTCAAAAAGACATTCAAAACGTATGCAGGTTGTGGAGTTATAGAACATTTTAACCGACTGCGTATAATCCGCGCTACGGAATATCTCCGTCAGGGAATGAGTGCTACCGATATAAGCAGAAAAATGCAGTTTTCAAGTCCCGGATATTTTTCGTCGGTTTTCAAACGTGAAACAGGAGTTTCCCCTCTCCGCTACAGGGCCGAGAAGCTGTAGTTTTCATTTTTTTTACTCTTTTGAAAAAAAAATGTGTACAAACAACGGAATTTGTGCTAAAATAGTTGCATATGAATAAAAGGAGTTTTTAGTATGGAAAAATTGTATCAGGGTAAAACAAAAGACGTATATAAGCTTGAGAACGGCAACGTACTTCTTAAGTTCAAGGATGACTGTACCGGCAAAGACGGTGTATTCGATCCCGGTGAAAACACTGTAGGACTTACTATTGAAGGTATCGGCAAGGCTAATCTTGAAACTTCTGTTCTTTATTTCGAACTGCTTAAAAAAGCAGGTATTAAAACTCACTATGTAAGTGCAAATGTTGAAGATGCCACTATGGAAGTTCTTCCTGCAACAGTTTTCGGTCACGGACTTGAAGTTATCTGCCGCCTTGTTGCAACAGGCAGCTTCATCCGCAGATA
>CAYLPQ010000059.1:0-11642 GCA_964385605.1 uncultured Oscillospiraceae bacterium | reverse complement strand
TAGGTTGAGTTATCACAATTACCTGCGGGATATATTTATAATTTTTTATACTGAATAAATAGTCATTTAACATTTCAGGTGACAGCTTGCCCATTTTTTCCTTCACTGAAAGGATTTTATTACCAAGCATGCTTTCAAAAGCACCGCATTCATATGTATTTATATGCGTGTGGGTTTCACATAAAATAGTTCCCCATCTGCTCAGCATACTTTTAAGAGCTACAATATTTGCAGCTGTTCCGTTTGATGTATATACAACCTGTATTTCGTCACGAAAGTTTTTTTGCATAATTTCAGTCGCACTTTTCGTAAAGCCGTCGTGTCCGACTTTTCCATCAACATCAATCTCATTAATTCTTACAATTTCTCCTATGATATCAGGATGAGTGTTGGTCCATACTTCACCTCTGAAAGCTTTCGATTTCACTACACTACGCCTCCGTATTTTTTAATATTAATTCTATTATAGAATCAGTGAACGATTTAGATGCCAACTTTTTGGCGATATACTCACTCAGTTCGTGCGATATATTTTCGTTTCTCTCAAATGCGATATAACCTCATTACATTCGGTTGCGATATGATATAAATTCCTTTCCTCGTCCCGAAGGGACATATCGCATACGCAGTATATATCGCACCGCAAGGTATATCGCAAATTCCGCAAGGAATTTATATCGCTGAATTCATCTTCGATGAATTCATTGTACCACACCGATATTTCTTTTTCAATACAATTTTCGTATAGTTTTACGTCAAAGTGGAAAGCTAGTAAAAATATTTAAACACAGGTGTTTTTATGAGATTTTCCGATTTATTTATATACCGTCACCGTGTCAAGCCTGATTTTAAACTGACATCTGAAGACAGTGCTGAAAGCTATTCTGTGCAAAGAAATCACGGGGGACCTGTTCTTTACGGCAATTTCAAAAAAGACAGCGAACTTTTAAAAAAAGAGCTTTCCGCAGATAAAAGCGGAGATATTAAAGTCCGTGAATTTACCGTACGCGTAAACGAGAAAGATCACAATGCAATTATGTTTTTTGTAGACGGTCTTGTAAACAAACAGATTATAAACGATTTCCTTTTAAAGCCACTAATGATTAAGAGCCGTGAAATTAATGTAAAAAGCTTTAAGGACATTCCCGAAGTGCTTATTCCCCAGGCAGAAACGAAACAGTCAGATGTGTTGGGAGAATTGTTGTTTGATATTAATTTCGGCAGTGTAATCTTACTTGTTGACGGTATAAAAAAAGCTTTTTCAATAGATGTCAAGGGATGGGACCACCGCGGTATTGACTCTCCAAAAACAGAACGCATAATACGCGGTCCAAACGATGCTTTTTCAGAACAGCTGCGTGAAAACACTGCTCTTATCCGTCACCTTATAAAAAACAAAAGTCTTATCAGCAAAGAATACAAAATCGGCAAAATAAGTCAGACCCCCGTTTCTGTAATGTATATTGAGAATATAACCAACACATCTCTGGTGGAGGAAACTCTGCGCCGTATTGAAAGCATTGATACCGACTATATCTTCTCTACGGCGGAAATTGAACAGCTTCTTGAGGACAAGTCCGTCACTACCCTTCCGCAATTTCTTTCAACAGAACGTCCTGACCGTGCAGCGCGGGCACTTCTTGACGGACGTATTGTAATTGTCAGTGACGGCACCCCTTTCGTACTCATTCTCCCAACTACAGTTTTTGAGCTTAACGAGGCGGCAGAGGACAATTACCTCCGCTTCCCCTATGTTAATATGATACGGATAATACGGTGGATTGCCTTTATGCTTTCGTTGCTTCTGCCCGGACTGTATATAGCCGTTGTCAGTTACCATGCAGAATTACTTCCCACGGGAATACTGATGTCTATAGTATCAAGTCGCGAGCCTGTGCCGTTTCCGTCAATTGTAGAAATAATTATAATGGAAATTGCTCTCGAAATCATTCGTGAGGCAAGCATACGCGTACCGGAGGCAAGCGGTAGCACGTTAAGTATTGTGGGGGCACTCATTCTCGGTCAGGCGGCAGTCAGCGCAGGGATAGTCAGCCCCATACTGATAATCGTGGTATCAATCACAGCAATCGGCTCTTTTGCAACCCCTAACTACTATCTGGGCTTATCTGCCAGAATACTGCGGTTTTTCTATATATTCCTGGGTCATGCGGCAGGATTTCTGGGTATTACGGCAGGACTTTTTATAAATGTGCTTTTATGGACAAATACCAAGTCAATGGGCGTTCCTATGGCCTCACCCTTTGCTCCTGTCACTCGCGGGGGAATGCCCTCTGCACTCTTTATGCCACCCATATGGAAACAGGAGCACCGTGACGACTATGTCAATCCAAAACGGAAATTCCGCCAGGCGCACATTTCAAGAAAATGGGTCGATAGGAGGTAAATAACAATGAGAAAATCCTATATCAGTATAGCAATCCTCTGCTCCTGCGCCATCCTGTCAAAGTACCTTGTTATACTCCCCGAATATATGGTCAAATACGTTGGCAATGCTGCATGGATAAATGTCCTTGCAAAATGTGCCCTTGCAACACTGTCCCTGACGGTTATTTTAATTTTATACAAACCATTTGCTCCAATGTCCCTCGGAGATATATGTTCAGTTTATCTGGGTAAAGGAACAGGTGTTTTTTTCAGCTATATTTATGTTATTGCTTTTACACTATTTAATGCAATACTTCTTCGTTTGCTTGCAGAGGCATTAAGCACGGTTATTGCCACTACTGCGCCTGATGAGTTTTTTGCACTTTTTATTCTCGCACCCGTATTTGTGGCGGCATACAGCGGAACAAGCCCTACTCGAAATCTCTGCTGTATTATATTCCCTTTTGTGGTTGCTACGTTTCTTACTGTGTGTCTTGCACTTCTGCCCCACTACAGAGTAGAAAACATAATGCCAATATTCGGCACCGATACTAAAAAGCTGGTTGACGGAATTTTTACAAAACATTTCGGTTTTATGGAAACGATACTTCTGTTTTTCTTTGCACCGAAGCTGGGTGATTTCAGACAAATAAAAAAATCTGCGGCATTAACATTCATTATCATTACGTCAGTGTCTGTTATATTCACACTTGCATACTGTCTGACAGTGCCGTATCCTGCGTCAAAGGACTTCTTTCTGCCATTTTATCAGATGACAAGAATGATTAAATCTGGGGCTTTTCTCCAGCGGCTTGAGCCAATAGTGGTGTTCGTTTGGACAAGCTTTGTTATGTGCAGTATGAGTGTGATTATTGCTGTCGCTTCAAAGATTGCTTCACGCACTTCACCCAAAGGAACAGACAAATCCTTTACCCCTGTAATTACTCTTATCACTTTTTTTGTTTCAATGATTCCAGCAAGCGAAAGCTCGGCATTCTTATTTTACGAAAAGCTCATTAATTACAGCACTATTCTCTTCCCTGCAATCCCAATCGTTGTGCTTTGTATTGCAAGAATCAGACGAAGGATGGTGACTGCATGAAAAAATTCATATTTGTATTATTATCTGTCGTCTTACTTTTAAGCGGTTGCAGTTACGGTGAAGATGTTGATAATCAGTCCTTTGTAATAGCCGTAGGTATTGACAAAGGAGAAGTATACCCACTGCGCCTTACTTTTGTTTTTGCAAATCCGTCGGCAAGCAGCTCCGGAGAAGAAAAAATTCCCTCCGCGCCCAGTCCTGACACGGTTACAGTAGAAGCACCTACTACCTTTTCCGCGGTGCGCAAGCTTGATGCGATTAAAAGCAAAGAAATTAATCTTACACACACCAAGATAGTTATTTTCTCTGAAGAAATTGCAGAAAAAGGCATCGGTGACTTTCTGTCGGGATTTGCGTCCTCCCGTGATTTCAGGCCAAACACTTATGTATGTGTTACAAAAGGTAATGCACAGGAATATCTTAATTCTGTAAAGCCGTCCCAGGAGGAATTTATCGAAAAGTATTACGACCATATTATGCAGAAAGTTGCCGCAGACAAAGTAAATGAGGCATACCTTTACTATCTTTTTTTCAATGTCAGCGATAAATTCAGCGGCAGTCTTGTGCCACTTGTGGGAGTAAATAAAAACAAGCTTCCCGAAAGTCCTCATCCAACTTACACTGACAGCGATGATTTCTCCTATGAAGCACGTGCAGGCGATATTATCAGAGAAGCAGAAAACGAGGCAGAAATCCTTGGCAGCGCAATCCTCCGCAACGATAAAATGGTTGGAACTTTGGGAAGCTTCGATACAGATTTATCGCGGATAATCTGTAATGAGTATTATCCCCGGAACTACAGCATTACGTATCCCGAAAAAGAGGATTACGTGACGGTCAGGCTGATTCAGCAATCGGCTCCCTCAATCAGTTCAAAAATAAAGAACGGTAATGCCGAAGTGAACATTACCGTCCCTGTATCTATTGAATATGTAGATTCCGGGAAAATCCAGAACAACGGAAAAAAGTCTGACGAATTCTGCAATTATCTAGCCAAAGAGCTTGACTTCAGGGCGCAAAAGCTTATTTCAGATGCGCAAAACAAGTACAGAAGCGATTTTCTCGGAATCGGAGATTCCCTGAAGTATCACTTCCGGGACATGACCTCCTGGGATAAATTCAGATGGGAGGATAAATTTCCCACGTCAAACATCAGTATTTCTTTCAAGGTCATATTTGCGGACTTTGAAGAAACCAATTAAGGATTAAATTATGAATTTTTTTAAACTTATATTTATTCTGCTTTTTATATGGTGCAGTATTTATACCGTTTCCGTAGCCGTATATAATTTCAAACGGCATTACATCCTGACCGGTGTAAATGCCGTTTTGCTTGAGATTACTTCAATTGTACTCTGTTTATTATATGTAATTTAAATCATCTGTGAGGGGTCAAGTATTTCCTCAAGCTCATCTTCACCCATAATATTTTCTTCAAGGATGACATCGCGTATTCTTTTATCCTCTTTAAGGGCTTTTTTAGCAAGCTTTGACGATTTTGAATAACCGATATGGGGACAGAGAGCAGTTACTAGGCCAATGCTTCTTTCAACCTCATCCTTACATTCGTCGGTGTTCACGGTAATACCCTCAATACAATCATATGTAAACACACGGATTCCGTTTGTAAGAGTATCCAGAGATTCAAACAGATTATAGAATATAATCGGCTCAAAAGCATTCAGCTCAAGCTGACCTGCCTCAACTGCCATTGTAACAGTAGCATCATTGCCTATAACATTAAATGCTATCTGATTTATAACCTCGGGGATTACAGGGTTAATCTTTCCCGGCATAATTGACGAACCGTTCTGCTTTGGAGGAAGATTAATCTCTGCAAATCCCGTTCTGGGACCTGAAGACATCAGGCGGAAATCGTTGGCGATTTTTGACATTGTTGCGGCACAGGACTTAATAATTCCCGATACATATACAAAGGAATCAAGATTCTGCGTAGCATCTACAAGGTCATCTGCCTGCACAAGGTCAAGACCTGTAATTTCCGAAAGGTTAGGGACAATGTTCTTTATATAGTTACCGTCTGCGTTGATACCGGTTCCGATTGCAGTTCCACCCATATTAAGACAGGACATTTCCTTTATTGCCTCGTTAAATCTGTCTATGTCGCGTTTAAATGCCGCTGCATATGCTCTGAATGACTGACCGAAGCTAATCGGTACCGCATCCTGCATTTCTGTACGACCCATTTTTATAACGTGGCTGAATTCTTCCGCTTTTTCAAGAAGCATTCTGTGAATTTTTTCAAGCTCTGCTATAGCAGATTTTAAAAGGCGCACTGTGGCAATTTTACCTGCACTGGGATATACGTCATTTGTAGACTGTCCGCAGTTTACGTGGTCGTTAGGATGAACAATACTGTAATCGCCCTTTACACCGCCAAGTATTTCAATAGCTCTGTTTGCTACAACCTCGTTGGCATTCATATTAAGAGATGTTCCTGCTCCTCCCTGTATGGCATCAACTATAAAATGGTCTGTAAATTTTCCGTCAAGTATTTCCCTACAGGCAGTAATCATTGCTTCTGCAATGTCGTTAGTGATTACTTTTGCATCACGGTTTGTTATAGCTGCTGCAAGCTTTACCTCAACAATACTTTTGATAAACTCGGGATGTACTCTTTTCCCTGTAATTCTAAAGTTTTCTGCCGCGCGGAGAGACTGCACACCGTAGTACGCATTTGCCGGCACAAGCTTTTTGCCGATTGAATCCTGCTCTTCTCTGAAATTATTCACTGTAATTCCCCCTGAAATTATTATTTTCGACTTGATTATACAATGGTTACGTGCTATAATCAAATACAAATTAATATATCTTTTTCATAACTTTAGAATTATATAGGAGTGGTTTTATGTTTCGCAACAAGGATTATGTACTTGCAGTTCTGAAAGCAGGCAGTTTTTCAAAAGCAGCAGAGGAAATGTATATATCCCAACCGTCTTTAAGTGCATCAATAAAACGAATAGAGGACAAAATTTCCTCCCCTATTTTCAACCGCACAACACCGGTTACACTGACTGAAACAGGCAGCGAATATGTACGTCAGGCGCTGGCAATACGTGAAATCGAAAACGATTTTTCAAAGTATATCGCCGACCACTCGGAATTACTTACAGGAACGGTAAAAATTGGCGGCAGCAGTCTGTTCTCATCATACATATTACCCAGGATGATTTCTGCTTTCAGCAAGGAATATCCGCAGATTAAATTTGAAATATTTGAAAACAGTACAAAAGAGCTTATTCAGGGACTTACAGACGGAGCTCTCGACATTATTATAGATAATGCAGTCATTAACAATCCCAATATCTGTTCAAACGAATGTACTACCGAGACCCTGCTGCTTGCCGTTCCCAAATCATTCAAGGTAAATGACCGTCTGGAAGCCTTCCGCCTTACCGCCGCAGATATAAAGCTTGAAAGGCATCTTCACCCTAAATACACCACTGATATTGAGCATTTTTCTTCCTCACCGTTTATTCTTCTTAACCCGGAAAATGATACAGGAAAGCGCGCAAATACTATTCTTAAAAAGCATAATATATCCCCCGAAATAATATTTTCCCTCGATCAGCAGGTTACCGCACATAACATTGCCGGTACAGGCATGGGAGTGACCTTTGTCAGCGATACACTTATCAAGCACATTGATATTAATACCACACTCTATTATTACATTCTTTCCGACGGCGAAATTTCAAGAAACATATATTTTTATTACAAATACAACCATTATCTTTCAACCGCCTGTCGTAAATTCATAGAATTCAACAAAGATTGACAAAATAACAACCATATGGTATAATCACCTTGTCAATCAAGAAAACACACTATGCTTTGATTGACCTTTTTTGAGTGTTCAAATGCTTTTTATGAGATATTTCCTTGAATTACGGAGGATAAGTATGCTTAATGATATTATAGCTGCCATTGGCAGCATCTACGATGAAAGCTGGGAAGTTCGCTGTATAATATGGACAATCCTCAGCATTCTTACCATTCATGTTGAACCTTACAGAATCATTGGACTTTTTTTCACTAGGAAATTCAAACCGGCAAAGAATTATCACAAATATGCAATTCTTATTGCCGCAAGGAACGAAGAAACTGTTATAGGAAACCTTCTGGACAGCATTAGTCTGCAGGATTATCCCCAGGAACACCTTACAGTGTTTGTTGTAGCTGATAACTGTACGGATAACACTGCAGAGATTGCACGCAGTAAGGGCGCTATCTGCTATGAGAGATTTAACAATTCACAGCGGACAAAGGGGTTTGCCCTGCAATTTTTATTTGAGAACATCCGTAAGGACTATGGTATAGAATCTTTTGAGGGTTATTTCATATTTGATGCGGATAACCTTCTGAACGTTGACTACATTTCCAGAATGAACGATTCTTTTGACGCAGGCGAGAAAATTATCACCTCTTACCGCAATACCAAAAACTTTGATGAAAACTGGATAGCATCTACATATGCACTTCACTGGCTTCGTTCTATCCGTTTCAGACACAGAGCCCGTTCAGTTCTCCGACTTGCTACTAATATTCAGGGAACGGGTTTCCTTTTTGCAAGCGAGCTTGTCCGTGACGGCTGGCACTACACCTCACTTACCGAGGACCGTGCTTTCACGGCAGATGCCGTTGCACACGGCTATCCTATTTCCTATAATGATGCGGCAGAGTTTTTTGATGAACAACCCACCAGCATCCGTGTAGCGCTCCGTCAGCGTATCCGCTGGTCAAAAGGTCATCTTATGGCTTTTCAGGAAACAGGCTGGTATTTGTTTAAGAATATTTTTGTAGGAAACTCTTTCCGCGACAAAACAGTAAAAGAAGAATTTACATGGAAAAAGTTTGTTAACGAAATCCGTATGCGCTGGGCCTCCTTTGATACACTTGCGCAGCTTGTTCCCACAGCTATTATCAAGGTAGCGGTATGGCTTGTTGTTTCTGTATTTATTCACGCATGCCTTCGTTATTCCGAAGGACTTTCTGAAGCATATATTCTTCGTGGCAATAACGGACTTTCAAAAGTATTACACTTTATTTTCGGAAAAGGCTTCAGAGTAAGCGCAGAGCCCGGAATATATGCGGCACTTCTTTCTGTCGGACTTGCTTTTATATGGAACTTAATCGGCAGAATAAATTATCACTTTAAATCCATGCTTTACGCAATATATATCTTTATAGTGGAACACAAGCGAATAATTAAAATACCTTTTTACAAAAAGGTATTTTATACATTTACGTGGCCTGTTTTTGATGCTATTGGACGCTGGACAATGTATTTTGCTCTGTTTATGAAGGTTGAGTGGAAGCCTATCCCTCATACAAGCACCGTAACAATTCATCAGATTGAAAAATCAAAAGAGGAAGTTTTAAATGGAAAACACTAACGATAATCTGACTTTCTGGCAATTGATAAAGCTTGAATTTAGTCTTATCAGAAGAGAAAAATTGAATATTCTGATGCTTGCACTTCCCTTTATTCTTATGGATGCTTTTATGAAGTTGCTGGCAACCGATGTAAATTATTATGAGTCGCAAATTGTCATCCCCAACATAATGTTTTCATTGATGTGGTCCGGCGCTGTCGTTACCATATCGCGCAGTTTAAAGGGTAACATCGGACGTATATTTTACGCGGTTACTTTTGGAATATTTTATACACTTTTTCTGACGCACTATGTATATTATCCTTACACCGGATTTTTCTTCAGTTTTAACCTTCTTCAATCCCTTGGAGAGGGAAAAGCTTACATTTTTGACACTTTGAAAAGTGTGGAGTTGATAAGCTTTTTTATGTGTGCTGTAGCCTTGTGCAGCGGTATTGGTGTTATTCGTTTTTTCCCAAAGGTCAACAACAATCATCCTAAACGCATAATTGTAATCATATCGATTTTTATCATTCTTCACTCCGCGGCACCTGCGTTTCTCGGCGCACCCAACACTTCACTTCAGTGGGATACATGGCGCAACCCCCGCAATGTCTATGATACTTTTAACGACAGTAATAAAAATATGAGAATCTGCGGTCTTTACGAGTATTCTTTCCGTGACTTACAAACAACTTTCTTCAAACCCGCTGTAAAAGACAACCCCGAGGAGACCAAATTTCTTGACAATATTTATTCCGAAGATACTCCCCGTCGTGAGAATAAATACACCGGCATTTTCGAGGGTAAAAACGTTATCTTCCTTCAGCTTGAAGGACTTGATAACTGGCTTCTCAATGAGACAGATACCCCTACAATGTACAAAATGCTTAAAAATTCAATCAATTTCACACAGCATTATTCGTATTACAATGGCGGCGGCTCCACCTTTAATTCGGAGCTCGCTGTAAACACAGGCTTTATAACCCCTATTTCATATACAAAAAACGCATATTCCTTTAACCGCAATTACTTCCCTAATTCGCTTCCCAATGTTCTTAAAAGAAAGGGCTACAGTGTCAATGCCTTTCATATGAACAATGGCGAATATTATATGCGTAATACAAACTATGCTAACTGGGGATATGACAACTACTATGGTCTTATGGATTCAAAGCTCTATCTGGATGCGTCATATCAGCTTGACAGAGAGCTTATTCTGAACGAAGATTTTTATGACAAAATTTTCAATCAGAAAACTCCTTTTATGCACTATATTATAACGTATACTCCTCATACCCCGTTCTCACTCGACAGTAAAGTCGGAAAGCTTCTGGCGGAAAAGTCTGAAGAAGAGGGTGTGAAAATTTCCAATCTTGCAGAGGAAGAAGTCGCAAGGCTTTATGCTTCCGAAACAGATTATATGGTGGAGCTTCTTCTTAAAGGGCTTGAGGATAATGGTCTTATAGATAACACAATTATCGTTGCGTATGCCGATCATTATCTGTACACACTTAATGACAAAACAATTCTGGACAAATATAAAGAGACATCTGATAATCGTATCAACAAAACTCCGTTTTTCATCTGGAGTAACGGCATGAAAGGTGTCGAAGCAACAAAAGTCAACTCACAGCTTGATATTCTCCCCACTGTGCTTAATATGCTTGGAGAGGAATTTAATAAAGAGGATTATATCGGTACAGACGTTATGGATGAATTCTACAGCGGTTATGTATTTTTCAGCGATTATTCCTGGTATGACGGAACAAACTATGTACAATACTCCGATAAAGTCAGCGAAGATGTCATCCAGAAAACTTATATCAATACGATTAATGACCAGATTAACAAACGCATCAAGCAAAACGACCTGACACTTAAATACGACTATTTCAGACGTATGGAAGAAGATTGATTTTAAAAATTAAAATTTTTCGGGTTTGACTAACATTTTGACTAACATTTGACTAACATTTTGCTGATTACTATGAGATATTATTATAAGTTTTATGTCTCATTTTTCACATAATCATTCAGCTTATCAATGCTGCGCTTTTTCTGTTTTTCAGCAAGGTGCGTGTATATGCTGAGCGTTACAGAAACATCTGAATGATCTAATACTGCCTGCGCTGTTTTTATATCTACATCAGCATTGTACAACATGGTGCAAAATGTATGCCTGAACTGGTGCATACCAAATTTTGCATCTGTGTCGTAATACTCGTTATATTCTTTCAGGAATCTTTTCCAGAACTTGTTGATTGAGCTTTCCGTATGTGGTTCGAGAAAAATGTGCAAAATTCCATATTTTTTTTGCACACCAAATAAGAGGGCTACCCTCTTATTAAAAAATTTATTCAGTTGTATTTTCTTTAAGCGGAAAGTTCACCGTGAAGTTGCGTTCCTGTTCGATTATCCTGAATTTTATGGTGTAATTTGTTAATGTCATACACCATTGTTACAATAGCAATTTCCGTTTGTACTTTCTTTTTCCCTCGAAGTAAAAATTGCCTGAATTTGTAATTTTCTTTTATCACTCCAAAGGCTCCTTCTGACTGTATGCTTCTATTCGTACGAAGCAATATTCCCATTGGTGATGTAATATTAGCAAGAGATTGTTTTCTTTGTTCTATGAATTTTTTTGATACTTGCATTTTACGGTTTCCTTTGCTTCGGGTACAGTTTTTCTTGTACGGACAATCTTCGCAACTCTCACATTCATAGTATGTGATTTCACTTTCAAAACCGGATTTGCT
>CAYLPQ010000058.1:0-11842 GCA_964385605.1 uncultured Oscillospiraceae bacterium | reverse complement strand
GAAACATTGGGAACACCTGCGTTTTCACAAGCTGTGGGAGCACCCATAGAGTCAGCATGCTGGCTGATAAGCACGCAGTTGTTGCTGAGGAGCTTTGTAGCAGCTTCTTTTTCAAGAGCTTCGTCATACCAGCTACCTGTGAACTGTACTTCCATAGTTACAGAAGGACAAACTGATTTCGCGCCAAGATAGAATGATGTGTAACCTGAAATAACTTCAGCATATGTATACGCACCAACGTAACCCATCTTTGCCTGTTCTGCAGTAATCTTACCTGCTTCAATCATTTCGTTAAGCTTCATACCTGCAGCGATACCTGCAAGGTATCTGCCTTCATAGATTGATGCAAAAGCATTGTGGAAATTAGCTACCTTTTCAGTATGTGCTGTTGTACCTGTAGCATGGCAGAATTCAACTTCAGGAAATTCCTTTGCAGCCTTGAGCATATAAGGCTCATGACCGAAGCTGTTTGCAAATACTACGTTACAACCCTGGTCTACAAGGTCAGCAGCTGCTTCGTAACATTCATTTCCTTCAGGAATGTTTGTCTTGAAGATAACCTGATCGGGAGTAAGGCCAAGCTCTTCTGTTGCAGCTTCTGCAGCATCAAGGAAGTTCTTGTCATAAGTTGAGTTTTCGTCGTGCAAAAAGATGAAGCCGATCTTAAAATCTGCTTCAGCAGTTTTGCTACCGCTGTTGGTTTCGCTGCTTGTACATGCTGAAAACATACAAACTGATGCTACAAGCATTACAGCAACTGTGAGTAATGAAATAATTCTTTTCATAATGATACCCTCCTGCCTTTTTGGCAAAAAATATTAATTTAATTAAAAATTAACAAGCTTATTTGCGGAATGTCAATGAATTTTCCGTCATTGACTCAACAATTGCCAGGGAATCAACCCTGATTCCTTTTTGTCTTAATTCATCTCCGCCGCCCTGAAAGCCTTTTTCAATAGCTATAGCACAACCGCAAAGTGTAGCTCCTGCCTGATTAATAATATCCATAAGACCGTTCAGTGCATTTCCCTTTGCAAGGAAGTCATCGATAACAAGAACTTTGTCCTCTTTATTGAGATATTCCTTACTTACTATGGCATCATATACATTTTTTCTGGTGAAAGAAGTAACCTTTGAAGAATAAAACTTATCTGATATATTCCCCGACTTGTCTTTTTTTGCAAAGACAACAGGAACATTCATATATTGAGCCGCTGCAAAAGCAATCGGAATGCCAGAGGTTTCAATAGTTAAAATCTTATTTACAGACTCATTCTCATAAAGGTGCGCTATTTCCTTACCCATTTCCATAAGGAAAGAAACATCTATCTGGTGATTCAGAAAACAGTCAACCTTTAATATATTACCGGGCAGAACCTTTCCCTCTTTCAAAATTTTATCCTCTAAAGTTGTTATGACCTCTCACTCCCAACAAAAAAGATAAATGTAACTACTGTGAATTATAGCATAGCATTCGCCAAAAGTCAACATAATTCTTACTTGAGAGTAATTATTTGCCAACTAAAAAGGGGTGTAAAAAACCGAGTTTTTTACACCCCACATTTCTACAGTATCTGTACCAGATATGCCGCAATTGCCGCACCTACTGCAACAGTAAGAAGTCCTCGTTTGAAATAAGCAAGAATAACAGCAACAATGCACCCTGCTATTCCTCCCGCATAGGAGCCTGTACTTGTAAACACCGCCGGAAAGGTCATTGCCGCAAGCACACTGTACGGAACATAATAGAGAAACGACCTGACCCATCTGTTTGTAATCTTTCTTCTGAAAAATACCATCGGTATCATACGGATAAGATATGTGACTACAGCAGAAACTGCAATACCGAGGATTATATATTTATTCGTCATAGCTATCCTCCTCTTTAAGAGGCATCAGTGTAGCCGCTATACTGCTTGCCAGAATTGTTATAATTATAGTTGTCCATCCCGATGAAATATTCTTCAGAACAGGCATATAAGCAAAAATAATTCCGCCTGCAATGGCCATAAGCACGGTAAACAAAACATTTCTGTTTTCTCTTGACGGAGGAATGATTATAGCTATAAACATTCCGTAGAGTGCAATTCCCATTGCCGCCGAAATTTCCCGGGGCAGGATATTTGTCGCCACTGCACCGGCCAGAGTTCCGCTGGTCCATCCGATTACAGGAAGAAGTATAAGTCCTGCCATATATAGTGCTGTAAGAGATTTTTTTCTCTGCATAGAAACAGCAAATACTTCATCGGTTATTCCGAAAGAAACCGCCATTCTCTGAATAAGAGACATTTTGCGGTCTGCTTTCTGGGAAACAGAAAGCGACATAAGGAAATATCTCATATTAATTATTAATGTTGTAACAGCTATTTCCATCAATGCACCGCTGCTTGCCATTATCTGCACTGTTGCAGCCTGCCCTGCGCTTGTAACATTAGTAAGGGAAAGAATAACTGCCAACCACGCAGGAAACCCCAGCATAGCGGCAGTAAGTCCAAATGCCATTGACACGGAAAAATAGCCTAAAGCTATCGGAATACCGTCTTTTAACCCGTCTGTAAAATCTTTTGTTCTCATTTTTTAACACACTCGTCAATTATCTTTTTCATTTCGTTAATACTGCGTTGCATTTCTTCAGCAAGGCGAAGCTGTGTACGACATCTTACAAGGTTATGCTCCGGATACTTTGTTGAAAAATACTTGTCACCGTCAATGAAATCTGACAGGAAACGCATACCGCATTCCATAGTCATAAGATATGCACTGTACGGAAGAAGCTGTGCTTCCTTTTCTGTAATAGCATCTTTTAAAACTCCACAAAATCCCTCTGCATATGCACGGAACATATTAATGTCAAAATGCACCTTATCAAGGTCCTTTTCATCCTCCGCCGCAGTGCTTGCACCGAAACGGATAGCATCACCGAAATCATACAGCATAGAACCCGGCATAACTGTATCCAGGTCAATTACCGCCCTTGCCTTCTTTGTAGCAGAATCCATAAGGATGTTATTGAGCTTCGTATCATTATGTGTAACTCTTAACGGTATTTCACCACGCTCAATACCATCAACAATTTCAGAATATGTGTCTGCATGTGCCTTTACAAACTGAACCTCTTCATCACATTCTGCAAGTCTGCCGGAAAGATTCTTTTCTACAGATTTACAGAAATTTTTATATCTGACGGGAGTATTGTGAAAATCTGAAATAATTTCATGAAGCATTGACGCATCAAAATCTGCAAGTGTTTTCTGAAATTTACCGAATGCTTCACCTGCATTTTTGAAAACATCTTCATCCTCTGCGATCTGATATGTAATAGCATCCTCAATAAAGTCATACACACGGTAACACTCATCATTGTCCCACACCATAAGTTCACCGTCAAGCGCTTTGACAACATTGAGAGTTTCCTGACCTCTTTCCTTAAGGAAGTCTGTTACATTTACTATATTTTCCATAACATCTTCAGGATGCTGGAATACACCTGTATTAATTTTCTGAAGAAGATACTTTGTTCCTTTATCTGTTATTGCAAGAAATGTTGAATTAATATGTCCGTCACCGCAGTTGTCTATGCTTACAACATTTCCATCTATGTCGAATTTAGCTATAATGTCAATTTGTCTTTCAAAATTATTCATATAGTTACCCTCCGTGTGTTTTGCACAAACATCGGTATTATAGCACAGTTTTTTTGAAAAATCAATGATAAAAAGAATATTTATAGAAATTATGTCAATCTTTTTTTACTTTTGCAAACTCTTTTTTACACTTTTCACTTTAGCACACTACAGTTTTGTTATTATTTGCAAACCAAACTTTACATCAGTAGTCGTTTTCGTTACAGCCGTATACTTTATTGTATAATATCTTTTTTATTTCTGTGAATGTTTTTTCTGTCATTTTTTTGCCTGTTGACATTATCATAAGCGGAATCGGATTTTTCCCTGCCGAAATTGGTGGCTGAATATAAGGATAATTATTCAGGAAAAAACCGTTTCTTTCATAAAAGCCTATTCGTCGCTGTGCCATATCATCTTCCGGCGGCTCAACCTCAAGACAAGTTGGTTTGTTATATAATGAGATAAGATTATCAAGAAGCTTTGCCCCGATGCCCTGATTTCTGCATTCGGAATTTACCGCGAAATGCTCTATAAAAAGAATTTCCGGAAAATTCCATGCTGCAATGAATCCCTTTAAAATCTCTCCGTCTATTTCTCCGTAAGCATTATAATATTCGTTCTGAAAAAGCGCTTTTTGTTCATCATAAGGTCGGTGTTCATCAACCGGAAAGCTTTTTTCCATAACAGAATACATCTTATCAAATTCTGATATATCAAGTCTTTTAAACATAATACTTCTCCTTGCAAAAACTGTGGCACCGATTGATGCCACAGTTTATTCTAACTATATAGAATTGCGTAAAATTAATACGCGTGAAATTATGTTCGCACTGCGTACAAGTACTACACTTTAAGCTGTTTCTTCTTTTTTCTCTTCCCTGATTAACTGAGGCTCGCTCCCCTCAAAGCTTTCTTTAGTAAACACCGCTTTTCTGATACTGTCATCAGAGGGAATGTCATACATTGCGTCAGAAAGTGTTCCCTCCACAATTGCACGAAGACCTCTAGCACCGGTATCGCGCTCTATTGCCTTTTTAGCAATGAAACCAAGAGCATCGTCTGTGATTTCAAGCTCAACACCATCCATTTCAAAAAGCTTCTTATACTGTTTTATAAGAGCATTTTTAGGCTGTGTAAGAATCATTTTAAGAGCCGCCTCATCAAGAGAATCAAGTGTTACCACCACGGGAACTCTGCCGATAATTTCGGGAATAAGGCCGAATTTCAGGAGGTCCTGGGGTTCAACATTTTTAAAGCTTTCACCAACATCGCGCTTTGTTTTGCTCTTTACCTCTGCGCCAAAACCTACACCCTGCTTACCGATACGTTTTTCAATAATCTTATCAAGACCTGAAAATGCACCGCCACAGATAAAGAGTATATTTGTGGTATCAATCTGATAAAATTCCTGATGAGGATGTTTTCTTCCGCCCTGGGGAGGAACCGAAGCAACTGTACCCTCAAGAATTTTAAGAAGTGCCTGCTGTACACCCTCACCGCTTACATCACGGGTGATGGATACATTTTCGCTCTTTTTGGTGATTTTATCAATTTCATCAATATAAATAATGCCGCGCTCTGCCTTTTTTATATCATAATCTGCCGCCTGAATAAGCTTAAGAAGTATATTTTCAACGTCTTCACCCACGTAGCCCGCCTCTGTAAGGCTGGTTGCATCTGCAATGGCAAAAGGCACCTCGAGGACTTTTGCAAGTGTCTGCGCAAGAAGTGTCTTTCCGCTACCGGTAGGACCAATCATAAGAATATTACTTTTCTGAAGTTCCACCCCCTCTGTATCAACCTTTGAATTAATACGTTTATAGTGATTGTAAACCGCTACAGCAAGGTTCTTTTTAGCTTTATCCTGACCAATTACATAATCATCAAGAACTGCTTTTATTTCTTTGGGAACAGGAGTTTTTTCAAGTTTCAACTCTTCCTTTTCGTCTTTATCATCAAAGCCGTCATATTCATTATCCAGAATTTCAAAACAAACCTCTATACATTCATCACAAATGTATACTCCGGGACCTGCTATAAGTCTGTTTACCTCGTCCTGGGTTTTTCCGCAAAAAGAACATTTAAGCTGTGTTTCTTCGTTCTTGGGCAAATAATATCAATCCTTTCAGAAAAATGGCATAGCCGAAATCTGTATTTTTAAATCGCCTTTGAGATTTTGTTAGTTTCGGCTACAGTACAAAAGGCTACGTTCCCGCAGCCTTTTATAGTGCAAGTTATCTTGCTGTAATTATCTTATCAATCAAGCCGTAATCAAGCGCCTGCTGTGCTGACATAAAGTTATCACGTTCTGTATCACGGGCTATTTCCTCAAGAGGACGACCTGTGTTCTCACTGAGAATTGAGTTAAGTTTCTCTTTCATACGGATAATTCTGTCTGCGTGAATTTTGATGTCTGTCGCCTGACCCTGCATTCCGCCGAGAGGCTGATGAATCATAATTTCACTGTTGGGCAGAGCAAATCTCTTACCCTTTGCGCCGGCACTAAGGAGAAAAGCACCCATACTTGCCGCCATACCAACACAGATAGTTGATACATCACACTTGATGTAGTTCATTGTGTCATATATAGCCATACCCGCAGTAATGCTTCCGCCGGGGCTGTTGATGTAAAGCATAATATCTTTATCGGGATCTTCGCTTTCAAGGAAAAGCATCTGTGCCACAATTATGCTTGCGGTCTGGTCATTTACTTCATCACCGAAAAATATTATTCTGTCTTTTAACAGTCTTGAAAAAATATCATAAGATCTTTCTCCCTGACCTGTCTGTTCAATTACGTATGGTACCAAGCTCATATTACATCCTCCTTCTAATATTTTCACGAAATCTTCTGTAAATTATTCAGCATCTTTCTTTGTGGTCTTCTTCGCTGTAGTTGTTTTCTTTGCAGCAGTTGAAGTTGACTTCTTCGCTGTAGTTGCCTTCTTTGCAGCGGGCTTTTCTTCGCCGTCAGCTTTCTTTGCAGTTGTCTTCTTTGCAGCAGTTGAAGTTGACTTCTTCGCTGTAGTTGTCTTCTTTGCAGCAGGCTTTTCTTCATCGTCAGCCTTCTTTGCAGCAGCTTTCTTTGCAGCAGGCTTTCCAACCTTCGCAGCATCAACAATTACCTGTACAGTCTTCTGTGACTTAAGGTCAATCTTAAGCGCTTCTGTGTTTGCACCCATAAGCTCCTTAACCTTTTCTACTTCCATACCATACATATCTGCCATCTTCTTGAATTCTGCTTCAACGTCCTCGTCAGTAACTTCTACCTTTTCAGCTTCTGCGATAGCTGCAAGTACAAGCTGCCCCTTAACAGATTTTTCAGCAGATTCCTTAAGCTGGTCACGGAGAGCTTCCATAGTCATACCTGTGAACTGAAGGTACTGCTCAAGCTGCATACCCTGACCCTGAAGTCTGTAAGAAATATCCTTAATCTGATTTTCAATCTGGCTGTCAATCATACACTTGGGAATTTCAACAGTTGCGTTTTCAACAGCTGTATCGATAACTGCATCCTCAAACTGGCGCTGTGCCTGACCTTCATTTCTTTCCTGAAGCTTCTTCTTTGCATCTTCACGAAGCTCTTTGAGAGTGTCAAATTCGCTTACATCCTTTGCAAATTCGTCATCAAGCTCGGGAAGATTCTTCTTTTCTACACTGTGAACCTTACACTTGAAGATAGCTTTCTTACCCTTAAGGTCTTCTGCATGATAATCCTCGGGGAATGTTACGTCAACATCAAAATCCTCACCGATTGTTTTACCTGCAATCTGCTCCTCAAATCCGGGGATAAAGCTGTTTGAACCAAGCACAAGGCTGTAATGTTCTCCCTTACCGCCTTCAAATGCAACTTCGTCAACAAAGCCCTCAAAATCAAGGTCAACCTTGTCGCCCATTGCGATAGTTCCTTCCATAACTGTCTCAACACTTGCTGCATTTTCCTGCATTCTTGCGATTTCAGCATCTACTTCTGCGTCTGTTACATCATTGACAGTTTTTTCAGCCTTTATACCCTTGTATTCACCGAGAGTAACTTCAGGCTTAACAGATACAAGTGCACTGAAAACGAAATTTTCGCCCTTTTCAAGCTTAACAATATCAATTTCAGGCATTTCAACGGGCTCTATACCGCTTTCTTCCACAGCACTATCATATGCTTCGGGAACGGCAAAGTTTATTGCATCGTCATAAAAAACTGCCTCTGTATAATATTTTTCAATAATCTTTCTGGGAGCACGGCCTTTTCTGAAGCCGGGAATATTGATCTGCTTAACGTTCTTTCTGTAGCTCTTTTCCATAGCCTCCTCGAACTTTGCACTGTCAATCTCAATCTCCAGATACATTCTTTTGTCCTCGCGCTGTTCAACTTTCAAAACCTTCATACTAGTTTCCTCCTATTGTTCAAGGCTCCCGCAAATAAAATACTTAAAATACAGAGCCTGCATCAAATCATATTTATATCATAATTTATATTATTTTGCAAGTGTTTTTTCAATATTTCCCATTAAATTATTCGAATTGGTGAAAATCGCAAAAAATCCGCCGATACAAGGCATACATTTTTGTACAAAATTCTGTAATCTTCGGCACGCTTCCCATGCAGATGACCAAACACGCATTTGGCAACATTGTATTTTTCCATGATTTTCATAAATTCTCCGTCAGGCGGAAAATGAAGTGCCGTGACAATCACATCGGAAAGCCGTGATGCTTCAACAAGAGAATTTTCCAGTCTTATAAGCTCGCGACGATAAAATTTTTCATCTTCCTTTTTAAAAGCTTTGTCATCGGGAGTAATCCAGCCCTTTGCCCCGCACACGGCAACTCCGTCACAAAGAATTGCTGTATTATGCATAAAGCTGATACTTTTAAAATTGTGTTCTTCCAAAAAAGCATTCATTTTGGTAAGAGTTTCCCACCAGTAGTCATGATTACCTTTCGAAAGAAGCTTCTTACCCGGAAGTGCTTCTACAAACTGAAAATCCTTTATAGCCTCATCAAGATATGTCGCCCAGCTGAAATCGCCGTTTATAATGACATAATCTTCCTCTGAAACTTTATTCTTCCATTCATATTCAATTTTATCCACATAGTCTGCCCATCTTGCTCCGAAAATGTCCATTGGTTTATTAATTCCCAGAGGCAGATGGAGATCACTCAATGCATAAATTGCCATAATTTTCTCCGAATATAATTTTTAAAGACGCACACAATAGTCCTGTAAGCTTTGAAGCAACACAGCTTTTAAGTCTTACGATTTAATTTGGGAGTGAGTAATTTGTCTAACATGAATCAGGACAAACCCCTCGGCGGCGTAAAGTGCGTCGTTGAAAACTGTGTGCATCACTCAACAGCCAATGAATGCCTTGCATCAAGCATTACTGTCGGCGGTCACGATGCTAACGCAGTAAAAGAAACAGGTTGCGAAACCTTTGCTAAAAAGGGTTGCTGCAACTAACGGTATTTAATTAATACCCAAGAGGCATATGCCCAAAAGAGGCTACTGCATAAACACCGCATAACTACCATTTCAAGGACACAGCTTTTTCTGTGTGCGGTATACAAGAACCGCAGCTTTTAAATGGGTTATGCATAGTCAATGTAGACTACAGTTTTATGCATCAGCCTCTTTACATATTAGTTAAGAAATTCGTTTATAACAGCCTTCATCTGGTTTTTATCACAGACAACTTCAAATCTTACTTCCTTTTCTTCAAGGCTTGCAAGAGACTGGGGGATTCTTAATTCAAAGTCACCTGAAAGCTTTTCAAGAAGTCTGAATTCATCAAGGTCAAGGATAGCATCATTTCCGGCAAGAGCACCGAGAACAGCTCCGTTAAACTTAAAGGGGCTTGCTGTTGATGCGATAATAGTTTTTGTATTATCGCCTGTTTTCTCAACATACTCGTTGTGAACACTTACCGCAACCGCTGTATGAGTATCTGTTACATATCCGAATTTATCGTAAGTTTCTTTGATTGTAGCCAAGCATTTTTCATCATCTGCACAACCGCCGTAGAAATTCTGTGCAACCTTTTCTTTTATGCTGTCGTTAACGGTATATACACCTTTTTCTTTAAGCTCTGTCATATACTTTTCCACAAGTGCGGCATCCCCGTCTGAAACAATGTAGAGAAGTCTTTCAAGGTTTGACGAAATAAGTATATCCATTGAGGGAGATGTTGTTGTATAGAAATCACGGTTTCTGTCATAAACACCGGTTTCAATGAAATCCGTCAGTACATTATTTTTGTTGGAAGCACAGATAAGCTTTTTGATTGGGAGTCCCATACATTTAGCATAATATGCCGCAAGAATGTTTCCGAAATTACCAGTGGGAACACAGATATTAACTTCTTCCCCGCACTTGATTTCATCAGCTTTTACCATATCGCAGTATGCTGAAAAATAGTACACAATCTGCGGAACAAGTCTGCCCCAGTTAATAGAATTTGCAGAGCTCAATGCCTTCTTGCGTGAAGCAAGCTCCTTCTCATATTCCTTATCTGTAAAAATAGCCTTTACACCGTTTTGCGCATCATCAAAATTACCGTTTACAGCACTTACAAACACATTGTTACCTTCCTGGGTGCACATCTGCAGGCGCTGAATACTGCTTACACCGTCATCAGGGAAGAATACAATAATCTTTGTACCTGGAACATCACGGAAGCCTTCAAGAGCGGCCTTGCCGGTGTCACCGCTTGTAGCAACAAGGATAACGGTCTCCTGATCAAGTCCTACCTTCTTAACAGAAGTTGTAAGAAGATGCGGAAGAATCTGAAGCGCCATGTCCTTGAAAGCGCAGGTAGGACCGTGCCACAGTTCAAGAATATACTGCGAATCGTTCATTTTATAAACAGGCGCAATGGAGTTTGTCTCAAACTTTTCTTTAGTATAAGCGCTTGTAATACAATGTTCAAGCTCTTCTTCGGTAAAATCCGTAAGGAATCTTCCAAGAATTTCCCTTGCTCTTTCAACATAGCTCATATCAGCCATATAGCCAATATTGGTGGCAGAAATTGCAGGAATACTTTCAGGGATGAAAAGTCCTCCCTCTGCTGAAAGACCTTTAGCTATAGCTTCGGAGCTTTTTACATTTATAGAATTGTCACGGGTGCTTTTATAATTCATAATATCAGTCCTTTACAACAATGTTAACGAGCTTGCCGGGAACAGCAATAACCTTAACTATCTGCTTTCCTTCGACAAGTGCCTTAACCTCATCATTTTCAAGTGCAGCTGTCTGCATATCGTCACGGTTGATATTTGCATCAACCATCATTTTTGCTTTAACTCTGCCGTTAATCTGAACAACAATTTCAATTTCGTTGTCAATAGTCTTTGCTTCGTCATACTCAACCCATGTACCTTCTGAAAGAATGCTTCCGAAGAGTTCAGAATAAAGTTCTTCTGTCATATGAGGAGCAAAGGGGTTAAGAAGTGTAAGAAGAGTCTTATATTCAGCCTTATTCACACTGCCAACCTCATAAATTTTGTTTACAAGAGTCATAAGTGCGGCAATAGCTGTGTTGAACTTCATATTTTCAATATCGCTTGAAACCTTCTTGATAGCCTTGTGCATACTGCTCATCATTTCGTCACGGTACTCGTCACCGTTGATAAGCATATTGTGAAGCTCCCAAACTCTGTCAAGGAATCTCTTGCAGCCCTTCATACTGCTTTCGTTCCAGGGAGCCGCCTGCTCATAGTCACCCATAAAGAGTACATATGCACGCAGTACGTCTGCACCGTATACGTCAACAACATCGTTGGGGTCAACAACATTACCCTTACTCTTACTCATCTTTTCCCCGTCGGGTCCGAGAATAAGACCCTGCGCAGTTCTTTTTGCGTAAGGCTCGCTTGTAGGAACAAGGCCCAGGTCATAGAGGAACTTGTGCCAGAAACGTGAGTAAATCATATGTCTTGTAACGTGCTCCATACCGCCGTTGTACCAGTCAACGTTCATCCAATACTTAAGCGCTTCCTGTGAAGCAAATTCCTTATCATTGTTAGGATCGCAGTAGCGGAGGAAGTACCAGGAGGAGCCTGCCCACTGGGGCATTGTATCTGTTTCTCTCTTTGCTGCGCCTCCGCACTTGGGGCAAGCACAGTTTGCGAAAGAATCAATCTTTGCAAGGGGGCTTTCACCGTCTGAACCGGGTGCAAAGTTATCTACCGGAGGAAGACGAAGCGGAAGCTCCTCATAAGGA
>CAYLPQ010000057.1:0-12149 GCA_964385605.1 uncultured Oscillospiraceae bacterium | reverse complement strand
TGTTTTTCCTAAACTGTCAAGGGTGACGATTTTCATAGCTCAATTTACACTATCCTGAATGATGCCAGTTAATTCCTCTGTGATGTCCGCCTTTTCCAGAAATTCAATAGAAGATATATCGCCAAAACCGTTTGCTTCGATATATGAAACCGTTTCGTCAATCATAGAAACGATGCTTGTTTCGTCGTTTGTGTCCTCGTTTACGTCAAAAAGCATTACACCGCCTGCCTTTTTTGCCGCAAGAACGGTCTTTTTACAAAGAGTGGGAAGCCCATTGTAATGGGAAACATTTCCGTCAACTTCAGCATAATCGCTGTAGGCAAAGAATTTGTCCTTTCCTACAAGATGACGGTACTGCATAAAGGTAGGTCTTGCGTAAAGGGGCATACCGAGAACGATTTTTGCGGGAGATACACCGCGTGTCAGCCAATAATCAATAGAAGTATTTGCAAACCAGAAAGGGCTGTGCCGGTCATTATTCATATCGTAGCTCATTACATTTATAAAGTCAAAGGCTTCAAGGCAAGTGTCTGATACGTAATTTGAAACCTCGGGACCTTCGGTAGCGGACCACGCGCCGTTAAGTGCCGCCGTCAACTGCTTGTTCTGTGCTTCAAGAGCCATATCAAGCTCTACAATAAGAGCCTCGTAATCTTTTTGTGAAGCGGCTGACGGATATTCCCAGTCAAGCTCTACACCGTCAAAGTCGTATTCTTCAACAACATTTACAATGCTTTCAGCAAGCTTACTGCGTGTTTCGGGAGAGCCTGCCGCTTTTTCGAATGTGGCCTGCAGTGGAATGTTATTATATGACCAACCGCCTACAGCAATAAAAACCTCGCAGTTGTCGCTGTGTGCTTTCTCTATAAGCCCGCGGGCATTTTCTTCCTCCGCAAGAGGAAGGACACTTCCGTCCTCCTACGGGATAAGAAATGCGTACATAATATGTGTAAGCTTATCCGTCTGTAAGTTTTCAAGAGGTTCTTCAAACAAATCCCCGGAATAATAGCCTATTACGCGGAAATCATCAAGATTTTCCTTTTTTTCTTCAGCGGAATTGATTACAAGTCCGTTTACACTGTCAAATGTGTAATTCCAGCCAAATTCATTGATTATAAAATCCCATGTAAGGGGGAAATATGTTAAGTTTCTGAAGTTGAGAATGGGATATTCCTCATTTTCATTCTCGATTTTCTTACCGTTTACAAATATATCGTATTCCGGTAGAACTGCATACAGATTCCATTCGCTTGTGTTATCTGCTTTTCCGTACTCAATGGGCTCTGCAGTAGCATTTGCCTTATTTATACGAAGTCCTTCCTCATGGCTCCAGTCAGTAGTAACACCGAGCATTCTGCAATAGTGCCACGTCATGGGGAAGTAGGTTATATCGTTGTAGGAAATAACGGGGTATTCTGAAATTTTGTCTTTTTCATAAAGTGTACCTCCGTTGGTGAAATATGAATGTTTCGGATGGAGCAAGCCCTTGCCGTGTGTTAATAATCAGTTAAGATTGCCCAATATTGCGTCCAAAAGCTCATAGCCGTCGTCGCCGACTGCGACGATTTTTCGTCCAAGCTCCTTTTCTATATCCTCCGTTGTAACATCGTCAAGGAGAACATTTTCGCCGTCACGAAGCATATTTTTTGTAATTATAAGTGTATTGCCGAGACTCTTTCCTTTAAGCTGTGCGATAATATCGCATCCGCACAGAAGTCCCGACACGGTTATTTCATGACCAAAAAAGTCATTTATAATTTTTTCCACCGTTATATTAATGTTGGGGTAATTCTTTTTAACTGTTTCTGCAATTCCCGAGAGGAAATCGTATGCCGCCTCGCCGCATACAAGGGTAACACTGCGGTCAGGGCAGGCTTTGGGTGCATCACTCATAGCATCTTTAAATTCTTCTTCCATTGATGCAATCATACCAACACCATTCTCAATCTGCGGAAAGCCGTGGTATGCCTTGCTTTCAGGGATTTCCCGTCCTGCCTTAAGATATATCTCGTCAGATGCGTACACAAATCCTGTACCGATGGCAGAGAGTGCTTTTTCCTGCCATTTTTCAATCTCTGCTATAAGCTCCTTTGCTTTTTCACTATCAACGGCGCACATAGGGCAAAGTCCCTCCCTGTGACGGGTAAGACCAATCGGAACAACTGAAACACTCTTTACACATTCGCGCATTTTGTATAATTCCGAAATTGTGTATGTAAGTTCATCCCCGTCGTTAAACCCGGGGCAGAGAACTATCTGGCAATTCATAATAATACCATTGTCCGAAAGCTTGTGCATAATTTCGGGAAGACGCGCCGCCTTGGGATTTTTGAGCATTTTCACCCTTAATTCGGGATTCATAGTATGAACGGAAATGTTGATGGGACTGATGCGCAGACGGATAATTCTGTCAATCTCGTCATCGTCAAGGTTTGTAAAAGTCACATAGTTTCCCTGAAAGAAGGAAAGTCGTGTGTCGTCATCCTTGAAATACAAGCTTTCACGCATCCCCTTTGGTAACTGGTCAATAAAGCAGAACACGCACTTGTTTGTGCAATGGAGAGGTTTGTCCATCAGAGAATTCTCAAACTCTGCACCTAGTGGCTCGTAGGCATCCTTTTCAATGTCTACCTCTGCAATCTCGCCTTGCTTTGTCCTGACCGTTAACGTGATAAACTCATCGTTTATAAGGAAGCGGTAGTCAAGCACATCTTTAATATCAATACCGTTTATCTTTTCGATAATATCACTAGGCTCAAGTCCGATTTCTTCGGCAATAGAACCAGATTCCACGTATTTAATTACTGCGCTCATACTGTCACTTCCTTTCGATGAGATAATTTTCAATTATTCTTCAGTTGCGTGTCTGTCCACCCCGTTAACAATAGCTAAACCTAATTCATCAAGCTGCTTTTTATCAACAACGTCAGGTGACGCTATCATAAGCTCGCCGCTGTCCTTAACCTTGGGGAATGCAATTGTGTCGCGGATAGAATCACAGCCTGCCATAAGCATAACAATTCTGTCAAGACCGTATGCAAGACCGCCGTGAGGGGGTGTACCGTAACGGAACGCATTAAGAAGATAGCCGAAGCGTTCCTGTGCCTGCTCGGGTGTAAAACCGAGAGCCTGGAACATTCTCTGCTGAAGGTTTGCATCGTAAATACGGATACTGCCACCGCCAAGCTCATAGCCGTTAAGAACAATATCATAAGCCTTTGCTCTTACCTTGCCGGGGTCTGTTTCGAGAAGCTCAAGGTCTTCATCCTTGGGCGAAGTGAAGGGATGGTGCATAGCAACGTAGCGGTTTTCATCCTCATCGTACTCAAGAAGCGGGAAGTCTGTTACCCAAAGGAGATTAAACTTGCCCTCGGGGATAAGGTCGAAATTCTTTGCAATCTCACAGCGGAGTGCGCCCAGAGATGCATAAACAACACTTGCCTTCTGGTCTGCAATAAAGAGGATAACGTCGCCGGGAGTTGCGTCTGCTTTGTCTGAAATAGCCTTAAGCTCCTCGGGTGAGAAGAATTTTGCGATAGAGCCACGGATTTCGTTCTCATCAACGATAAGCCAAGCCATACCCTTTGCTTTATATGTTTTAACAAACTCAACAAGCTTGTCGAGTGTCTTTCTTGTAAGTTTATCGGAAAGTCCCTTTGCATTGATTGCACGTACTGTGCCGCCTGCTTTAACAGTGTCTGCAAATGCGCTGAAACCGCAGTCTTTGAAAAGTTCACTCATATCAACGAGTTCAAGACCGAATCTTGTATCGGGCTTGTCACTGCCGAAGCGGTCCATAGCCTCCTGCCAGGTAAGACGGGGCAGGGGAAGAGTTACATCATAATCAAGAACTTCCTTGAATGCCTTTTTGAGGAATCCCTCGTTGATAGCCATAACGTCGTCTTCTTCCACAAATGACATTTCAAGGTCAATCTGTGTAAATTCAGGCTGACGGTCAGCACGAAGGTCTTCGTCACGGAAACACTTTGCAATCTGGAAATATCTGTCCATACCGCCAAGCATAAGAAGTTGTTTGTACTGCTGGGGTGACTGGGGAAGTGCGAAGAAGTTGCCGGGGTATACACGGCTGGGAACAAGGTAGTCACGTGCACCCTCGGGTGTACTCTTTGTAAGGATAGGTGTTTCGATTTCAAGGAAACCGTTTTCGTCAAAGTATCTTCTTGCAATCTGTGTTACCTTGTGACGCATTTCGAGAGTTTTAACAAGTGTAGGCCTTCTGAGGTCAAGGTAACGGTACTTAAGGCGAAGGTCTTCGCCTGCCTTAACGTCGTCGGTTACAACGAAAGGTGTAACGTCACAGGTGTTGAGAATACGAAGCTCGCTTGCCTCAACCTCAACCTTGCCTGTGGGGATGTTGTTGTTGATGTTGCTTCTCATTCTTACTTTACCAGTCACGGCAATTACATACTCCATGTGAAGGTCAGATGCTTTTTTCTGAAGCTCTTCGTTACTGGGCTCAAACACTACCTGTGAGATACCGCTTCTGTCGCGGATGTCAACAAATACAAGTCCGCCCATATCTCTTGCCTTACTAACCCAACCCATAAGGGTTACTGTTTCACCGATATGCTCCTCGCGGAGTGCACCACACATATATGTTCTTTTTAATCCTTTGATTGTATCCATTTTTACTTATCCTCCCGTAGAATTTCTATAAGCCCGGTTAAATCTTCAAGACTTACCTCGGTCTGTTCTTTTTCTTTCATGTTTTTAAGCACTGCCCGGCTTTTTTCTGCCTCGTCACCGCCGATTACAATGCTGTAACACGCACCGCACTTGTCGGCATATTTCATCTGTGCTTTAAGGCTTCTTGCACACAGGTCTCTTTCGCACTTTATACCTGCCTTACGCAGCTTATCGGTAAGTGCAGTTACATAAAGCTTTGTTTCTTCGCCGATGTTTGCGATATAAATATCAGGCACACTCTGAAGCTCCGGCATTCTTCCGCCGGCCTCAAGCGCCATAATAATTCTTTCGATACCCATTGCAAAACCGATGCCCGGTGTAGGTGCACCGCCGATTTCCTCAATAAGACCGTCGTATCTGCCGCCACCGCAGACTGTGCCTGCAGTACCCTCAATCGCCGTTTTAAACTCAAATACTGTCTTTGTATAGTAGTCAAGACCTCTTACAATAGTGCCATCAACGTTGTAGCCAATGCCCATTGCCTCGAGATGTTTTTTAACCTCTTCAAAGTGGTCACGGCATTCGTCGCAGATATAATCGAGAAGTACCGGTGCTTTATCTGCAATCTCGCCGCATACAGGGCTCTTACAGTCAAGTATACGCAGAGGATTTTTATCGAATCTGCCCTGACAGGTCTGACACAGTGTACCGTCTTCAATATAGGGACGGAAATAATCCTTAAGAGCCTCGTTATACTTTTTGCGACAGTTGGGGCAACCGATTGAGTTGATATTAAGAGAAAGCTTATCTATACCAAGCTCTGTCAGTATAGTCCTTGCAAGTGCAATAACCTCTGCATCAGTTGCAGGGTCCTGTGTGCCGTAGCACTCTGCGCCGAACTGATGAAACTCACGAAGTCGTCCTGCCTGGGGTTTCTCATAACGGTAGCAGGTAATGTTGTAGCAGAGTTTTGCCGGAAGGGGCTGCGCATAAATGTTATGCTCGAGAAAAGCTCTCGCCACGGATGCCGTACCCTCTGGACGGAGTGTAATGCTTCTGCCTCCCTTGTCATTGAAGGTATACATCTCTTTCTGAACAACGTCTGTTGTGTCGCCCACACCGCGCTCAAAAAGCTCCGTATGCTCAAACACGGGTGTGCGGATTTCCGAATAGCCAAAACGTGCGCTTATGTCGGAGATTTTGTCCTCGATATATTTCCATTTAAGAATATCCGGTGCAAGTATATCTGCAGTACCTCTGGGTGCAGTAATTGCCACAGTAATCATTCCTTTCAATAAATAACTATATAATATCACTTTATTGTACTATTTTTTGCTTGCAATTGTCAATAATAAAAACTAAAATTGTGAGTGGTAACAACAAAAAATCGGTCTTTTATCAATAATTTGGTCTTGACTTTGGTGCTTAAATATGGGATTATGATAATGGAATCAAAAAGGTAAGGAGAATTATTATGAATATTTCAGTTCTCGGAGATGAAAGACCGATTGTTTACGCAGCGGAAGAATTAGAGAAATATCTGACTAAAATATCCGTTGATGCGGAAATCAAGTTAGGTTTATTCAGCGATTTTGACGGTGTTGAAAAAGAGGAAAGCACGGACACCGACTCTTTTATAATTGATATTGAAAACGGAAAAGGTATTATTGCCGGCTCAAACCCCAGAAGTGTGCTTTACGGCGCATATACATACCTTAAAAAGTTTGGCATCAGGTGGGTGCGTCCCGGTATAGATGGCGAGTATATCCCCGAAAAAATCAATGATGTGAAGGATGTCAAGGTTGAAGAAACTGCATCATACACCTACCGCGGTTTGTGCGGCGCAGGAGCTCTTAAAATCGAGAATCTTCTCGAAGAGGTTGAGTGGGCGGCAAGAATGGGCTATAACAGACTTTTTATTGAGCTTGTTGATGCATCTGTTATTTTTGAAAGATGGTATAACAAGCCTTCTAACCCAAACAGAAAGGTAACACCTATTACCAAAGAACAGATAGCGGAATTTTTCGATATGGTGGGGGACGAGGTCTTAAAGCGTGGTATGATTTATCAGCGCGCAGGACACGGCTTCATGTGTGAGCCTTTTGGCATAAATGTAAAGGACTGGGGCGCAGAGGTGGAGAAAGGCTTTGAACTCAGTGACGAGATGAAGGAAGTTCTTCCGCTGATAAATGGCAAACGTCAGCTGCAGAACAATACCCCTATGATTACAAACTTCTGCTTTTCCAACAAAAAGGCAAGGGATAAGGTTGTAGCATATACAACAGAGTATGCCAAGGCACATCCCGAAGTGGAGGAGCTTCAGTTCTGGCTTGCAGACGGTTATAACAATCACTGCGAGTGTGAGGAATGTTCAAAGAAGCTGCCCACGGACTTTTACGTGATGATGCTTAACGAACTTGACGAGGCATTTACAAAGAAAGGTGTAAAGAGCAAAATAGTTCTTCTTTCATACGTTGAGCTTCTTTGGCCGCCTATCTCGGAAAAGCTTAAAAACCCCGACCGCTTTATTATGATGTTTTGTCCTATTACAAGGAGTAATTCTATTTCATACAAGGCGGAAGATCCTGCAGGAAGAGATATGTTCCTGCCCGAATTTAAGAGAAATGACATTGACTGGCCTATGAGTGCGGCAGAAAACCTCGCGTTTTTACGTGAATGGCAGAAAACACAGCCTGCAATCCGCGGATACTTCGAGTTTGGCTACCATTTTTATTGGAGACTTCATACCGACTTCAGTTTCTATAACTCTGCAAAAATCCTTTGCGAGGATGTAAGTTATCTGGAAAAAGCAGGTCTCGACGGTATGATAACCTGTCAGGGTACACGTGCATATTCTCCCACAGGACTCGGACTTTATTCCTATGCTGAAACTCTGTGGAACAAAGACAGAAACTTTGACGAGATAGCAAATGAATACCTTGAGGCATCCTTTGGCGATAAGTGGGAATTTGTCAAGAAATATCTTCAGACACTTTCCGAGGTCAGCGAATATTCGCAGAACAGATATTACCCCGATGTTCCCGGTGTGTATGTAAAGAAGAGATGTCAGTGGACAAGAGAATTTATTGAAAATACTCTTAAGGACAGAACAGTGAAAGCTGCTCATCCCGTGTGGGAAGCTTCGTGGAAGTATCTTAACTATTATGCAGAATTTCTGACAAGGTTTACTTATGTTCTCGAAGCACTTGATGCAGGAAATCTGGAAGACGCAAAGAAATATAATGATGATATGGCAACATATCTGTATAGCATAGAGGATGAAGTTCAGCCCGTATTTGACGTGGACAGTGTAATTAACCGATATAAGTTTGTAATATCCAGACTTGAACAGGAAAAATAAAGCAAGAAAAAGCACCCGATTTGATTAATCTCAAAATTGGGTGTTGTTTTTATTGTATAGGAAATTACATTAATGTAACGTGTTTTATATGCTCGATGAAAATATTTTGCTCCAAAGAAAATATGTTTTTAACCCTTTGGGTAGGGAGACTTAATATCTGTAATTCCTAAAATGTAATCGGTGGACACATTGAAGTATTCTGCTAGTTTTATAAGTAGATCGAGCGGTATCTGTCTTTGCTTGTTTTCATATTGTGAATAGGTATTTTGTTTTATGTTTAAATACTCGGCAATAACTCTCTGTGGAATATCAGAATCTTCACGTAAGTCTTTAAGTCGCATAATGATCTCTCCTTTTCAAAATATTGTACTATATCACAAAGTGAGATATTGACTTTTATCTCAAAATGAGATAAAATATAGTTGAGGAGATGATTTTTATGAATGACAAAGACATTACCCAAAAAGCAGTTTTACTTACTGACAATCTGGCAAAGCTTGACGGTATAATTCAAAAGCTTGATGTATTAAGCGATGACTTCTGCTATAATTATCTTGAACATTTTGATGTTTCTACAGACAACATCAATGCAAAGCACGAAATTAAACTTATTAAAACTATGGCAGAGGTATTGCGTGACTACTCGTTTGAAGCCGCAAAGATTTCCGCCGCCTTACTTGGTACTGCTGAAAGTATACTTAAAAACATCCGTGAAAATCAAAAAAACTACTCTTCAATCGTGAAGAGTAGTTTTTGTTTATTCAGAAAGCACTTCTGCAAGAATTTCCAGAGACTGTGCATAATCCTCAACCTTTGTTTCATCAAGGATAATTTCGGGAAGCTTCTTAAGTCCATTGATTCTGTCGAAGATAAGCTCTGTCATAAGCTCACCGCTACCTGCAAGCGCATAGGATTTCTTACCATCTTCATCAAAAGTAAAGTCCTTTAAGTGTATGCCCTTGATGTTGTCACCGAGCAGGTCGAATGCATCGTTAATTGTGTCGCACTGATTATTTCTTGTTTCAAGATAGGTCAGGTTTGAAACGTCAAGAATTACTCCAAGATTTGGCGAGTTAATATCGTCAAGCATCTGGCGCATTCTCCGGGGAGAATAAATTGTTGTAACCAAAACCGGCTCAATAGATACCATTACACCTAAATCTTCTGCTTTTTTAATAAGCGGACGCATATTTTCCACGAAGAAATTATAGTTTTCATCCGAACGTGTTTCTTCCCTTGTTGAAAGGAAGCCTGTCTCCGTTGCAATCATATCTGCTCCGAAAACCTTTGCATAGCTTATAAAGTTTTCAAATCTTTTAAGTAAAACCCTTAACGTTTCTTCATTTCTGTTAATAGGGTCAATGTAACATCCCAGAACCGATACATGGAGCCCATACTCGTCAAGCTTTGCCTTGATGTCATTTGCGAGTTTTTCATCAAAACCCACCTCGTCAAAGTTTATATCGTTGCAGGTTTTTGCCAAGGCAAACTGCAGATTCTTAACACCGTATTTTTTTGCGTTTTCGCACATTTCCTCAAAATTATTTCCTATATCGTGACCTCTTAAGCCGAATTCGTAGTTCATTTCAAATAACCTCCTTAATTGTTGTAGCGTGACGGTAGCTATCCGAACCTCGTTTTTTACTTCCTCTTTTTCTCCGCTACAGCGTTAAAAACCTTACCCATACGGTAGTATGGATTGCGTTTTTTACCTTGTATCGAACAAAAATAGTTTGTAAAAAATTCTCCGAACCTAAAACGGATGAAATTTTGAGCAGGTTTTGATGCGAAGGACGCATACAGACTATCGCCTTTCAAGTCCGACAAGTTAAAAAATGCCGAAATTCCACCGTTTTAGGCGGGGTTCGGATAACTACTGTCATGCTTAAGTATATTTGAAATTTCTCTCCGTGTCAAGTTATATCTGGAATCCCTCTTTCCTTAATATATTTTGAAGTTTTGTCATATCCACATCGCGGACACCGGGCTTTTTATCTTTTAGGAGAAGTCCGATTGCAATGCCTGCCGCCTGACCGATTTCAGCACAGTAGGGCATAATGCGGTAGGAGGACTGTGCCTCGTGGGTAGAAGAGATACATCTGCCAACAACAAGGAGATTGTCTTTACTCTTGGGAATAAGCGAGCGGTAGGGGATTTCGTACCATTCTTCATCCTTGAAAAATACCATTCTTGTACCGCTACCCTCGGGGTTATGTATGTCTATTTCGTAGTTTGATACAGCAATAGCATCTGGGAACCGTGCGAATGAAAGAAGGTCCTCCTCCGTGAGAGTATATTCGCCCTCAATCTTACGGCTTTCACGGATGCCAATCTGCATAGCTGTGGAGAGCACACGACAGTTTTCAAATCCCGGCACGTGTTTTTTAAGGAAATTATAAAGCTCGAACACCTGCTCTCTTGCTTCAATTTCCGCCTCTGTCACATCAAATGGGTCTGTGGGGTTGCGCTTTATAATACGGGTGCTGTTAAAGTGGAGAACACCTTCGTTGAAGTTCTCAAATACAAGAACACTTTCTCTGGGGTTTTTGATAAGACCCTTTTCTTTTTGCTCACGGTAAATATACTTGATTTGCGTGTGGACCTCGTGGAATTTCTTTTCATCAACATTACCCACGCGGAAGCAAAGTGTCATAGGCTGACAAAGGTTATCCTTTTCTCTGCCCAGCTTGAAACTGCAACCTGAAAGCATAGAAAGCTCTGCATCGCCCGTTGCATCAATAAAGTAATCTGCGGTAAATTCGAGAGACATTGACTTCCCAAATGCCTTAATTGACTTAATATTTCTGCCGCCCACAACAGCTTCCGTAACCACGGTGTTGAAAAGGAGCTTTACACCGTACTTTATTGCCATGCGGTTAAGGATAATTTTCATAATTTCCTCGTCAAACCAACCGACAGAATCATATGTGAATTCCTTGTGGGTGTTGAGCTTTGCTGCCTCTTCCATTATTTCCATAAAGAGATTTCCGCAAAGATAGATTCTTTCACCGGTTTCTTTATTGTGTGACCAGTACCTCATAAAAGGTGCTACAAGGGCATTTGCCGCCGCACCGCCGAGACAGTTGTATTTTTCGATAAGGAGAGTTTTTGCACCGCTTTTAGCTGCGGAAATTGCCGCACAAACTCCTGCAAATCCACCACCGACTACGATTAAGTCATAATGATTGTTCATTAAAATCACCTCAACTTGATTCTATAGAAGCAACTCACCAAATTCTATAACTTTTGAAGAATGATATTGAACAAAAGAAATATTTATGGTATAATTTTTAAAAATATTATACTTTTGTTGAGGTGGGGAGTGTGGAACATACATCTTTGCAGGAACTTCTTTATTTTCTTGAGTACGGTACAGAACTTCATATAACGGTGGTCTTTCTTGAAAATTACGGCAATGAAAAAACAAACCTTGATTCGTACTTTGTCAATCATTCCAAGCCGTACTGTGAACAGAGAAAATCTACTCCCGAAGGGCTTTCGCGGTGTGTCAGGTGCCGTAACAGAGCTATCAGCCGCGTTGTGGAAACACAGATACCTTTTGGCGGACTGTGTGACGGGGGAGTGTATGAGTATGTAGCCCCTGTCATTTATGAAGATGTGGTAATTGCCGTTATTTTTGTGGGAAATATCAAGGATGCTGATGGCTTCGAAAAGAATTTTGACGAGGATAAATGTTTACGGATTTCGTCAATTGTGGAAAACCACATTAAGCTTCTTATAAAAGAATATCCAAAAACCACAGGGGATTTTAATCCTCTCATTATGAACATCAAAAGCTACGTAGAGGAAAGTCTTTTCGGTGAAATCTCTGTAAAAGAGCTGGCGCGTATTTTCAACTATAACGAAAAGTATATCGGTAAGCTTTTCAAAGAAAAAGAGGGCATAGGCATAATAGAATATGTCAATCGAAAACGTCTTATCAAAGCAAAGGAGCTTCTTGAAATTACTTCTATGACCGTAACGGAAATCGCACAGCAAACAGGCTTTAATAATGTGACCTACTTTAACAGACTTTTCAAAAAAAGATTTGGAAAATCGCCAACGGAATACAGAAATAAAAAATAATGAAAAGTCAAGGGGTAAATGCGAAAAAGTGCAAAAAATTTTTTAATTAGCATTT
>CAYLPQ010000056.1:0-12360 GCA_964385605.1 uncultured Oscillospiraceae bacterium | reverse complement strand
GCAATGACCTTTTTCTTGCCCATATATTTTGCAAGAAGCGCCTCGCCCATACAATGATTAAGCTTATGTGCACCTGAATGATTAAGGTCTTCACGTTTTGCGTAAAGCTGAACATTGCCGAGCTTTGCAGAAAGCCTGTCAAGATGGGAAATAGGAGTGGGACGTCCCTGAAATTCCTTTCTGATTCGTCTCAACTCGTTTACAAACTTGCTTGATTTGCAGATTGTAAAATAAGCCTCTGTAATTTCCTCCATAGCCTTCTTAAGCTCGGGTGCGATGTAAGCACCACCGTATTTTCCGAAAAATCCTTCCTCATTGGGAAAATTTTTGAAATAAGTGTCAAAATCAATTCCGTTATAATTCATTTTTATTACCTCCGTATATTTAATATATGCTCATAAAAATCAATGTGAAAGCCGCCATCGTCTGGTAAGCAGTATCATTCTAATTCCTCCTGAAAATAAAAAGTCCCTGACAGAAAACTGTAATCTGTCAAGGACGAATATAAACATATCCGCGGTGCCACCCTGAATTCACGGCAAGCCGTGCTCTTTAGAGTACTAACATACTCCTGACTACTAACGTAAGTCTGACGTCGGTGCATTTAACACCACCCTCAGCAGCCCATATTACGTAGAGAGACCTGTGGAACTCACACCATAATCCACTCGCTCAAAAAGCCCGATTCTACCTTTTTTCTGCCTCAACGGTTTTGTTATTAAGTTGTGTTTATAATAGCACCGATTTCCGCTTTTGTCAATAGCTAATCCTAAAATTCTTTGCCGATAATATCTGAAAGATTTCTCCTGATGCTTTCGGCAATATCAGGCTTATTCATTGAATAAACATGGATGTTGGTTAAACCGTTTGCGTAAAGGTCTATTATCTGATCTGTCGCATAAGCAATACCTGCCTGCTTCATAGCATCCGGGTCTGTGCCGAATTTGTCTACAAGGCTTTTGAATCTCTGGGGCATAAATGAACCGGAAAGAGTTATAGCGCGCTCTATCTGGTTTGCATTTGTAATAGGCATAATTCCGGGAATAACAGGAACAGTTATCCCTGCCTCACGTATTTTGTAAAGGAAATTGTACAGAAGATTATTGTCAAAAAACATCTGTGTAGTAAGAAAATCACATCCGGCATCCACTTTTTTCTTAAGGTAATAGATGTCGTCTTTCTGATTGGTGCTTTCAGGATGTATCTCCGGATAGCAGGCTCCGCCAATACAAAAATCCGCACCGGATTCTTTAAGTTCTCTTACAAGCTCAACAGCATGGGTATAGTTCCATTTGGTGCGGTCAGCATCGGCAAGCTCTTTCGGGATGTCTCCGCGAAGAGCCATAATATTACTGATGCCCGAGTCGATCATATCACTGATTCTTTGCCTTACGGTTTCTCTTGTTGAAGAAACACAGGTAAGGTGGGCAAGAGTCGGAACTCCGTAAGTCTCCTTGATGTTTTTTGCTATATCAAGGGTGTATTTGCTTGTTCCTCCGCCTGCACCGTAAGTCACACTCATAAATGACGGTTTGAGCTTTGCAATTTCTTCTGTAGCACTTTTTACACTGTCGAATCCCGTTTCAGTTTTTGGAGGAAAAACTTCGAAAGAAAGAGACAGCCTGTTTTTTGTTAATAAATCAATTATCTTCATGTAAAAAACCTCTTTTCGTATGAGTGTAATTATATCACTCTGCGGTGTTATCCGTCAATAACAAATGTGAATTAATTTTGCTTGTCGGGTTAAAGTATATACGAAAGGAGGTGTTTTAATGTCTGATAACAAAGAATCCCGATACAGGCAAGTCAGCTTTGAGAATATCACTCCGGAAATGCAAATAAAAAAAGTAGATGTTGATAAATTATATGAAAAAGTAAATCTTGACAGAAAAGAAGCTATAGAAAATCTTCATAGCAGAAATACAACTACCTGGGACTAAAATATTGTATTAAAAAATGGGCTTTAGGCCCATTTTTTAATATATATGAGATTGCGTATTTTTATCGCGAGCAACATTTATTGATTTTGAATTTGGTTGTGAAGCGGCATGGGTGCAGGCACCGCCTGCTTTTTAGTTAAAAATAAGGGCTGTAATTATCAGAATTAATAAAAATGCAAAGTTATAAACAGAGAATTTACCTATGTAGTTAAGCATCTTTTTGGGATTGTGTTTAACATATTCTCTGAAGGTTATAAGACTTGCAAGGGAAGCAATAAGAGTTCCTATTCCTCCGATGTTTACACCGATAAGCAGGTCAGAGTAATTGTTTGTGAACTGGGAAAGAAGAATTGCGGAGGGAACGTTGCTTATAATCTGGCATGACAATACACTGAAGATAAGTGTGCTCTTATCAAGAAGATAGGAGAAGATATCTCTCACGACATCTATTCTTGACATATTTCCTGCAAAAACAAAGAAAAATACAAATGTGAGGAGCAGTGGATAATCTACAGCTTTAAGTGCCTTTCTGTCAAGAATAATAAGCGCGGGAATAATTATTATAAGTCCAAGAATATAAGGAACTGTGCGGAAAACAATTGCAATAGAAAAAGCAAACAGTAACAGGTAGATTACTGTTCTTGACTTGCTGGTGTTAAGTGAGGTGTCTTCTATTTTCAGAGGATCATTCTCCACAAACATACAGCAGATTGTAATGACTGTAATAGATATGATAAAGGGAAGAAACATTATTTTTATAAATTCCCAGGTAGGAATATTGAATTTTGTGTACAGAAACAGATTCTGCGGATTTCCGAAAGGTGTCAGCATACCTCCGAGGTTTGCGGCAATGTTCTGCATAATAAAGGTAAAGCTCATATAATTACCTTTGTCCGTAGAAGAAAGTACATAGTAACCAAGTGGGAGAAATGTCAACAGTGCCATATCGTTTGCAATGAGCATTGAACCGATAAAGGTGATATAGACAAGTGCAATTATACACGCGCGGGTGGTTTTGAATTTATGTACAATTTTTTGTGCAAGTATGTAAAAGAAATTGATGTTTTTCAATGCGCATACTACCGCCAGCACACAGAAAAGGCAGACCAGGGTTTTGAAGTCGAAATATCCAAGATACTCTTTGTCAGGCTTTATTATAAAGCTTGTAATGAGTGCAGCCAGAAATGCTATGGTCACTACGATATTCTTTTTTATGAAAGTTACAGCTTTTGACATAAAATGCTCTCCAATCCATAAATTTGCACAACAAGAGTATTATAGCACCGGCTTTAGCCGCTGTCAAATCAAAATGTAGCTATTTTCTGTGGAATAATTATATTAGAGTTTCACAGAAATTTCAGTTAAATGCTTTTTATTTAAAAAAGGAACAATCCCTATTCGGCATTGTTCCTATACTCATTGATTATTTCTATGTTTTTTAATAATAATTCCTTTTCTTTAGAAGTAAAGGTTTCAGTTAATTCCGTAACTTTTTTTACAAAATGATTGTTTCCTGACTTGGTATTTAAATCTCCAAAAAGCAAACTGTCTGTTGAAATTTCAAGAGTATTTGCAATCTTCACCAGTGTTTCAAGGGATGGAATACCTTTTGCTCTTTCTATTTGTCCTATAAAAGTAGTTGAAACATCAAGCTTCTCTGCTAACTGTTCCAGTGTATATTTTTTTTCTTTTCTTTGCTTTCTTATATTTCTTCCTAATAATTCATAGTTCAAAACATTAACACCTACCTTTATTTGAGTTTATCATTTAAAAGGTAGTATTAACAGAATGCATAAATTTAAAAAGTTAACTAAAATCTTTATTTTATGTTGACATAATATCTTTTAATATGTTATAATGCATTAAGATAAGGAAATTGATGGAAATGAAATGGACATAAATGCTCAATTTAAGTTTTCTGCGAGATTTCAAAAAAGTTTGTTGCGCAAAAATTTGAGTTGCAGAAAACTTTAAAAATGTATTGTAAAATGTTGACAAGAAAATTACAATATGGTAAACTTTGTATATTGTTTGTAATGAACATTACATAAGAATTGAGGATTGAGAAAAATGGGTAATAGCTCTGTGTCCGAAAGAAAAAAAGAGATAATAGGAATAACCTGGAATTATCTTTTGCAGCATGGTCTGGAGCATTCTTCTGTTGGAGAGTTATGTCGCGAAACAGGTGTAGCTCAAAGCAGTCTATATTATTATTTTGAAAATAAGGATGATATATGGATAAGCGCTGGGAAATACGGACTGGCAGGGGTTGTAGATGCGCTTTTTGAGTTTACGTTTAACCATACTCATGATGTAGAAGCATTCTTTGCCGAGCTTCTGGATGAGGTTGAGAAGTATAAGCTTGAATTGCGTCTTGGTGTGCAGATTACAACAAGTCCTGTTTTTGGAGCTCGTATGCGTGATAAAGCAACGGATTTCAGACTTCTATACGAAAGATACGCAGAAAAGCTGATGGAAATATTTGATTGTACATATCTGCAGGCAGAAACATTTATTTATTCTATAATCGCTTATGTTATAGATTATGCCATTTGGGATGATCGAGGGAAAACACAGATGCTTTTGGATAATCTGCGTGAGAGAGTCGTCAGAAATCTGAATGTGGATAAATAATTTTGATGTAAATGAAAGTTTACATAAATCTGTTGCTGTGTTTGAAAATTAAATAATTATTCTTACAAAAAAGTTAAGGGGGCATCTAAATTTTAAGTAAATATCGGTAAGAGTTTTTGTTTTGTCAATAACAGTGAAATTAAAAGAAAGGAAGAATAATAATGAAGAAATTAGTGAGTATATTCTTGGTGCTTGCTATGTTTATGACTTTTGCACCTATGAATATATTGGCAGCTGATGACACCGGTGTTGTATTTTCTGATATAAAAAATACAGATTATTATGCACAGGCTGCAACAGCTTTAGCAAAGCTTAACATTTTAACCGGATATCCCGACGGAACATTCGGTGCAGAAAAATCAATCACAAGAGCTGAAATGGCAGCTGTTGTTTGCAGAATGATTGATAAAGAAACTGCTGTAGAAGCAGCAAAGGGAGCAACAAAGTTTGACGATGTTGCTGTAGAACATTGGGCAAGTGGCTATATCAATATTGCTTCTGAAGCAGGTATCATTAACGGTGACGGTAACGGCAAATTCCGTCCTGAAGATCCTGTAAAGCATGAAGAAGCAATCAAAATGGTTGTTTGCACTTTAGGCTATGGAAATGATGTTGAGGTTAATACCGAGGATTGGTCAGCAGGATATATTAAAATCGCTGATGAAAAGAACCTTACTGACAGCTTAAAGGGAGTTAAAGGTAGTGCGTCAACCCGTGGTGATGTTGCTGTTATGGCATATAACGGATTAGCAACAGAGTCAGAAACCTCTAAAATTCCTGCTACTCCTGTTGCATCTGTTAAAGCCGGTGAATACACTGCTACACAGAAGGTTACATTGACAACAAAAACAAAGGATGCTGATATCTACTATACAACAGATGGATCAGCTCCTACTGAAAAGAGTACTAAGTACACAAAAGAAATCTCTATAACAAAGACTACAACACTTAAAGCAATTGCTGTGAAAAACGATGTTGTATCTAAAAATGTTATGAGCATTGAATACACCATCAAGAGTGCTTCCTCCTCCGGTGGCGGTGGCGGCGGAGGTGGCGGCGGTTCGTCATCAACAAAATACACCGTTTCTTTCGACCTCAACTATGAAGATGCTACAGATGCTCCGGAAAGTCAGAAAATAAAGAAAGGCAAAACAGCAACTGAACCTGAAGCTCCTGAAAGAGAAGGCTTTGCGTTTGGTGGTTGGACAACAGATACAGAAACAAATGCTGTTTTTGATTTTTATGCTCCCATAACAGAAAATGTTAAACTTTATGCAATATGGAATACCGGATATGTTGTAAGCTTTGATTTGAATTATGAAAATGCAACAGGTACTCCTGAAAGCCAGAATGTTGCTGTTGGTGGTAAGGCAGTATTGCCTGAAGAACCGCGCAGAGAAGGTTATACATTTACAGGATGGGCAACAATACAGTCAGGGGAAACTATGTGGAACTTTGCGCATTTTGTTACAGAGTCTATGACTTTGTATGCAATATGGGCAACAGGAGATGATGTTTCACTTGATACTCTTGACCCTGAGGTGGAAATATATTCATTTGAAACAGATGTTTATGATATTTTAGTTGGTGAATCGGATGAAGTTACTTTTACATCAGAAATATTTGCTAATATAGAATTGTCTGACGCAGATGTTTCTGTTGTAGATGAAACAGGTGAGTTGCTTGGATATATGAATGATGAAGGAATCAACGGTGATGAAGCTGCCGATGATGGCATATATACCTTGAAAACAACATTCGATGCTGATGCAGTGGGGAATACATTGTATCATGTAGTAGCAAAAGATGTTACAAGTGAAACTATTAATATTGGGTATTATAGAGAATACACAGACGAAGATTTTGATGTTGCCGCTGATGTTGTTTCTACTTTAAGGGCTGTTTCACAACCATTTATAAATGATGATTATACTGTTGATGTAGAGAAAGTTGAAGACCTTATGAATGCTATATCGCTTTGTCTTGATGAAGAGAAAAACAATGGGACTGTTGCGGAATATAGTATCAATTTCAACACCGTAAAAATCGTTCTTAAAGAAGGCTATTTGTTTAATTACTCTGTCGAGGTTGCAGGAGTTTCGGCAGGTGGAACTCAAGTTTATGTTGCATCATATGCACCATTTGATAGTATAAGAAGAAATCCCCAAGAAGAAGCATTGTATGATTCGGCATTAGACGGAACTGCCGAAAATATCAATAATACATTTGAGGATTATACATTTAGCGGCAATTATAATTTAAACAGTGTTACATTAGACTCATTAAAGCAAATGTCTGATTATAAGGTAGTTATCTGGGGCGGACATGGTGGATATGATAGCGATATAAATGGATACGGTTCCTTTCTCATGACAGGACAACTTGTAGATCCTAACACATCGATAGAATATAGCGAAGATATATCATCTGAACGAATTTTAGATAACTATACGGCATCCGGTAGGAATACATATGCTGCTACAGGCGGTTTTTTTGAAAAATATTTAGGAAATATGGACGGTGCATTTGTATATCTTTCAGCTTGTCACTCAGGGCAAGATATGATTGATGGTATTAGTCATAAATATCAATTAGCAAAGTCTTTTATTGATAAGGGTGCCAAAGCAGTCGTAGGAAATTCCGAGTCCATACTTTCAGTATACACATATGAAATGGAACGTGATATCATAAATCGTATGTGTGATAAATTAGATGATGAATATTATACATTGTCGGAAGCGCTTCAGTATGCTAAATCCATAAATGGACAGGATGATGGATCTACACGTCGCGCTAGACCTATCATTTTCCCGCAAAGTAATGCAGAAGCATTAAATTATCGTTTAGAAGAATATGCTATAGGCTCTATTTCTGGTAAGGTTATGAGTGCTGAAAGTTCTAATGCTATAAGTAATGCATTAGTCAGGATTTATCAGAATAATAACCTTGTTAAATCTACCAGAACAGATTCCCAGGGTAGTTATTCTGTAGAATTACCGGCAGGTAACTACATCGTAAAAATAACGTCAGGTAGCTATAAGAGTGCTAAAATGGCTGTAACAGTAGTAGAAGATACTGTTACTTACAATGAAACATTCTTGTTGGTGCAGATTGGTGACGAAATCGGTTATGCTAACGGTACAATTACAAATGCATTAAATGCACAGGCAGTTTCAGGAGTAACTGTTAAAGTTCGTAGTAGCTGGAATAATCAGAACGGATCTATCGTGTATACAACTGTAACAAATGATGCAGGTTATTATGAAATAGAGCATACTTCCGGTTTGTATACAATAGAGTTTTCTAAAGAAGGTTTCATTACCGGATATAAAAATATTGTTGTAGGCGCATTGGGCTTGTTTGCGCAGAATGCTGTCATCTCTCCTGCGATGTCTGATGTGGAAGGTGAATATAGATTCGTGCTTTCATGGCGCAGCAGACCTAATGATTTGGATTCTCATTTAACTGGTCCGTTGGAGAACACTTCAGAACGTTTCCATCTGTATTTCCCGCTAAAGGATACAAATGGCACAAGTGCTAATCCGTATAGAGAGTATGCTACTTTGGACTGGGATAATACACGAATCAACGAGAATTCTGATCCCGAAACAGTAACACTTCATAAACAGATAGACGGTGTATACAGATATTCGGTACATGACTATACAAATAGCGGATATGCATCGAGTACCGATATGGCAAATTCAAATGCTAAAGTAGATGTTTATAAAGGCTCTATCCTTGTGGGAACATATCATGTTCCTAACTTGCCCGGAACAATTTGGACAGTATTTGAATTGTCGGGTGATACTTTTACTGCAATTAATAGAGTAGGTAATGGTGGAGCTGGTGATATGAACTTGTACACTGATTCAGATGACGAAGCTTCAGACGATGAATCTGTAATTGAAAATAGCATAGTTGAGAAATAATTACTCAAAACAAACAAAGATCTCAATTGTTGAGATCTTTGTTTGTTTTAAAAAAAGTTTTCTTCCGCATAAAAACAAACTTTTCCCCTTAAAACATTTGACACAACAACCTTCTTGTGGTATAATGAGTAAAGTCAGATTACACAGGAGGAAACCATGCGACATTTATTCAAAAATGCAAGTGTTATGCTTGAAGACGGCTTTAAGAAAACTGATTTGCTAGTGGATAATGGGATAGTTGTTTCTATCGGCAGCGGCAATATTTCCGATGCCGAGGTTTATGATTTTAATAATTGTTATATATTCCCCGGTTTTGCAGATGTTCATGTTCATTTGCGAGAGCCGGGTTTTTCGTATAAAGAAACAATAAAAACCGGAACACAGGCTTGTGCAAGGGGCGGTTATACTGACGTATGTTCTATGCCTAACCTTAATCCCGTTCCCGACAGCACTTCCAATATAAAAGCACAGCTTGATATAATTGAGCGGGATGCAGTTATCGGGGTACATCCTTACGGTGCTATTACCGTAGGGCAGAAAGGTGAAGAACTTTCCGATATAGAGGGACTTTCCACATATGCAGTTGCCTATTCAGACGACGGCAAGGGCATTCAGGAAAATGATATGATGATTTCTGCAATGGAAAAGGTAAAAAGCACAGGTAAGCTTATCGCCGCCCATTGCGAGGTTAATGAGCTTCTTAACGGCGGTTACATCCGAAAGGGTGAGTATTCAAAGGCTCACGGACACAAGGGTATTGTTCCCGAAAGTGAGTGGAAGATGGTTGAACGTGATATAAAGCTTGCGGAGAAGACGGGATGTCCCTATCACGTGTGTCATATCTCCACAAAACAAAGTGTACAGCTTATCCGCGACGCAAAGGCAAGAGGTGTTGACATCACTTGCGAGACGGCACCCCATTATCTTATACTTACAGAAGATAACCTCTCTGAAGATGCGAAGTTCAAGATGAATCCCCCTCTTGGTAATAAAGAGGACCGCGAGGCACTTATAGAGGGTATTCTTGACGGCACAATTGATATGATAGCAACAGACCACGCACCCCACAGCACAGAGGAAAAGGGCAAAGGATTAGAAAAGAGTGCCATGGGTATCGTAGGTATCGAAACTGCATTTGCACTTATGTATACCCACTTTGTGAAAACAGGTATCATCACTATTAGTAAGCTTGTGGAATTAATGAGTATAAATCCCAGAAGCCGCTTTAGCCTTGGAAAAGGTGTAATTAAAGAGGGCGCAAAAGCAGACTTTACAGTGTTTAGTCTTGATGAGGATTATGTTATAAATCCCGGGGAATTTCTTTCTATGGGTAAATCAACACCTTTTGAGGGAAAGACGGTCCTCGGAAGATGTAAAATGACCGTTTGTGACGGAGAAATTGCATGGAGGGAAATATGAAACAGAGTATTTTTCAGTTAGTTTCTAACAAATGCATTGCAGACATTACATACGAAATGGTGCTTCGTGGCGACTGCAGTGATATTACACGTCCCGGACAGTTTGTCAATCTTAAGCTTGACGGATTCTTTTTGAGAAGACCGATTTCAGTTTGTGACTGTCAAGGAGATTTACTTACAATTATTTATAAGGTTGTAGGACACGGTACAGAAGTTATGGCCCAAATGCAGGCAGGGGAGAAAATTGATATTCTAACAGGTCTCGGAAACGGTTACGACTTTTCAAAGAGTAGCCAGAATCCCGTGCTTATCGGCGGCGGGGCAGGTGTTCCTCCTATGTTCCTTCTTGCAAAGGAGCTTATAAAAGAGGGTAAGAAACCGTCGGTTGTTCTCGGCTTCAACAAAAAGTCAGAAGTGTTTTACGAGGATGAGTTCAAGGCTCTTGGAATAGAAACTGTCGTTGCAACTGCGGATGGCAGCTACGGAGTAAAAGGCTTCGTAACAGATGCTATGAAATCGCTTGAATACGGATATTTCTTCACTTGCGGACCGGAGCCGATGCTTCGTGCAGTGTATGACAATACAGCGGTTAGCGGTCAGATGAGCTTTGAAGCGAGGATGGGTTGCGGCTTCGGCGCATGCATGGGTTGTACCTGCGAAACCCTTTACGGCAATAAGCGCATCTGTAAGGACGGCCCCGTTCTTGTAAAGGAGGAAGTAAAATGGGCAGATTAAGTGTTAATTTATCAGGACTCGAGCTTGACAATCCCATAATTCCCGCAAGCGGAACATTCGGATTCGGTTACGAGTTTAGTGAGTATTACGATATAAATATCCTCGGTAGTATTTCACTTAAAGGAACTACAAAGGACCCCCGTTACGGAAATCCGCTTCCCAGAATTGCAGAATGTTCAAGCGGTATGCTCAACTCTGTAGGTCTTCAGAATCCCGGAGTTGAAAAGGTTATTGAGGAAGAGCTGCCCAAGCTCCGTAATTGCTTCAGTAAAAAGGCAGTTGCAAATGTAAGTGGATTTTCACTTGAGGATTATGTTTATACCTGCGAAAAAATGGACAAGCAGGACGAGGTTGGTATTCTTGAAGTAAATATCAGTTGCCCCAACGTAAAACACGGTGGTATGAGCTTCGGCACAAGTGCAGAAAGTGCGGCTGAAATAACAAAGGCTGTTAAGGCTGTTACTACAAAACCCGTCTATATGAAGCTTTCACCCAATGTAACAGACATTGTATCTATCGCCAAGGCTTGCGAGGAAGCGGGAGCGGACGGTATTTCAATGATAAACACTCTTATGGGTATGAGAATTAATCTGAATGACAGAAAGCCCATTCTTTTCAATAAGTCCGGTGGTTTTTCGGGAAGTGCAATTCTTCCTGTTGCTCTCTCAATGGTTTACAGAGTTTATGAGGCGGTAAATATCCCGATAATCGGTATGGGCGGCATAACAACTGCAGAGGACGTTATTGAAATGATGCTTGCAGGTGCTACAGCGGTTCAGGTAGGTGCGGCAAATCTTGTAGAGCCTTATGCCTGCAAAAATATTATTGAGGATTTGCCCCGCGTAATGGATAAGTACAAAATAGAAAGTTTAGAAAATATAATCGGAGGTGCTCACTAATGGGTAAGGATGTAATCGTAGCATGTGATTTTTCGTCAAAGGCAGCTTTGGTGGAATTTCTCGACAAGTTTCAGGGCAGAAAGCCCTTTGTAAAAATCGGTATGGAGCTTTTCTATGCTGAAGGACCCGAAATCGTTAAGGCGGTAAAGGAAAGAGGTCACAAGATTTTTCTTGACCTTAAGCTTTGCGACATTCCCAACACGGTTAAAAAGTCAATGAAGGTGCTTTCAAATCTTGATGTTGATATGACAAACCTTCACGCATTCGGTACAAAGGAAATGATGAAAGCCGCTATCGAGGGCTTAACACGTGAGGACGGCACACGTCCTATCCTCATCGCAGTAACACAGCTTACAAGTACAAGCGAGGAAAGAATGAGAGATGACCTTCTCATTAATGCACCTCTTGCAGAGGTTGTTGAGCATTACGGTAAGTGTGCCGCAGAAAGCGGACTTGATGGTGTTGTATGCTCTCCTCACGAGGCGGCAAGGGTTAAAGAAGTTTGCGGTAAGGATTTCGTAACAGTTACACCCGGTATCCGCTTTGCTGACAGTGCGTCAGATGACCAGGTAAGAATTATGACTCCCGAGAAGGCTAAAGCGGCAGGCAGTGACTATATCGTTGTAGGCCGTCCCATTACTGCGGCAGAAGACCCCGTAGCAGCTTACGAAAGATGCGTAGCAGAATTTGTTGACTAATCTATAGAAAGTTACTGATTGAAAGAGAGGAAGATAATAATGAAAAAATTAATTGCAAAAGACTTACTTAAAATCAAGGCTGTATTTTTGAGCCCCGACGAGCC
>CAYLPQ010000055.1:0-12547 GCA_964385605.1 uncultured Oscillospiraceae bacterium | reverse complement strand
GCAGATGATTGTAGCTTCAAGGTCTGTCATAAACTGAAGCTGACGTTCTGTATTACCGGATGACATGGGAAGTGTAAGACAGCCAACCTTATGAGAACCACCGTTAAGTCCGGGACCACCTGTGAAAAGGCCGTAACCGTAGCATACCTGACATACATCTTCTTTAGTACCGCCTGCCGCAACGATAGCTCTTGCACAGCATTCCTCCCACATATCAATATCTTTCTGTGTATAGAATGCAACAACTCTCTTACCTGTTGTACCGCTTGTAGACTGAATTCTTACGCACTCTGAAAGAGGCATAGACATAAGTCCATAGGGGTATGCCTCGCGAAGGTCATCCTTTGTAAGGAAAGGAAGCTTGTGAATGTCGTCAACACTCTTGATGTCATCGGGAGTTACACCCTTTTCGTCCATGAGCTTTTTGTAATATGTATTGTTCTTGTAAACGTGGTTGATAGTCTTTACAAGTCGCTCATCCTGAATCGCTCTTATTTCTTCGTAAGAAGCGGTTTCAATGTCTTTCTGATAATAATTTTCCATTTTTCCCATCTCTTTCTTGAGCATACGGGAGCAGACCCCGATATGCCTTAAATTTGTTAAATTTGCATACTGTCAATTTGTCGTCCTCGAAAGGCGCCAGCCTATCTTCGTCCTCCGCATTGAAACTCTGCTAAATTTCTCTGCATTTAAGGTCGAAGAGTTTAAAAACAGGAGGTTTTGCCATAAGACAAAGAAAATACAAAAATAATACTGACGTATATTTGCGGGATTTTCTGCAGTGTTATACAAAACATCCGTTTTTAAACCATATCGGGGTCAACTTCCGTATGCTTAAAAATTATATCCAAGCTCAAATGCTTTCTTATTGAGCTCAATAAACTTGGGGTTAACTGTCTTTTCGATAGTTTCAATCCACTTGTCATAGCTGATATCGAAATACTTTGCAAGACGCGCCATCAGGACAATATTAACTGCTTTGGAGCTGCCTGCCTCATTTGCAAGGGAAAGAGCATCAATCGCATCAACAAATGCACCCTTTTCCTTGATTTCGTCAAGTATATCAGAAGGATATTGTGCTGCACCGATAATTACGGGCATAGGGTCAATCTGCTGTGTATTTACGATAATTTTACCGTCCTTTTTAAGGCAGGAGAGCCATCTTGCCGCCTCAATCTTTTCGAATGAAACGATAAAGTCTGCCTCACCCTCCTCAATAAGAGGAGAATATACCTTTTCGCCGTAGCGAACGTACGTAACAACACTGCCACCGCGCTGGCTCATACCGTGAACTTCCGATACTTTTACGTCATAACCTTCATTTACGAGGAGCTTACCGAGAAGCTTACTTGCAAGAAGGCTACCCTGTCCGCCAACACCGACAATCATAATATTCTTTGTCTGCATCATTCCTGCACCTCGCTTTCGATTGCTTTGAAGGGACAAAGCTGCATACAAACCTCACAGCCTACGCAGAGAGTTTTGTCAATCTCCGCCTTGCCGTCATGCATACTGATTGCAGGACAGCCGAAGCCCATACATTTCTTACAGCTCTTACACTTATCCTTATTAACTGTAAGAGGTTTTTTAGGCTTAACATACTTAAGAAGCACACAAGGTCTTCTTGAAATAATAACTGAAGGCTCGTTTGCAGAAAGCTCTTCTTTAACTGCCGCCTCACACTCTGCAAGGTTATATGGGTCAACCACTCTTACGCGGTTAATGCCTATACTTCTGCAAAGAGTTTCAAGGTCGATTTTTGAAGCGGGGTCACCCTTAATGTTGTAACCTGTTGTGGGGTTCTGCTGATGACCTGTCATGCCTGTGATAGAGTTATCAAGAATTATAACGGTTGAGTTAGAACCGTTGTACGCAATATTGATAAGACCTGTTACACCTGAATGCATAAAGGTTGAGTCACCGATTACGCAAACACTCTTACCCTCTGTCTCTTCTCCACCTGCCTTGTTAAAGCCGTGAAGACCTGAAACTGATGCACCCATACAAAGAGTAGAATCAAGTGCAAAGAGAGGTGCAACTGCACCGAGAGTATAACAACCTATGTCACCGAGAACAGAAATCTTGTTCTTCGAAAGAACGTAGTACATACCTCTGTGCGGACAACCTGCACACATCATCGGAGGACGCATGGGAATCTGTGTATCGAGAATATATTTCTCGTTTTCTTCTCTTTCCATAGCTTTAGAAATTGTCTTCTGTGAAAATTCGCCGATACAACTGAAAAGTTCCTTGCCGGTTACCTCCACACCTATTGTCTTACAGTGTGTTTCGATAATGCCGTCAAGTTCCTCAACAACGTATACCTTATCCATTTTTGAAGCAAATTCTTTAATGGAATTTACCGGAAGCGGGTTCACAAGACCGAGCTTGTAAACACTTACTTCTTCTCCAAGAGCTTCCTTAACGTACTGATAGCACGCACCTGACGTGATTATACCGATTTTTGAATCAGTATATTCAATGCGGTTAAAAGGACAATTATCGGCATACTCTGTAAGTTTTTGGGTTCTTTCTTCAACGATGGGGTGACGTTTCTTTGCATTGCCGGGCATCATAATATATTTTTCGGGCTTTTTTTCGTAATCAAGAACACCCTTTTCAGCTCTTTCACCTGTCTCAACAATGCTCTGTGAATGAGCAATTCTTGTACAGATACGAAGAAGAACGGGAGTGTCAAATTCCTCTGACATATCAAATGCTCTTTTTGCAAATTCGTATGCTTCTGCTGAATCAGCAGGCTCAACCATAGGAATCTTTGCACCGATTGCATAATGGCGGGAATCCTGCTCATTCTGTGAAGAGTGCATACCCGGGTCGTCTGCAACGCAGATAACCATACCGCCGTTAACTCCTGTATAAGAAAGTGTAAAAAGCGGGTCAGCCGCTACGTTAAGACCAACGTGCTTCATAGCGCAGGCACTTCTTGCCCCGCGGAGCGATGCACCGAAAGCAACCTCACAGGCTACCTTTTCATTGGGAGCCCACTCGCAGTATATTCCATCATATTCAGCCGCAAACTCTGTAATTTCAGTACTGGGAGTACCGGGATATGAGGATATGACATTACAGCCGGCTTCGTAAAGACCACGTGCAATAGCGGCATTACCTATAAGTAATTCTTTCATTATATATACCTCTGTTTCTATTATTTTTCGTTACGCAAATCGAGGATTCTCTTTGCCTTACCCTGGAATCTCTCAAGGCTCTTGGGTGGAACGGGGGTAATCTTCGCCTGAAGACCGAGAACGCTCTTAATTTTCTCCTTGATTTCGCGAGTAAGCTTTTCAAGCTCTCCGTAGCTTTCAAGAACACTTGTATCAACAAGCTCTACCTTAATTTCAAGAGTATCCTTGAACTTATCCTCACGTCTTACAACAAGCTGATAGTGAGGACCAATTTTGTCAATATTTATAAGAACACTTTCAATCTGTGTGGGGAACACATTTACACCCTTGATAATAAGCATATCATCCGTTCTGCCCTTTGTCTTGGACATTCTCGCATGAGTTCTGCCACATTTACAGGGTTCATAATCAAGAGTAGTAATATCTCTTGTTCTATAACGGAGAACGGGCATACCTTGCTTTGTAAGGGTGGTTACGATAAGTTCTCCCGTCTCACCCTGACCAAGGCGCTTGCCTGTGTCGGGATCAACGATTTCCGGAAGGAAGTGATCCTCTGCAAAGTGCATACCGTCACGTTCGAAGCAATCACCGCTTACACCGGGACCGCCAAGCTCTGTCATACCGTAATTGTCAGATACATAGATGCCGAGGTTTTTCTCAATAGTATCACGCATTTCGGGAGTACAGGGCTCGCTGCCAAGGATACCGAGCTTCAGCGCATAATCGCTTAATGGGTATTCACCCTCTTTCACAGCCTCACTAAGATACAGTGCATATGACGGTGTCGCAACAAGGCCTGTTACCTGAAGATCGCGCATCATCATAAGCTGTTTTTCGGTATTGCCTGATGACATAGGAATAACCATTGCACCAAGTTTCTCAAGTCCGTAGTGAAGACCGAGAGCACCTGTGAAAAGTCCGTAACCGAAAGAAATCTGTATAATATCCTCATCAGTTACACCACCTGCAGCACACACACGCGCAACGCAATCGCTCCATACATCAATATCCTGTCTTGTGTATACACCTACAGTTGGCTTACCTGTTGTACCGCTTGACGCGTGAACACGCACAATCTCCTTATTAGGAACTGCCACAAGTCCCATTGGGTAATTATCACGGAAGTCTGACTTCTCTGTAAAGGGTATGTACTCAATGTCGGAAAGCACTTTTATCTTGCTTCCGTCGCCAACACCTGCTGCATCGAGCTTGTCGTGATAAAACTTTGTATTGTTATAACAATACGCAACAATTTTTTTCAGTCTCTCAAGCTGAAGTGCCTCAAGCTCTTTACGGGGCATTGTTTCAATGTCTTTCTGGAAAAAGTTCATTTTCTAACCTTCTTTACTGATACGGAAACTCCGTATGTATAATACTTGCTAAATTCGCAAATTACATTATAGCACATAATTCTGCTTTTTCATAGTATTTTTTTATTATTTTTTAAACTTTAGCAGTGTAGAGCATTAAAGCACACTTATATTTTAACAAAGGCAGAAAATCAAATCAACAAAACATCAAAAAAGAGCTGAAAACGTGAAGCTTTCAACTCTTTTTTGATTTAATTCGTTACAAAGTTGACGAATTAAAGCGAGCTTGCAGTTTCGGCTAGCCAAAACAGACAACACTTAATCATTGCTGTCATCACAGTAAAAAAGGGCTGTGCCTGCACCCATGTCGCGTACAGACAACGCGCAAACATAGATTTGCGTGTTTTAATTTTGCGCAAATTCTTATACGGTAACAAAAGAGCTTCAATGACAGCTGCCATTAAAGCTCTTTTAAATGTTCTTCTAGGGGCGAAGAGAAAATGATGCAGAACGGATAAACTGAACCCGAAGCTGTATGTGATACAGCGAGTGGTGAAGTTTGTTCGTAGCATAATTTTTTATGCGGTCTGCACATTTTATCACAGCCCATCAGATTTGATTAGTCAACAAGCTTAATTATAGCCATGGGAGCATTGTCACCACGACGAACACCTGTCTTGATAATCTGAGTATACCCGCCGTTACGTTCTGCGTATTTGGGGGCGATTTCGTCGAATACCTTCTTAACAACATCTTCCTTTGTGATGAAGCTAAGAGCCTGTCTCTTTGCATGAAGGTTGTTACGCTTGCCAAGAGTAATCATATTCTCAGCGAGGGGACGAACTTCCTTTGCACGAGTAACAGTTGTTTCGATTTTACCGTTTTCCAAAAGAGCAGTTACCATACCGCGGAGCATTGCCATTCTCTGGTCGGTAGGACGACCAAGTTTTCTTGTTCCTGCCATTTAGGTTTCCTCCTTCAAAACTTCTGATAAATGTAATTAGTCCTCGTCGGGAGCAAAACCGAGCTTGAGAGATTTAAGCTTATTTGTAACCTCATCAAGTGACTTGCGTCCAAGGTTTCTTACCTTCATCATTTCTTCTTCCTTACGGAGAGTAAGGTCTTCAACAGTGTTGATACCTGCTCTCTTAAGGCAGTTATAGGAACGAACTGAAAGATCAAGCTCTTCGATAGTCATATCAAGAATCTTTTCTTTCTTTGTTTCTTCCTTTTCAACCATTGTTTCAACATTCATAGCTTCATCAGTAAGCTGGATAAAGAGCATCATATGATCGTTGATAATCTTTGCTGAAAGGCTGATAGCTTCGTCAGCTGTTTTGGTGCCGTTTGTCCATACCTCAACTGTAAGCTTGTCGAAGTCAGTATTCTGTCCTACACGGGTGTTTTCCACGTAGTAGTTAACCTTTTCCACAGGTGTGTAGATAGAATCCACAGGAATAAGTCCGATGAGAGGCTGAAGCATAGCTTTGTTCTTCTCTGCAGAGATATAACCTCTGCCCTTATTGATTGTGATTTCCATATACAGCTTTGCATCCTCGTTAAGAGTTGCAAGATGAAGGTCACCGTTTATAATCTCAACATCGCTGTCGGTCTTGATATCACGTGCGCAAAGCTCGCCTGCGCCTTCAGCTTCAATGTAAACAGTCTTGGGACCGTCAGAATAAAGCTTGATAATGACCTGCTTCATGTTAAGAACTATCTCGCTGACATCTTCCTTAACACCGGGAATTGTTGAAAATTCATGCTGAACGTTTTCAATCTTGATAGATGAAATTGCTGCACCCTCAAGAGATGAAAGCATCATTCTGCGAAGTGAATTACCAAGGGTTGTACCATATCCGCGCTGAAGCGGAGCTACAGTGTACTTACCGTAAGAACCGTCCTCGCTGAGTTCAACTCTCTCAACGCGAGGCTTTTCAAATCTTAAATCAGTCATTATAAAAACCCTCCCATTTTTTTATTTTTAGATAAAATACCCGAGGGTATAAAGCCTATTACTTAGAGTACAACTCGACGATAAGTGTTTCGTTGATCTCATATTCGATGTCTTCGCGTTTAGCAAGGCTATTAACCTTTACACTGTGTGCGTTAGCATCGAGCTGGAGCCAAGCGGGAACACTCTTTCCTTCGTTTGCCTCAAGAACTGCTTTAATCTTGGGAAGATCCTTGCTCTTATCAGTAAGTGCGATTACATCGCCTTCCTTGATAATATAAGAAGGAATATTTACCTTTTGTCCGTTTATTGTAAAATGACCATGTCTAACAAGCTGACGTGCTTCAGGACGGCTCATAGCAAAGCCTGCTCTGTAGCACACGTTGTCAAGACGGCTTTCGCAAAGGATAAGAAGGTTTTCACCGACAATACCGCTCTTCTTGGAAGCGAGCTCAAAGTAATGAGCAAACTGGCTTTCAAGAATGCCGTAATATCTCTTAACCTTCTGCTTCTCACGAAGCTGAAGACCATATTCGGAAATTTTCTTTCTGCCCTGTCCGTGCTGTCCGGGAGCATACTCACGTCTAGCAATCGCACATTTTTCAGAATAACATCTGTCGCCCTTCAAAAAGAGCTTCTGTCCTTCACGGCGGCAAAGTCTGCACACCGCATCTGTATATCTTGCCATATTACTTCTGCACCTCCATCACACTCTTCTTCTTTTGGGCGGACGGCAGCCATTGTGAGGAATGGGAGTAACATCCTTAATCATGCTAACTTCCAAGCCTGCTGCCTGAAGGGCACGGATAGCGGCTTCACGGCCTGCACCGGGACCCTTAACGAAAACTTCTACAGTTTTCAAACCATGCTCCATAGCTGCCTTTGCAGCTGTTTCAGCTGCCATCTGTGCAGCGAAAGGAGTGCTCTTCTTAGAACCACGGAAACCAAGTCCGCCGGCACTTGCCCAGGAAAGAGCATTACCGTTTACATCGGTCATGGTAACAATAGTGTTGTTAAATGTGCTGCGGATATGTGCTGCACCGCGCTCAATATTCTTGCGCTCTTTTCTCTTACGAGATACTCTTTTTACTGTTTTAGCCATGCTCTCTCCTCCTTACTTCTTCTTATTAGCGATTGTACGCTTGGGACCCTTACGGGTTCTTGCATTTGTCTTTGTTCTCTGACCTCTTACAGGAAGTCCTTTTCTGTGACGGATACCTCTGTAAGAACCGATTTCTGTGAGACGCTTAATGTTAAGTGCTACCTCACGGCGAAGGTCTCCTTCAACTGTGTATCCTTCGTCAATTGCATCTCTGAGTTTTGCTATTTCGTCTTCTGTAAGGTCCTTTACTCTTGTATCAGGATTGATACCTGTTGCTTCAAGGATCTTTGTTGCACTTGTTCTGCCGATACCGTAAACATAAGTGAGACCGATCTCTACTCTCTTTTCACGGGGCAGGTCAACACCGGCTATTCTCGCCATCTGTTAATACACCTCCAAAAATTAATTCAACATACTTATATTGGATTAGGGGTAATTGATTATGCGTTTTGGGCAATCATTCAAGATGATTTCAGCCGCGCCCTTAACGGACTAAAAAATCAGCCCTGCTTCTGCTTGTGCTTGGGATTTTCGCAAATCACCATTATTTTACCTTTTCTTTTGATAATCTTACATTTTTCGCATATAGGTTTAACTGAGGGTCTTACCTTCATTTGAAATACCTCCTAATTTAAGCATCCGGGAAAGTCCCGTATGTCTTATAACTTAATCTTATTTTGCCCGCCAAGTGATTCTTCCGCGGGTGAGGTCGTATGGAGAAAGCTCCACAGTAACCTTGTCTCCGGGCAAAATCCTTATAAAGTTCATTCTTAACTTGCCGGAAATATGTGCTAATATCTGATGACCGTTTTCAAGCTCTACCTGGAACATTGCGTTCGGAAGTGCTTCAAGGACGGTACCTTCAAGTTCCAATACGTCTTCCTTAGCCAAGGCTTCAACCTCCTTATAATCCTTTAAGCTCTTTTCTGATGTGAGCATCGTACAGGGGATTATATTTGGAAAGGTCTATGTCCTCCCCTAATATTTCAAGATGTTTGCAGTTTTTCTTTTTGGGATTAGACAAAAGTTTGTTTTTGCCGTCACATAACAAAGCAAAATTCTCTGTTACATCAACGACAACGTAAACATTCCCCTTATCGTGCCCTGACAAAGACTTAACCACTGTACCTCTTTTCATGCTATCACCTACACTGTAAGGAGCACCGGGCCGTTATCAGTAATGGCAACAGTGTTTTCGTAATGTGCAGAGAGTGAACCGTCACAGGTTGTTACTGTCCAACCATCTTTACGGTTAAAGTCAACCATATGTGTTCCGGCATTAATCATCGGTTCTATTGCAATAACCATACCGCTTTTAAGCCGTATTCCTCTGCCACTGTTTCCGAAGTTAGGAACATCGGGATCCTCATGAAGATTTTTGCCTACACCGTGTCCGACAAGCTCACGAACAACTCCGTATCCATACTCTTCGGCAAGGCTCTGCACTGCAAAGCCTATATCACCTACTCTGTTATCCGGCAATGCTGCCTGAGCACCTCTCATAAAGCACTCTTTAGTCACATCAATAAGCTGTTTAGCTTCTGCCGAGATATTTCCAACCGGATATGTTCTTGCCGCATCGGCATGATATCCGTTATAGAAAGCTCCTGCATCCACACTTACTATGTCGCCATCTTTAAGGATAACATCCTTTGAGGGTATCCCGTGAACAACCACAGAGTTTGGTGAAATACAGCTCGCTGCAGGAAATCCGTTATAATTCTTAAATGAAGGCTTAGCTTTATGGTTTACTATGACCTTTTCTATCGCATTGTTAAGCTCCAGAGTAGTCATACCGGGTTTTATTATTTCACCGGCAAGGCTAAGCGCCTCACTTACGATTTTTCCTGCCTCTTTAATTTTTTCAATCTCGTCAGATGATTTTATAATAATCATTACTTAACTCCCAATGCCTTGAGAACTGCTTCTGTAGTATCTTCTATAGTTTCGCATCCGGTAACATTTACCAGAAGCTCTTTTTCTCTATAGAATTCTATAAGCGGTTCTGTCTGGCTGTGATAAACACTCAATCGCTCTCTTATCGTATCCGGAACATCGTCCGCCCTCGTGATAAGCTCGCCACCGCAGCGGTCGCAAATGCCATCCTTTTTGGGAGGATTGTTTTCTACGTGATACGGAGCCGCGCATACTTTACACTCTCTTCTTCCGGCAAGACGTTTTACAATCACGTCATCCTGTACAACAAGATTAAGTGCAACATCAATCTCCAGCCCTGTCTCATCCATCGCCCTTGCCTGGGGAAGAGTTCTGGGAAAGCCGTCTAATATATAGCCGTTTTCACAGTCTGCTTCTTTAACTCTCTGCACAACCATATCTATAGCTACCTCATCAGGAACGAGCTGCCCCTTTGCGATATAGCCCTCTGCCAGAATTCCAAGCGGAGTTTTTTCTCTGATAGCGCTTCTTATTATTGCGCCGGTAGAAATATGAGGGATATTGAGTATTTCACTGAGTCTTTCAGCTTGTGTACCCTTGCCTCCACCGGGAGGTCCCATTATTGTAACTTTCATTATTACCCTTCTTTCAGGTTACCAAAGCTGCCAAATTACGAACAGTTTCTTATTCCAAGAAACCTTTATAATGACGCATTAACATCTGGCTTTCAATTTCTTTAACAGTTTCAAGAGCAACACCAACTACGATGAGAAGGCTTGTTCCTGTAAGTGAAAGAGTTGAAAGTTCGCCAACAACGTTGGAGAATATCTGTGTTAATACGATGGGAAGTACTGCAATTATACCAAGGAATATTGCACCGATAAAAGTAATTCTTGAAAGAACTTTCGCAATATATTCGGTTGTAGGTCTTCCGGGACGAAGTCCGGGAACCATACCATTGTTATTCTTGATATTATTGGATACTTCAATAGGATTAAATGTTATTGATGTGTAGAAATATGTGAAGCCTACAATCAATAAGAAGTAAATAATCGGATAAGCAACACCTGTTGTAAGGAAATTAGAGATGCTTACAAGCACACCTTCTGTTTTACCGAAAAGTTGTGCAAGAGTTGCGGGGAATGTCATAATGCTCATCGCGAAGATGATCGGAATAACACCTGCCATAGCAACTTTAATCGGAATGTTGGAGCTCTGTCCACCGTACATCTTTCTTCCTACAACACGTTTAGCATACTGAACAGGGATTCTGCGCTCTGCCTGATTTACCAATATAACAAACATAATTGATAACAGTGAGTAGATGATAATAAGTGCGAACACATACCATTTACCCTGAAGCACAAAACCTTTCCAGGATCTGATAATCATATTCGGAATGCTGCTTACTATACCGGCAAAGATTATCATAGAAATACCGTTACCGATACCCTTACCTGTAATCTGTTCACCCAGCCACATAAGGAATGCTGTACCTGCAGTGAATGAAAGTATGATTGTTATTGCAACCATAACTTCAGGAACACCTGCAACAGTATCGATAGCACCTGTGTTTTTAAGAGTTACATACAGACCAAATGCCTGAATTGCACCAAGTCCAACTGTAAGCCAACGAGTAATTGCGGTAATCTTCTTTCTACCTTCTTCGCCCTCTTTGCTCATTCTTTCAAGAGCAGGAATTGCTACACATAAAAGCTGCATAATAATTGAGCTGTTAATATAGGGAGTGATTGACATAGCAAAAATTGTTGCCTGTGAAAATGCACCACCTGAAAATGTGTTAAGCAAATCAAAAAGAGTATTTCCGTTTGCACCTTCAAGCCATGCCTGCAAAGCTTCTTTGCTGACCCACGGAACAGGGATAACACTACCAAAGCGGAATACTACCAAAAGCAAAATAGTGTATAAAATCTTTCTTCTTAAATCAGGGATCTTCCATGCATTACGTAAAGTTTGCAGCATTTTAGATCACCTCCACCTTACCGCCTGCGGCTTCAATCTTCTTTGCAGCACCTTCTGTTACACGAGCTGCTTTTACGGTAACTTTCTTTGTAAGTTCACCACGACCTAAAACTACCACACCGTCAAGGATTTTTGAAATAACGCCTGTCTCTTTAAGAAGAGTTGCGTCTACAACTGTACCATCCTCAAATTTATTAAGGTCTGATACGTTAATTTCAGTATATTTCTTAGCAAAAATGTTATTGAAACCTCTCTTGGGCAAACGTCTGTAAATAGGCATCTGTCCACCTTCGAAGCCGGGTCTTACACCACCGCCGCTACGAGCGTTCTGGCCCTTATGACCGCGACCTGCTGTCTTGCCGTTACCGGTACCTGCGCCTCTGCCTTTTCTTTTAGCTTCAGTTTTAGTGCCGGGTGCGGGACTAAGCTCATTGAGTTTCATTTTGCCACACCTCCTTAATTGTTAGATTTCTTCAACCTTTACAAGGTGACATACCTTGTTAACCATCCCTCTGATCTGGGGATTGTCTGCATGTTCTTTCACGTCACGGATTTTCTTAAGACCGAGAGCTTCAACTGTAGCAATCTGGTCCTTCTTGCATCCGATAACGCTCTTAACAAGAGTTACTTTAAGTTTAGCCACTTTATTCTCCCCCTTACAGTTCTTCTACAGCCTTACCTCTGAGACGTGCAACCTGTTCAGCGCACTTAAGAGAAGCAAGACCTTCGATTGTAGCTCTTACTACATTTCTGGGATTGTTTGAGCGAAGGCACTTTGTTCTGATATTCTTGATACCTGCAAGCTCAACAACTGCACGAACAGCGCCACCTGCGATGATACCTGTACCTTCTTTAGCCGGCATAAGAAGAACTCTTCCTGCGCCGAACTCACCTGTGATTTCGTGGGGAATTGTAGAATCCACCAAAGGAACAGAAACCATGTTCTTCTTCGCGTCTTCAATACCCTTTCTTATAGCATCGGGAACTTCGGCTGCCTTACCGAGACCGTAACCCACCTTGCCATTTTCGTCACCTACAACAACAAGTGCGCTGAAACGGAATGTACGACCACCTTTAACAACCTTTGCTACACGGCTGATGTGAACAACCTTTTCTTTAATATCAAGTGTTGATGCGTCAATACGCTCTGACATAA
>CAYLPQ010000054.1:0-13362 GCA_964385605.1 uncultured Oscillospiraceae bacterium | reverse complement strand
GTTCTAAGTGCCATCCTTTCTTTACAGGTAAGCAGAAGCTTGTTGATACAGGCGGTCGTGTTGAAAAATTCAGAAAGAAGTTCAATCTGGACAAATAATCCAAAAGATAGCCGTAACGTTACAGTTGCGGCTATTTTAATTATTTTTTAGTTTAGGTGATACATTATGGGAATAACAGGATTGAAAAAATATAAATATAAATACGACCTGCACGTTCATACCTCCCCCGTCAGCACCTGTGCCGATTTTTCTTCGGAGGAAACGGTTGATTTTTACAGAGAAACCGGTTATGACGGATTTGCTTTGACTAACCACTTCAACATCGGTGTAATGCAGGAATACACAACAAAAAATGACTTTGTGGCTTATTATCTGAACGACTATGAAAAAGCAAAGTCATATGGTAAAAAGTCAGGAATTGATGTTATTCTCGGAATGGAAATACGGTTCCCCGAAAACACCAATGACTATCTTGTGTACGGGATTACGGAGGATGACGTTTATCGTGCTTTCGACTATATATATAAAGATTACAGGACCTTTTATACAGAATTTAAAACAGACAGAAATATAATTATACAGGCGCATCCTTTCAGAAATTCAGCAACTCTTATGGCGCTTGATTATCTTGATGGGATTGAAGTTTTTAATATGCATCCGGGACACAACTCCCGAATAGGCATTGCCGCAAAACTGGCAAAAGAAAATCCTGACCTTCTTATTCTCGGTGGAACAGATTTTCACCATGAAAATCATCAGGGGATGTGTGCTGTATGTACTCCGAAAAGAATCAGAAATTCTATAGATATGGCAACTTTAATACATTCCCGTGATTATATTTTTGATGTGTGGGGAAACAAAATTATACCGAATAATTTGCTGTAGAGGAGACTTTTTATGGAAAATAATTATTCTCTTGAATATCTTGAACTTTTATCCAAAGATTATCCTACAATACGCGCGGTTTCAACAGAAATAATTAATCTTCAGGCAATACTCAATCTGCCCAAGGGTACTGAACACTTTGTCAGCGATCTTCACGGTGAGCACGAAGCTTTTTTACACGTTTTAAAAAATGCTTCAGGGGTTATCAAGACAAAAATAGACGGTCTCTACTCCACTACTGTTACAGAAAAAGACCGCAAAATGCTAGCAACTATTGTTTACTACCCCAGGCAGAAGCTGTACTTTCTCAAGCAGAACGGTATGCTTCACAAGGAATGGTATACCCTCACACTTTACCGTCTTGTGGAATTGTGCCGTACAGTGGCTTCAAAGTACACACGTTCAAAAGTGCGTAAAGCTATGGATAAGGACTTCGCCTACATCATTGAGGAGCTTATGCACTCTCCTGACGCAGAAACAAACAAACACGAATATTACACCCAGATAATTAATTCTATAATTGATATAGACATGGCAGATGACTTCATTGTAGCTATATCAAACCTTATAAGACGTCTTTCAATCGACCATCTGCATATTCTGGGAGATGTTTTTGACCGCGGTCCCCGTGCGGATCTTATTATGGATGAGCTGTCAAGGTATCATTCCATTGACTTTCAGTGGGGAAACCACGATATTGAATGGATTGGTGCCGCTACAGGAAATAATGCGTGTATTGCAAATGTGGTGCGTAATTCCCTCCGTTACAACAACTTTGATGTCCTTGAAACAGGCTACGGAATAAACACGCGTCCCCTTGCAAATTTCGCATATGAAGTCTATTCCGGCGATACCTGCGAGTGCTTTATGCCCCTTGATTCTCATAAACACGCAATCCACACCCACGACGCAGAATTTGCCGCAAAAATGCATAAGGCTATATCTGTAATTCAGTTCAAGCTTGAAGGGCAGATAATTAATTCACATCCCGAATACAATATGCAAAAGCGCAATCTTCTGGGTAATATAAATATTGAAAAAGGTACTGTTACAATTGAAGGAAAGGAATATCCTCTTAAAGATACATCCTTCCCAACTGTAGACTTTAATGACCCATACGCCCTGACAGACAGCGAAAAAACGGTTGTAGCTTCTTTGAGGCATTCATTTTTGCACAGTGAAAAACTGCAACAGCATATCCGTTTTATGGTAAATAACGGAGGTATGTATAAAATTCATAACGGAAATCTCCTTTTCCACGGTTGTATTCCCCTTGATGAAAAGGGTGATTTTCAGCAGGTAGAGTTTTTTGAGAGACCTTTAAGCGGTAAAAACTATCTTGATGCTGCCGATAAATTTGTAAGGGAATCATACTTTGCAAAGAAGATTTCTTCCGATGAAACAGACTTTTTCTGGTACTTGTGGTGCGGAAGCTCTTCACCCCTTTTCGGCAAGGAGAAATGTACTACCTTTGAGTCTTATTTTACAGATGTTCCCGAGCTTGTCAAAGAGCCTAAAAACCACTACTATACCTATATAGAGAATGCCGATTGCTGCCAGAAAATTCTTTGCGAATTCGGTCTTGACAGTCCCCTTTCACACATAATAAACGGCCACGTTCCCGTCAAAACAGGCGCAGGTGAAAGCCCTGTCAAGGCAGGCGGAAGACTGTATGTTATTGATGGCGGATTTTCAAAGCCGTACCAGGAAACTACAGGAATTGCAGGATATACACTGATTAACAACTCCTACGGTTTTTCTATTACACAGCATCAGCCCTTCACAAGTGTAAGCGATGTTATAGAACATGATTTTGACCTGCATTCAAGCAAAATAGTTATAGAGCAGAATCCTGTCCGTTGCAGAGTGCGCAATACCGATATAGGTAAAGACATTCTTCGCAGAATAAGAGTTCTCACAGCACTTTTGTCTGCCTACAGAAAGGGTTTTCTTTCGGAAAAAGAGCAGAACAGCTCCGTAAATAAACCGAAGCTTTAAAAATATTAATTACCTTTAAACAGTATTGATTTTTAAGGTTGCATATGTTATAATACCTGATGATATAATAGAAGAAGTGTTTTCTTCACATTCAAGGAGATGTTTTAATGGCATTTTTCGAAAAGCTGTTTGGTACTTACTCACAGCGCGAATTAAAAAGAATACAACCCATTGTAGATAAAGTGCTGTCACTTGAAGACGAGTATAAAAAGCTGTCCGACAGTGAACTTACAGGCAAAACTGCCCACTTTAAAGAAAGACTTAAGGCGGGAGAAAGTCTTGACGATATTCTTCCCGAGGCATTTGCAACAGTGAGGGAGGCATCCTGGAGAGTTCTTGAGATGCGCCACTTCCCTGTGCAGATTATTGGCGGTATAGTGCTTCACCAGGGCAGAATTGCTGAAATGAAAACAGGTGAAGGTAAAACACTTGTTGCTACTCTTCCCGCTTACCTCAATGCCCTTACAGGCGAAGGTGTCCATATCATAACCGCAAACGACTATCTTGCGCGCCGTGATAGTGAGTGGATGGGTAAGCTTTACCGTTTTCTCGGTCTTTCTGTAGGACTTGCGGTAAGTCAGATGGAGTCCCAGGAGAAGAAAGCGGCTTATATGGCGGATATAACCTACGGCACAAATAACGAGCTGGGATTTGACTATCTTCGTGACAACATGGTTATATATAAAGAAAATATGGTTCAGCGCGGACACGCATATGCCATCATAGATGAGGTTGACTCTATTCTCATCGACGAGGCGCGTACACCTCTTATCATAAGCGGTGCAGGAGAAAAGTCCACAGAGCTTTACAGCATTGTTGACAGATTTGTCCGCACTCTTACCTCTCTTAAATTCAAAGAGCTTGATGACAAGGAAGATAACGATGACATTGATGCGGATTATGTAATCGACGAAAAGGCACGCACAGTTAATCTTACACAGAAGGGTATCGAAAAGGCTGAAAGAGCATTTAACATTGAAAATCTTTCTGACCCTGAAAATATGACACTTTCTCATCACCTTAATCAGGCTATGCGTGCTCACGGAATTATGCACCGTGATGTAAACTATGTGGTTAAAGATGGCGAGGTTCTTATCGTAGATGAATTCACGGGAAGAATAATGGTGGGAAGACGTTACAGCGACGGTCTTCATCAGGCGATTGAAGCAAAAGAGGGGGTAACGGTAGAAAGAGAGAACAAAACCCTTGCTACCATCACCTTCCAGAATTATTTCCGTCTTTATAAAAAGTTAAGCGGAATGACGGGTACTGCAAAAACAGAGGAAGAAGAATTCCGCGGAATTTACTCCCTTGACGTTATTGAAATTCCCACAAACAAGCCGCTTATGCGATTAGATGAAAATGACCAGGTTTATAAAAACCACAGTGGAAAAATCAAGGCTATTGCCGATGAAATAGAACGTGTGCATCACACAGGACAGCCTATACTCGTAGGTACTGTTACAATAGATAAATCCGAAGAGCTCAGTGCCGTTCTTAAAAGACGCGGCATCAAGCATCAGGTTCTTAATGCAAAGCACCATGATAAGGAAGCACTTATCGTAGCCCAGGCAGGTAAAAAAGGCGCTGTAACGATTGCCACAAATATGGCAGGCCGTGGTACGGACATTGTACTTGGCGGTAATGTCGAATATATGGCAAAGACTGATATGGCAAAATTGGGATATACCCCCGAGCTTATTTCCGAAGCTACAGGCTTTGCAGACACAGATAACGAAGAAATTATTGAAGCAAGAGCAAAATTTACAGAGCTTTATAATAAGCACAAAGAAGATATTTCATCCGAAGCAGAAGAGGTTAAGGCTGCAGGCGGTCTTTACATCATCGGTACAGAACGTCACGAGTCACGTCGTATCGACAACCAGCTCCGCGGTCGTAGCGGACGTCAGGGCGACCCGGGAAAATCCAGATTTTTCCTCGCTCTTGATGATGACCTTATGCGTCTTTTCGGCGGAGAAAGAATTGAAAGAATGGTTTCTACTCTCCGTCTGCCCGAGGATGAGCCTATTGAGCAAAGCATTCTTACAAACGTAATTGAAAGCTCACAAAAGAAAATTGAAGGCAAAAACTACTCTACAAGAAAATATGTTCTCCAGTATGATAATGTAATGAATCAGCAACGTAATGTAATCTATGAACAGCGCCGCAAGGTTCTTGACGGTGAAGACCTTCGTGATTCAATTATGAATATGATTGATGAAATTATCGACGATGCTATGGCAACCTACGCAAACGAGCAATATCCCGATGACTGGAATATGCAGGGACTTACAGATTATATTGAGGGAATGTTTTTCACCAAAGGAGCTCTTGACTTTACAAGCCGCGACTATAACACCATCACCCGCGAAAGCATAACCGAAGAAATCAAGAAAAAAGCTCATGCTGCTTATGAAGCGCAGGAGGAGTTGTTCGGGGATGCTATGCGTGAGGTTGAACGTGTGGTAATGCTCCGGAGTGTGGACCGCCGCTGGATGGACCATATAGACGATATGGACCAGCTTAAAAACGGTATTACTCTCAGAGCTTACGGACAGCATAATCCCGTACAGGAATATGAAACCCAGGGTTATGATATGTTTATGGAAATGAATGCTCTTATCCGCGAGGATACTGTGAGAACTCTTTTCCATGCAAAGCCCCAGGCTCCTATAGAAAGAAAAATGGTAGCAACACCCACTACGACCTCTCACGGTGACGGAACAGAATCCAAAAGGCCTGTAAAGCGCACCCAGGAAAAAGTCGGCAGAAATGACCCCTGTCCCTGCGGCAGTGGCAAAAAATATAAAAACTGCTGTATGCTCAAAGAAGGCAATTGATTTTGGGTATACACGAAAGGATGTACAGTAATGATAGTTGAATACGAAGAAATACGCCTTGAGCTTGGAACTCTTGAAAAGCCAATTGACGAGCTTGGTATAGCACTTGACATCGACGGTGCAAAAGAGGCTGTTAAAAAGCTTGAGAAGGAAACTCTTGCTCCCGATTTTTATAACGATGTAAAAAACAGTCAGAAAGTGCTTCAGAAAATCAAGGAGCAGAATACAAAAATTGAACGTTTCAATGCCCTCAAGACAGACTGGGAGGATATTTCCACCCTTGTTGAGCTTGCAATAGCAGAAGACGATGACACACTTCTTGAAGAGATAACTACAGGTTTTGAAGCTCTTAAGGAAAAAATTGAAAATATGAAGCTCGAAACACTTCTTTCAGGTCCCTACGACAAGAGTAATGCAATTATTACTCTCCACGCAGGTGCCGGCGGCACGGAAGCGCAAGACTGGTGTCAGATGCTTTACAGAATGTATAATATGTGGGCAGAAGCAAGGGGTTATAAGGTAAGTGTGCTTGATATTCTTGACGGTGATGAAGCAGGTCTTAAAGGCGCAAGTATACTTATTGAGGGACTTAATGCATATGGCTTTGCAAAATGCGAAAAGGGTATTCACAGACTTGTAAGAATCTCCCCTTTCGACTCTGCAGGAAGAAGACATACATCCTTTGCTTCTGTTGAAGTAATGCCCGACATTGAGGACGATATTGAAATCAATATCAATCCCGATGATCTTAGGATTGATACTTACCGTGCAAGCGGTGCAGGCGGTCAGCACGTCAACAAGACAAGCTCTGCCATCCGCATCACACATATTCCCACAGGTGTTGTTGTTGCCTGTCAGAACGAAAGAAGCCAGTTCCAGAATAAGGATGCCGCTATGAAGATGCTTAAGGCAAAGCTTATGGAGCTTGCAGAAGCTGAACAGAAAGAAAGAATTGAAGACATCAAAGGTGTTCAGAAAGAAATTGCCTGGGGTAGTCAGATTCGTTCTTATGTATTCCACCCCTACAATATGGTTAAAGACCACAGAACAAACTACGAAGTTGGTAATATCGGCGCTGTTATGGACGGCAGAATTGATGAGTTTATCAACGATTACCTGCGTAAAGCAAGCCTTGGTCAGCTTAACCTTAAGTAATATAACAAAGGACGGGTTCGCATTGCGAACCCGTCCTTTGTTATATTAGCATTAACCTATCTTATAGAATTTATAAATACCGCTTGTATTAAATTCGGCATAATATTCTTTTCCGTTCCATACTACAACAGCACTTCCGGTTGAATTATCCCCAAGATCCATAGGATTCCCTAAAGGCCAATTATTGAGAGTTACAGTTCTTATTGTGTAAGGATTGGCATATCCACCAAAAAAGACACTGGGTTTGTCATTCACCGTAATATTGCCAAATGTGATAACATTGCCTGTGCAGTTTTTAAAGTCAACCTGTACAGACACAACGTCTTGAATATTATTTTGTGTCTGCGTAATCGACACAACCTTAATTTCAATATCTTTCACCGTAAGTTCTTTATTTGTTGCAGCCTCACTTGCTGAAGAATCCCCTACTTCCTCGAAATCACCTCTCCATTCAAACTGTCCGGAAAGAGTTCTTGTGCCGTCATCGTACGATACATTTCCGAAACAGCTCAAATCATTAAAATAAATAACAGTTCTGCCGTCTATATTGTAACTGGTAACAAGCTGTCCATCGATATATGTTTTAATGTCCGAATATAAAACATCAAAAGCTTTTTCACCAATCTTATTTGTCTGAATTTTCGGCGCAACATAATTACTTGTTATTGATGGTTTTGCCACATTTTTTGATATACGGAGTGTTCTGTCCGCATCATTCCATACAACATCAAAACCGTAACCACGTAAATCTTCAGCAACAACAACCGTGTATCCGTCTACATTATAAGATGCAATATCATTACCATTTATCTTTGCAACAATGTCCGTGTACACTGTTGCATTCACAATGTCACCTATTTTTGCCGCACTTACACTTATCGCACCGATACAAAGAAGTGAGATAATTAAAACAATACTTATAAATTTTTTCATTTTTAACATCCTTTCTAAATCACAATTTATATAACCGACATTATAAATACCGCTATTATTATCAGTGGAAGAACATATCTCAAATAAGGTTTAAGCCACAAGGGCATCTTTATACCTTTACCGGTGTTAACCTCTGCAAAGTATTTGTCCCATCCCCATCCGTAGCGGATTGTACAGAAAAGAACATAGAACAGGCTACCGAGAGGAAGAAGAATATTAGATACAGCAAAATCCTCCAAATCCATTATTCCCTTGCCGCCAAGCTGTACATTTTCCCATACAGAAAAGCCAAGTATACAGGGAAGCGAAAGTATAATCATAAGAACGATGTTGATAACAGCAATCTTTTTTCTTGACATTTTTGTAAGCTCGAGCCAGAAGGACATAATGTTTTCAAACACGGCAATAACCGTTGACAGAGCCGCAAACATCATAAAGAGGAAGAAGAAAACTCCCACAATTCTTCCACCCGGCATCATATTGAACATACTTGAAAGTGTTGTAAAAAGGAAGCTCGCCCCAACCGTTGACGCATCTGCCGTAACACCATTATTGTAGGTAAAGCACGCAGGAAATACTATAAGTCCCGACATAAGGGCAACGCAGGTGTCAAGAGACATAATGCTGATTGCCTCTCCTGTAAGACTTCTTTCTTTATCAATATAGCTACCGAATATTGCAATAGAGCCGATACCAATGCTCAAAGTAAAGAAGGACTGACCCATAGCCGCTGAAATAACGGTCCAGATGCCGTGTTCCTTTATTCCGTTAAGGTTGGGTATAAGATAGAATTTAAGACCTGCCGCAGCTTCTTTAAGGGTGCATGAATAAACTGCAAGACCTATCATAAGGATAAACAATGCAATCATCATACCCTTGGTAATTTTCTCAACGCCCTTCTGCAGTCCGAGAGAACAAATGCCAAAGCATCCTATAATAACAATAACCGTTGCTGCTATCATAAGTCCGGGGTCTGTCACAACTGCACCGAATACACCACCAAGCTCTTCTGCTGTTTTGTATTCAATGATTGAGCCGGTAAGGTATTTACCGAAATAAATGAGCATCCAGCCGGAAATCACAGTGTAAAACATCATCAGAAGATAGTTTCCCGCGATACCCATATATTTAAGAAGATGCCACTTCTGCCCCGGTTTTTCAAGAGTATCGAAGGATGTTGCAATACTTCTCTGACTTGCTCGTCCCACAGAAAGCTCCATGGTCATAATGGGAAGCCCAAGAAGAAGCAGGAATGCAATGTAAATAAGCACAAACAGCGCACCGCCATATGCACCTGTTATAATTGGGAATCGGTACACATTACCAAGACCAATGGCACATCCTGCAGAAATCAGCAGGAAACCAAGTCTTGAGGAAAATTTTTCTCTCTGTTTCATATATTTTGTCCTTTCGAAAAAAGCATTTCTGTTATTATATAAGAGTTTACCCCTTTTTGTCAATATTTTCACAAAAAGAGATGAGTAATCACTCATCTCTTTTAAAAATATCTGCTCTCTTTATTGCACTGTATAACACTGTTCCCAATATTCCACAAGAAATTAATTCCCCTATAAATATTGTCGCGAACAAAAATCCATACCCGTCGGAAACACCATATACTATTTTCAGCACAAGGGGTATTATAGCCGTATTTGAAGCTATGGGAAAAACAGGTGCAAGATACTTATTCTTTCCCAGATAGTATGTTCCCAATGCGCCGACCAGTGTCGCCAAAGAGCCAAATACTACATCCCACAGTGCCGCTCCTGTCAACAAATTTGCCACAACACACCCTACAGCAAGTCCAGGGACTGCTGAAAATGTGAACGCAGGAAGAATTGTAAGCGCTTCAGATATTCTTACCTGTACAGCTCCACTTGCAAGTCCTGCCAAATTACTTATATAGGTCAGCACAACATAAAGTGCCGCTATAAGTGCCGCCTGAGTTAACACACGTGTTTTTTTCATATTAATTTCTCCTTAGTTTTGATTTGTACAGCTACCTTTAAGTGCTGTACGGTGAGGATGGTTTCGAACTCACCTTTTTATATTACTTCTTTCCTGATAAATCTTCCGTAAGAGTTACTGTAAGAGTAATCTCCTTACCTGCACGGAGAACTGAAAGATTAATATTCTCCCCTGCCTTATGGGTATCACGGATTTTATTCATTTCCGTAGAGGTGGTCACTTTCTGTCCATCAACTTTAACAATAATGTCTCCTCTTGCAAGACCTGCCTTTTCAGCACCACTTCCTTCAGTAACACCCATCACATAAAGACCGTAGTCAACAAGAAGATTGTTATAATAAGCAAGCTCCGGAGTAATTTCTCTTACACTCACACCAATCATAGGTCTTCCTTTTACATATCCGTAATTCATAAGGTCCTGCATAATCGGCACTGCCTCATTCATAGGAATTGCAAATCCAAGTCCTTCTGCCGCATCGTCAATAAGCTTAACACTGTTTATACCAATTACTTCACCGTATTTATTGATAAGTGCGCCACCGCTGTTGCCGGGGCTGATAGCGGCATCTGTCTGAATAAGGGTCATATCGCGCTGACCAACTGTCATGGTACGGTTGACACCGCTAATTACACCCGCTGTAACAGTTCCGAAAAGCTCACTTGCAAGGGGGTTTCCGATTGCAACAGCAAGCGAACCTACTTCAACAGAATCAGAATCGCCGATAGTCGCAACGTGAAGCTCTTCCTTTGCAGCAATCTTTATCACCGCAACATCCGTTTTTTCGTCACCGCCCACAACAGTTGCATCATATTCACCACCGCTCGTAAGCTTTACTTTTATTGTTGTTGCACCTTGTATAACATGATAATTTGTAACGATGTGTCCGTTCTTATCAATTATTATACCGCTTCCCATAGATTCCGACTGTCTTGAGCCGAAATAGAACCCTTCAGTAACCGTTACGCAAGATATACCTACAATCGAAGGTCCTACACGTTTTGCAATTTCTTCTACACTGAGAACTTCCTTACCATCTTCTGCCATATATTCAAAATCCAGTGAATCTATGCGCATACTTCTGTCGGATTCTGTTGTTACGGATACTTCCTGCGCAGTATCAGTCTTTTTGGTGTTAAACCCAAAATTTCCAACTGCACCAAATGTAAATACCGTTCCTGTAATCAATGCACCTGCAAGTGTGCCGGAAACAGCTGCTAATACCGTTTTTTTCATGTTAATTTCTCTCCTCTCCCGATGCCGGGTTATTTTTTCCTGCATCAATGATGAACGTAAATCTTGCAAATTTGCCCTCTTCGCTTTCTGCAAAAACTTCACCCTGATGCTGTGTTATTATAGTCTTAACAATATGCAATCCAAGCCCTACACCCTTTTTATCAATGCTACGGCTCTTATCGGATTTATAGAATTTTACCCAAATATGTCTCAACTCTCCCTTGGATATTCCCGCTCCGGTGTTTTCCACACTGGTTTTTACATTATTGCCCTCAACAATTGTAGAGACTGTTATACTGCCGTTTTCCGGCGTGAATTTAATTGCGTTATCAATAAGATTCAAAAGAACTCTTTTTATTGCATCCTTATCTGCAAACACAAAACATTCCTTTGTTTCAAGCTTCAGATCAAGAGCAATATTTTTTTCTGTAAGCTGATTTTCATAAGATATTACCGATTCTGTAACAAGACGGTTCATATCAAAGTTTGATTTGTTAAGTTTTTTTACATCCTGCTCAAGTCTGGTGGCTTCAAGCAGCTCCTTGACAAGTCTGCTGAGCCGCTTTGACTCCTCATTTACTATGACAAGGTATTTTTCCTGTTCTTCACTTGGAATTGTTCCATCAAGGATACCTTCTACAAACCCGTTTATAACGGTCATAGGTGTCCTTAATTCATGAGATACATCCGACAGGAAGGATGTTCGCATCTCCTCAACCTCACTCAATGACTCGGTCATAGAGTTAAAGCTTTGCGCAAGCTCACCAACCTCATCATTTGAAGTTATGGGAATGCGTACGTCGAAATCTCCCCCGGATATTTTCTTTGCGGCAATACGCATTTTCTTAAGGGGTTTTATAATCTGTCTTGTCATTAAGAATGACACTATAAGCGCCACCATCCACGCAACTAACTGCGCCATAAGAATAATTCTTACAGTGGCATACTGAAACTCCCTCACCTGCGGTATTTGTCTGAACGCAACAGCAGCACCCACAAATTCTATTTTTCCTGTATACACATTCCGCGCTGTTATGGGAACTATTGCAACAATTGACTGTTCATTAAAAATTTTTCCTTTTTCATAAAGCTTGATTTCGCTTTTTCCGCTTTTTGCACCGCTTATGAAATTAGGGGTGAGAGCATCCACATTTATCTCCTTATTATCACTGGGACCTGCCACAACATCACCGTTTGAATTCATAACAATGAGCGAGCTTTGTCCGCCGGCATATTCAATTCCGTTACGGAACACTCTCCACATTTCCTCATTTGCGTCCATATTGATAACCTGCTCGGTAAGCCTGGCCACACGTGATGCATCATTAAATATGTCATCCTTCTGCACCGATACAAAATACTCACCGATAAGTACAAATATCATAGGAACAATGATTACTACAACAGTAAATGCTACCAGTATCTGCGTAAAAAATATTTTCGAAAAAAGAGATTTCCGCACCCTATTTCACCTCAAATTTGTAGCCTACACTCCATACAGTTTTGAGATTCCAGTTTTCGCTGACGTTCTCAATTTTTTCACGAAGCCTTTTTACGTGCACGTCTACGGTTCTCGAATCGCCGAAATAGTCAAATCCCCACACGTCTTCAAGAAGCTGTTCTCGGGTAAATACACGGTTGGGATGTGAAGCAAGGAAATATAAAAGCTCCAGCTCCTTTGGCGGAATATCCATACTTACACCGTTCAGCACAAGCTCATAATTTGTGAGATTGACAGTTATATTCTCATAGGAAACAACCTTTGTTTCCTCTTTCTTTTCGTCAGAAACACTTCTTCTGAGAACTGCTTTTACTCTGGCTGCAAGCTCCTTCCCCTCAAAGGGCTTGACCACATAGTCGTCTGCCCCCAATTCAAGGCACAGCACTTTGTCAAAGGTTTCGCCCTTTGCAGTGAGCATGATAATCGGCATCTTGCTTTCCTTGCGGATTTCACGGCACACAGTAACTCCGTCTGCTTTAGGCATCATAATGTCAAGAATAGCAAGGTCAATATTACCTTCACGGAATATTTCAAGAGCACGTTCCCCGTTAAAGCATATAACAGTTTCAAAGCCTTCCTTTTCAAGGTAAAGCCTCACAAGCTCACAAATATTTGCATCATCATCTGCAATAAGTATTGTCTGTACGTTTTTCACTAAAACCCCTGCTTTCAAAGTTGACTTAAAAGTATTTTATCACAAAATTTCATTATGTAAAATACTTTTTCACAATATTTATTGTAACCTGGTGTTATTTTGAGAATATGTACTGTTTGTGAACAATCCGTTAATTCGAAAAGGGGCTGTAGCAAAATAAAAGCCCGGAAATAGAAAAATGAGGACGATTGCG
>CAYLPQ010000053.1:0-13441 GCA_964385605.1 uncultured Oscillospiraceae bacterium | reverse complement strand
TCGGCGGTATTGACCTTTGCAGAAGAAAAGACCAGAAGCAGGTTTACGGTATGACCTTTACTCTTCTTACAAACAGTGAAGGTAAGAAGATGGGTAAAACTGCAAATGGTGCTGTATGGCTTGCTCCTGAAAAAACTTCTCCCTACGAATTTTATCAGTATTGGAGAAATGTTGATGATAATGACGTATGTAAGTGTCTTAAACTGCTTACATTCATTCCTATGGAGGAAATCCGCGAATATGAAAAGCTTGAGGGTAGTCAGCTGAACAAGGTTAAGGAAGTTCTTGCTTACGAGGTTACAAAGCTTGTTCATGGTGAGGAAGAGGCAAAAAAAGCAGAACAGGCAGCAAAGGCTGTTTTTGCAGGAGTCGGCAATGATGAAAATATGCCTTCTGCACAGATTGAAGCATCTGTTATCGGCGACGGAATCGGTGTGCTCGATTTGCTTCTTACTGCGGGACTTATTCCATCAAAGGGTGAAGGTCGCAGACTTATTCAGCAGGGTGGAATAAGCCTTGATAATGAAAAGATTACAGCTGTTGATTTTGTAATTACAAAGGATAGCTTTAAGGATAACAAAATTATTGCAAAAAAGGGTAAAAAATCTTTCCTTAAAATAGAACTTGTATAATTACAGGTATTTGCCTTTAAGCAGTTGCGTTAATACCCGATTCGCCAAAAACTTTAAAATTAGGCTTTTTCTGTGTTGTCGGTCTTGAAAAATCATAAATTTTTAAGTTTAAGGCATATCAGGGGCGATTACCGTATGCTTATACGTGAAAGGTAGGTGGCAGTGTGTCTGATGTTATTATTTCCGGATATTACGGACTTGGGAACAGCGGTGATGAGGCTTTACTTAAAAGTATAGTTGACGATTTAAAGCGGATTAATCCTGACATTACAATCACTGCACTTTCAGGAAATGCGCAGCTTACGAAAAAAAATTACGGAATTAAGACTATAGGAAGATTCAATATTTTTTCTATAATAAGAGAGTTTTATTCTGCAAAACTTCTTATAAGCGGTGGAGGCACTCTTATTCAGGATGCAACGAGCACAAAAAGCCTTATTTACTATCTTGCGGTAATATCGCTTGCTAAAAAAATGGGGCTGAAAGTAATGAGCTATGCAAACGGTATGGGTCCGCTGAAAGAAAAAAACCTTAAAAAAGTTGAAAAGGTTATGAATAAAGTTGACCTTATTACCCTCAGGGAGAACGTGTCGCTTGAGGAGATTAAGCGGTGCAATATTACAAAGCCTGAAGTCCTGGTGACTGCAGACCCGGCATTTAATCTTACTGCGGCTGATAGGGAAAGGGCTGATGAAATTCTTTCCAAATATTCCGCAGAGAGAGAGGACAAGCTCATTGCCGTTTCAGTGCGCAAGTGTAAGAATAACCCTGACGGCTTTGAGGAAAAAATGGCAAAGGCTCTGGATGATGTTGCTGAAAACGGTTACATCCCGATACTTATACCTATGCAAAAGAGTGCAGACCTTTCTATATCGCTGAATATTGCTGCAAAAATGAAACATCAGTCAAGGGTTATAGACCGTGACCTTACAGTGGCGGAAATGCTGGCGGTTATAGGCAGATGTGATATAGCCTGCGGTATGAGACTCCATATGCTGATTTTTGCTTCAGTTATGAATGTGCCGATGGTAGGAATTGTGTATGATCCAAAAATTAAAGGATTTATGGATTATATGAAACAGGGAAAATATATTGAGCTTGAGCATTTTGATGAAGAAGTATTTGGACAAATGTTGAACGATGCCATTATAAATATGGATGAATTGAAAGCTCAACTTGAAAAGGATTCAAAGCCGCTCAGAGAAAAGGCTAAACAGAATGCGTTGCTTGCATTGAAATTGTTGGAACAATGAAACACAAAAAAGTGTGAGGAGGTACAGTAATGAAAAAATGGGTGAAAATATTGCTTGCAGTTTTACTTGTTATGGTTATTGCTGTAGCTTCTCTTGCGTTATGGCAATGGAAGAATATAGAAAGTATATATGTAGGAATTAATGAGACACCCGAAGAAATTGCAAAACGCAGAAATGATAATCAGAAAGGTCTTGTAGATGATGTTAACAAGTATCTTGATGAAGGTGTCAGAGAAATGACAGAGGAAGAAAAACAGAAAATTGAATCAGGAGAGGTTACTGCGGAAGATGTTTATCTTCAGATTTTTGAAGAAAAACAGGCTGGTAATGGGAATGAGAATCAGGATTCCGACACAAAAAAAGAAAATTCTTCTGCAAATGCGTCGAAAACCAAGGATGAGATTGTTGTAAAATATATGGCAAAGCTTTACAGCTTGCAAAGTAAGTATACGGCGAAGGCAGAAGTGACCATAAGCGAAGGTAAAAAGTATTATAAAAATCAGAGAAAATCCCACGATGCGGCAACTGCAAGGGCGAACACAATATCCCATTTCACTCCGATAGTAAGAGGGGTAGAAAACTCCTGCGACAGTGAATTTGAAAAAATGGCTGCCGAACTTGAAAAAGAACTTAAGGCGATTGACGCAGATACCGATATTGTAAGAACGATTAGCTCTGCATATAAAAATGAAAAGCAGCTTAAGCTCTCATATTATGCAAACAGATACCTAAAATAGATGTTTTATTACGTAAAATTAATAAAACATCTTGTTTTTTTTCAGAAATCTTGTAATTTAATTAACTTTTTGATATAATTAAATAAATTATGTCCTTGGAGAGGGACTAAAATACACTACAATACTCAGAGGGAGAAGATAATTGTGTTTAATAAGCTTACCTTCAGGGGTGGAGTACATCCTAAAGATAATAAAGAATACACTTCATCGAAGCCTATAGAGGAATTGGAAGTTCCAAAGGAACTCGCATTTCCGCTTTCACAGCATATAGGTGCGCCGTGTACACCTTGTGTGGCAGTTGGCGATTATGTCAAAATGGGACAGAAAATCGCTGACAGCGATGCTTTTATCAGTGCGCCTGTCTTTGCAAGTGTATCAGGAACAGTTAAAGCTATTGAAAAGAGAAATGTTCACAACGGGTCAGAGGTAGATTCCATAATAATCGAAAACGATTTTAAGGATGAAATGGACGAATCAATTACTCCTATTGATTATACAGCTGTTGCCCCTGATGAAATACCCGCACTTGTCCGTGAGGCTGGTGTTGTTGGTATGGGCGGTGCGGCATTTCCGACACACGTAAAGCTTATGCCGCCTGAAAATTGTAAAATTGATACTGTTATTGTAAATGGTTCAGAGTGTGAGCCTTACCTTACCAGTGATCATAGAGTAATGCTCGAAACACCTGAAGAAGTCATAATGGGACTTAAAGTGATACTCTACAGATTCGGAATAACAAACGGACATATAGCAATAGAAGATAATAAGCCTGACGCAATAGCTGTTATGAAAAAGCTTTGCGAAAATGAAGGTATAACAGTTGATACTCTTAAGAAAAAGTATCCCCAGGGCGGTGAAAAACAGCTTATATATGCTGTTACAAAGAGAAAGGTTCCTGTAGGTAAGCTTCCTGCAGACGTAGGCGCTGTTGTAATCAATGTAGATACCTGCAGTGCTATAGGAAGAAAGTTTATGTACGGAACACCTTTGTTGAGAAGAATTGTTACTGTTTCGGGTACACCTTTTGAGAAAAACGGGAACTACAGAGTTCGTCTCGGTACTTCTGTAGAATATATTATCGAACAATTAGGCGGATTTAAGAAAACTCCCAAGAAAGTTATAATTGGCGGACCTATGATGGGTGTCGCACAGTTCAGACTGGATATTCCGATAATAAAGGCAAATTCATCAATACTTGCATTAACAGAAGAGGAAGCAGAAATTCCGCCGCAGGATCCTTGTATCAGATGCGGAAAGTGCGTTGAGCATTGTCCCATGAAGTTGATGCCGCTGTATTTGCAGAGCTTTTCTGATAAAGGCGATATGGAAAGCTGTGAAAAGTACAATGTAACGGCATGTATTGAATGTGGATGCTGTAGCTACGGCTGTCCGTCAAAGAGAAATCTTGTTCAGAGTATACGCGTTGCAAAGCATACTGTTCTGGCGCAGCAGAGGGCAAGAGCGCAAAAAGAAAAGGAAGGGAAGCAGTGATTATGGAAAATTATACAACATCATCTACTCCTAATGATAATACAAACAATGAGATGCAGACTACTCCTGAAGTTGCTCCGGTGAAGGAAACAGCAAATGCTGTCCCTGAAGCAGCTCCCGTAGAAAACGGGGTGCCGGAGGATGTTATATATACTGTATCATCCACTCCACATGTGAGAGAAAGAAACAGTATAAGTGATGTTATGCTCGATGTGATAATTGCACTTATGCCGGCGGCTTTCGCGGGTGTGGTATACTTCGGAAGAAGAGCATTTGCGGTGATGCTTATTTCTGTGCTTTCATGCTGTGCATTTGAAGCTTTGTATCAGCTCATAGCAAAGAAAAAGTTTACCGTAACAGATTATAGTGCTGTTGTAACGGGTATGCTACTCGCATTTGTAATGCCTGCTACCGTTCCGTATTACATCATTGTAATTGCAGCATTTATAGCAATTGTGATTACTAAACAGCTTTTCGGCGGAATAGGGCAGAATTTTATGAATCCGGCACTTGTAGGACGAGCATTTGCGCTTGCATCATTCCCTGTAGCGATGACAACATTCTCTATAAACAGAGTGGAAATTTTTGAAAAAATGGCAGATGTAGTAACAGGTGCAACACCTCTTTCAAAAGAGTATGCACTGGCACAACCCACAATAATGGAGCAATTCCTTGGTAAATATGCTGACGGAACTCCTATTGGAGGATGTATCGGTGAAACGTGTGCTCTTGCAATACTCATAGGTTTTGTATATCTTCTTGTGAGGAAGGTAATATCAGCAAGAATACCCCTTTGTTATATTGGGTCAGTTTTCGTTATGTACTTGCTTTTCGGCGGTGATATGAACCCCGTTCTCGGAGTTCTTTCCGGTGGTGTAATGCTCGGTGCTGTATTTATGGCTACTGACTATGTTACAACTCCCACTACCGCTCTGGGTCAGGTGATTTTCGGTATAGGCTGTGGTGTGATTACTTGTGTAATACGTTTCTGGGGCGGATATCCGGAGGGTGTAACATATGCAATACTTCTTATGAATATTGTTACACCGCTGCTTGATAAGTGGACAGTTCCCAAATGCTTCGGCAGTGTGAAGAGCAATTAATTATTTTCGGGAAAGGATGTGCAATATGAAAAAGGAACTTATAAAGCTTTCCGGTATTCTTTGTGCTATTACACTTGTAGCGGCACTTTTGCTGGCTTTTGTAAATAATTTAACAGAAGAGCGCATTCTGGTAGCGGCAGAGGAAGCCGCAAAAGATGCAATGGAAACAATTATACCTGCAGACAACCATGAACTTGTGGAAGGAAAGGATAATGTTTACAAAGCCATAAAGGATTCGGAAGTAATAGGATATTGTGTAACAGTTTCAGTCAGCGGATTCGGCGGTCCTGTAGAAATGATGGTAGGTATCGGAAATGACGGAACTGTAAAGGGTATAGATGTCTTAAGTCACAGTGAGACAGCGGGTCTCGGTGCTAAAGCGGACACTGATGTTTTTAAAAACAGATTTCGGGGAAAATCTCCTGAACTTACTGTTGTAAAAGTACCTACGGAAAATAATTCGGAGGTACAGGCTATAACCGGTGCTACAGTTACTAGTAAGGCTGTAGCTTACGGTGTGGCAAAGGCTTATGCAATAGTTAATGAGATTGAAGGGGGGAATAACTGATGTTAAAAACATTTAAAAACGGACTTATCAGCGAGAACCCTACCTTTGTGCAGGTTTTAGGTATGTGTCCTACACTTGCAGTAACAACATCTCTTTCAAACGGAATTGGTATGGGGCTTTCAGTAACATTTGTATTGATGCTGTCTAATATACTTATTTCCATGTTGAGAAAAATTATTCCTCAAAAGATAAGAATTGCAGCATACGTAGTTATTATTGCGACGTTTGTAACGGTTGTAGACCTTGTATTGAAGGCATATATACCGTCGCTTTCAAAATCACTGGGCTTATTTATTCCTCTTATAGTTGTAAACTGTATTATTCTTGCGAGAGCTGAAGCCTTTGCGTCAAAAAACGGTGTTATAAAGTCTGCTGTAGACGGGCTTGGAATGGGACTTGGATTTACGGTTGCACTGTCGCTTATTTCTGCAGTGCGTGAAATCCTCGGCAGCGGAACAATTCTTGGTATGTCCCTTGGAATAAGCAGTCCTGCAATTATAATGATTCTTCCTCCGGGAGGATTCCTGACACTTGGTATTATTTTAGGATTGATTAACGTTATAAGAAACAGAAGGGGGGAGAGATAAATGCCGGCACTTGTAGCAATAGCATTAACTTCTATATTTGTTCAGAACTTTGTTCTTGTTAAGTTCATGGGCATATGTCCCTTCCTCGGAGTATCAAAGAAAATTGATACAGCTCTCGGTATGGGTATGGCGGTAACATTTGTTATGACACTTGCCTCTATTATGACATGGCTTTGTCAGACATATATACTTGTTCCGCTTAAGATTGAGTATATGCAGACGATTGCTTTTATCGTAATTATTGCGGCACTTGTACAGTTTGTGGAAATGTTTTTGCAGAAATCTATTCCCTCACTGTATAGCTCACTGGGAATATATCTCCCTCTTATAACAACAAACTGTGCCGTACTTGGTGTAGCACTCCTTAATGTAGAGTCTGCATCGGTTGTACTTCCCGGAAGAGAGGGTTATACCCTTATAGAATCAATTATCAGCGGATTTAGCGGTGGTCTTGGATTTCTGATTGCGATTGTTCTTTTCGCAGGTGTGCGTGAACGTCTTGAAAGTTCAAACATTCCCAAGTCACTTCAGGGTATGCCGATTGCGCTTATAAGTGCATCACTTCTTGCTATAGCATTTTTGGGATTCCAGGGAATGCAGTTCTGACATAAAAATATGACAGGGAGGTAAAATTTATGGAAGATATTATGAAAATATTAATTCCTGCTCTCGCAATAGGTGCAATAGGTCTTGTGCTTGGTGCGCTTCTTGCGGTAGCATCAAAAATATTTGCTGTCGAAAAAGATGAAAAAGCAGAAGCTATAACGGAAGTTCTTCCGGGCGCAAACTGCGGTAGCTGTGGATTTGCAGGCTGCGGTGCATATGCTGAAGCAATATCTAAAGACGATGCTAAAATCAACTGTTGCAGTCCTGGCGGACAGTCTGTTTCTGATAAAATAGCGGAAATCATGGGTGTAAGCTCTGAAGCTGTTGAAGAAAAGGTTGCCGTTGTATGTTGTGAAGGAACAGATGAAAATGCGGCAGTTAAATATAATTATGAAGGCCTGGATGACTGTATTGCAATATCAAGACTTCAGGGTGGCGGACAGAAAGAATGTTCTTACGGATGTCTAGGACACGGCTCCTGTGCAAAGGTTTGCTCAAGAGGAGCAATCACTATGGTAAACGGCATTGCTGTTGTTGACAGAGAAAAATGTGGCGGCTGTGGAGAATGTGCGGAAATTTGTCCTAAAAAGGTTATAAAAATTATTCCCAAGAGCAGTAGTTATGTTGTAAAGTGCGTGTCCTGTGATAAGGGTGCGGCTATGAAGGCAAAGTGTTCTGTAGGTTGCATAGGATGTAAAATCTGTGAAAAGAATTGCCCCACACAGGCAATAACCGTTACGGATAACCATGCTGTAATCGATTATTCAAAGTGTATCGGTTGCGGTATCTGTGCGCAGAAGTGTCCTAAAAAGATTATTGTAGAAATGCGTGAAAACAATGAAAAACCTGTGGAAACGAATTAAGGGTGTCCTGCTGGCACTTATGTATGTGGCAATATATTATGCGGTGTCATTTGCAGTGCAACTTGCGTATACAGTGTGGAGGAATGCGTCAGCAGGAGGGTCTTTGTCAGAAGTTGCCATAGATGTTACAAATAACCTGTATGCGCTTACTATAATATCTGTAATAATAACTTTCTGGATATATCTCATTATAGGTCATAAGAGAAAGTGTCAGCTTGATAAGGTTGTTGAAAACAGGCAAACTCCTCCTATAGTAGGAGCCATGGCGATTTGTTGTGCAGTTGGATTAAGAATGCTTGTTACAGTTTATTACCATTATTCGCAGAATGTGGAACTTCTTAAAAAGTCTATTGATGAGGCATCGGCAATAACACCACAGCTTACAGGTACAGGACAACTTCTGATAGCGGTATTTGCGATTGCATTCATTGGCCCTTTATTTGAAGAACTCTTATTCCGCGGAATAATAATGCATGAGCTCCGGACCATAATGCGTCCCTGGGCGGCAATAGGGCTGCAGGCGATTTTGTTTGGTGCATCACACGGAGTGCTTTTTCAGTCGATATTCGCAATGGCAATCGGTGTAATGCTGGGTATTATTTATTACAAGACAAAAAGTTTTAAAACAGCTGTGATATGTCATAGTGCATTTAATTTGAGTGTTGTAATAGCACAGAGTGAGCTGAATTTAAAAACAAGTATCATAGTTGGTGTTCTAGGACTGGCGCTCGTGAGTCTGTCTTTTGGATATATAATTGCAAACAGCAAAAACAAATAAAGACGGGGATAGAGAGCAGGCACAGCCTCACGTGCGATACTTTTGTGAAATTTTATATACAACAAAAAAATGCGTTGTTGGTTAACCAACAACGCATTTTATCATAATCTCGATTAGTTAAGTTAAGCTAAGCTATAAGGAGATTACTTGTTTTTTGCAAAGCACTCACTGCAGTAAACAGGTCTGTCGTTCTTGGGAACGAAAGGAACCTTTGCTTCGCCGCCACAATCAGCGCAAACAGCAGTATACATTTCTCTGTTTTCTCTGAGAGATGCCTTCTTTGCAGCTCTGCAATCCTTACATCTCTGAGGCTCGTTCTGAAATCCTTTTTCAGCATAGAATTCCTGCTCGCCTGCTGTGAACACGAATTCCTGTCCGCAATCTTTGCAGACTAAAGTCTTGTCTTCGTACATTTTCGATCTCCTTATCTTTAACTAAAAAATATTTTTACCCCCGGTGGCTTTATCTCCACCTATCGGGCATATAGCATTTTGTTGAATCAGGAAGAAATCTTTTCAAACTTCTTCTTGATGCGTTGTAATGCATTGTCAATTGACTTAGAATCTTTGCCGATCGCCTTGGCTATGTTAACATAGCTATGACCTTGTAAATAAAGCGAAAGAACTAAAAGCTCAAACTGTGACAGTATACGATTCATTTCTGTGCCGAGCATATCGGCATTTTCTTTGTTAATAACAATCTGTTCCGGATTGGAATTATTCTCACTTGCGACGATGTCGCTAAGGGGAGAATTGTCCTCATCATCAAAAACCGGTTTATTTAATGAAACGTAAAAGTTAAGCGGTGCATGCTTTTGTCTGCTTGCATTCTTAACTGCTGTAAGTATCTGCCGTGTAACGCACACATCGGCAAACGTCCTGAAAGTCACACCACGCTCTGAACTAAAGTCCCTGACAGCCTTGAAAAGGCCAATCATACCCTCCTGAATAATGTCATCCCTATCGGCGCCGATAATATAGTAGGAAAGAGATTTGTTTCGTACAAAGACACGGTACTTACTAAGTAGATAATCAAGTGCCTTGTCATTACCCTGCTGTGACAGAACAGCCAACTTTTCATCGCTGAATGAGGCAAATTCATCTGTGTAATGTAAACTACTCATTACAATCCCCCCATTCACATACTATACTATATCACTTAAAAGCGAGAATGTCAAGAAAAAAATACCGCAGAGCACCGTTAAGGCACTTTGCGGCGTTTTAACGCATAGAAATTTATTTTATCGCGAGTAACATTTGTCCCTATTCGTCAAGATTGTTGACCATCATTTCCTGAAATTCACTTTTACTCATGAGAACTCTGCGCGGCTTACTACCCTCATGAGGTCCTATTATGCCACGTTCCTCAAGCTGGTCGATAAGTCTTCCTGCACGTGAGTAGCCTACTTTAAGCTTTCTTTGCAGTAATGAGGCACTTGCCTGACCTATTTCCACAACTATTTCAATTGCCTGGGGAAGAAGGTCATCTGCATCGCTGTCATCAGAAGACTGATGGTCTTCTGCACCGTTTTCGATATGTTCAATGATGTCTTCGTTGTAATGTGCGCTGGAATCAGTTTTTATAAATTCAACAATATTTTCGATTTCTTTATCAGATACAAACGCACCCTGAAGTCTTTGCGGCTTACTTGCACCCATAGGCAGGAAGAGCATATCACCCTTGCCCAGAAGCTTTTCAGCACCACCCATATCGAGAATTGTACGGCTGTCAATCTGACTTGATACCGAGAATGCTATACGGCTGGGAACATTTGCCTTGATAAGACCTGTGATAACGTCCACAGAAGGTCTCTGCGTCGCAATAACAAGGTGCATACCTGCGGCACGCGCCATCTGTGCAAGACGGCAGATAGCATCTTCGACATCGTGGGGAGCTACCATCATAAGGTCGGCAAGCTCATCGATTACGATAATAATTTGTTCAAGCTCACGTTCTTTATTCAATGAAGCATATTCATTGTATCCTTTAATATCGCGGACATTTGCAGTAGCAAACATACTGTATCGCTTAACCATTTCCTGAACTGCCCAGTTAAGTGCACCTGCGGCACGTCTGGGGTCTGTAACTACAGGGATAAGCAGATGGGGGATACCGTTATATACTCCAAGCTCAACAACCTTGGGGTCAATCAGGATAAGCTTTACCTGATTTGGGTCAGCCTTGTAAAGAATACTTGTAATAAGGGAATTGATACATACACTCTTACCGCTACCGGTAGCACCGGCGATAAGCATATGAGGCATCTTGGAAATATCTGATACGATAGGCTGCCCTGAAATATCCTTACCCATAGCAAATGCAGTTTTTGATTTGAAAGAACGGAACTCCTCGCTGTCGATTACATCACGCAGACATACCATTGAAGTGCTCTTGTTGGGGATTTCTATGCCGACAGCCGCTTTACCGGGAATAGGTGCTTCTATTCTTACTCCGAATGCCGCAAGGTTAAGGGCTATGTCGTCGGCAAGGTTTACTATTTTACTTACCTTTACACCCACGGACGGCTGTATTTCAAATCTTGTTACACTGGGTCCCTTGCTTACCTCAAGAACCTTTGCCTCAACCCCAAAGCTCTGAAGTGTATCAATAAGCTTCTTTGCCTGTGTCCGGAGATCCTCCGGCTTGTCCTGACTACCTGCGGGGACTTTATTCTTCATAAGAAGATCAACAGGGGGGAAGGTGTACTCTATGTAGTCCGTATCGATTTCGTCGTCTGTCACAGCGATAGGAGTAATATCCTCCTTGGTTTCTTCCACACCGCCGGAAGCTTCAATAGCTGCTTTTCTGATGTCATCTGTAAGCTCCAATGATTCAGTTGCCTTTGGTTCGGGTGATTTATGATGCTTGTCAGCCTTTTCATCTGCATCAGCCTTGTCTTTTTTGTCATCGTACAGATTAATACGAAATTCTGAATTATCAGTATCTTCATTTTCAACAGGATTGCTGTTCTTTGTTTTATCAGCGGCCTTGGGAGCATCCACCTTTGCAGACTTCTTTTTCTTTGGAACTTTGATAACCTGTTCATCTTCCGAAACCGCATCTTCATTCTCCGCAAACGCATCACGTTCCTCCTTGACCTTGGCGATGAAATCGGTTGTTTTTGAAGCAAGGAAATTAAAACATCTGGTTATCGGCTCGGTACCGGTCGCTGTTACAAAACAAATGAGTGTCAAAAATATGAGTATTATGTATGCACCTACATTGGACACAAGAGCTTTTAAAGGAAGAGCGATAAGAGCCCCCAGGGTACCTCCGGACGCAAATGCCTTACCACCTATTTTATGTGTTTCATACAAGGAAAGAAAATCCGAGTTGTTGACATCGTAAAGGTCGGGATTGGAAAGGGTATGTATAGCACCCAAAAACAAAAGCGCCATAGCTACAAAAAGGTAACGGTGCTTATGTGGAGACAGAGTTTTTCTCAAAAACAGGTGAATTGTTGCCGTTAAAATATAGAAAGGAATAACATAACTTACGGAACCCAGATGAGTTGACACAAATCCCTTTATAAAGCTTCCAAGAAGTCCGAAGCTGTCAAAATAAATTGAAAGGAAAAGCGCAAAGCAAACAAAGAGCAGAATTATTAAACGAACCTCGCTGGGGACTCTTTGCCAGAAAGAAGGTTTAGTAACTTTTACAGGCTTTGCCTTTGCCCCGGACTTTGACTTTTTTGTGGTAGTAATGGTGTTTCTGTCCTTGAAATTATTGTCGGCGGTAGTTTTTTTGCCGGATGTCTTTTTAGTCGTTGTTTTTTTCATTGTTCAAAGACCTTTCTTAAAACAGTTATATTGTAAAGTTAAGTATTATCGCAAAGATACCTGCCGCTATGCAGTAATATGAAAAATAGCTGAGCTTGCTTTTCTGTACAAGCTTAAGCAGGAATTTTATTGAAAAATATCCGCTTATTGCAGCAGTAATCATACCTATTGCAACGGGTAAAAAGGAAAGAGTCTGGCTTTGTGAACCGAAAATATCCTTGATATCCAGAACGAGAGCACCGAGAATTGCCGGAATTGAAAGAAGAAAAGAGAATCTTACCGCAGTTTCCTTGTTAAGCTTGCAGAAAAGACCGCCAACGATAGTGCTTCCGCTACGGCTGATGCCGGGAAGAGTGCCCAGCCCCTGGAAGCATCCTACAAGAAAAGCTCTCTTTGTGCTCATTTTTTCAAGAGTTACATCTCCGCCGCCAAGCTTTTCCGAAAGAAAGAGGAGAACAGCGGTAACGATAAGGAATATACCAATCTGCCACAATGCCGGATTTTCTATAATGTCGCCCATAGGTGACAGTGCAACAAATGTTGCAGGGATTGTTGCCGCAATAAGCATAACAATAAGTCTGCGGTATAAAAATTCCTTGAGACGGAGACCTTTTCCGGTGAAAAGGTCTGCTATCATACCGAAAAATGCCTTTATCATTTCCCATATGTCTTTATAGTAAACGGCAAATACCGCCGCAAGGGTTGCTACGTGTAATAATATGTTGAATGAAAGCAGATTTGATGCCTCCGGGTCTATCCCCATAAGCTGTCCCGCAATGGAAAGATGTCCTGATGAAGAAATCGGTAAAAATTCGCTTATTCCCTGAATAAGTCCGAGGATAAATGCTTTTAAAACTGTCAAGCTGAAAACCTCCTATACATAGATATAGTTATTCTAACATACTTTTGAGGAAAAATCTACTGTTTTTTGTGTTTTCTGTTGAAAAATACATTCCGTTTGGTTATAATTATATTAACAGAGTCAGGAGTGATAACGTGAAAGAATTAAAAACAATAAATGAAGAAAAATTTCCATAACAAATA
>CAYLPQ010000052.1:0-13997 GCA_964385605.1 uncultured Oscillospiraceae bacterium | reverse complement strand
CAGAGTACAACTTTTAAATATGATACAAGTGAAGATATGGGTAAGCTTTTTGACCTTGAGGCATCAGGCTATTTCTACACCCGTCTTCAGAATCCTACAAATGACTACGTTGCAGCACGTATAGCTGACCTTGAGGGTGGTAGTGCCGCAATGCTTACATCAAGCGGTCAGGCGGCATCATTCTACAGTGTGTTCAACATTGCATCCTGCGGTGACCACGTTGTTTCGTCTGCTGCAATTTACGGCGGTACATACAACCTTTTCGCCGTTACAATGAAGAGGATGGGTATCGAGTTCACATTCGTTAAGCCCGATTGCTCCGATGAAGAGCTTGAGGCGGCTTTCCGTCCCAATACAAAGGCTGTTTTCGGTGAAACAATTGCCAACCCCGCACTTGATGTGTTTGATATTGAAAGATTTGCAAATGCGGCTCACAAGCATGGTGTTCCGTTGATTGTGGATAATACCTTTGCAACTCCCATCAACTGCCGTCCTATCGAATGGGGCGCAGACATTGTAACTCATTCCACAACCAAGTATATGGATGGTCACGCAAGCAGTGTGGGCGGATGTATCGTTGATTCAGGCAAGTTTGACTGGACAAAATATCCCGACAAATTCCCCGGACTCTGCACACCCGATGACAGCTACCACGGTGTGACATATACAGAAAGATTTGGTCTTGAGGGCGCATTTATTACAAAGGCTACAGCACAGCTTATGCGTGATTTCGGTTCTATTCAGGCTCCCCAGCACGCATATTATGTAAATTTAGGTCTTGAAAGTCTTGAACTTCGTATGAGAAGACACTGCGAGAATGCACAGGCAGTTGCAGAATATGTTAAAAACCACGAGAAAATCGCCTGGGTGCGCTACTGCGGACTCCCCGATGACAAATATTACGAGCTTGGTAAGAAGTATCTTCCGGGCGGCTCCTGCGGTGTTCTTTCCTTCGGTGTAAAGGGAGGAAGAGCTGCGGCTGAAAAGTTTATGAAAAATCTTAAACTTGTTTCTATTGAAACACATGTTGCAGACTCCAAGACTTGCTGTCTGCACCCTGCAAACACGACTCACCGTCAGATGAATGATGAGGAGCTTATGGCTGCAGGTGTAGCTCCCGACCTTATCCGCTTCTCCTGTGGTATCGAGGATAAGGAAGACATTATTGCAGATATAGCACAGGCACTCGAAACAATATAAAGCGGATGTAAAAAATCTAGAACGGGTAATGCGTTGTAGGGAACGGGCTTGCTCGTTCCGCTTTTCGGCATAAGTGCCCCTGCCCTACATTGTGTAAATTGTTTGTCTGTTCGCAGATTTTTCCTATCCCTGTCAACACCGCACACCGAGTTTGTGCAAAAAATACCCATACAAAAAAATTTCCGCATTTTAAGGAGGCGATGTAAGTGCCTATTAAAATTCCTGTAAAATTACCGGCTACAAAGGTGCTTAAGGATGAAAATATTTTCGTAATGGACGAAAAACGTGCCGCAAAGCAGGACATACGTCCTCTGCGCATAGGCATCCTTAATCTTATGCCTACGAAAATCGAAACCGAGACACAGCTTGCAAGACTTCTGGGTAATACTCCTCTTCAGGTTGAGGTGGAGCTTATTCAGGTAAACACCCATAAGGCAAAGAACGTGTCGGAGGAGCATATGCTCGCATTCTACAAAACCTTTGACGAAATAAAGGATCAGAAGTTTGACGGTTTTGTAATCACCGGTGCGCCCGTTGAAAAAATGGAGTTTGAGGAAGTTGATTACTGGGAAGAGCTTTGTACCATTATGGAATGGACAAAGACAAATGTTCATTCTACATTCCATATCTGCTGGGGTGCGCAGGCGGCGCTTTATTATCATTTCGGAATAAAGAAATATCCTCTCCCCGAAAAGCTTTCGGGAGTTTATAAGCACAAGGTTGTTTATAAAAACCCAATGCTTATGCGTGGCTTTGACGAGGAATTTATGGTTCCCCACTCACGTCATACAACCGTAAGGATTGAGGATGTGAAAAAGTGTAAGGAAATAAAAATCCTTGCAACAAGCGATAAAGCAGGTCTTTATGCCGCCGCAACAGCAAAGGGTAAGCAGATATTTATTACAGGCCACTCCGAGTATGACCGCGACACCTTGAAAAAGGAGTATCTGCGTGACCTTAACGCAGGTCTTAATCCAAAAGTGCCGGAGAATTATTTCCCCGATGACAATCCGGAGAAAGACCCCATTGTAAGTTGGCGCGCTCACGCAAACCTGATTTACTCAAACTGGCTGAATTATTTTGTGTATCAGAGTACGCCGTATGATATTTCAACGATTGGATAATCGCAGCGGCTTGATAAAAAGCACAGACCGCGCAAAGCAAAAAAAATTATGGTTTAGTAAGTGCTTGATTTAAGCTTGATAAAATAATGTAGGACACCGCTTTGTATCGGTGTCCTACTTTTTTGAGCTTAAATTCAGCTTTACCCGGAAATTATTTAATGCTGGGCAGACTTGCTGCTGCTACAGACTGTCCCACTCTTCTCGCCTTTTCATCGGGGATATGGAGCTGTACTTTCTTTGCAAGAGAGGGGAATTCCGCCTTGATAACTTCGTTAGCTCTGTCAAGGAGAATTGTGCCGCCCTTACCACTTGTTACTCTGCCCATGATAAGCACGTGCTTAATGTCATAGAACATTGAGTAGTAAGCGATTGTATAGCCGAAATATGTACCGATTGTATCGTAAATATCAGCCGCACGGGGGTCGTCATTTTCCATAAGTCCCTGAACAACCTTAAGCTTCTCTGCGGGAGAAAGGCTCTCGTCAAGTTCAATTCCTGCGCTGGGCGCAAGCTTGATAACAGCATCCTGTGAGAAATACTTAACACCGCAACCGTAATCGCCGCTCCACTCGTCAACCATAGCATCCTTGTTAAAGTCTATGGGAACGAATGCAAGCTCGTTAAGCCAGCCTGTGATATTGCCGTCCTTATCAACATAACCTGCCGCTTCGCTTGTACCCATTGCGATACCCATTACGTTATTGTCCTCAAGGCTCATCGCACCTGCAAGAGCAGTTACATCACCGTCGTTTGCAACCTCTACAGGAACATCGCCGATTTCCTTTGCAACGTCAAGGTACATTGTCTTAACGTGCTTTGCGAAATCTTCATCGGATACTTTAAGGAAAAGCGATGCAACCATTATCTTGTTATCAATGTAAACACCTGCAGAAGATACACCGATAGCATCAACTCTGGGCATATGTGATGCCGCTGTCTTCATTGCACTTAAAATTCCCTCATAGTGGTACTTGGGATCACTCTCAAGCTTGGGGAACCATACAACTTCCTCCGAGTAAACTGTCTCACCGTTCACAACTGCAGAAACCTTACGGTCGCTTCCGCCTGCGTCAAAACCGATACGACAACCGTCAAGGTGACGTCCTATAGGTGAGGAAACGTCATTTTCCTCGGGTGCATCGGCAATATTTTCTACATAAATAACCTCAAAGGGAGCTTCGTAAACTCTTGCCATGAAGTTGAAGTCGAACTCTCTTGCGCCACCGATAGAGTAATCAGCCGCAATGCGGTCATAAATGTATTTTGAGCCTGCGATGTAAACCTTGTAACCGCCCTTTGCCCAGAGAAGTGTCTTTATAATTCTCTCTGCAATAGCATAGTTTTCCTCATCGTGGCCTGAGCCCTCTTTGTAAATATCCATATCGTATACTGCGGTGAGTCCGCCATTACGTTCAACAGAAATGCGGATTTTCTGTGATTCTTCCGCCTTAACTGCCGCATTATAATCGTTAATAACCTTTGCCATTGGCATAAATCCGGGTTCAAGTTTTGCTGTAATCATATTTATTCTCCTTTTCAATTATTCTCAACGGAAACTTCTCCGCCGAGAATTACTTTTTCAACGTTAAATTTTTCGTCAACTATAATAATATCGGCACGTTTCCCGATTTCAAGTGAGCCGATTTCATCGTCTTCTTTAAGTGCCTTTGCAACATTAAGGGAAGCGCAGTTTACAGCCTCGTAAAGCTCAAGGTCACTGTTTTCATAAAGGTTACGAACTGCGGCATTTAATTCAAGCACACTGCCTGCGATTGTGCCGTCATCCATCAGGCACTTGATGCCCTCCTTATGAACGGGCTGACCACCAAGGGTATAGTCTCCGTCCTCCATACCCCCTGCTCTTATACAGTCGGTGATAAGGCAGAGCTTGTCGCCCTTTGCCTTTGCAACCATATTGAAAAGTCCCTTGTTTACGTGGAATGTATCTGCAATAAGCTCCGCGCTTACACGGCTGTCAGACAGTGCCGCGCCGGAAACACCGGGGCTTCTGTGAGAAAGTGCTGTCATTGCATTAAAGAGGTGTGTTGTGTGGCAGACACCTGCCTCGATACCAGCCATTGCTTCCTCATACGCAGCATCGGTATGTCCCATAGAAATAAGGACATCAGTGTTCGCCGTAACCTTTTCTATGCATTCTTTTGCTCCGTCAACCTCGGGAGCAACTGTGAAGAGCTTCACAATGTCTGAATGCTTTATGATAAAGTCCGCATCGGGTCTTAAAATATGCTCCTCTGCCTGTGCACCTTTTTTCTTTACATTAATAAAGGGGCCCTCGCTGTTTACACCGAGGATTCTCGCACCGTAGTAGCTGTCACTGTTTTTAACAGCTCTTATAGTGTCAAATGCCGTCTCGATTTCAGCCTTGGAAACGGTCATTGTTGTGGGACACCACGCGGTAACACCGTTTTTGATAATGCCTGCTGCCATTTTTCTGATACCTTCTTCATCACCGTCGGATGCGTCTGCACCCAGATAACCGTGGATGTGCATATCAATAAGACCGGGTGACACGAGCTTTCCGTCAGCATCGATTACTTCGTCGTAATCCGCAGGATTAAAGCCCGCTTTGTCGATGATTTTTTCTATCTTTGCATCAAAAACGATTACCTTGCCGTCTTCGATACGATCGGGAAAAATAACTCTTCCGTTAATAATACATTTCATAATACATTCTCCTTTCGGAAAGTTTCTACCATAATGTTAACACAAGTTGACATTATGCGCAACCAGTTTTAACAGAAAATATTACTAAAAGCACAGATTTTTTCTGTGCTTTTAGTGTAGTCATCAGAGGTTCGGCTATCAGTAATTTATAATTCTGTCATCACCCGAGCCGATTCTTGTAACGTAAAGAGTGCGTGTGCTTCTGTTAACAGTCACAATGTCAAACAAAAGCTCCGTTTTATCGCCTACACTTCTCGGCTCGTGACATTCTGCCATAAAGAAGTTGGAAGTTGCAATGTAAGGAATGCCGCTGCTTGTATGCATCGTATAATCCTGATGGAAATGTCCCACCATAACTGCAATGATGTCTCCGCGAAAAATCTTTGAAAAATCTGCATTAACCTCAATCTTAAGCTCATCCTCGTAGAAGCTGCCGGAAATTTTCTCCCCGTTTTTATATGCGTCAAGGATAATATTAAGCACCTCCAGACGACGGTTGCCGTTTTTCAGCTTTTCTTCCTCGTCGGTTATTGCAGGGCGGAGAACACTGTGTGTGTCAAGAATTATGTCGTATTCTGTCACAAGTGCATCGTTTATAAGCCAGTCAATCTGACTTTGACTTAAGCAATGCATCCCCTTTATTTGCTCATCATAGTATTCCGGAGTGTCGCAGATGTCGATGAATATGTAACGTGCCATATTTTTGTTATCGTCAACATAGTAATAAAGTCCGAAATGCTTGTCGTTAAATTTTGCCCCTCTTTTTGAAAGGGTGCTGTAAAATACATCATATATTTCTCTGCGGGTAAGCTTGTCAAGGGGCTTTTCTCTTTCCATAAAGGCATCCCACAGATTTCCGTTGTCGTGATTGCCGTTGCAGGGGAGGTAGCCGAATGGCTCAAAAGCCTCCGCAAGCTCCTTGTAGCCTGCCATTTTCAGCTCTCTGGGGGAATCAATTACATAGTCTCCGCCAAGAAGAAGTCTGTCACAGCCTGTTTCTTTCACAATATCACTGTAGGCATTAATATTCCTCTCAAGAAGCACCTTGTGATGCGCAAGGGGCAGATAGTGAAGGTCTGTCATAAATGCAAAGGTGAATGTATCATCGTTCTGCACTGCCTTTATTTTTTCAATGCACTCTGCCACGTTTTCCCTTATATAATCGGGGTACGGGTCGTTGCTTGTAAGCACAGGACATTCAAAACCGTAGTCGTAGCCACACTCAATAAGACGTTTTTTTACTTCAGGATTCATGGCAAATACCTCTTTTATTTATTGCATCTTGCGGCAATCTCTGCCACAAACTCGTCCATAACAATAGTTCTGCCCTCAACACGTGACTTTTCAGCAGCAAGTGCCATCATATGAGACTGAACTGATTCCTGTGCGGATGTTTTGTTTGTATCGTTACCGCGGATTGCAGAAATAACTGCATTCATAAGTCCAGCATCGCCGCCGCCATGGCCGAGAGCCGCAGGTCCTATCGTGATTTCTTCTTCGTTATCGGTTGCATATTCATGTACTTTAATAGTGTTGTTGTCAAAGTCGCCCACAATTTCTCCGTGAGTACCCATAATACGCATAACACGTGTGTTTTCATTGGTGAATGCGCACATTGTGAAGGAAACTGTTGTGCCGTTTTCAAAGTCCATACTGATGGCCTGGTGGTCAACAACATCGTTGTCACAGTGGAATACGCATCTGCCATACTGATTTGTTTCGAGAGCTTTGATGATATTTTCGTCAGATGTGTCGGGAATATCAAAAAGGTTTTCAAGTCCCCAGTCACGAAGTGCAGAGTGAAGGTAAAGCTTCGGTGCATTATAGGGGCAGGTGTCATATGCGGGACAGCCGTCAAGACAACGGAGCGGTGCACCCTCGGGAGCATTCTCTTTTTTGAAATATGTAAGGTCTCCCATAGATGAAATTGTCTTACACTTGCTTCCGATAAGATATACAAGGATGTCCATATCGTGACAGCATTTTGCGAGAATCATGGGAGAGGTCTCTTTGCTGTTGCGCCAGTTACCGCGTACGAATGAGTGTGCCTGATGCCAGTAAGCAACGTTTTCGCTCTGAATCATATGAATGAGTCTGCCGATTCTTCCGCTGTCAAGAATTTCCTTAAGCTTTGTGTAGAACTTTGTATAGCGCAGAACGTGACAGATTGAGAATACTTTGTCGCTTTTTGCCGCAAGCTGACCGATTTCGTAAATTTCCTCCGCCTCGGGTGAAATAGGCTTTTCAAGAAGAACGTGGTATCCCTTTTCTACAGCCATTTTCGCAGGCTCAACGTGCATACGGTCGTTTGTGCAGATAATCGCAAGCTCTGCCATACAGGGCTTTGCAAGGAGGTCTTCATAGCTTTCAAAGCAGTTTTCGGGAGCAATGCCGAATCTTTCCGCACACATTTGTCTTTTATGTTCAACAGGCTCTGCAACGGCAACAATTTTGAGTGTGCCGGGGTTAGCCTTGGGGGCATATGCGGCATAACCGCGTAATCCTCCACCGATAATTACAGCTGTAACAGGTTTCATAATAAATACCTCCGATTATAAAAAAATTTAATATTTTTATTTTTGCGTTCCGGACTTTTTTAACAATCTGATATTTGACAAGTTTATTATACACTGCTATAATGTGTGTGTAAAGAAAAATATATTGACCGTTTTCGGACAAAATTGAACTGATATTTGTTTGAATATCGACGGTATAAAGCCAATATTGGCAGATTGTTTGACAAAATTGACAACAGTTTAAACAAAATTACCACAAAAAGGACTGCGAAAAATGAAAGAAACAGGTTTTGGATTTCTTAATATGAGTGAAATGATGATGCACCGTTACGAAGCTCCGCGCGACTGGGTTGGAAGCGGTGTAAAGGATAAGAACAACGAACTGATTTTCTCTCTTTCGGGCGAATGTGTAGTAACTGTTGAGAATAACAGCTATATCATAAAACCCAATATGTTTGTGGTTTTCCCCTACGGCAAGGAATATTCTTTCCGCCTGACTTCAAAGAGACACTTCTCCTATTATCAATGTCATTTCTATGGAGAAATTGACGGTGTTACACTTTTTGATGCCCTGGGAACAGGGAGCGAAAACCTTGCTGTAGAAGTAAGCGACCCCGGCTCAATAATCGCGCTGTTTGAGGGGGCGCTCCATGATGAGCGCTTTACGGATGAAGTATCAATGTGGATAAATCGCATTGCCTGCGGAACAAAAATTATTGCAGAATATGTGCGTCTTCTCCGTCAGTCAATGCCGGGAAAATCTGCAGAGGTATTTTTTCCCGTAACTGAATTTATGAAGGATAATTTGTCGCAGAATATGGATGTAAACAGCCTTGCAAAAATAATCCACCTTGAACCGTCCTATTTTATCCGTAAGTTTACAAAGGAATTTGGTTGTCCCCCTATGAAATATTTTGATATGCTTCGCTCACAGCGGGCAATGACACTTCTTGAAAGTACCGATGCTCCTGTGGAAGAAGTTGCGAAACAAATAGGTATCACCGACAAATATTACTTCAATAAATTCTTCCGTAAATATTGCGATATGTCCCCCGAAGAATATCGGAAACTCTTCAGGAACTGAAAAAACTCCAAGTCATCTGACTTGGAGTTTTTGGCTCCCCCTGTTGGACTCGAACCAACGACAACGCGGTTAACAGCCGCGTGCTCTACCGACTGAGCTAAGGAGGAATATTGACTTCCAATACATTATACTGCATGAAATCTAAAAATGCAACACCTTTTTAAAAAAATTTCGCTCATCACAGCTTTTTCATATATTCCTTTGGTGTACAACCAAATTCCTTCTGGAATGCTCTGTAAAATGTTCGCATAGAGTTAAATCCCACCTCCATTGCGCAGTAAGCAGTGGTGTGTTTCTTTTCGTTCATCAGCATAAGTGCATTTTTCAGCCTGACAGTAGTAAGATACCTGTTGAATCCTATACGGAAGCAGGCTTTGAAATACCGTGACAGATAGCTTTCGTTATACCCGAGCTCCCTTGCGGCAGTGGCAAGGCTGATGTCATCGCCGAAATTGTCATTTACATATGTAAGAAGCCTTGTGGAAAGCTCGGGGTCCATATTTTCTTTCGTGGTTTTAAAAAAGATATTATCCTTGATAATTCCAAGTATCACATATATATAGCCCTGTTTCAGTATTGCGTTGTCTCCGGACTTCTGCAATTCGGATACAAGGCTTTTTATTTTTTCTACAACCTCTTTATCGCAGATAAAGGGAGATGTCACCCTTTTATGTCTTACATCCTCTATAAAATCGGGACACATATATACAGGGATGAACAACGCAGATGAGCGGGATTTTTCAGGTGTCATATAGGTGTGGGCATCAAAGCTCAATACTACTGCCATCTCTCCGCCTTTAAGCATACGACGGTTGTCGTTGACGGAAATATCCATTTCCCCCTCGTCCACAAAATACAACTCAATCTGTGAATGAAAGCAAAATATGGAGTAATCATCTTCATATTCTTCATAAGAGAGAAAGTTAAGGATTTCTCTGTCCGTTCTGAAAATCGGCTTCATTTTTTATCACTCCGGGTAAAAAAATGACATAAATATAAATGAATTTGGCAAGAAAATGTCAAAAAGTTACTGTATATTATACAAAGTAAGCAAAAAATTGTCAAGAGGTGTTTTTATGACGTTTTTAGTATATGCTTTTGCCGTGTTGAAAAATGTAATCTATGGATTATCGGTGTTTTTTACAGGAGAACTGTCGGTATCAGCTGATGTGCTTGACATTCTGGCGCTGAGATTTCTTATGAGCTTTGTTGTACTGTGGCTCCTTAAAACACTGAAAATAATAAAAGTAAATATTGAAATAAAAGATTTCTTCAGGAAAAACAAACGAACTTCCGCTATAAAATATATACTTTTAGCATCGCTTTTCGAGCCTGTTCTGTATATGCTTTTTGAGACCTGGGGTGTTTCTCTTACCACGGGTATCACAGCAGGAGTTATTCTTTCGTTGAATCCCGTTTCAGGTTGTATTGCGGAAGAAATCTTCCTGAAAGAAAAATCAACCCGTCTTCAGAAAATACTTCTTGGAATCGGCATTATAGGAGTTATTTATGTTGCGGCGAATACATCAAGTACAGACGGCAAGGACACTTTACCGGGAATACTTCTGGTGCTGCTGGCAGTAATTACAGGGTCTTTGTTCCTTACTTTTTCGAGAAAATGCTCAAAAGACTTCAATGCTATGGAACGTACATATGTTGCAGCACTGCTCGGAATGTTTGTATTTAATTTTGTGAATGTAATACGTCATTTGTGTGTTGGGGATATTACTTCATATTTCAATCCGTATTTTAATTCTGACAATCTGATCGGATTTATTTTCCTCGGTGTTGTTTGTACCGTAATTGCAACAGGTATGAACAATTTTGCTCTTGGAAGAATGCAGGTAAGCACAATGTCTGCTTTCGGCGGACTGTCAACTCTGGTGACAATCGCTGTGGGTGTTATCTTTGGCGGCGAAAAACTGTATGCATTCCATATAATTGGACTTATATTGATCGTAATAAGAATGATTGGAGTAAGTTATATACAAATAAAACGCGATAACAAAAAAGGTTGTAGCCGATAGCTGCAACCTTTTTTTGTTATCTTTTCACCCTGATGACTCTGCCGTTCTTTGCACCTGTGTAAACCGCGTTTTCCGCAGTAATAACACCGCCGACAATAACGTAATTGAGACCCTCTGCTCTCTCCTCACAATTTACATAGTCAGCTTTGTCAATGATTTTATCTGCATCAAAAATACAAATATCTGCATCGTAGCCTTCCTTTAAAAGCCCCTTTGTTTTAAGTCCGTAAACCTCTGCAGGCATAGATGTAATTTTTCTTATCATTTCAGGCAGGGGAACAATACCCTTTTCTCTTACATATCTTCCGAGAACCCTTGGGAAGGATGCCGTGGCTCTGGGGTGGAAGATTTTACCCTTTCCGTATCCAACCCCGTCTGTACCAATCATTGCCTTGGGGTGCGCAATTACCGTTTCCACGTCTTCCCCGCACATCATAAAATAACAGCAACGGATTGTATTCACAGAATCCCTTACAAGGTCCATAACTGTGTCATACACGGATTTATTCTCGATTTCCGCAATTTCATTAACGTATTTTCCTCTGTGTTCTCCGTCTATTATAAGCACCCAGTCAAATACATTGTCCTTGCCGAAAGTTTTGATAATATGTTCTTTTATTTCTTCCCTTACCTTTTCATCGTTAAGGCGCTCGGAAAGCTTCTCATTTCCGCCGGAGAAATACTCCTTTGGAATGAATCTTGCCGAAAGAAGTGTGCATGACGCAGGATATGGATATACGTCAACGTGTACGTCATAACCATCCTCATTGGCTTTGTCAACCATCGCAAGTGTCTTTTTAACCTTGCCGTGATTTTGCGGATAAGCCGCCTTGTGGTGAGAAAGCACGCATTTTGCCCCTGACTGGCGCATAACGTAAAGAAATTCTTCAACAGCTTCTTCAAAGGCTTCCGCTTCATTGCGCAGATGTGCTACAATTATACCTCCGTATTCAGCAGCAACCTTTGCAAGCTCAACAAGCTCATAGGTTTCAGCAAAACAGCTTGGCGGATAAATAAGTCCGAATGAAACACCAAGCGCACCTGCCTCCATACCTTCGCGAAGGAGTGCTTTCATATCTTCAAGCTCTTCAGGTGTTGGGTTACGGTTATCAAGTCCCATTGTAGCGGCGCGGAGATTTCGGTGGCCTATAAACATTGCCAGGTTTACACCCTGTGGAAAGTCTTGTGTCGCATCAAAAAAAGTTCCTGCCGTTTTAAGAATATCGTTACTCATTCCTATGCCCTCGACGTAAGAGGCAACGTTATTTCCCGCAGGTGCAATTGAACCGCCGCACTGACCGCCGATAGCCGTGGTAATACCCTGCTCTGCCTTATCAATCATATCGGGGAGGTTGAACACATAACCGTCGGAATGGCTGTGTGAATCTATAAAGCCAGGTGTTACTGTAAGTCCGGCAGCATCAATAACCTTGCTGCCCTCAAGACCTGCCTTTATTTCCGCGATTTTTCCGTCCTTTATACCGATGTCGGAGGTGTAACCGTCGTTACCTGTGCCGTCAAGGATAAATCCGTTTTTGATAACTAATTCGTACATTTTCATCACCTATTTTTTCAATATAATATAATGATACACCCCAAACGGAGGAAAATCAAGTATAAAGTGGCATTCACATAGGGCAAATTTAATTTTAGAATTCCGCTAATGCTGGACTTTCCCAAAAGAATCTGATATAATTCCCTGTGAGGTGAGCCTTATGGAAAAATACATTCGAAAAGTGTGCTATCATGAAACCGACAAAATGGGAATTACGCACCATTCCAATTATATAAAATGGATGGAGGAAGCGCGGATTTTCTTCCTTGACCGTGTCGGCTATGGCTATGCAAGGCTTGAGGCAGAGGGCGTAGTCTCTCCTGTAATAAGTGTGGAGTGTAGCTATAAAACACCTACCACCTTTGATGATGTTGTGGAAATTAACGTGAATGTAGCCGAATACCGCGGAGTAAAGCTTGTTTTCAGTTATGAAATGATAAATTCCAAAACCGGACAGACCGTGTGCACTGCGCGCAGCGAGCATTGCTTTCTCGGAGCAAACGGCAGACCGATAACATTAAAAAAGCAGTTTCCTGACCTTGACGAAAAACTGAAAGAGCTTACAAAATAGAAGAAGACAGAGCGTCGATGACACTCTGTCTTCTTTTTACTTACAAAGCTCTTTTGCAAGTGCTTTAATCTGCTGAATATTTTCGTCACTGACTGCTGATTTAATGTGAACTGTATTTTCTGCAAAGGTAATATCCTTTGATTTTTCAAGCATTGCCCTGATATTCTTTTCTGCAACAAGTGCCCAGGTACCGTTTTCTATAATACCGATTGTACGGTTCTGGTAATTTCTCTCTGTAAGATGGTCGACAAACTCTTTCATAAAGGGGAAAATACCATTGTTGTAGGTGGTTGTTGCAAGAACTATTTTTCCGTAGCGGAACGCATCCTCCACAGCCTCATGCATATCGTCACGGGCAAGGTTTGTCACCGTAACCTTACAGCCCGCCTCGTTAAGCTCCTTTTCGAGAAGACGGACAGCCTTTTCAGTGTTGCCGTAAACAGAGGTATAGAATATTGCCACACCTTCGCTTTCAACACCGTAGGAAGACCATGTGTTATATAAGTCAATATAATATTCGAGATTATCTGTCAGAACAGGTCCGTGAAGGGGACAGATTCTGTTTATGCCGAGCCCTGCCGCTTTTTTAAGAAGTGCCTGTACCTGCGCGCCGTATTTTCCAACTATGCCGAAGTAATAACGTCGAGCCTCGCAAGCCCAGGTTTCTTCCGCATCACGTACACCGAATTTTCCGAAAGCATCTGCAGAAAAAAGTGTTTCCGTAGAGCTTTCATAGCTGAGCATAACCTCGGGCCAGTGTACCATAGGCGCAGTAATGAATGTCAGAGTGTGTTTTCCGAGGGAAAGTGTATCGCCCTCACCCACAGATACTTGTCTGTCTGCGTAGTCAGTACCGAAAAACTGCTTCATCATAACAAATGCCTTTGCATTGGAAACTACCTTTGCTCCGGGATATTCTTCCATAAAGCGGTCGATGTTTGCCGAATGGTCAGGCTCCATATGATGAACAACAAGATAATCGGGTGCTTTTCCTCCGAGAGCTTCTTTTATGTTAGAAAGCCACTCGTCACCGAAGCTTTTTTCAACGGTGTCAAGAACAGCTGTTTTTTCGTCACAAATCACATAAGAGTTATATGCCATACCCTTTTCAACCTTGTACTGTCCTTCGAAAAGGTCAATATTGTAGTCATTAACTCCCACGGAAAGAATGTTGTCTGTAATTTTCATAGTAATCTCCATTCTGCCGCAAAAGCGTCAGCACAAATAGAAATGAA
>CAYLPQ010000051.1:0-14294 GCA_964385605.1 uncultured Oscillospiraceae bacterium | reverse complement strand
CAGAAGCACATACTGAAAACAACATACTTAAAGATAATATAATTGATATCGATTTCTTTATTTTATTTAACAACATATCTTATAGCCAACTCCTTTTATAAAAATAATTTGCACTCTTGAACCTATATATTTGAGAACCTTTTTAAGTCTTTCTATCGCAGTTGATATAACATCTTCATCTTCGGGCTGGAGATTGCATTTCTCAATCAGCTTTTCAGGAGAAACAATAATTTCACTTCTTTTTATAAGACATTTCATTATTGCACTTTCATTTGATGATAATGTGATTTGCAACTCTCCCTTTGACAACTTTTGATTTGAAAGGTTAAGTAAAATATCTGCATAATATATTTCATTATGATTTTCTTCTTTGTTGTTGCGTCTTGTTAAGGCTCTCATTCGTGCTGTCAGCTCGTTCATATTAAACGGCTTTTGAAGATAATCGTCTGCACCTAATTCCAAGCCCTCAATTTTATCTGTTATATCATCTTTTGCTGTAATAAGAATAACAGGAGTTTCCCGTCCTTCCTTTCGCAGATTTTTAAGAACATCATATCCGTTCATCTGCGGCATCATAATATCAAGAAGAATAATATCGTATTCATCTGATAAAGCTTTGCGAAGTCCCGTTTTTCCGTCATAAGCACTTTCCACTTCGTAGTTTTGATTGACCAAAATCTTTTGAATAGTATTATTTAAATCTACTGCATCATCAATTATAAGAACTTTCATTTTTTCACCTGATTTCATTACTAAAATTCTTCATAATGCCTTTAGTTTAATTTGACTATAGAAGCCCAAAGTTAAATTAAAGTTAATATGAAAAATTTTTTATAAAATTTATCCTCTGCTATTTTGAATATAGCAGAGGACAGTTTTTTACAATCGTCCGTGTCTTTTCTTAACATTTTCTTCTGCAAGCTTTTCAATATAACTTTACTATGTCATTCTTTGCTTTGTTTAGATTAACATCATCCTCACTACCGAAGAGACCATGCTCTCCGATCTTTTCAACACGGGGTCTGGTTGCAATATAGTTCAGATTAATTTCAACCTTTTTCGTGTTGATGCTCTTGTCAACTCTCTCATGCTTTGCCATATAGTTTATATAATCTCCACCGACAGCTTTACCGCTTGGAGCATATTGCGATTTAAATACAACTTTACTCATTTTATCACTATCCTTTCTCAAAATATCGTTAAATACCAATAGCACCTGTATATGCACCAAATTCAAGGCTCAACCGTGCGAAAATCTGCTTTATAGCACCAAAACAGCACCACCGGATGCACTTTGAGAACCTCTCCGCCGGGCTTTGCACGGCGATGTAAGCCTGCTTGGGGCGAATAGCGCACCAAGCTTTATCCTGGTTCTTTTAAAAATCCCTCGCCTCGCCGTTTCGGGGCGCCCCCGTCAGGTGATTTCCCGTACTTTCTTTTGTTCTTTCAAATCGATTTTAAGGTGCTGTAAGTGCTTGAAAACCCCTTGTTTCAGCAGGCATTTTTATTTAGTGGTGTAACTACCTTACCCCGAATAGTTTTATCTTCAAAGCCATTGGAAAACCCTTTGTCATAAGCCCTATAATTGCTTTTAATGTCTTAGCTCGTCCTGACACACGATGATTTACGAGGTTAACTTTCTTGTGGAGGGTAAATACCTTACCGCAGATTTTCTCTTTCAAAAGCCATCAGAAACAGCATGCTGTTTGCCATACAATTGTTTTTCTGCTATTACTATCGACTGATATGCCGTGCGAGGGATACACAATTCTTCGCACCCGAACAATTCCACATGGCAAAAAGAATTTTATTCCATTCTTCAATTCTGCCGACTGATTTCACCCGAATTAGAATTTATAATTCTACGCATCTTTCAGCAAGAGAATTTTACTGTAAATTCAAAACCGCTTTTCTTTGATTAATGTAAAATAAATTTTAATACGGGGTAGCGGCAATTCTTGAAACAGATAACCATTTTCACGCAGACTCTCTCGGATGCTTTTTGTTATATTCTTCAAGCATTCTTTTAGCATTTTCACGAGCCAAGTCTTCCTGAAACTTTTTCATCTGCTGCTGATGGAAATATTCAACCGCATCCTGTATAGGACGAATTGTATATTTTAAATTTCCATTTTGCTTTTTACCATTTTTCAGAATTACTTCTGTCGGTTCAGTATAGATAAGACACTTATCTTCAAGCTCTCTTACATATTTAGCGACTGTAGTTTTGCTTGCAATGTTAAGTGCCTTACCGATAGTTTTGTAACTCGGATAGCACTGATAAGTTTTTCTGTCCTCAATGTATCTGAGATAAAAATATATTGCCAATGCAGTTGTATTCAAACCCAACTGCATAATCTGGTTTGGCATAACAAATTGATTACTCAATTTGTATTGGTTGTTTAAATAATATTTCATGTTGCTCCTCCTTCTGGTAAATAAAAAAGCCGTATCATTTCGATACGACTTATACCTTGTGTTAACTTCATATAGCTTTTTTGAGCAAAAGAAAAAGTACAGCTATTTTTCAATAACTGTACTTAATTCTCTCTCAATCGGCTTTTTTCGTAAACATCCTTTTGAGAAGCATGCCTTTTTATGCCTTTTTTTGTAATGGAATAGGAAAAAGGCATAAAAATGTATTTTCAAATCGCCTTTAGTGTTGTTGGTTTTGGCTACCTCGAGCACTTTCTGAAAAAATACTTGTATTGCCTTTTTCGGTCCGGGCTTTTTTACAATCTATTTTTTCCTTTGGGGCACACGCGCATACATACTCCGCACACGGCGCCTCTACCGATATGCTTATACTTTTCTTTCATATAGTCACTGCAGGCTTTAGCATCAAATATATCTTCACGTGTCATACCACATTCAAAATTCACATTTTTGATAGCCATAGCCCCACAGTGTAATGCACATATATTACAGTCACCGCATTCACTTCTCTGCTCAAGACAAACCGTCTCAAGAGGTGCATCTGTAAATACCGTTCCGAGCCTTACCCGCGAGCCGTATTTCTTTGATATAAACAGACAGCTTTTTCCGATATAGCCTATGCCTGCTTTCACTGCCACCTCTTTATGGGAATATATTCCCGAAAGTCCCTCCACTGACTGACTTGCCGGAACTGCCGCCGCATTATACCCTTTTTCCTGAAGCATCATTACAAGCTGCAACATTACATTGTCAAGGTATGCGTTCACCGTTCTGTAATGCTGAAAATATGTATGTGTAGGACTCCCCTCAATCTGGTCGACTACCGCATCAGAAAGGCGGACAACCAGTGACACTGCATTTTCAAGCCCTGCAAAAGGTGTATCTTCACACTTTGCAAATCCTACATCGGCAATGAAGCGCTCCTTTAAAAAAGCCTTTATAAAATCATTCATTTTCTATTCCTCGTCTCAAGTAGTAGAAAGCAAGGCTACCACTTTACGGTAGCCTGCTTTTTAAAGATTATAATATTTGTCAAACTCTGCAGGATGAGGAATTGCAGCAAGCTCCGCAAGTTCCTTACGCTTTGAAGCAATAAAGTTTTTAAGAAGCTCTTCGGGGAATACTCCACCTGCTGTAAGATATTCGTGATCCTTTTCAAGAGCATCAAGTGCCTCGTCAAGTGATGTGGGAAGATGGCTGAGCTTTGCCTTTTCTTCATCTGAAAGATGGTAAAGGTTAACGTCATAGGGTCCCCATCCGTTTTCGTGAGGATCAATCTTGTTTAAGATACCGTCTATACCTGCCATAAGAATAGCCGCATAACAGAAATAGGGGTTACAAGTAGCATCGGGGTTTCGGAGCTCAAAGCGTCTTAACGCAGGTTCCTTCGCATATGCAGGAATACGGATAACTGCACTGCGGTTAGAGGTAGCATAACCAACTGTAACGGGCGCCTCAAACCCTGGAACAAGTCGCTTGAATGAGTTTGTACTGGGGTTAGTAAGAGCGCAGAGTGATGCAATATGCTTAAGAAGACCGCCCATGAAATAATGAGCTTCCTTGCTGAGATTTGAATAACCGTTATCGTCAGAAAATACCGGCTCGCCATCCTTAAGCAAAAGCATATGAACGTGCATACCGTTCCCCGCCTCACCCATAACGGGCTTTGGCATAAATGTTGCGGACATACCGTACTTACGTGCAGTGTTATGAATGATGTACTTAATCATCATTGTGGCATCTGCCATTTTTGACATTTGTCCAAGTTCAGGCTCAATTTCAAACTGACCGCCTGCACCAACCTCGGGATGGTGGTAGTTAAGAGCGATGCCCGCATCGTCAATAAGCATACACATCTCACTTCTTGCCTCATAAGAAGTGTCAAAAGGCTTTGCAATATGGTAATTCTTCTGTTTTGCAACAACATTGCCAAGACCCTCAACACCGCTGTTCCAGTGTGCCTGATTTGCATCAAGAGTAACACCGATTGAGTCAGCCTTTACTTCCCAGCCTACCTGGTCAAAGAGATAAAACTCAAACTCGGGAAGGATAAGCATAGTGTCTGCAATTCCTGTATCCTTAAGGTATTTTTCAGCAGCAACAACTATATTTCTGGGGTACTGCGCAAGAGGTCTGTTTTCGGGGTTATCAATAATCATTGCATTACCGGTCATTGACAAAGTGGGAATTTCACAGAAAGGGTCTATAAAAGCAGTATCAGGATCAGGTATAAATACCATATCGCTCTTTTCAACCACTGCATAACCGTAGTTTGACGCATCAAAGCCGATACCATTTTTCATTGTTTTTTCAGAAAAGTTCTTTGCCGGAATTGTTACATGGCGGAACTGTCCGTTAATGTCGACCATCTTGAAGTCGACCATTTTAATATCATTTTCTTTAATAATATTAAGTATATCCTGTACTGTTTTTTTCATCTTTTTTCTCCTCCCGTTTAATATAGGATAATTATACCATATACCAAATATAAAAATCAACTGTTTTATAAATTCGCGGATTAAATCTGCTTTACTTATTATTGGTTTTAATGTATAATGTATACAGTTTATCAAAGGAGTTTTATTATGTTCATAAGATTTTCAAAGTATTACAAGCCATATATCGGACTCATTATTGTTGACCTTTTGTGTGCAGTAATTTCAACAATATGCGAGCTTGTGTTCCCTATGATAGTAAGAAAAATCACAAATACGGCAATGGACGGTGCAACAGAGCTTTTACTTGGTACTGTGCTTCGTCTTGGAGGGCTGTATCTGTTTTTGAGAGTTTGTGATACTGTTGCCAATTACTTTATGGCTTACGTAGGTCACGTTACCGGTGCCAGACTTGAAACCGATATGCGCCGTGACCTTTTCAATCATCTGCAGAAACTGTCTTTCAGCTATTATGACAATGCCAAGGTCGGTCAGATTATGTCAAGAGTTACAAATGACCTTTTTGATATAACCGAGTTTTCTCACCACTGTCCCGAAGAATTCTTTATTGCAGGAATAAAGATAATCGGTGCATTCATTATCCTTGGCGATATAAATATGAAGCTCACTTTGCTGATATTTATGCTTCTTCCCCTGATGTTTGTTTCAATACTTTTATACAGAAGAAAGATGAAAGCCGCTTTCAAGCGTAATCGCGAGCAGATTGGTGTTCTTAATGCGGAGCTTGAAGACAGCCTGCTTGGTATTCGCGTGGTAAAAAGCTTTGCCAATGAAGATATTGAGAGAGAAAAGTTCGAAAAAGGCAACATAAAATTTCTCGAAACAAAAAAGGATTCCTACAAATATATGTCCCGCTTCCAGTCGGGAACCAGATTCTTTGACGGTGTCATGTATATTGCAGTTATCATGATAGGCTCCGTTTTTATGATAAACGGACACATAAATGCCGCAGACCTTATTGCTTATCTCCTTTATATACAGACACTTATTACTTCAATCAGACGTATTGTGGAGTTTACCGAGCAGTTCCAGAAAGGTATGACAGGTATTGAGCGGTTTATGGAAATTATGGATGAGCCTGTCACTATCAAAAATTGCGAATATTCAGAAGAACTTACTGACGTTAAGGGTGAAATAGAGCTTGATAATGTAACATTCCGCTATTCAGAAAACGGAAACGATATATTACACAACGTAAACCTCCACATTTCCCCCGGTGAAAACATCGCAATTGTAGGTCCCTCCGGTGGCGGGAAAACTACTCTTTGCAACCTTATCCCTCGTTTTTATGACATTGCAGACGGAAATATTCTTATTGACGGCAAAAATATCAAAGAGATAACTCTTAAATCACTCCGAGATAATATTGGAGTCGTTCAGCAGGACGTGTACCTTTTCTCCGGAACGGTATACGAAAATATTCTGTACGGCAAGCCCGGTGCATCAAAGGAAGAGGTTATTGAGGCGGCAAAAGCGGCGGGTGCACACGAATTTATAGAAAGCCTTGCAAATGGTTACGATACCTATGTGGGTGAGCGCGGTGTCAAGCTTTCCGGCGGTCAGAAGCAAAGAATTTCCATTGCGAGAGTATTCCTCAAAAACCCGCCTGTACTTATTCTTGATGAAGCTACAAGCGCACTCGACAATGAAAGCGAGCTTCTTGTTCAAAATTCCCTTGAAAAGCTGTCTAAAGGCAGAACCACATTCACCATAGCCCACAGGCTTACAACAATAAAGAACGCGTCACGCATACTCTTTCTCACTTCAGACGGAATTACTGAAGAGGGCTCTCACAATGAGCTTATTTCAAAGGGCGGAGACTATGCAAAGTTATACGCAATGTATTCCAGAGACTAGCCTTTAAAAAGAAGCCATTTCCGTTTGGAAATGGCTTCTTTTTAAAGATTTTCAACGTATTTAACTATCTCCTCACGTGTTTCCTTTTCAGGAATACGGTCGGATTTTTCCTGAACATACTTTTTAAGAAGAGCCTTGTCAATCTTGTAAGGCTTATGTCCCATCATATCAATCAGTGTCTGACCGAAGATATATTTACATTTTTCTTCGTCAAGGCCATAGCCACGGAGGCTGTAGCGATATTCCTCACCATAGAATTCAAAGCCTGTGAATTCATCCTCTGTTGTGAAGAAACGCACCACGTCTTCTACAAGACGTTTTCTTATATATTCATCAACCCCTGTATTGACGTCAGTACCAAACATGAATCTGTTATAGTACTTGTCGAAAATATTCATCCACACTTCTCTGTTATTGGAGAAGTCGCGATACATTTCCGGCGCAGGAGTAAGATCAAAATACAAATTTTCATAGGTATCAAGAAGTCTTACAACTTCTTCGGGATGGGCTGAAATAAAGAAGCAGTGTGCAAGGATTACTTTAATTTTAGGATGACGTTCAAGAATTGTATAAACCTCATTATATACACGGTCGTGAGTAGGATAAGTACCGTCGCCGTAGAACCATCCGTGATCCTTTGCGTTCTGTGAAACCTTATCGGTATCCCAGAACTCTTCAGGATCTGCCACATGCCATATGAGCGGGAATTGCTTTTCTTCAAGGAAAGCAAAAAATTCCTTGTAATAATCAGAATCTATTCTGTACTTGATTTTCTTATACGTAGTAGGCTTACTTTCCATCATCTTTATTCCGTCAAAGCCCATCTTCATAAGTTCTTCGGTCTGCTTTACAAGGTCAAACTGTTCTTCAGACTCATCCTCTCCCGTAATGGGATAGTAAAGTCCTGCCTGCGCATAAGCATTCTCATCCACAAGCTTAAGTATTGCCGCAAGACAGTTATGCCCTACTCCACCGTTGGGTGAACCGTTCTCAATACCGGGGGCGCAAAGAATATTAGTTGTGGCAAGATTATTATCTTTGCAGTATTTTTTGTACACATCTATATAAGTCTTATCTCCGTCAAACCAATGACGGTTATGATAATGGCAGTCAATTACTATCATATAAACACTTCCTCAACAAATTTCAAGCTCATTATACTTCATCGCCGAAAGCAAGTCAATAGTATACCAACAGAATCTATCCGTATTTTCTGAAAAAGCAAGAGATAATTTATAAACCAAAAAAGCAGGCTGTGCCTGCACCCATGTCGCACTCCTGTTCAGTGCAAACATAGTTTCCTGCGTATTAATATGACGTAAATTCCTATACGGTAAAAAGCAGGCTGTGCCTACACCCATATGGAGATTCAACCAAATTCAAAACCAACAAATGTTGCTCGCAATAAAAACACGCAAATTCCTATGCAGAAAGAAACTGTAGCAAAATGAATATTTATGCAGACCATTTCTTTGGGTCAGTCCAGAAATGGTCCCACGTAAATATTCATTCATTTTGCTACAGTCTCTTGGTTTACCATATTTTTATTCTTTCTTCAGGGGCGACATACATTCCGTCGCCGGGCTTTACATCAAACTCATCATAGAACTCATTGATATGAACAAGCACCCTGTTTATTCTTGCCTTTCCGTCTGCATGAGGATCATTCTGCATAGCATATTTTGCATATTCTCTTGTATACGTACTTACAAAAGTGTTTGCCATAGCACTGAATAGTTTCCTGTAATCTGTGTTCTCGCGTTTTCCCGCAAGCTCTGTTATGCAAGCTGCGGCGCCCATATCAGCAACATTTTCACTTAACGTTAGCTCACCGTTAGTGGGCATTGCAGGAATTGCTTCGTAACCGTCGTAAAACTCCACAACCCGGTTGCACAGCTTTTCAAATTCTGCATAATCCTCCGTTGTCCACCAGTTGCATATGTTCCCGTTTTCATCAAACAGCGCTCCGTTATTGTCGAAAGCATGGGTCATTTCATGAGCTATCACATACCCTATTCCACCGAGATTTTCCTCATAAGAAGCATCCTTGTCATATAATGGCTTCTGCAGAATAGCCGCAGGAAACACCATACAGTTAGTTGTCAGATCATATCCTGCGTTAACAGTATATGTTTCAATCTGCCAAGCCGAACGGTCGCGTTCCATAAACTGTAGTGCCCCCTGTCCCTGCATAGCTGCCTTTGTTATGGAAAGCATATTTTTAAAGAGAGTTCCGCCTTTTTCCGGCGGTAAAATTTCTATATCATCCATAAAGCTGTCAAACCGTTCAGGATAACCAATCATTATCTGCATAGCATCAAGCTTTGCAACAGCTTTTTCTTTAGTCTGCTCACTCATCCATTCAAGGTTTATTATGCGGCTTTTAAACATTTCTTTAATGTCAAGAGCCATGGCTTGAACGTCTTGTTTTGATTGCTCGTCAAAGTATTTGTCAACATACATTTTTCCCAGATAGTCAGACATAACACTCTTCAGCATGATTTCTGCGTTCTGCATTCTGGTATAAGAGCCCTCTACTCCAAAGATAGTATTTTCCAAATCCACTCCCGCGTCGTATATCTGTGTATCAAGTTCTGCCCCCCACATATCCAGGAGAGAAATTTTCGCTACTGTTTTCAGGACTTCAATATTCGACTGATTGTATACCTCCGAAAAAACTTTCATAAGCCCAGCATCAAACACAATCACTCTGTCATCTTTTTTTAGATACATATTGTCAAGCGCCTTGTCAAAATCAAAGTCCGGAAACAATGTTTCCAGTTTGTTGAATTTGTACACGTTATTTATTTTCTCAATATCGTACTGTTCCTGCGCTGAAAGCATATTTTCCGCAAGTTTCTTTTCAAAATCAAAATACTTTAATGCATTTTCCTTTGCAGTAGCTTTATCTTCACCGCTTACGGCAAGAAGGGTTTCAATATAACCTATATATGCATCGTGAGCAGAGTCATCCTCTTCAAAATAAAATTCCCTGTTCATAAAAGGTGTGAATGACGAAAAACTCAACATATATTTTGAACTGTCTTCCATATCTGCAGTAAGAGCAAAATTAATAAACGGATTTACGCACAATTCCCGGGACAGTTTTTCCTGCACCAGCGATAATTCACCTATATTTTTAACCCCATCAATCTCATCAATATAGCTTTGTATTGGGCTGACAGAGGTCTTATTTATGGACCTTGTATCCATAAAACATTCATACATATCAGCAATTTTCTGTTCAGGAGTACCCATTTTGTGGTTTCCGCGAACTACGTCCTGAATGATATTATAAATCTGCGTTGCTGATTCTGACTGAATTTCATAAAACGTACCGTTTATAAACTCCCCGTAAGAAATTTTCATTTGTTCGAGAGTTTCCTTATTTACAGTTGCATAGAAGTCATCTGCAGGATTTTCTCCGTAAAGAGCATATACCCGTTCTACAAAAAGTTCAAGCTGTGCCGCTGTTATGTTATCGTCCGGGGAAAATTTGTTTTTCGATGTGCCTGCTATTATTCCGCTTTCAAATACGGCTTCAAGCTCTGACTGTGCCCATTGGGGAACATCATTAAAATCCTTTGCAGTAAGCATAACACGTTTGTTATGCCCCTTTGGCTTCGGCAGTGTGTCAAATGCTCTGTTAAGCATCACAAGTGCTTCTGCTCTGGTCACACTCCAATCTTCGTGAAGTGAACCGTCTGCGTATCCTTTTATAATATCGCCGCGCTCCAGCCCCGGATTATAAAAATCCGCTGCCTGCATAAGATAATCTGCCACTTCTCCTCTTGTGAGATAAGTCGCTTTGGCATAAGCTGTTGCGGTAATAAACATACAGATTACCGTAAACAAAGTAATTATTCTTTTTAACATCGGCAAGGGCTCACTCCTTTCTGAAAATTTCTGTTTCTTAATCAGACAACCTCTCCTCCGGCTTGTCTGATGGCTTCTTTTGCAAGCTCAAGTGTAGGGTCAATTGACGGATAATCAAGATTATACATTTCTTTTGCAAGAGGAAGCTCTGTACAGCCGAGAATAAGTGTCTCTGTACCGCGGTCAAAAAGGCTTTCCATAGTTTTTTTAACACTCGTTGTATCAAAATCCCATTTACTTGCCTTTACCCCACCGTATATCATATCCATAACGGCTTTCTGACCTTCTTCATCAGGTCTTATAAGCTCTATACCACTGCCTTCAAAAGCTTTCTGATATATACCGCTTTGTACAGTACCGTCAGTTGCAAGAAGTCCTGCTTTTTTAATTCCCTGCTTTTTCAATGTGTTGCAGGTTATTTCAATCATATGAAGCACGGGGATGCTTACTGCCTCCACCACACTTTTATGAAAGTAATGTGCTGTATTGCAGGGCATTATAAGAAGGTCTGCCCCCATACTTTCAAGTGCCTTCGCACTCTTTGTAAGTTCGGGCACAGGGTCTTTCCCTCCATGAAGTATTGCACCTGTACGGTCGGGAATATTGGTGTTGTTATCCACAAGCACCCGTATATGGTCCTGATCCTTTTCAGCCTTTGTATTAAGTACAATTTTCTTAAAAAGGTCTGCCGTAGCAAGAGGGCCCATACCTCCTATAATACCTATAACTTTTTCACTCATATTATTCCTTCTTTATTTTATAACAATCATTTCTCCGGATTTAATACAATACGTTTTTCCGTTCTTAAATCCGCCGACACTGTCATCATACATCCATACATCTGTAAGTGTAGGGTTGTAAATTCTTGTACCGTCGGCAGATACCTCAAGGGATTTGTAGGCCTCTACATACTCACATATTTCTATATTGGTAGCATACCATACATCCTCATGACCGCCGATAACCTCGCAGAATTTTTCAATTCTGTCCCAGTTGTTGTCATTGTCAAACTCATAACTGTGACCCCACAGATAGAAAAGCAGAGGTTTACGTATCATTTTCGGATTAAGAAATTCATCCGCAAGCTCAAAAAGCTTTTCATCATTGTGGTGGCAGGTTGCTGGCATACGAAGCCAGTCTGTGGGAACGTCAAATCCGTGAGTAGATTCAACAGTTCTTGCATATTTGATTCCGCATTTCTTTAAAATATCAACAACATCATCACTGTATGTACCGAAAGGATACGCACAGCCCTTAACGATTGTACCGAGGATGTTTTCCAGAATACGGCGGTTTTCAATAACTTCAAATACACAATGACCTGACTCCAGTGCTTCAAAATACGGATGTGTATGTCCGTGGATAGCAACCTCGTGACCTGTTTTCGTATAAGTATCAACAACTTCCTCTGCACTCATAGCACGGCTGGCAGAGCCGGTCTTTCCAATCATAACACTGCTGATGTTGAAAGTACCTTTAATGCCATATTTGTCCATTATTTCTACCAGGCGCTTATCCTGATACACACCGTCGTCGTAGCTCAGGGTAACTGCCTTTTCCCTGCCGTCCTTAAAACGCATTAAACGTACCATAGATATTACTCCTTGTTCTTAGCTTTCATTTCACAGTATACACATCTGTATACCTTGTTTTCCTTGTCGGTAAGTCTGAAAATATGGTCTATTTCCTGTTCTACAGAAGTAATACATCTGGGATTTTTGCACTTTACGATGTTTACAATTCTCTCCGGAAGCTCAAGATGCTTCTTCCCTGTCTTCACACCGTTTTCAATGGTATTAATTGTAATACCGTTGTCAATGTAACCGAGAGCCGCAAGATCAACGTCAAGCGCCTCATCAATTTTGATAATGTCTTTTCTTCCCATTTTTTTACTGGGAACATTCTTTATAATTGCCACAGAACACTCAAGTGCATCAAGGTTAAGAAGCTTATATATCTCCATACTCTTGCCTGCGGCGATATGGTCAATAACGATACCGTTCGTAATTTCATCTATATGCATAACTGTACCTCCTTACTCAATTCCGAGAAGTTTCATAATAAGTGCCATTCTGATAAATTTACCGTTCATCGCCTGACGGAAATAGCATGCGCGTTCATCAGAGTCAATCTCCACCGATATTTCGTTAACTCTGGGAAGTGGATGCAGAATACGCATTGTACTCTTTGCACTTTCCAGCTTATCGGGTGTAAGGATATATGTATCCTTAAGTCTGATATAGTCTGCCTCGTTAAAGAATCTTTCTTTCTGAACACGTGTCATATACAGAACATCAAGGTCTGCAATAGAATCCTCAAGGCTTTCTGTTTCAACGAACTGAACATTTTTCTTAAGAAGGACTTCATTTACAAGATACTCGGGAAGCTTAAGCTCCTTGGGTGAAATCATAACGAATTTCACGTTTTCGTATCTTACCATAGCCTGAATAAGGGAGTGTACGGTTCTACCGAACTTAAGGTCACCACAGAAGCCTATTGTAAGGTTATCAAGGTGTCCGATTTCTCTCTTGATTGTAAGAAGGTCTGTAAGTGTCTGTGTAGGATGATTGTGACCACCGTCACCTGCGTTGATTACGGGAATATCTGTCTTCATAGCTGCAACAGTAGGCGCACCCTCCTTGGGATGACGCATAGCAATAATATCGGCATAGCACTGAACTGTTCTTACAGTGTCGGCAACACTCTCACCCTTTGCCGCAGAGCTTGACTGCGCCTCTGAAAAGCCCAGCACATTACCGCCAAGCTCGTACATGGCCGCTTCAAAGCTGAGTCTTGTACGGGTTGAGGGTTCAAAGAAAAGTGTTGCAAGCTTTTTATACCTGCATTTTTCTCTGTAGCTCTGGGGGTTTGCAATTATGTCATTGGCAACCTCAATAAGCTCGTCAATTTCCTGGATTGACAAATCGAGAATATCTATAAGGTCTTTCACATCAATCATCCTTTCGTATTTTTAGTGTATATTTGCAAGGGACAAAAAAGTTCGAAATTCGCATTTCATGAGGAATAGGAAAAAATGTTCAGAACGGACAAACTGAATCCCGAAAGAGTAAACCTAAAACTGTTTTGTCCTTTGTGTTCTGGGCATTTTTAACATTCCGCTATTTAATCCAGCTTTCGTCAGATGGATTATTACGGAACTTAATAAGTCTTTCCTTGTCCTCTTCCTTTATATAGTTTTCCTTCGCAGCAACTTCAACAATTGTATCAAAGTCTGTAAGGCTGATGTTCTTTACATTTGCTTCAGCCATTCTGTCAAGCCCTTTCTTCATACCATATGTGAAGATTGATGCAATACCAAGAACCTCTGCACCTGCTTCACGGAGTGCGTCTACGACTTCAATAACACTACCGCCTGTTGATATAAGGTCTTCGATAACTACAACCTTGTCACCTTTTTCAAGTTTACCCTCGATCTGATTCTGTCTGCCGTGATCCTTTGCACCGCTTCTTACATAACCCATAGGCATATCAAGAAGATGTGCTGTGATTGCCGCGTGAGCGATACCTGCTGTAGATGTACCCATAAGCACTTCTGCATCAGGGTAGTGTGTCTTTACAACCTCTGCAAGAGATTTTTCAACGTCATTTCTTACCTCGGGAGCCGTAAGTGTAAGACGGTTGTCACAGTAGATAGGGCTCTTTATTCCA
>CAYLPQ010000050.1:0-14774 GCA_964385605.1 uncultured Oscillospiraceae bacterium | reverse complement strand
CCATAAAACGCAGAAAAAGCCCAGACTTTTCTGGACTTTTTCGACAGTCTGAAACGATTGATAATCGTTTTTACTTAATATTAATACGCAAAAACTATATTCGCAAAGAGTTAGAGTGCGATATGAGTGTAGGCTCGGTCTGCTTTTTTAAGTGGCATCTAAACCATTTGTTATGTTTTAAATGTTCCTATTAAAACTACCCGAAAACTGCTTATTTCAAGGGGGTTAAGCAGTTTTCTTTTTTTGTGCGTTTCTTCTTATTTTACCTTACTTTTTCTTCTATTTACTGTCAAATTAACTGTAAAGAAAGAGACTGTAGTCAACACGATTAAAAATCGTTTTGCTACAGCCTCATTGCTTTTATAATAAATATTCTGCAATATCCGTTTCGCAAACAGCTTTCACAAGTAAAGCTGTATTTTCCATATCAGACTTGTCAGCAACCTCCGTTGTGGAATGGATGTAGCGGGTAGGAATTGATATTGTTCCTGCGGCGCATCCGCTACCTGTAAGCTGCATTGCACCGGCATCGGTGCCGCCGCGGTTAGTAGCTTCAAGCTGATAGGGGATATTTGCTTTTTTTGCACTTTCAATAAGGAGATTTTTAACACACTCGTTAATAATAAAAGAAGCATCTTTCATTTTAACGGCAGGTCCCATACCCATAACCGGGTTGATTTCTGATGAGTTTGGAGTATCTCCTGAAAAAGATACGTCAACAGCAATTGCCATATCGGGATTAATAAGCGAAGCCGCAGTCCTTGCTCCGCGGGTTCCCACCTCTTCCTGGACGGTGAATACAGCGAAAATATCGTTGGGGATGTCTTTAGCTTCTTTCATAGCTTTTATAAGTGCCCAACAGCCCGCCCTGTCATCCAGTGATTTTGACATAATGCGATTATTCATTTCATAAAATGCAGGAGTATATCCGGCAAAATCTCCGATTTTCACAAGCTTTTCGGCTTCTTCCTTCGAAGTGCAGCCGACGTCAATAAACATTTTGTCAAAGCCTGCAGAAGATGAGTTTTCCCTTGTTTCGTAGGAAATCTTTCCTATTGTGCCGTTTGTGAACTGAACAGTGGAGTCGATTGCATTGAAGCGGTTTATGCCGCCTACTGTAGTGAAACGCACAAAGCCGTTGTCATCAATAAATGTGACCATAAAGCCTATTTCATCCATATGTGCGGCAAACATCAGCTTTTTACCGCTACCTTTTTTGTGGCAGATAAGGTTTCCCAGTGCGTCCGTATATATTTCATCACAGAAGCCCTCAAGCTCATTTTTAATAATATCTCTGATTTCATCCTCTCTGCCGGAAGGAGAAATGCAGGAAGTAAGTTTTTTCAGTAGTTCCATCAGAAATCAAGACCTCCTTGAAGTGTAGCTTTAGCAAGTTTATACACACTCTCCATATCGTTTTTATTCATTACACTTACGGGGGAGTGGAGGTATCTGCAGGGAACGGCAAGAACTGCCGTTTTTACACCGATACCACTGCGCTGAATAGCACCTGCATTAGTTCCGCCCATTGATGTGCGCTTAATCTGCAGGGGAATGTCATTTTCTTTTGCGATATTAGTAATATAGTCAAAATATTTTTCGTCGGATATAGCAGCTCTGTCCATAGCTGTCATAACGGCGCCACCACCGAGATTGGTTACCTGGTTGTGAGGCTTGCTGCCGTATACGTCGGAGCAGGTAGTTCCCTCTATTACAAGGGCAATATCAGGCTTTATTACATTGGTGGCAACAGTCGCCCCACGAAGACCAACTTCTTCCTGAACGGTAAATACAAAGTACATATCGTGGTCGTAGGCTTCTTTCATAAGCTCCATGATAATTGCACAGCCTACACGGTCATCAAGAGCCTTACTCTTTACAAGATTGTCGCCGAACTCTGTATACTCTCCGTCGAATACGGCATAATCGCCAAGACTGACAAGCTCTTTGGCGGATTCCTTGTTCTTCGCTCCGATGTCAATACATAAGTCACGGAGTTTAAGGGGAATTAATTCCTCATCGCGTTTTTGCAAGTGAATTGCCTTTGCACTGACAATTCCGGGTACACGGTTTTCACCTATCAATACTTTTTTACTGCAGAGAACGGCTGTTTCAACACCGCCAAGAGTGGAGAATTTCAGAAAACCTTTGTCAGTTATTTCTGTTATTATAAGCCCTACCTCGTCCATATGTGCGGCAACCATAACCTTTTTTCCGTTACCTTTTTTGTGACAGATGAGGTTTCCGATAGAATCAATACAGATTTCATCGGCAGATACTCTTTGACGTATAAAGTCACGCACTGCATTTTCAAAGGAAGATGGTCCGGGAAGATTACAAAGCTCTTTTACCAGCACAGGCATTCACCTCCCTTAAGTTTTGTGGCAAAGCTTGCAATCAAAGTTGCTGCTTTGTCAAGGTCAGTTGTATCGCAAACCTCATAGTTTGCGTGCATATAACGAAGGGGTACGGAAACAAGTGCCGTTGGTATACCGCACCCTGCTACCTGGATTTCCCAGGCATCGGTACCGGTGTGTCCGTCACATACTTCTAACTGAATGTCAATATTATCCTTATTTGCAATATCTATAATAGTTTTTGTCATTTTAGAATGGAGATTGGGCCCGATTGTAATAACGGGACCTTTACCTGCGGGGTATGCCTCATCAGACACACCGGGGCTTTCTGCGTGGCATACATCAATAGCAATAGCACAGCCGGGCATAATTCCTGCCGCCGCAGTTTTTGCACCGCGGAGACCGACTTCTTCCTGAACTGTTGCAACGGCAATAATGTCATTTTCAATTTCAAAGGAGGATAAAAGCTCAAGAGCTTTCATAATAATTGCAAGCCCACCGCGGTCATCAATACAGCGCGCAGCTACAATATCTCCGTCAAGCTGTGTGTAGAAGGTGTTAATGGTTATAATGTCACCTATAGCTACAAGCTTTGAAACTCTTTCTTTTGAAAATCCTGTATCAACACACAATTCATTAAGTGGCGTTGCTTTGCTCCTGTCTGTCAGGAGGTGGGGTGGCATTGCCCCAATTACACCGAAAAGCTTTTCCTTTCCGTGAACAGTAACCTCTGTCCCCGGAAGAACTTTCGGGTCAAAACCGCCTACGGAAACAAATTTCAGACTTCCCTCATTGGTAATACTGCTTACCATCATGCCGAGTTCATCCATATGAGCTTCCAGCATAAGCGATGGGGCAGAGGGGTTAGTACCCTTTTTTGTACCTATGACGTTGCCGAGAGCATCGATGCGGACATCTGTGCAAAACTTCGAAAAGAGCTCTTTCACACATTCGCGGATATCCTTTTCGCTACCGCTGACACCGTATTTTTCATCGAGTATTTTTAAATATTCTGAAGTAGTCATTACAGTTTATTTACTATCTCTTTAAAGAGATTTCCTCTTTCTTCAAAGTTCTTGAACATATCGAAACTTGTGCTAGCATTTGACAGCAACACAACATCGCCGGGAGAAGCAGCTTTTTTTGCCGCATTGACTGCCTCTTCATAGCTTTGGCAGAATTCGCAGGTTATATCCTTGCCCTCGCCGGTTTTTTCAATATGTTTGTTAAGTGATTCAAGAATAATCGGACCTGTTTTGCCGATAAGTACAATATGCTTTGCTTTCTCGGCAAGGTGGGGACCAAGCTCGTCATAGGGGATACCCTTATCCTTACCGCCGGTGATAAGGATAACCTTGTCAAACACCTTAAGTGTATTTATAGTTCTGTTAGGACTTGAATCAATGGAGCTGTTATAGTATTTTACACCGTCAAGCTCGCGGACAAATTCAATTCTGTGGGCAACACCACCGAAATTCTTTGCAACTGACACTACTGCATCTTCTTTGTAAAAGGGATAAGTTGCGGCTATAGCTGTCATATAATTCTGTACATTGTGCTCACCGGGTATTCTGATGTCTTTGATTTCAAGAAGCTTTTTACCGAATGCATAAATAGCCTCCTTGTCACTGTAGACATTGCAATCCGTATCGTAGCCGAATACGCGAACCTCACCCTTTGCATCATTCCTGCATTCATAAGACTTCTCATTTTCTTTATTTACTACAAGGACACTGTCTTTTCCTGCATGAAGATATATATTTTTCTTTGCTTCAATATATTCCTCGTATGATTTGTGAACATCCAGGTGATTTGGAGACATATTTGTTACAACCGCCACATCAGCGCTTTTAGTCATTGTATGAAGCTGAAAGCTTGACAGCTCAACCACACAGATGTGGTCAGGTTCTATCTCATCTGCAACGGAGAGGAGAGGAGTGCCAATATTTCCGCCCAGATGACAGGTATAGCCGCTTTCAGTAAGTATTTTATAAATAAGTGTAGTAGTGGTGGTTTTCCCGTCGCTGCCCGTTACAGCAATAATTTTTGAGGGACAAACCTCAAAGAAAACCTCCATCTCGCTTGTGATGATACTGCCATTTTCCTTTGCCTTTATAAGCTGCGGAAGGTCAAAGCGCATTCCCGGTGTTTTGAAAATAATTTCCCCGGAAAGATTGTCAAGATAGTTTTCTCCAAGAGAAAGACTGACACCAAGCTCTTTAAGCTCATATGCTGTTTCGCCAAGCTCTGCTTCAGTTCTTTTGTCGCAGGCGGTAACAGCAGCATTGCACTCGCACAAGAGCTTAATCAGTGGCAGATTGCTTATGCCGATGCCAACTACAGTTATATTTTTACCGCTTACGTATTTTTTAAAAGCATGAAATCTGCTGTTCATTATTATCTGCCTCTTATCTGATAAAATTGGTTTTGATTTTGTCTTCTTGCACAGGTGTACTGATGCCTGCATTTTTACCTGCTTCTATACATTTGAGGAACCATGCCATATTTTTGCCGATTGTACGCATAATCTGCATTCCCTCAAGGTCCTGTTTTACCTCTTCGGGGTTAGTTCCATGCACCATAGGCCAGTAATTGCCATTTACAATGGGCATCTGATTGAACTCGGGATGCTTCAGAAGTTGGTCAATAGTAGCAGTGGTGCCTGCGCGTCTGCAGGAAGCAACAACTGCACAGGGCTTAAGCTTGAGAGAAGCTCCTGCACTGTAGAAAAGTCTATCCATAAAGGACGTCATCATACCGGAAGCGGATGCATAGTGTACAGGAGAACCAAATACAAAACCATCAGCCTCCCGGACAAGCTGTGCAGCTTCATTTACACAATCGTCAGTGATGCATTTGACGTTTTTTGCACAGTAGCCGCATCCCATACAACCTTTGGTTGCAGAGCCTGCGTGGAATATTTCTGTTTCAATACCGTTTTCGTTAAGCATTTTTTCAATTTCTGTAAGAGCTGTGTATGTACAGCCGTTTTTCCTGGGACTTCCGTTGAAGAGAATTACTTTCATTAATGTCAACCTTTCTTATTATGGATTAGCCGAAGCCAACAACACTGAAGGAGTCTTCAGTATTGGAAGTTTTAGATACAGTTTCCGCAAGGGGAATAGCCGCGATTATATGCTTCCTGCGGGTTGTCAAAGATTACACTGTTTTTTTCACCCGGCAGGTTGGGACATTTTTCACTATGAAGAATCTTTGATTTTTTGTTTCCGATGTAGGAAAGCTTTTTTAAGGAGTCGGCTGTTATTTTTTTTAACTCATTTCCGTCACTGTCAAGTACGGTTTTGCCGTCACTGCGAAGTACCACTGTGCCAAGCTCATCGGTGCGCAGAACTTCGGAGCCAATATCCCCTATGCGCTCCAGGGTTTCGGTATGCGGATGACCGTAGGAATTATCCTTACCGCACTGAATAACGCATACCCGGGGAAGAACCTTTCTTAAAAATGCGTCGGTTGAAGCATTACGGCTTCCGTGGTGACCAATTTTAAGAATGTCTGCCTCAATGTCTGTGGTTTCCAAAAGAGATGCTTCCACATCTTTCTCTGCATCGCCCATAAAAAGGGCATTTATTTCGCCGTGCTCAATCATTACAACAAGAGAGTTGTCATTTGCACTTTCAGACATAACTTTCGGCGAAAGAAATTTTAATTTCAGTGAACCGAATTTATATACGCAGTCAAAAGAAGGAATCTCGGCAGAAATATCGTTTTCTATAAGAGTATCAAGGAGTTTTTCGAATATATATGACGAAGAACTTTCACCGTTCAGATATACCTTGCCAACGTCAATACCACCCAATACTTTTGTGCTTCCGCCAATATGATCCTCGTGAGGATGTGTCAGAATAAAGCAGTCAATATAGTTTATGCCAAGTTTCTTAAGATAATTATAAACTGATGTTCCGCCTTCCTGCGTTCCGGCATCAATCAGCACTGTAGCATCGGCTGTCTGTATAAGAATACTGTCACCCTGTCCCACGTCAATAAAGTGAAACAGAGCATCCTGCCCGTCAAACGGAACATCCTCCTGCTTCTGAACAGTAGGAAGAGGGTTACAGGCACATAGTATGAGGCAAATAAGTAGTATTATCGAAAAAAGCCTGATTTTCACCGCTATCTCAACCTTCCTGAAAAATCGAAAAAGCCTGACAGTATGTCAGGCTTTAGTTGTTATTCTGCAAAGTTTGTAGCAACAAGATTTGCCAACTCATTAACTGCAGCTTCCTCGTCAGCGCCTTCAGCGGTTAAAGTAATGCTCATTCCGCGGGTAACACCCAAAGAAAGCACACCAAGTAAGCTTTTTGCATTTACTTTGCGTTCTTCTTTTGAAATCCAGATTGACGACGAAAACTCGTTAGCTTTTTGTATAAAAAATGTTGCAGGGCGTGCATGTAATCCAACCTGATTCTGCACAACAATTTCTTTTGAAACCATAAATGAAAGCTCCTTATCAAATACTGTTTATAATAGTATACAGCTTTTTTTTGAATTAGTCAACAGATTTTTGCGGAAATTTGGAAACATCGGAATAAGCGGCTATTTTTGCCTGTTTAAATAGGCATCGGGAACAGTTCCGACTATAAGTGTCTGGGCTATTGGCATATTGGAAACAACGTCGATTCTGCTGTAAGCAAAAGGCATAAGAATTTCGATTTCTACGGTAACACATAAATGTATAGTGTGTATTGTCTGATTTATACCGGCATCTTCAAATGAATGGGATACATCTGCGTGAGTTACTGAAACAGGCTGAAACCTTACCGGGATTTTCGGACCAATGCCGGAAAGAATATCTATTCCCACAAGGGAGGAGAGGTATACACTGTTTTTGATGAGATCACGGTTTTCAATTCTGTCACCTATGGCAATATCAAGGTCATTTGCAAAATTATTGATAAGAACAGAGTTTGCACTGATTGATGTCACTCTTCCGGAAGAATCACGGGTAATGGCGGTTATTTTATCATAACTTAAAAATTCTTCCAGCATCAGCCGTTTTACTTCGCTGTCAATTACGTTGGATACCTCATTTTCGGCAAATCGCTGTGAAACTCTTATAATTCGCGGACGTATATATCTGAAAAAAGCATAACTGCCTGTGACTATAATAAGTCCTGACAGAATTATAGTAAGTGCCAGTGTTTTTTTCAGTAAATGCTTGCGGTTTGGTTTCATAATTGCATTCCCCCGTATATAATATGCAGAAAATGCGGATTAGTTTATTAATAATTATCTTTTAAAAAAGTTGTTTAAGTATTGAAAAGCAGTTTTTGCTATGTTATAATTTTATAGTAGAATTAAAAGGGGGAGTTTTGATGCACGAAAAAATAACAATGTATTCACCGCCTTTCCCAAGGCTCAAATCATATATAGATGTAATAGACCTTGCTTGTGAATTTGGGGTTAAATCTGTTGAGCCTTTCTGTATGTTTGAATTTGAAAATCCCGACGTTGAAAAAGCGCTTAAGGTTAAAAAATACGCAGATGAAAAAGGTGTGGTGTTTCCCTGTATATCCGTATATACGACTATTGTTGATAAGGATATGAAGGTGGAAGCGGAGCGACTTAAAAGATTTGCGGATGTAGCGGAGATATTAGGCTCGCCCTATCTTCATCACACAATTGTGGGTGAGGTAAAGAATCCCCGGAAAGTTCTTTCGCGCAGGGATGAACTGATGAAAGCGGGAATAGAATTTGTGCGCGAAATTTATGACTATGCCCGGGAAAAGAATATCAGAACAGTGTATGAAGACCAGGGATTTATATTCAACGGTGTTGACGGATTCGGCGAATTTATTGACAAGGTTGAACGTAATGTCGGTATAGTTGCAGACTTCGGCAACATTTGTCAGGCAGGGGAACGCATTGAAGATTTCATAAAAGCTTTCCACGAGAAGATTGTTCATGCCCATATAAAGGATATGGTTGTCTCGGAGGATTCTTCTTCAGGCTCTCCTACTCTTGACGGTAAGTTTATGAAATCAGTGGAAATCGGAACAGGTTCCATTGACTGTAAAGCGGTAATTAATCTTCTTAAATCTTATGGATATGACGGTTATTACGGTATTGAGTATGCTGTAACAGAGGACGATTCCCCGGTGATTGAAAGAGTTTTCAATATGGTAAATGACTGGATGAAATAAAAAGGAGTAAACTGATGAAAAAATCTCCCCAAAGACAGAAATTTGATAATTTTTTGATGATGACTGCAGGAAGTATATTGCTTGCGGTTGGTGTATATTTCTTTAAAATACCAAACGGCTTTGCAACCGGCGGTGTGACGGGTATAGGTACTATTCTGGCAAAGCTTACACCAATAAGCCCCGGATTGTGGATATGGATTCTCAATATAGGACTTTTGTTGTTAGGCTTTTTGCTTCTTGGCAGGCAAAATGGGATAAAAACAGTTTATTGCAGTATGTTTTATTCTGCTATAACCTTTATTTTTGAGAAGGTAGCACCCCTTTCGGCTCCTCTTTCAGACCAGCCGTTTCTTGAGCTTGTATATGCAATGCTTCTTACTTCTATAGGCTCGGCAATGATTTTTAACGCAGGCTCATCTTCCGGAGGAACAGATATAATGGCGCTTATTCTGAAAAAGTATACGTCAATAGATGTAGGTAAAGCGCTTCTTGCTGTGGATTTTATTGTAGCGGCAAGCTCTTTTGCCGTATTTGGCATACAGGCAGGTCTTTATTCGGTACTCGGTCTTTTTGCAAAGGCATTTATTGTGGATGCAGTGATAGAAAATCTTAACACCTGCAAATATTTTGTTGTTATAACAACCGAAAGGGAAAAAGTTTCGGAATATATCATAGAAACCATGCATCACGGTGTAACAGTAAGTACGGTTACAGGTGAATACACTCATACGGAAAAAGCAATGATACACACCGTATGTAAACGTATGGAAGCAATAAAACTGCGAAGTAAAATAAAAGAGATTGATCCTCATGCTTTTATAATTGTAACTACGAGCAGTGAAATTATAGGACGCGGATTCAGAAGTGTATAAGGAGGGATTCTTGTGGAAGAAAATAAAGAAAAAAAGCATATAACAAGCATTGGCGGAAGTGCCGTTATGGAGGGGGTTATGATGAAAGGCCCCAAGGAAATTGCCACTGCTGTAAGAAAAAGTGACGGCGAAATAGTTGTTGATAAAAAAGAGATAAGCTCTCTTGTTACAAAGTACCACGTTAACAAAATTCCGATTGTAAGAGGTGTGTTTGCATTCTTTGATTCAATGATTTCGAGCATCAGGGCCCTTATGTGGAGTGCAGAGTTTTTTGATATTGAGGGAGAAGAAAGCACAGAATCAAAGTTTGATAAGTGGCTTGAAAGAAAGTTTGGCGATAAGGTAAAGGATATAGTAATATATTTTTCGCTCTTTATTTCGGTAATCTTTTCAATTGGTTTGTTTTTTGTATTACCATATCTTGTTACTCTTGCTCTGGATAAAGTTGTTGAAAATAATATAATAAAAACACTCATTGAAGGTGTTGTGAGAATCGGTATTTTCCTTGGTTACGTTCTTCTTGTATCAAGAATGGAAGATATAAAAAGGGTATTTCAATATCACGGGGCAGAGCATAAGACTATCTTCTGTTATGAAGCAGGTCTTGAGCTGACTCCAGAAAATGCCCGTACTATGTCACGTCTTCATCCAAGATGCGGAACAAGCTTTCTTGTGTTTGTGATGATAGTTAGTATCATACTATTTTCTTTCATTTCTTTTGAAAATGCCCTGGCAAAACTTGGACTCCGTCTCCTTCTTTTGCCTGTTGTAGCCGGACTCAGTTATGAAATTATACGTTGGGCGGGAAGAAGTCAGAGTAAGATTGTGTGCGTTCTCAGCAAGCCCGGTATGTGGCTTCAGAACATTACTACCCGTGAACCCGATGACAGTCAGCTTGAAGTTGCTATTACGGCAATGAAGGCAGTGCTCACTGATAACAAAGAGGATGACAAATGGTAAAAGAGCTTTTAAAAAATGCTGCGGAGTGCCTTGAAACTTCCGAATCTCCGTTGCTTGATGCCAGGGTGCTTCTTGCACGTGCAATGGGAAAGAGCGATGCGGCATTGATTTTTGAAATGCCTGATGACAAGCAACTAGGAGTGTTCCGGGAGTATATTCAAAAAAGAAAACAGGGTGTTCCGGTTGCGTATATCCTTGGTGAAAAGGAGTTTATGGGGCTTACATTCAGGCTTAATCCCGATACCCTCATTCCGCGTCCTGATACAGAATGCCTGGTGGAAAGAATAATTGAGAAAAATATATCTTCTGCACCAAAAATTCTTGATTTGTGTACCGGCAGCGGATGTATAGGAATCAGTCTTGCGCATTTTATAAGAGAAAGTAATGTCAACCTTACAGACATTGCAGACGGAGCAATAGTTGCGGCAAAAGAAAATGCAGCGCTTAACAAAGTAGCGGACAGAGCAGAAGTTTTCCGGCTTGATGTTCTGAATGATGAAATAGAGGGGGAGTATGACATTATCGTGTCAAATCCTCCTTACATAAAAAGCGAAATAATGAAAACTCTTGAAGTGAGTGAGTTTGAGCCACACCTTGCCCTAGACGGCGGCGAGGACGGCCTCATCTTTTATCGAACAATTGCGAAAAAGGCATACAACGCACTGAAAAAAGGCGGTATGTTAGCATTTGAAATAGGCTACGACCAGGGGAAAGATGTAGAAAATTTGCTTAAGAATTTCGCCTGTGTTGAATTATTTAAAGATTACGGTAATAATGACAGAGTTATAATTGCAGTTAAATAAAAGGAGTGTTAATAATGCCATTACCAAATGTAAAAAACGAAGCAATACAGTTTAAGTATTTTCCCACAGTTATGCAAACCTTTATTTTCCGTAACTGGGAAACTGTTGACAAAAAAATCATTGCGAAAGTTCTCAAAACAAGTGTAGAAAACGTAGAATACGAAGCTATGCGCATGGGACTTTCCGAGCAGAAAAATATTAAGGAATGGACAGAAAAAGGATACATAACAACTATCCGCAATAACTGGCATCTGCTTCCTTACGAACAGCTTACAGAGCTTCTGGGCTGGTCAGAGGACAAGCTTGCGATGGTGCTTAAAGAAGAGGATTTCCTGGATATCAAGCTGGGTAGCTTCAAGCCAAACTGCGAAAAGCTTGTATACCGCGAGCTTACAGAAGACGAGATTGCGCAGACGGAGAAGATAAAGAATGCAGTTACGGTTCTTCGCAGTGCTGTCAATGGCGAAAAGGATGCTTTTGACTTCTGGAACAAGGAATCAGAAGAGGTTGTGAAAAAATCTCCGGCGGCAGAACAGATTGTTGTTGATTCTTCCTGGGCTGTTTCGAATAAAACGGGCAACAGTGCAGTAGATTCAATGGTTGAAAGATTTGTTGCAACAGCTGCGGATGTATGGGGAGTTTCTCTCAAAAAGGCCGCAGACAGCGATAAGAAAATTGAACTCACACTTCTTTCTGACAAAGAGGAAGAATATCATGAAATCCATATAAACGAAAACAAAATCGAGATAAAAGGCGGTTCAAGTGCAGGTGTTCTTCGTGGCCTTTACAGACTGGAAGATATTGCAAAGGTTAACGGTGGTATGTTCTTTGATAAAGCTGAATATATCCGTAAACCAAGATTCGGTGCAAGATATATATATTCTTTCTGCGGACTTTATGAGGGGGCTCTTGATGTTGACAGCAGGGAATACTGTCCCGACTCACTTCTTGAGGAATATGCCCGCACGGGTGTAAACGGAATATGGCTTCAGGGTGTACTTTACAGAATTATTGAATTTTCCTTTGCTCCGGAAATGTCAGATGGATGGGAGAATCGTCTTGGAAATCTCCGTAGCTTTGCCCAGCGTGCAGAAAAGTACGGTATCAGAATATATATGTACATAAATGAGCCAAGAACAATGCCGCTTTCGTTCTTTGAAAAATATCCTGATATGAAAGGTGCAGTTTCAGGGCAGTATGCGTGTATGTGCGTATCTTCCCCCGAAACACAGAAATATCTTTATGAAGCCATAGAAAAGGTTTGTAAAGAAGTTCCTAACCTTGGAGGATTTTTCACAATTACAATGTCAGAAAACCTTACACACTGTAAGTCAAGAAATGAGATTAACATCCCCTGCGAAAGATGTAAGGATGTAAGACCGTGGGAGCTTGTTAAGTCAGTGAATAGCATTGTTGCAAAGGCTGCACACAGTGTGAATCCTACAATCAAAGTTATTGCGTGGGACTGGTCGTGGTCACCGGGTCTTGATATGAATGACGAGGACATCGAAAAATGCATAAAGGAATTACCTGAAGATGTCATCATTATGGCAAAACGTGAAACTGCAATTCCCTTTACAAGAGGCGGGGTTAAATGTAAGGTAAGTGATTATTCCATTTCCGTTGAAGGAATCAGCGAGCAAAGTCAGAAAGAGTGGAAGTGGGCAAAGGAATCAAACCACGAGATTGCCGCAAAAGTACAGGTAAACTGTAGCTGGGAATGTTCCACGACTCCGTATATTCCTGTGTACAGAACACTTTATAAGCACCTTGATGCACTTCTTGGAGAGAAAGTAGACCATTTGATGCTCAGCTGGACTCTCGGCGGTTATCCGTCGCCCTCAATCCGTATGATGTCGGAAGCATTCTTTATTGAAAACGGAAACGAGGAGCTTGATTTCGACAAAGCAATGAGTATTGTTTACGGTGATAAGGCTGAACAGATTAAAGAAGCTACGGACAAATTCTGCGAAGCTTTCAGTGAATTTCCTTTCCATATCGGTGTGCTTTATGTAGGACCGCAGAACGGTGGTGTAAGTAATATCCTTTATCATGAACCTACAGGATACCACGCAACTATGACTTGCTACTCGTATGATAATGTAGAAGACTGGAGAGCTGACTATCCCGCAGATGTCCTTGAAAATCAGTACAGGCTTGTCAGCGAAAAGTGGGAAGAGGGTATGAAGCTTCTTGAAGGAAACAGCGAGCTTGCGGATATAGCTTACATAAGTTATTCTCTTTTCAGAGCATCATATAACCAGGTTAAGTTTGTAAGACTTCGTGATGCGTACATTGAAGAAGTAAATGCCGATATTGCAAAGGAACTTATTGAAACGATAAAAGAAGAAAAATCTATTGCAGAAAAAGTATACGAAATTATGTGCCGTCGTCCCGAAGTGGGCTTTGAAGCAGCTAACCATTACTATTACAGTAAAGGTATGATAGCGGAAAAGATTGTTAGCTGTAACTGGCTTATTGAATATTATTCGTAAAAATGAGAACAGGGGCTGTAGCAAAATAAAAGCCCAAGAAAGAAAAAACGAGGACGATTGCAAATTGCAAAAGTCCTCGTTTTTTGGTATAATTAAATTGCGAAATAAAACTAATACCAAGGAGATTATACCAAAATGAAAAGAAATATTCAACTACTAATTTCAGAAGAATTTGCAGAAAAAACAATTCCCGAAAACGATAGTGTTCGTTTGCTTGATGAAGTAATTGATGAAATGGATTTGACTGCACTTTATCGAACATATTCTAATTTAGGCAGAAGAAGAGCAACCCCTCCCCGAACTCTGCTCAAAGTAGTAATATATGCAGCGATGGAAGGTGAATATTCAAGTAGAAATATACACTCGGCTTGCACAAGGGATATTAACTACATTTGGCTTCTAAATGGAGAGAAGGCACCAAGTTATCATGAAATAGCCCGATTTAGAAGCACTCGCTTAAGTGAAAGTTACGAAGAGCTGTTTTGTCAGCTTGTTCAAAAACTTAAGGATTTAGGTGAAATTCAATTTGAGCATCTGTTTGTAGATGGTACGAAAATCGAAGCAAATGCAAATAAATATAACTTTGTTTGGAAAAAGAGTACCACAAAATACGAAATTCGACTACTTGAAAAGTTGGATAAATTAATCTCGGATTTATGTATCAAATATATAACAAACTGCAAAGAACCTGAAGAACTTCTTAATGCTTTAAATTTAAAAGTTCAAGCACCATTCGTATATGGCAGAGGGAAAAGAAAAAGCGAACTGCAAAGGGATATTGAACAACTTGCAGAGCTTGTAGAACGCAAGAAAAAATATGAAAGGTATCAGGAAACATTTGCAGGGAGGAATAGTTTCTCAAAGACTGACCCGTCTGCAACCTTTATGCATCTTAAGGAAGATCATATGAGAAATGCTCAACTTAAACCGGCATACAATGTCCAATTAGCAGTAGAGGGAGAATATATCACGGGCTTTGATATATCAAGTGAAAGAAGCGACCAACTGACTTTGATACCGCTGATTGATAAAATGGAAAAGTATCTTGGAGTTCAATATGAAGATGTAACTGCTGATGCAGGTTATGAGAGTGAAGAAAACTATACATACTTTGAAGAAAAGAAGC
>CAYLPQ010000049.1:0-15231 GCA_964385605.1 uncultured Oscillospiraceae bacterium | reverse complement strand
ACATTCGCACCATAAGGTATCAATCAGCTGTGAGCTTCATATATAGAGTAGCATAGATCTTAATAAAAGTCTATTGTTCAAGGCAGTTTTTTTCGACTGCCTGTTTGCTATGCGATAAATTATAATATTAACGAAAAAGAGCCTGAAACCAATATGATTTCAAGCTCTTTACTCGTTCCACCTCGGGCAATATCATCTTAACTTAATGACATTGAGGCACTGCCTGCTTTTTTTGTTGAGAATTAATTTATTTTCTTAATCTTTCTCCTAAATCAACAATTCTTGAAATAATTGCAGATACCTCTGCGCGAGTAATACAATTCTTGGGGTTGAATTTACCGGTAGCATCGCCTCCGAGAATACCAACTCTGTATAAATGGATGATTTCTCCAAAGTATATATTGTCTTCATTTACGTCTAAAATTGAATCTACATCATTGATTTCTTCCATAGCTGATCGGGGGAGAATATTTGCAAAAACCATTGCTATTTCTTCTCTTGTTATATTGATGTTGTAGTCAACAAACTGATCATTTTCGATAATGTTATATTCAACAGCATAATCAATATAATCATCGTACCAGTTTTCATTACCGATACCAAACTCGGCATTGTCCTCATAGTAAACATCACTAATTCTTGCGGCAATGGTAATTGCCTCTGCAACAGTCATATTTCCGTTAGGATCAAAAGTTCCGTCTGTACGACCCTGAATTAAGCCGTAAGCATATGCAGATTTTATTACACCGGATGAGTTAGCTCCGTACCATTCGTTTTCATCAACATCCTTGAATAATCCGCTCACATAGGTTTTACTCTTCTTAAAGTTTCCCATATTGTTGTTGGATTCATCATAGTCATCTTCATCGTAGGAGCTACCTTTAACTGTAAGACATACATAGCCTGTATAATCATCTTCATCTTCTGGATAAGCTCTGTACTTAATTTTTATTGTACCGGATGTTTTGGGAATAAAGCTGATTTCCGAAAGCAACGGGTAGCTGCCTGAATAATAGCATCTGTCCGATGAGCCAATCTTTTCTTCGTCATCACCGTCGTAGTCATAGTACATAGAACCTACAGAAGATGATACTGCTGTAAATACAACGTAATCCAAATCGTCTCCGGTATAGTCGTCACATACTTCTGAAAAGTCAGTTCTGCTGAATTTGATTTCCTTTCCAACAGTGCCGGAGTATTTAATGTCACTTACATCATAGCTGCTGGACGAACTGGATGACCCTGATGAACTAGATGAACTTGTTGTTCCTGTTACAGAAATCTTAACCTCGCCTTTAAAGAGGGTTTCTTCTGTGGTCATACCTGTATAGGTGATGGTAACTGTTCCTGTATGGTTCTTTTGAGGAACATAAGATACATAATTCAGATAGTCGCCGTCTGCCGATTTATAATAAATTTTATCAGAAGAAGAAATCGTATATTCTTCAGTTTTATTATATTTATAGTAAAGCTTGCCCTTTGAAGGTGAGTTAAACTTAATATAGTCTAAAGTTTCACCTGTGAGTTCTTTACATTCTGAACCAAAAGTTGAAGCTGAAAATGTCTTATAGGAAGTATTTTTAACTGAATAAGTAATATCATCAGCTTCGTCCAGATTGTCAGTATCAACCTTAATAGTTATAGTTCCATCGTATGTTTCATTGCTTATGCTTGTTCCTTCATAGTCGATGTGAACAGTTCCTCTATAGTCATTCTTGGGAACATAAGCTATAAGGTAAAGATAAGGCTCTGAATCGTAATAATACGACTTACTTGTGGAAACCTGCGCCCTGGAATCTTCTTCGTTGTCATAGTCATACCATAAGGTTCCTGAAGATGGCTTTGAAAACTTAATGGAACGAAGACGTGAACCTGTATTATCAATGCACTCGGCATTAAAATCTGAAGCGCGCAGGAAAACACTTTCGCCATTGGATTCATATGTAGTATCGTAGCTGTCTCCGGAATCAAGTATAAAAGTAATTATACCGCTGTAATCATAATCATCCTTATCAACAACCGTATAAGTCAAATCAAACTTTGAAGCCGCATCACTTTCGATTACAAGAGTAACCTTTTCAAAGGAAAGCTGGGAAGAAGATTTCGGATCCAGATAGTATGCTGTAGAAGAGTTTACCGATTTATTATAAGAACTTGAAGAACTTGAGGCAGAATAATTGTAGTAAAGCTTTCCATTTTCTGCATCCGGCAATGTAAACTTCATATAAAGCATATCAACACCGGCATTTTTGAATGCTTTTTCAAAATCGCCTATGTTAAATTTGTATTTTCCGCCTTTTCTTGCATCAATCTTGATAAGGTCAACATCTCCGCCGTTAACACTTTCACTGATGGTAATTACAATCTTACCTGTGAAAGTCTGATATGCATCTTTAGTACTGGATCTTTTATCGTAGGCAGTATAGTTGATTTCAACCTCGCCTGAAAAAGTCATTTTAGGCACAAATGTAACAGTGGAAATAAGTTTTGTGCTGCTGGTTGACTTCTCTCTGTAATACTTTGTGCTAGAATCAACTTCAACCGGTTTTGAACCGTCATAATTATAAAGTAGTGTGCCTGCAGCAGGGGAGACACTGTCAACATCAATTAATATGTACTCCAGTCTGTTTCCGGTTACGTCAATGCAAACATTGTTTATTTTGTTTACATCAAGGGTGTACACTTCGTCTGAATCTATAGCCTCCTCTATAACCTCAATTTCAGGGGCTACTTCTTCTTCTGCAAAAACAGATGTCAAAGAGAAGCTCATTAAAAGCGCTAGGAATAAGGCAAGCAATTTTTTCATCATTTTTCATCAGTTCCTTTCTACAACAGATATATATCCCTAGTTGTATTTAGATTATATCATCTACTAGATGTTGTGTCAAGTAAAAAAGACAATACATATTATTAACATTTTATTAATTTTCAATTTTATCTGTTTTATTTGTTGCTTTTTTTGTTTATGACATAGAACCATCCCCTGGCATACAATGTTTCGCAAAATCAACAGGCTAAAAATACAAATTATTCCGTTGATAGCGAATTTGACAGACAAAATAAAGTTATAGGTGTCCGGGCTAATTCTTGACAAAAAAATTTTTTCGTGATACAATTGTGCGGAACTAAATAAATTCACACAGTGTGTCCTTTATACTGCAAAAGATTTATCAAGGTATATCGGGTGAAAAGAGAACCGGGTGGGAATCCCGGACGGAACTGCCGCTGTATGTATCGGCTTATACTTCGTTGATGAAAGTCGGTCACTGAGAAATTGGGAAGGTAGAGGTATAGGTAATAACGATACAAGTCAGAAGACCTGCACTGGAGGTGTCGCTTCCCGCCGCAATTTTCGGCATTGGGTAGCGGTTTTATTTGCGTACAAATAAAAGATTAACACAGAAAATCAGCTGTGGCGGAAGCCGCAGCTTTTTTGTTTCCTGCGGTGTAAGGAGGGTAGATAAAGAAACAAAAAACACTAAAAGGGAGACAAAAAAGATGAATTTAAAAAAACTTATTTCTGTAGTTATTGCATTAGCAATGCTGATTACACTTGTGCCCGTTTCATTTGCAGATGATGTGGCGACAGTGTATGTGACAGTGGAAAACAATGTGTATTCTGTTGCAAACGGTGCTCCCTGGGAAGGGAAAAAGCTTGACATGGCAGAGGTTGAAATTGAGGATGGAACAACAAAAATAGTAGATGTATTGCTTGATGCACTGGAAGAAGCAGGTCTATCTCAAACAGGGGCAGAATCCGGCTATATAAGTGAAATTGACGGACTTTCAGAAATGGACGGCAGCAGTATGGCAGGCTGGACGATAACTCTTAACGATTGGTTCACAAGTGCAGGTATTGACAACTTCTATGTTTCTGACGGAGACCTTATCAAGCTATCATTTACATCGAACTTCGGTGAAGACTTGGGAAGCCCGTGGGGAAATAACGACAAATCAGTTTCTATTGTAGAATTCAGTGAAGGTACACTTGATAAGGAATTTGAAAAGGATACCTATGAATATACTCTCACTGTTCCTGCAGAAACAGACAGTGTAAAGGTAACTCCAATTGCAACAAATAAAAACTTCCAGACAAGAATCTATGTCAATACAGAGGTTAACGATGAAGGTGGATTCAGATATATTGAGGGCGAGGCGGATTACGAAAGCTCAATCAGCGGGCTTGCACCTTGGCAGGAGCTTCCTGAAAATATAAATTACTACAAAAGAACGGAAAGTGTTCCCGTGAATGACGGCGATGTAATTACCGTTGCATGTGGATTAAACTACTGGAGCACAATGAATAGCGGTGAGTTTGGAAGTGATGCGGAAAGTGTAGACGGATGCGTATATAGCTTTATAGTTGAAAAAGAAGAGGAAGAAGCTGAAACTGTTGCGGTAAATATTGGTGTATACGACTATACAGCCGTTACATATAAAGAGGAAAATCCTGCTGCGGAAATTCCTGTAAGTGAAAACGGTATAATTCACGAAACAACAGGATTTGAGGTTGAGGCAGGAACAAATGCGCTTGATGCGCTTAAAAGCGCGCTTGATGCAGAAGAAATTCCGTATACAATTGCATCCTACGGCACATATCTTTCCTCTGTGAATGGATTGAGTGAAATGGATTGCACCAATGAAAGTGGTTGGATGATAAGTATTAATGATGAATTTCCTATGTTGGCTGCAAGCGATGTGACTGTGCAGGAGGGAGATACAATAAAACTCCACTACAGTGTAAAGGGCTGGGGAACAGATGTTGGTAGCTACTTTACAGGTGGTCCCGTAGTTGAAAAAATTACTCTCGGTGGTATTGAGACCATTATATCAAGTAACACCGTATATGCAGACGAAAACGACTGGACAGGAACTACAACCTATTACCTCGGTAAATATGAAGAGGGCGGAAAAAATACCCCTCTTGAAGGTGACGGAAGTGCTGAAACACCTTTTGTTATACCTGTAAAGGTAAAAAGCTCTACAAAGATAACTGAATTGGTTGCAGAACTTGAGACAAGTCTTCATGAGAAATACCTTGAGCTAGGTGACGGGGAAGGTCTTTCAGACATTCTTTCGGAAACAGACTATAAAGATGATGTTACCTTTGCACTGCAGACTTTGGGTGGATTTTACAAAACATATTATACAGTAAAAGTTACAAAACCCTCATCTTCAGGTGGCGGCGGAGGAGGCAGTGGAAGCTCCTCTGTGAAAACAGAAGAAGATAAAGAGCCAGAAAAAGAAAACACAAACGTTGTTATTGATACAGCAACCGAAGTGGAAAAGACAGAAACAGAAGAAGCTGAATCTGTTATCTCCGGGATTTTTAATGATACAAAGGACCACTGGGCAGAGGATTATATCAGCACTCTTGCGTCAAAAAATATAATTAACGGAAAGGCAGAAGGTGTCTTTGCTCCCGAAGACAAAATTACCCGTGCCGAAATTGTTTCACTTCTGTACAGATTAAGCGGAGAAGAAACTGTCACAAATAATGTACAGTTCAGTGATGTTAATGCGAGTGACTGGTATGCTTCAGCTATAGCCTGGGCGACACAAAATTCAGTGGCAAATGGCATTTCAGAAAATGAATTTGCACCCAATGAGTTTGTTACAAGAGAGCAGATTGCAGTTCTAGTAATGCGTTTTTGTGAGACTATGAGCTATGAGCTTAAAGAAACATCATCTCTCAAAACCTATACAGATGAAGAAAAAATTTCTCCCTGGGCACGTGACTATCTTGATAAAGCGGCAAAATGCGGAATTATCGGAGGCTTTGAGGATGGTACTGTTGTACCGCAGGGCGATGCTACAAGAGCGCAGGTTGCAAAAATACTTTGCACTATGCTCGATAATATTCAGACAGAGGACTAATAAAAAATGAAAAGACTTTTTACTATATTTCTTTCAGTCTTACTGATTGTAAACTGTTTTTCACATACGGTGTTTGCTGAAAATGCTGAAATTCAGAAAATAGTTGATAACACTGCATCCTACATTAAAACTATGGTTAAAGCCCCAACCGTTTCGTCAGTGGGCGGTGAATGGGCAGTTATCGGGCTTGCACGAAGCGATGCAGTCAGCGATGACGGGCATTTTTCCGATTACTACAAAAGAGTGGAAGAATACACCGCTGAACGCGAGGGAGTACTGCATAAGAGGAAATACACCGAGTATTCAAGAGTTGTTCTTGCTCTTACCGCTATAGGAAAGGATCCGCGGGATGTTGGTGGATATAATCTTCTTTTACCGCTTTCTGATTATGAAAAAACGGTGTGGCAGGGTATAAACGGTCCTATATGGGCATTGATTGCTCTTGACAGCAATGACTATGAAATCCCGGAAAATCCTGATACCGCGACACAAGCTACCAGAGAAATGTATATAAATTACATTCTTGAATGTCAGAATCCTGACGGAGGCTGGTCACTTAACAGAGACGGAGAAGTTACAGATGTGGATATTACGGCAATGGCACTATGTGCCCTTGCCGGTTACCGCAACCGTGCCCAGGTGGAAAATGCAGTGCAGAAAGCACTTTTAATGCTCAGTCTCAACCAAAAAAGTGACGGAGGATTTTCAAGCGGCGGTGCGGAAAACTGCGAAAGCTCTGCACAGGTGCTTACAGCATTATGCGAGCTTGGAATAGCTTATACTGATGTACAGTTTACCAAAAACGGAAATACAGTTCTTGACAGTCTTCTCACATATTATAATGACGGTGGATTCTTACATATAGAAAACAGTACCACCAATCAGATGGCAACAGAGCAGGCATTCTATGCTCTTGTTGCATTAAACCGTTTCCTTGCGGGGAAGCCGGGACTCTATGATATGACAGATGCAACTGAAGTTATTATTCCTGAAACAAATAATGAGCATTTTGATGAAAAAACGGGGAAATCAACATTTGCAGATATTGTGGGTCATAAAAATCAAAAAGCTGTAGAGATACTTTATTCCAAAGGAATAATAAACGGCAAAAGCTACGATGCTTTTGCCCCGGATGCTTTGATGACACGGGCAGAATTTGCAACTATTGCCGTAAAGGCAATGGGGTTTGAATTGTCGTACGGGAAAGAATTTGAAGATGTTAATGAGAGTGACTGGTTTTATCCGTATATAAATACTGCCTGCAAGTATGGCATAGTAAAAGGGGTTTCAGAAAAACTGTTCAATCCTTATTCTACTATTACGCGGCAGGAAGCGACGGTAATGCTTGCTCGGTGTGCTGTAGTGCTGGGAATTGATACAGAAATGGAAATTATAACTGCAAGAGATATACTCGCAGAATACACAGATTACGTCAGAACAGCTTCGTGGGCAATGAAAGAGCTTGCATTCTGCTGTGAAAAAGGTATAATAGAAGAAAACGGTATGGAGATTTCTCCCGAAAAAGAAGTTGACTGTGGGGAAATTGCCCAGATGATTTATAATTTGCTTGAGGTATAATCTATGAACTTTTTAAAAAAGAACAAAGGAAAAATAACAGCACTTATTATTATAGCACTCTTGCTGATTGGTTCTTATATGTGGGGCAGTGTCGTTCCTGAAGAAGGTAAGGCAGATAATAATTCTGAAACTGCTCCGAAAATAAATCAGGAACTACCGTCTGAAGATAAATCCGTGATTTCTTTGCCTGCGGTTCAGACACCGACAGAAAATAAGCAGCTACCGGACGAGATGCAGAGTGAACCTGAAAATGAAATTAAGCCGGACAAACCACAGATTGAGTCTGCAAAGGAATCCGTGCAGAATGAAGAGCTTGACAAGTGCAGGACGGAATCTACTCCTGCCGGGCATCCCGGTCCCATAGAACCGCAGACTGTTACAATAACAGACAAGGAGCTGACCTGCACATTAAGTGTAAGGTGTGACCGTATACTTGACAATCTTGAACTGCTTGATGATGAAAAGAAAGAGCTTGTTCCCGCTGACGGCATAATATTTGCTGAACGTCAGGTAAGCTTTTACGAAGGGGAGAGCGTTTTTAACGTCTTACTTCGTGAGATGAAGCGAAACGGCATACATTTTGAGTATGTAAATACTCCCATATATAACAGTGCTTACATAGAGGGAATAAATAACCTGTATGAGTTCGACTGCGGAGAGCTTTCAGGGTGGATGTACAGGGTGGACGGATGGTTTCCTGGATACGGCTGTTCCCGCTATCAAATTAAAGAAGGCGACAGGATAGAGTGGATATACACCTGTGACCTTGGAAAAGATGTCGGCAATAACAATATAAACTAATATAACGGAGGTGCACAGATGAATGAATTTAAAACATATCACCCGATAGTTAATTTTACATATTTCGTGTGTGTTATTGGATTTTCGATGTTTCTGATGCACCCAGTTTTTTTGGCGATTTCCCTTTTTGGTGGAGTAATGAGTAGCTTGATATTTAAGGGGAAAAAGGAAACGGCTGTTAACCTTTGGATGGTTTTACCTCTTATACTGTTTGCGGCTTTGATTAACCCTGTGTTTAATCACGAGGGAGCTACAATTCTTGCGTATTTTCCAAGCGGGAATCCCTTTACGGCAGAGTCAGCAATATATGCGTTTGCCGCCGCAACTATGGTAGCGGCGGTCATATTTCATTTTTCCTCATATAACGAGGTTATGACAAGCGATAAATTTGTTTATTTGTTCGGAAAAGTGTCTCCTGGACTTTCGTTGGTGCTTTCTATGACACTTCGGTTTATTCCAAGATTCAAGATGCAGTTAAGGGAAATTATTACTATGCAAAAAGCTCTGGGAAGAGATGCCAGTTCAGGCGGAATTATAAAACGATGCCGCTATTGGGTTAAAATTCTTTCAATACTTATAACCTGGTCCCTTGAAAATGCTGTTGAGGTTTCAGATAGTATGAAAAGCCGTGGCTACGGACTTTATGGGAGAACTGCTTACAGCATTTTCCGCTTTGACAGGCGAGACGGAGCGGCACTTTTATGGATTTTGGTAAATACTGCTATAGTTCTGACCGGAGTAATAAGCGGCATAGTCCAATACAGATATTTTCCTACAGTTAAGGTAAACTGGACAGGTACGGGAGAAATTTTGTGTGAAGCGGCATATTTGTTATTATGCTGTATGCCCATTATCATAGAAGCAAGGGAGGCTTACAGATGGAAATCTTCAAAATAGAAAACCTTACATTTAAATATCCGTCTTCAGACTGCCTTGCTCTTGATAATCTGAACATAGAAATAGCAAAAGGTGAATTTCTGACTGTTTGTGGAGTGTCAGGCTGTGGAAAATCTACACTTTTAAGATTGTTAAAACCTGTTCTTGCACCAAACGGAGAAAAAAGCGGAATAGTACTTTTTGACGGAAAAAGTACAGATGACCTTGACCACCGCACCCAGGCAGAGAAAATAGGCTTTGTAATGCAAAATCCCGATAATCAGGTCGTTACGGATAAAGTATGGCACGAGCTTGCTTTCGGACCCGAGAGTATGGGGATGGAAAACAGCACCATCCGTGCAAGAGTGGCAGAAATGGCATCGTTCTTCGGGATTGAGGATTGGTTTTACAAAAAAGTCAGTGAGCTGTCCGGCGGACAAAAACAGCTTCTTAATCTTGCATCTGTTATGGTTACGGAGCCGTCGGTTCTTATTCTGGACGAGCCTACAAGTCAGCTTGACCCAATAGCTGCACAGGAATTCCTCAATGCAATTTCAAGGATAAACCGTGAAATCGGAACAACGGTAATAATTTCCGAACACAGGCTTGAGGAAACATTTGCTCTTTCAGACAGGGTGCTTGTTATGGAAAAGGGCAGAGCGGTATTTCTGGGAAGACCCTGCGAAGCAGCGGCAGAGCTTAAAAAAATTAATTCGCCAATGACAGATGCACTTCCTACAGCGGCAAGGGTATATGCAAGTACAGAAAGCGGAGATATTACCCCTGTCACGGTGAAAGAGGGCAGAGAGTGGATTTTAAGCTATTCAAAGGATAAGCCTGTCAGAAAGATAGAAACAGAGGACGGGGCAGATAATAATAAAGAAACGGCTATTGAAATTGACGACATATATTTCAGATACGAAAAGAATGCTTCCGATGTCATAAAAGGGCTCAGTGCCAAAATACGTAAGGGCGAGTTTTACGCAATTCTTGGTGGTAACGGCAGCGGAAAAACAACGGCACTTTCGTTGATAAGTGGTATTAATAAGCCCTACCGCGGAAGTATAAAAATTAACGGTGACAACACCCGTATTGCGATGCTTCCGCAAAATCCGCAGACTATATTTGTGGAAAAGAGTGTACGTGGTGAGCTTTCTGAAATTCTTTCTGACAAAAAGCTTTCAAAAGAGGAAAAGGCAAATCTTACAGATGAAGTTATTTCTCTTTGTGAGCTTCAGGAGCTTTTAGAACGTCATCCCTATGATTTGTCAGGGGGAGAAGCTCAACGTGTTGCTCTTGCAAAGGTTCTTTTGTTAAAACCCGATATATTACTTCTGGACGAACCTACAAAGGGACTGGATGCCAGTTTCAAGAGAAAACTTGCATCTGTACTTTATTCTCTTAAAAAGATGGGAGTAACAGTTGTAATGGTTTCTCATGATGTAGAGTTCTGCTGTAAATATGCACAGCATTGTGCTATGTTTTTTGACGGTAGCATTGTCAGCGAGAATAAGCCTGGGAAATTCTTTTCGGGAAAGAGCTTTTACACGACAGCGGCAAACCGTATGTCCAGAGGAATTATTGAAAATGCAGTTCTGGCAGAGGATATTGTATATGCTCTTACAGGGCAAAAAAACAATACAGAAATCAGACTGCACGACAGTAAGCTTTATGAAAATAAACAGCCTCCTGCATCTGTAAAAAAAGAGAAAAGGTCGCCTTTAAAAATAGTAACAGGAATTATTTCAGCTTGTGTGGCAATCGTAATAACAGCACTGTTTGGCGATAAGTTTACAGATTGGCGGATGTATGCAGTACATGCGGCAGTTTTTCTATTGTTTGCGGTTGCTTTCAATTGTATTTTTCCGCAGACAAAACTTGACGGGCAGTATGGTAAGCAGGGAAAAAAAGAAAACCGCAAAATGTCAAAAAGTACTCTTGTAAGCCTTCTTGTGCTGGCTGTTTTAATACCTTTGACCATTTTTGCCGGGAAATTCTGGTTAAATGACAGAAAATATTATTTTATAAGTTTGCTGATAATTTTTGAAATTATAGCTCCTTTTCTTTTGTCTTTTGAAAAGCGCAAACCTGCCGCAAGAGAAATCGTGGTTATAAGCTCACTTGCGGCGCTTACAGCAGCAGGCAGACTTGCTCTTTTTATGCTACCGCAGTTTAAACCTATGGCGGCTCTCGTAATTCTGACAGGAGTATGCCTCGGAGCGGAATCGGGCTTTCTTGTGGGAGCGGTTTCGGTATTTGCATCAAATTTATTTTTGTCACAGGGCCCCTGGACACCGTGGCAGATGTTTGGATTCGGTGTAGTTGGTTTTCTGGCAGGCATTTTCTACAGATTTGGTTTTATCAGAAAAACCCGCGGGTCGCTGTGTGTGTTCGGGCTGATTGCAATAGTTTTATTTTACGGACCGATTGTGAATTTCGGTAACGTAATGATGATGTATCCCTATCCTACGTGGGACCTTGTGAAAACCTCGTTTATGCTCGGACTTCCTTATGATATTATTCATGCAGTTTCAACGGTGTTTTTCCTTTACTGTGGTGCGCCGATGATTGTTGAAAAGCTGGAAAGATTGAAAAAAAAGTATGGTTTGATGAAATAATCTGTAAAACAGTTGCATTTTGGTGGGAAATATAGTAAAATGATAGTTGGCAGGTCGTAAATATATTTAAGGAGTTTGATTTATAGTGAAAAAGGCTCTCGCAATATTTTTAGCTGTTTTACTGATGGGGAATATCAGTGCAAGTGCATTGTGGAAATTTGAAGCTACAGAGCGCATCTGCATAGGAGAAGGTGAGGTTTCCTTTACTGACTACAGTGAAGGCGGAATGAGCCTTATGGCGGAGGGTGCTTCCTTCGAGGAAACGATCCTTGCCGGATGGGCTAACCTTTCTCATAGTATTAATATAGAACAATTTGGTATAACAACAGAAGAAGAACTTGTGAAAATGTATGCTGAAGTTATCTATGAGAACCCTAAATACTATTATATTGGTAATAGGTATGGCTATAAATCTCAATATATATGTAATTGCGGGGATGATTGCGAATGTTATTTTAATGATGAATATGAATGCGACTGTTATATTGAAAATATGCTTATTACCGCGATCATACCTACCTATACTGAAACAGATAAATCCGTAATAGAAGAAATGTGGAAACAGATTGACGAAGAAACAAACAATATTCTTCTTTATGTGGAAAATGATATGACCGATTTCGAAAAGGTTATGGAAGTGCACGACTATATGGTGCTTCACTATGCTTATGACCATACTCTTCAGAATCACAGTATAACCATTATGGTTACAAAAACAGGCGTGTGTGAAAGCTATGCACTGGCTTTTAATTATATAATGGACATTATCGGTATTGAGAGTGTTATGGTCACGTCAGAGGAAATGGAGCACGCGTGGAATCTTGTTAAAGTTGACGGCAAGTGGTACCATATAGATGTAACGTGGGATGACTCTGAACGTCCCGACCAGGTAGACCATCAGTTTGAGCTGTTGAGTGATGAACGCATACAGTCTATGGATAATCCTCACTTCGGTTACGATACCGGCGGACGGGTGGCTGATTCTGACAGATTTGATAATGCGGACTGGCATACAAACCATTCACAGATTGTATCCATAGATGGTATTGACTACTGGGTAAGCGGAAATAATCTTGTTGACGGAGACGGAAATGTTATATACGAAGACCTTGACGGAGAGGATGACAAGTGGAGCATAGGTGACGGTTATTCGTTTAAAGAAACTGTAATATATGCAGGACTTGCGGAATTTTCGGGGCTTTTATATTTCAATACTGACAAGGAAATTTATTCCTATAATCCAAAAACAGGAGAAACGAAGCTTATAAAAGAAGTGGACGGCATCTGCGGATTGTATATTGATATGAACACTATACGTTACTGTAAATATAACCGTGAAACATCAAAGTATTACGAAGCGGGGAATATGGTGCTTAACGGAATACGCTATGCAATACCTTATGTAAAAGACGGTAAAATTATGGCGGAGGTATATAACGGCAGCTCCGATACTGTAAAGCTTGTTACATTCGGAAAAGACGGATGTGCAACGTTTGACATTGAATCGGGTATTAATACATTTGAACTTCCAATAGAGAGTAACAAATATATGTATATATGGGACAGCAATCTTCGTCCTCTCAGGGATAAAGCAAAGCTTCCCGAATAAGCTGAATAGCAGGGTGATGTGAAGTAATTCATATCACCCTAAATTTTATTTAAAAAACTATTCACTTTTCACCTTTTTTGTGATACAATATATCCCAAATGGAAAACTCAAAGAATTGAAGGGAGCAGCCATGCAGGAAAATATCAGAAATTTTTGTATAATTGCACATATAGATCACGGTAAAAGTACACTTGCGGACAGACTTCTTGAATTAACCGGTACTGTTGAAAGCCGTGAAATGTCAGAACAGCTACTTGATAATATGGACCTTGAAAAAGAACGGGGTATTACTATCAAGGCACGTGCTGTAAGACTTAAATATAAAGCGAAGGATGGACAGGATTATGTCCTTAACCTCATTGACACCCCCGGGCACGTTGACTTTAACTATGAGGTATCGCGTTCTCTTGCCGCGTGTGAGGGAGCGCTGCTTGTGGTTGATGCGTCACAGGGAATAGAGGCGCAGACACTTGCCAATACCTACCTTGCTCTTGAGCATAACCTTGAAATACTTCCTGTTATAAATAAAATCGACCTTCCCAGTGCACGTCCTGACGAAATTGTCAAGGAAATTGAGGATGTAATCGGCATCCCTGCGGAGGACGCACCGAGAATCAGCGCGAAGAATGGTATTAATATCGAGGAAATTCCCGAATATATTGTAAACAACATTCCTGCTCCTACAGGTGATGTTACTGCACCGCCACGGGCACTTATTTTTGACTCTTACTATGATTCCTATAAAGGGGTTATTGTGTATGTAAGAGTTATGGAGGGTGAGATAAAACCCGGTATGCGTATCCGCTTTATGGCAACAGGCGGAGAGTTTGATGTTGTTGAGACTGGGTATCTCCATCCCAACCAGATGACACCGGCAAAATCTATTAAAGCCGGTGAGGTTGGCTATATTGCTGCAAGCATCAAGACAGTGCGTGATACACAGGTTGGTGATACTGTTACCGATGCTGACAATCCTGCTTCAGAGCCGCTTGCCGGATACAGAAGTGTCAATCCAATGGTTTACTGCGGTATATATCCTGCCGATGGTGCAAAGTACGGAGACCTTCGTGAAGCTCTTGAAAAGCTTCAGCTTAATGATGCTTCTCTTTCTTTCGAGGCAGAGACCAGTGTGGCGCTTGGCTTTGGCTTCAGGTGCGGATTCCTTGGACTACTGCATATGGAAATTATTCAGGAAAGACTTGAGAGAGAGTTTAACCTTGACCTTGTAACAACTGCACCCAGTGTTGTATACAATGTTCATAAAACAACAGGGGAAGAGGTGCTTGTATCAAATCCTACAAATCTTCCTTCACCTGCGGAAATCGACTATATGGAGGAGCCTATTGTTAATGCAAACATCTTTGTTCCTACAGAGTTTGTCGGTTCGATTATGGAACTATGTCAGGAACGCAGAGGAACTTACAAGGGTATGACATACCTTGATGCTGACAGAACAAATCTTCATTATGAGCTTCCTCTTAACGAAATTATTTACGACTTTTTTGATGCAATTAAGAGCCGCAGCCGCGGTTACGCATCATTTGACTATGAAATGGCAGGTTATGAGAAGAGTGACCTTGTAAAGCTCGACATTCTCCTTAACGGAGATATGGTGGACGCATTAAGCTTTATTGTTCATTCTACAAAGAGCTACGCAAGGGGGCGCCGCATTGCGGAAAAGCTCAAGGAAACTATTCCCCGTCAGCTTTTTGAGGTACCTATTCAGGCTGCAATCGGTGGTAAGGTAATCGCCCGTGAAACTGTAAAGGCTATGCGTAAGGACGTACTTGCAAAGTGTTATGGCGGTGACATAACCCGTAAGAAAAAGCTTCTTGAAAAACAGAAGGAAGGTAAGAAGAGAATGCGTCAGGT